>CAXXFJ010000048.1:0-239489 GCA_963677415.2 Bacteroidales bacterium | reverse complement strand
ATTAGAAAACATGCTTTACCTTTGCGGTGTACTATTTCATTAGAACAGTGTAATACATTAAACAACATGGTAGAAATTAATGATTTATCCTTCGGATACGCTCCTAAAGAGAACCTTTATCAGCAGTTTTCCATCCAGTTTAAGAGCGGACAGATCTATGGACTGCTCGGACAAAACGGATCAGGCAAAAGTACTTTGATGAAAATAATCGCAGGACTTTTATTCCCTGATTCAGGCAATTGCGTTATTGACTGTATAAACAGCAAAGAGAGAAGCTATAAATACTTCCGCAACTTGTACATTATCCCGGAAGAGTTTGACCTGCCGGACCTGTCAACACGAAGCTACATGAAGATTTATGCTCCCTTTTACGAAGCATTCTCTTTCGCGCAATTTGACGTTTATCTGAAAGAGTTTGGAATCAACCCGGAAGAGAAGTTGCAAAAACTATCCTATGGCAATAAGAAGAAAGTACTTCTTTCTTTCGGACTGGCATCCAATGTCCGCATCTTGCTACTCGATGAGCCAACCAACGGATTGGATATTCCGTCGAAGAAGACATTACGTAAATTGATTGCATCGGCTGCTACTCCGGAACGCTGCTTCATCATTTCGACGCATCAAGTGCACGATCTGGAAAATCTGCTGGATCACCTGGTTATCATCTCCAAAAACAAACTTCTATTAAATGAATCTATCTCGAAAATTGCTCAAGAGATAAGCTTTGTTCCTTTTGCTACGAAACCGGCCGAGAATGAGACTTTATATTATGAGAAATCATTTACCGGACACATCGGCATTATTCCAAACGAATCAAAAGAAGAAGGGAAGATTAATCTCGAAGTTTTGTTTAATGGCATTATCGCTCAACATGCAAAATTCAATCAACTATTCAACTCTAATAAATAAAGCTATGAAATCATTCCTCTCACAAATAGAATCCTTTAGTTTTCATAGAGTCAACTCTTTGATACTTGAGTATTATCATCGCAATAAGAAGACGTTACTTATTTCTTCCATTGCTCTCTATTTATTTCTATTTTGCTGCCTCTTGTTGTTCAAACGATATGGGGAAGCCGGCAAGGAAAGAGAAATCTTCCAATACCTGATGCAAATAAGTTGTATGTATCTGATTAGCTCCATCCTGTCGGTTCACTATTTTAGTTCTCTTCGACAGAAACCGGGAAATATTTTTGCACTGTCATTACCTTGTAATCCGATTGAGCGGCTGCTTAGTGCAATACTAGTAACTATCGTTGCTTTCACGCTAATTTATATGCTCATCTACTCAGTTGCATTCTTATCAACATTCCCCTTCTTCCGAACTTATCATTTGATATTTTTCAATATAGATCCGCTCGGAATTGGTTGGATCTCAATCATCGGATCTATTTTTACGACACCCACTCTTTTTCTTTGGGGAGGCTTATTTTTTAAGCGGAGTCCCTGGATCAAAACAGTATTAGCCACAATTATCTACTCCTTTACTTGCATAGCGATTATTACTGCTATCTTCTATTTTATTGATCCTACCTGGGATGCCTTCAAAGAGCTTATTAGACCAAAAGAAGCAGAGTATTTGAATGGGAGAATTGCCATGTTATCTAATTCACCTGTCTCTATTTTATGGAGTTTCTTACTCACGTCGATCATAGTTCTTGCGTCCTATCATCTGCTTAAAGAAAAGGAGGTAAAATAATATGGACTTCCGCGAAACACAAGCCATTTATCTTCAGATAGTGGAATGGATCTGTGAACAGATCATTCTTCAAGTCTGGAACACCGGGGATAAAATCCCCAGTGTGCGCGAACTGGCGGTCGAATTGGAGGTCAATCCCAATACAATCGCACGAACTTACGAACATATACAATCCATGGAACTAGTCGTAAACAAACGGGGGATCGGATTATTCGTTGCCGATCATTCAAAAGATAAAGCAACGGAATACCTGAAGAAACAGTTCATCGAAAAAAACCTTCCTCAAATGTTCAACTATATAAAGCTGTTGAATATTTCGATGGAAGAGCTAAATAACTTATATCATACATTCATTCAAAAACAACAGAAATCATGAAACCAATAAAGAAAAGCACCCTCTTTCTTCTGATTTATATTATTCTGGGAGCAGTATCCACTTTCTTTTATTATGAGTTGATATTTTCAACTCATAATAAAAGATCCACAAGATTGAACCTGATTCCTGCTAGATCATTGGGAATAGTACTTCCTATAGAAATAAAAGGCAATGTATTCCATTTTTTATGGGATACCGGATCATCACACTCTTCTATATCACAGAAAGCAGTCGATCGTATTGAGATGGACTCCACCAGCGAGAAAAAAGACTTCGACTCCTTGAGTTCGGAAAAAACCAAACTTCAATTTTGTTTGGAAACAGCATCCTTAAAGTTGGGGGACTTTGAAATCAAACAGTCTCTTCTAATTAACAACAACGTCCAGGATGTGGATGGTATATTAGGTGGGGATATCATTGGTATGTATAGCTGGTTGATTGACTTTGAGAAAGACTCAGTGATTATCTCTGAAAAGAAACAAACGATACAGATAGGAGCTAAGGAGCAACGATACGAACTTGAACTGATTTCTTCTGAGACAATCCCGTATTGTAAGGTAACTATTAACGATACTATTCAAGAACGTTTTCTTTTTAATTCCGGATGCCTGGGCATTTGGTTTGACAAAGAATGCCTATTGCCAGATTTATTCTTTGCTCTCTGGGATAACACAGATTTAGATTCAGTGCATAACTACTTAAAATCATATTCTAAGAAGATCTCTGAAAAAGTTTCTTTATACTCTGGTGGTGAAGAGTTATTTGGATACTTTCTTAAAGATCTCAACATCTGTGGTTTTATGGCACCTACTTCATTTATAGTGATCCAAAAGGACAGCACATATCGTAAAGCATTCCCATCTGAAAAGTCCTTTGGGACAAACAAAGAGATAAGAGGTGCGGGAGTCATCACATGTGGATTTCTGCGTAGATTTGATAAGGTATATTTTGATCCTGAGCGCAAGATCTTTAGTTTAATAAAATCATCGGAGCAGCCTGATAGAGTAACGGAATCAACGAATGGTGTTCTGAAATTAATAAATCTTGACTCCCTAAATTCGTTCATTAAATAAACTTATATACCAAAACAATGACACTTAGATTATTAAATCGTCTCTATCTCAAAGAAATGCGCAGGAGTCCGATGCTTGGCGCTAACCGGACAGCTCGTTTCTTTATGGGATTCTCGCTCGTGATGGTGGTTCTCTCGCTCTTTTCTTATGGGATGTTGGCTAGTCACTTTCTTGGAAAGCTCTATCCCGAAAGAAGTATCATCGAGAGCTTCAGCGCATATATCCTCTATGTATTAGTGGCCGACCTGATCATGAGGCTCTTCTTTCAGCATTCACCGGGCGGGAAAATGGCAACCTACCTTTGTCTTCCGATCAGGAAAAGGACTATCTGTCGCTTCCTGCAGCTTCGGTCACTCTACGCTCCATTCAACTATTATCCGTATGCTTTGATACTCCCCTTTATTATTCAGAATATCATTTCAGGTAAATTTACTGTGCAGCAAGCCCTGCTATTATTTCTTGGCTGCACCTTACTGATCCTTACAAACAACCTACTGACCTTTCTGATCCAGAAATCAAAGATTAACTACCCAATCCTGGAAGCTTTTCCTTATGTTCTGATTCTTTTGATAGGAGGCACAGCCAAACTGCTTACAGGTAGCTTTGAGGAATTATCTATCAATCTGGGTCTGGCACTTTTTAATGGAAACGTGCTTATTTTTGGTGCTCTTTTTGCCGTTCTTTTCCTACTCTACCGGCTAAACATCCAGGTGGTAAACCGAAGTCTGCAGGAAGAGATTGAGCAATCGTCTAAGATACAGAACGGGAAAAATCTGCAATTTGGATTTCTGGATAAGTTTGGCGAAGTGGGACAGTTTATGATTCTCGAATTGAAACTACTGACCAGCGGAAAAATCAAACGAGTGCTGATAGGCTTGATTGGATTTACAGTCATGGCCTATTGGCAAGTCAACCATTTCAATGGAAAAACCAGTGGTATGGTCTTCTTCATTTTCTTCTGGCTGGTCATTGGCATGCAGTTCTTCGGGAAAACATTCACTCAATTTGGGTTTGCTCTTGAATCCACCTTCTTTGATCTCTTGATGATGCATCGTTCAGCCATCATTTCGCTGCTTAAAGCTAAATACAGTCTCTATGTATGTGGCACACTCGTGATGTCTCTTGCTTTTATTCCCATGATCGTATTAGGATATGCCTCTATATGGGTTTGGCTGGGTGCCATCTTTTATGTCATTGGCATCCAATCAATACTAGATCTGATTTCCATTCTATTCGGGAAAGGACGTATCGAACTAACAGAAAAACCTTCTTCAACAATGTCCGGCTATCAGACAACACTCGCGTTTGTCTCCATGATACCAGTATTTCTAATTGGAATATTGGCCCAAAATGTTGGAGAAACGAAAGTATATGGTGTCATCATAGTCCTCGGACTATTTTCAGTCCTTCTGTCCAAATACTGGCTTAACTTCATCTATAAGCGCTTCGTAAAGAAGATGTATAACATTTCCGCTACTTTCAGAAAATAAAAACAGAAAACAAAATACAACGATGAATATACTGATCGAAAACTTAGTAAAAACGTTCGGGACGAAAACAGCCTTGAACATTCAGGAACTTAAAATTAACAGCGGAGAGCTGATTGGTATCGTTGGAAATAACGGTGCCGGAAAAACCACGCTATTCCGTCTGATGCTCAATCTTATAAAAGGTGACAGCGGAAGCGTAAGTTACGACAATGAAGATGTATGTAAAGAAGAAGCATGGAAAGATCGATGCGGGGCATTTATTGACTCCGGTTTCCTTATAGAGTTTCTTACTCCGGAAGAGTATTTTGCCTTTATTGCCAAACTATACAACATCGGCAAAGCGGATCTGGAAGAGAGATTAGCGAGTTATTCCAAACTGATGTCCGAAGAAGTATTAGGACAGAAAAAGTATATCCGCGACTTCTCTGCCGGAAATAAACAAAAGATTGGCATCATCGGAGCACTCCTTTCACAACCGGACCTTCTGATTTTGGATGAGCCATTTAATTTTCTGGACCCTTCTTCTCAGCTTCTGATGACAACAATCCTCTCAAACTACTGCAAGGAGACAGGTGCGACCGTACTAATATCCAGTCATAATCTCAGTCATGTCACCCATATTTGTCCACGGATATTGTTACTGTCAAAAGGAGAATTACTACGTGATTTTGACAATTCGGATCATAAAGCGGAAGTGGAACTGCAAAATTATTTCGCAGAAGCCTGAAAAAGAGCACTCTTTGTAGCACAATTTAGCAGTCGTTCTTTTCTCGTTCGGACAGAATAACATATCTTTGTCCAAATAAATAGATCCGTATGAGAAAACAACTTATGGCATGCGGGCTGTTATTTCTAGGAATAACAGCTCCTGCTTTATCACAAAGCAATCAAAAAGAGATTTATCCCAATGCCTTGTTTGAAACCGGGAAAGCTCTTTTTAATGAGAAAATTTATGAAGGGAGCATCCACTCTTTGGGTACTTTTGTTCAGGAAAGTAAAGAAGAATCATTGGTTGCCGAAGCAAAATTCATGATGCTTTACGCTGCAACAGAACTGAATAAAGAGGGTGTCGGTGAGAAGATTCAGGAGTATATGCATGACTATCCTGTCACTATTCACTCCAATCGGCTGAAATATCTGCTTGCATCGTCCTATTATCTGAAAGAAAACTATACCGATGCCATCCATTGGTTTGATGAGACTGATATTGATCAGCTTTCTTCGGATGAGCAAGAAAGTTTCTTCTACAGATCTGCTTATTCATACTTACAGAAGAAAGAGTATAAGACTTCGTCCAACCTATTCAAACTACTGAAACAGAACAGTGTACAGTATCGCAAAGATGCGACCTACTACAATGCATACATTGATTATTGCGAGGCTAACTACAGTGATGCACTGGAGGGGTTCAGTCAAGTAAAAAATGCTCCGGCATACGAACAGGACGTTGCTTTATACACCATGCAGATAAAATATATTCAGAAAGAGTATGGTGAAGCTATTAGTCTCGGGAAAAGTATCCTGAAGAGTTATCCTGAGCACAAATCTATGGATGAAGTCTACCGAATCATCGGAGCGTCTTCTTTTCATCAAGGGAATAACACCGAAGCCATCGAGAATCTCACGAAATACAAGTCACTGAATAGTAATCCATTGACAAACGACATGTATCTCCTTGGACTTGCCTATTACAATCAAGGTGATTACAGCAATGCAATAGAAAATCTAAGCAAGGCAGTCAATAGCAATGATGCAGTGGCACAAAACGCGTATCTGCTCATCGGACAATCTGCCTTAAAACTAGGAGACAAAAACAAAGCCCGCATCTCTTTCCAGGCTGCATCCAGATTCGATTATGATCAGGAAGTCAAGGAACAAGCAATGTATAACTACGGACTGATTATACACGAGACTTCCTTCTCTCCTTTCAACGAATCCTTGGTCGTATTTGAGAAGTTCCTGAATCTGTTTCCAAACTCAAAATATGCCGATAAGGTGAATGACTATCTGGTTGATACGTATCTCACGACAAAGAACTATGATGCCGCATTGCTTTCAATTAGTAAAATTTCGCGTCCCGGTACAAAAATACTCCAGGCCAAGCAAAACATTTTGTTTCAATTGGGAGCTCAGAAGTTTGCGAACTCCGATTTCCAGTCTGCTATTCAACAATTCAATGAAAGCTTGAAGAATGGAGATTACAATCAGCAAGTCAAGGCGGAGACCTACTTCTGGCGTGGGGAATCATATTACCGTATGGAGAATTATACTGCCGCAGTAAAAGATTATCAATCCTATTTCTCAACGAATAAATCGACTGATAATGAATACTTCCCTCTCGCTCATTATAACATGGCATACTCCTATTTTAAACAACAAAACATAACGAATGCATTGACTTATTTCAACCGATACGTCACTTTCGCTTCAGAGAATGCAAAGCCAACCTATTCCGACGCACTCAATCGTATCGGAGACTGCTACTTTTATCAACGGGACTGGCAATCTGCTGACGATTTCTATGCCAAGGCATTGGCCAACCATCCGGAAGCAGGAGATTATTCCACCTATCAACGCGCATTTGTATTAGGACTCCAAAAAGAATATGACAAGAAGATTGCTCTTCTGGACCAGCTGATTCGCAACTATCCCAAATCGGATTATCAGGATGACGCATACTTTGAAAAAGGACGTTCCTATGTCATGCAGGAGAAAAACAGTGAAGCGATACGGGTATTTCAAGAATTGATGAACAAGTTTCCTGAGAGTAATCTGAGCCGCAAAGCCGGAAACCAAATCGGTCTTCTTTACTTCAATAATAACAACCTCAACGAAGCAATAACTGCATACAAGAAGGTAATCAGTACCTACCCTGGCAGCGAAGAGGCAAAAGTATCCATGGAAGATTTGAAAAGTGTTTACATGGAACTAGATAAGATTGATGAGTTTGCTTCATATATCCGCACAATAGATGGAAATGGGAACTTTAATGCTAATGAAGAGGATTCATTAACCTATCTATCTGCCGAACGATTGTTCATACGTGGTGACAAGACGAAGGCACAACGAAGTTTAGAAAATTATTTGCAAAACTTTCCGACGGGATCTTTCAGTACAAATGCTCATTACTATCTGGGAAACATATATCTGTCCAGTGACAAAAAGCAAGATGCTTTGAAGGAATATAGGAAAGTAGTCGAAAGCAGCAATAAATTTGCAGAAGATGCACTGGTTCAATGCGCAGATATCACGTATACCAGTGGAAACTACGAAGAAGCACTGGGCTTTTTTAACCGCTTGCAGGCAAAAGCAGAGAAGAAAGAAAACTTAGAGGCCTCAAAGCTGGGTATCTTGCGTTGCACGCATTTGCTAAATAGACACCAGGAAGCTGTTTCTGCTGCCACTGCCTGGATTGATGATACCAAAGCTTCTCCTGAAATCAGACAAGAGGCTTATTATATCCGGGCAAAGTCACTATTAGCTCTTAGTCAGGAAGAGAAAGCAATCAGCGACTTAAAGAAGATCGTCAAAGAGACCCGAACCGTATATGGAGCAGAAGCTAACTTCTTGTTGGCGAATGTATATTATATAAAGAACAATCTCGATGAAGCAGAAAAAACGATCTTTGCGTTCATTGAAACGAATACGCCACATCAATATTGGATGGCTCGCAGTTTCATCCTTCTTTCTGATATTTATGTCAAGAAGGGTGACAATTTTCAGGCTAAGGAATACCTGAGCTCTTTACAAGAAAGCTACAAAGGTCAGGATGATATTGCCGAAATGATCAAAACGCGTCTGGCAAAGTTGAATAACGAAAAGAAAACAGAAACAAATACCGCACAATAATGAGACCTCAAAATATACTTATTCTCTTTCTTGCAGGATTGTGCAGCATTACTGCCAATGCTCAGTCAAAAAAAGACTCCACTCGTCTGAACAGGGAAATGACCTTGGAAAAAGAGTTTGATCCGATCTTTCGGGATGCTGGAAAAATCAATTCTTTGCCAACAGTGACCGAGCCAAAAGTAATTAAGTCGGCTATCGAATATAGCCGTTTCTCTATCCCTGTCAAACCGAAAGCTGAGTTTCCGGTGCTTAATCCTATTGCTCCGAGAGACAACTCAACAGGAAATGAAAAAGGTTTTGTTCGTTTAGGAGCCGGCAACTATCTCAATACCGTTGTTCAAGCCGGATATTCTATCCTGTCTACTTCCAAAGACAATCTCTATATCGGACTCGATCACCAATCCACGTATGGAGATGTTCATCTTCTCAAGGGTGATAAAGACTCAAAGATGAAACTAAACAAAGAAGAGCTCTCTTTGGACTATGGGCATCAGTTCAAGAAGTTCAAACTAACAGCTGATGGTGGTTTCTTTCAAAGAGGATTTAATTACTATGGAGATAACTATTATCGCGATCCTATCTTTGAATCCGAAAAGCATTCAAATCAGGTGCAACTTGGATTTGACTTGAATGTCGGTATTCATTCTGCCATTGTACGTGAAGGATTTAACTATTACCTTCGCACAGGATACAACACGCTCTCTAACAAGTTTGATGCATTGAGACAAGACGGTTTTAAAGAAGACCACTTCCTGACAAAAGCAGGAATCTATTCTTACTTCCAGGACAATATTGTGATTGGTATCGATGGAGTCATGTCCAACTACATCTACAGCAATACGAGTAATTATAATTTCGATTACAGCAGGAAAGATCTGAACGATTACACCCTCACCCAACTCAATCCGTATATTGAAGTCAAAACGGATAAGTATCATCTGCGCGGTGGATTTAAAACCAATTATTCGTTCAACAAAGAAAAGAAAGCTTTCCTGACTCCAGACATCGAAGGAGAACTAAATCTGCTAAAACAGATCCAGCTATACGGCTTCATGAAAGGTCAGATTAATGAAAACTCTTTAACAAACATCGCTAGGGAAAACCTCTATGTATCACCTGATATCCGAATTCAAGACTCACGCACACTGTTTCATGGCGAATTAGGATTCAAGATTACTCCTTTGAATGGACTCTTTATTCAGCCTTTAATCGGATATGAAGGAATAAATAATGAGCATTATTATGCCACCAACCTCATTGACTCCAACAGCGGAAGTGAGTTATATCCTGTATATGCAGACTTAAAGAATTTCTATTATGGAGGAACTGTCCGCTACCAGTATCAGAAGATGATAGATTTATCAGTCACTTACATTCAGAATAATCAAGAGACGGATCTCACGGATGATGCCATGACCTATCGTTCCGGACTGACTATCGCTGGATCAAAGCCTTTTAATAAACCGGCTTCCGAACTGACTATCACTGCAAGCACTCACGTTATTCCAAAGTTGGATCTTTCAATGAACTATTATCTGGGTGCAAAAAGAAAAGCATTGGAAATGAACTTTCCTACAAACTCCGTGCTTTTAGTACAAGAGATGAAAGATATCAGCGAACTAAGTTTAAATGCTTCCTATGCACTACTTGACAAACTCTCAATATGGGGAGAAGTCAACAACATTCTGAACCAAAAGTATGAGATTTATCAGGGATATCCTACACAAGGAATTCGATTCATGCTTGGAGCAAGCTATCGTTTCTAACCAATTTCTCAGGGGGTAAAAACTCTTTATCCCCTAAGAATTAATAATTTATTGTCCGATAAGCCGTCATACTCTGTTTTTTTTGCTACTTTTGCCCGCCAAATGATAAAGGAACCTAAGATGCAAAAGAATTTAGTGATAGTCGAATCTCCTGCCAAAGCCAAAACTATAGAAAAGTTTCTTGGGAAAGAATTTAAGGTTCTCTCAAGCTACGGTCATATACGTGATCTACAAAAGAAAGGACTGGGCATTGACATAGAGAATGACTTCAATCCCATATATGAAATACCTGCAGACAAGAAGAAACTCGTTGATGATCTGAAGAAAGAAGCTTCCACTGCCAACATGGTATGGCTCGCTTCCGATGAGGACCGTGAAGGGGAAGCAATAGCCTGGCATCTGCATGAGGTGCTCAATCTGAACAAAGACAACACGAAACGTATCGTTTTTCATGAAATAACTAAAACTGCGATACTTGAAGCTATTGAAAACCCACGTTTCATTGATTATAACCTGGTCAACGCACAACAAGCACGTAGAGTACTTGACCGTATTGTTGGTTTTGAACTCTCTCCTGTACTTTGGAAGAAAATTAAACCGGCTTTATCTGCAGGACGCGTTCAGTCTGTAGCCGTTCGTCTCATTGTGGAGAGAGAACGCGAAATAAAGAACTATAACTCCGAACCTTCTTACCGTATTGTTGCCTCTTTCCTACTTCCCGGCACTGTAGAGGGAGAAGTTGTCGAACTAAAAGCCGAGTTGAACAAACGGCCAAAAACCAAAGAAGAGGCTCTTGAAATACTAAACGGATGTAATGCTTCCTCCTTCTCCATAGAAGATCTTATAACCAAACCGGGTAAAAGATCTCCAGCTCCTCCTTTTACCACTTCTACTTTGCAGCAGGAAGCTGCCCGCAAACTGGGATACTCGGTTTCGCAGACGATGATGATTGCTCAACGATTGTATGAGTCAGGAAAGATTACCTATATGCGTACTGACTCCGTCAATCTATCCGGCTTTGCCATTCATTCGGCTCAGGAAGTGATTACAGAAACGATGGGAAAGGAATATTCACAGCCGCGCAACTATCAGACCAAGACCAAAGGAGCGCAGGAAGCACATGAGGCTATCCGCCCTACCAATCTGTCAATGCCACATGTAGATGGCAATACACAAGAGAAGAATCTCTATCAACTGATCTGGAAACGTACAGTTGCTTCACAGATGAGTGAAGCTCAGTTTGAAAAGACTACAGCTACTATCGCAATATCCTCCAGAAACGAGCATTTCACTGCTACCGGAGAGGTTATCAAGTTTGATGGGTTTTTGAAATTGTACATTGAATCTGTCGATGAAGATGGAGAAGATGAAAAAAACGATTCCACCCTGCCTCCAATGCATATCGGCGAAATATTGAAGATGGATCAGATATCTGCTACCGAACGTTTCTCGCAAGCTCCAGCACGCTATACAGAAGCAAGTCTGGTGCGCAAGATGGAAGAACTCGGCATCGGTCGCCCTTCAACGTATGCACCTACCATCTCTACAATCCAACAACGCGAATACGTAGAAAAAGGGGAGCGCGAAGGAGAGATACGATCTTTTACCCAAATCACTTTGAAAGGTGGTAAGATAAAAGAAAAGATAAAAACCGAGACCACCGTTCGGAGAAAGGAAAGCTCGTGCCTACAGATATAGGAATGGTAGTCAACGACTATCTTCTGGAATCTTTCCCAAAGGTTCTGAACTATAACTTCACCGCCAAAGCAGAAAAAGACTTTGACAGCATTGCTGAAGGAGAAATCAAGTGGCAAGAGTGCATCCACAATTTCTACGAAGTATTTCATAAATCAGTAACAGAGGCTATTGCTGTCAAGACCGAGCATAAAGTCGGCGAACGGATGCTCGGCATTGACCCCAAAAGCGGTCGTCCTATATCTGTCAAGATCGGTCGATTCGGAGCAGTGGCGCAGATTGGTGCCGGCACAGATGAGGAGAAACCACAGTTTGCCTCCATAAAGAAAGATCAATCCATCGAAACTATTACATTGGAAGAGGCTCTGGAGCTTTTCAAACTACCCAGACAAGTAGGTAGCTATGAAGAGAAAGTAGTCACGATCGGAGTAGGACGTTTCGGCCCTTATATCCGTCACAACAATGCATTTGTTTCAATCCCAAAAGATATTGATCCTCTTGAGATTACACTGGAAGAGTCTATCGAACTGATTGACCAGAAACGTCTGAAAGAAAAAGAGAAACAGATCAAGGTGTTTGCTGAAGATGCTGAACTGGAAATCTGCAACGGCCGCTTTGGCCCATATATCATCTACAAAGGGGAAAACTACAAAATACCCAAGAGTTCCAATGAACCTGCTCTCCTTACATATGAGGAATGCAAACAAATCATTGAAGAAGCCGGGACCAAGCCTGCCAAAGGAGGCAAACCTGTCAAAGCTACCAAACCTGCTAAAGCTACCAAACCTGTCAAACCGGCTAAAGCTACCAAACCTGCCAAAGGAGGTAAAGGGAGCAAAGGGGTGAAGGCGACTAAAGCGACTAAAGCTGCGAAATAACAACTGAAAACTGGATTGCTATCAGCCCAAGGGTGAATAATCACAGATCAATTCTTTGTCTGCTCATTAAAAGCACATGTTTGCGCCGAGCCGTGAATATCCTCCATTTCTTGCTTGATATCTTTTGCCCCCTGATAGGAAGAAAAGTATTCTTTTTCAAGTAGTATAGTTTACCATGTCTTGACTCATTCTTCATCTTGAAGCACGGGATAGCTGTCTCGTGCCACGGAATAGCTATTTTGCGGCACAAGATAGCTATTCCGTGGCACAGGACAAGAAATGCATCTTTCCTGCTGTGTCTTATCTTACGGTTTGGGCTATTTATGTACCCTGACCGAAAGACTTTTTCTTCTGGTTGATTCACAGATTCCAAATGATTTAGTGTTAGGAGCGGCTGTCATTGTGGGCTTGACCCTGGAGATTGCGGGTCAAGCCCGCAATGACGGTAAGGGACAGACTTTGAGGGTACGGACACCTCATTTTCAATGAGAAATGTATACAAAATGGTTACAAAATGGACTTTTAGCAAACAAAACTGTATGCAATTTATGCGGAGCAATGTTTTTTTGAAGTTTCTTACATGCCATACAGTATACTGAGAGGCAGTTCTCGGTGTAGATGGTGTAGATAAATAGTACTTTTTTACTAAACTTAAAATCGAAATTCAAAAAAACAACAGAGAAGTATAACCGACAAAGCTTTATTGCACATTTACTGCATCTAAGTATAGACACTACCGGAGTATATATCCTCAGTAAAGTGATTCTTCAGTAATAACCATAAAAAAGCCAACCAAATGAGTGTAAAAAACGAACTCCTCTTCGCGTGGCTGTTGACCCTTCTAAAATCCACCATCATGTATGTTTCACTAATATTAATCTAATATTATTTTGATTATTAAAATACAATACATATTTTTACATGATTTTAAATCTATATTTATACCTAATGTGGTTATTATTCCATGAAAGCACTACATTACAAAAGGATTTCTTTCCTGTTCGTCATTGCAGCCTTGTTCGTTACAAGTCTGAATGGATGGAGCAATGTCTTGCCGGACAGTACTAAAACAGGAAACAAGCAAATATCTTTGGGTCAGCGGATCACAGGAATGGCAACTCTGATGAGAGATAACTATCAAGAGAAGATCTATGTACAAACAGATCGCCCTATCTATAGTATTAATGATACCATTTGGTACAAGGTGTGGGTCATGCAGGCAGGCACACTCCTACCCACCGGGAAGAGCCAGCTGGTCTATGTTGATCTGATCAATGAAGTAAACAAGATTACCCAAAGTGCACAATACACTCTCAAAGGAGGAAGTGCCAACGGACAGTTTGTGCTTACCAAAGTCATTCAGGACAGGGGGCTTTACCGCATCCGTGCTTACACACGGTGGCAGAAGAACTTCGGAAATTCAAGCTGCTTCGAAAAGATTATTCCTATCTGGGGAGACAAGTATAAGGAACTGGCAAATAAACGATTTGTTTACGTAGTCAATAAATTTCTTACGCAAGGTCAATATCAGAAACTCTTACAGAAGGCAGAGGATAAAAAACTGATGGAGGCACAGAAGAAAGTTAACCGGGAGTTCGATCTGGATGTGCAGTTCCTCCCCGAAGGGGGCAAACTGATTGAAGGTGTAGCCAACCGAGTGGCATATAAAGCTCTGTTTCCTGATGGAAGAAGTGTTGCCGTTGAAGGAACAATTGTAGATCAGGATGGAAATGAGGCAACGACTTTTGCCTCGGAGCACAAAGGAATGGGATCCTTCCTATTAGTACCGGACAGCGGCAAACAGTATTCCGCCCGTTTGTTTAACGACCAGCTGATCGCTCTACCGGCAGTGGAAAAGGAGGGGGTAGGACTGATGGTTCTCTCCAAACCAACCTCAGACACACTGTTAGTCGCAGTCAATGCCACTCCAAACATTGTAAGCAATCAATCAAAGCTTACTCTCCTTGCCGAGTCTCGCGGACTGCCTACCAAAGAGGCATTCAACATTCAGATGAACAAGTCGCGCATCCTCATTCATATTCCAAAGGAGAACCTGAAGTCGGGCATCAACCGACTCACGCTCTTCAGCACCGACGGACAGCCGCTCTGTGAACGACTAGTCTATATCGACCGGAAAGACGAACTAAAGTTTGATGTAAAGGCAAACTGGGAGGTCAAGTCCGACACGAATCAGATGATGACGCTGAAGATCCGTCCACAACTCTACGGCAAGTCTGTCCCAGGAGCCTTTGCTTTGAGTGTCACCAATAAGAATCAGGTGCCGATAGATTCCATCCAGAAGACTTTTCGCTCCGAGATGTTGCTCTCTTCTGAACTGAAAGGTTTCATTGAAACACCAGGATACTATTTCAACAATCCGTATGACAGCATCTGCATGCAATTGGATCTCCTCATGCTTACTCATGGATGGAGAGGATACGGATGGGATGATGTCACAAGAAAGAACTTCACTCATCTGCCGGACACCAGCTTTACTATCTCCGGAACAGTAACTAACCTCCTCGGCAAACCTGTTATAGGGAGAAAAATCAGTTTGGTAGTACAGGGAGGGAAAATGATTGTGCAGATGTCCCGAACAGATCAGAAAGGACGTTTCCTTTACACAAACCTGGATGTTAGGGGAACCTCAATGGTACGGGTGAAGATTGAAAAAGAAAAGAATAAAAGAACCCTCGGACTCGGCATAAAGCTCGATACAATATTTGAGAAGCCTTATTTTCCTATCATTCCAATCAAAGAGTATCTCTATGAATCAGAAGAAGTCGACTCTCTGATGCTTGGATACAAAGACAACATAGAGGAAAACAAATCATATCTGGATAGCCTCCGCAAACAAAAAGGGATTCATCTACTTGGAGAAGTCACGGTGACTGAACGAAAGAAGATACCAAAGTCCTGGAATAAGAATGGAGGCGGCGCCGATATCGTAATCGACTCTGTTCAACTCGGACGATACGATGCATATACCAATGTGATAGATATCCTTATAGCCGAAGTTCCCGGATTTGAAAAAAGCAACAGGACATTAAGAGACGCTAAGGGATTCAATGAGTTCCACGAATATGATAACTATAGCATTAACGGAAAGCTTGTGTATTTTCAGGTGGATGCACAATGTCTTATTAGGGATAAATTATTCTATCCCACAGAATACAGTTGGTTGATGTATTTAGATGGAATACTCAAGAGCATTGTAGGCCATGAGGTCAGGGGTATTGAAATCCTGACATCATTCGATAATGTTGCTAATTACAATAGTAATTCTATTTTTGAAGTTTTCCAAACGCTCGGTGACGATGGCCGGACTAGTGGTGCCGTTATTGTAATAACCACCAAAGCGGGAAAAGGAGCACGTACCAGCATACCATCGTCGGTTTATTATTCAGATATACTCGGCGGTTCCATTCCCAAGAACTTCTATGTACCAAAGTACTATCCGAAAGACCCGATTGATCAGATCAATTACGATCAAAAGCATATCTTTTACTGGAATCCCTCTTTGCTGACAAACGGCGAGCGCGAAGTGGAAGTCTCCTTCCCGGTAGGTGCACTCATGAAAGGAAACCTGCAACTGGAGATAGAAGGCACTGACTTGAAAGGACATATTGGTACGCAAAGGCAGGTGATTGACCTGATCCCAAAGGATAGATAAGTAATAAACAATATACTTCAAGCTATCATGAAAGATGTAAGCCGTAGGAATTTACTCCGCACACTGATGTTGGCAACTTTTGTCCTGACAAATCTGAATGGATGGAGCAATCGTTTGCCCGATGATAGCTACACGGGAGACAAGCAGATAACACTGGGTCAACGGATCACCAGTATGGCAACTCTGATGAAGGATAACTATCCTGAGAAGATTTATGCACAAACCGATCGCCCTATCTATAACCTCTATGACACTATTTGGTACAAGGTGTGGGTCATGCAGGCAGGCACACTCCTTCCCACGGGGAAGAGTCAACTAGTCTATGTCGACCTGATCAATGAAGCTAACAGAGTTACACAAAGTGCGCAATACACCCTCAAAGGAGGAAGTGCCAACGGACAGTTTGTGCTCACAAAAGCCATCCAGGAAAAGGGACTTTACCGCATCCGTGCTTATACACGGTGGCAGAAGAACTTCGGAAATTCAAGCTGCTTCGAAAAGATTATTCCTATCTGGGGAGAGAAATCAGAAGAACAGGAAAGGAAAAGTTTTGTACACGTAACCAAGAAACCTGGTGAAGAAATCTACATTACACAAGGTCAGTATCAGAAACGCTTACAGAAGGCAGAGGAAGAGAAGCTGCTTGAAGCTCAGAAGAAAGTCAACGGGGAGCTAGAATTGGATGTGCAGTTCCTCCCCGAAGGGGGCAAACTGATTGCAGGTGTCGCTAACCGGGTGGCCTATAAAGCGCTGTTTCCTGATGGAAGAAGTGTTGCAGTTGAAGGAACAATTGTAGATCAGGATGGCAAGGATATTGTTTCATTTGCCTCAGAGCACAAAGGGATGGGGTCCTTCCTATTGGTACCGGACAGCGGCAAACAGTATTCCGCCCGTCTGTTTAATGATCAGCTTATCGCTCTGCCGGCTGTCGAAAAGGAAGGGGTCGGACTCATGGTTGTCTCCAAACCGACATCAGACACACTGGTAGTTGCAGTTAATGCTACTCCAAACGTTGTTAACAATCAATCGAAGTTTATTCTCCTTGCCGAGTCTCGTGGACTGCCCACCAAAGAGGCATATAACATTCAGATGAACAAGTCGCGCATCCTCATTCATATCCCAAAGGAGAACCTGAAGTCGGGTATCAACCGACTCACACTCTTCAGCAGCGATGGACAGCCGCTCTGCGAACGGCTGGTCTATATCGACCGAAAAGACGAACTGAAGTATGATATCAAGGCTAACTGGGAAATCAAGTCCGACACAGATCAGATGATGACCCTGAAGATTAGACCCCAGATTGATGGAACTAATGTCCAGTCTGCCTTTGCTTTGAGCGTCACGAACAAGAACACGGTGCCGGTAGATTCCATTCAAAAGACGTTCCGTTCGGAGATGTTGCTCTCTTCGGATCTGAAAGGTTTCATCGAAACACCAGGATATTACTTCAATAATCCGTATGACAGCATCTGTAAAGAAATGGATCTCCTCATGCTTACCCATGGGTGGAGAGGATACGGCTGGAATGATGTCACCCGAAAGAACTTCAGCTATCTGCCTGAGACCTCATTTACGGTATCAGGACAGATAATCGATATATGGAATAAACCTCTTCAAAAAAGAAATATCAGTTTGGTAGTACAAGGAGGAAATACATTTGTGCGGGTATCACAAACAGATCCGAAAGGACGTTTCGCTTTCACAAACCTGGATATTAGGGAGACCTCTATTGCACGGGTTCAGATTGAGAAAGAAAAGAAGAAAAGAATCTTCGGACTCGAAATACAGATCGACGAGACATATAAAAAGCCTGATTTCCCAATCGTTCCAATCGAACATTATCTCTATGAATCAGAAGAAGTGGACTCTCTAATGCTTGCATTCAACGATAAGTTAGAAGACAATAAATCATATCTGGATAGCCTCCGCAAACAAAAAGGTATTCATCTGCTCGGAGAAGTCACGGTGAGTGAACGAAAGAAGATCCAAAGATCCTGGAATAAAAATGGCAACGGAGTGGCAGACATCGTAATCGACTCCATACAAATCGGACGATACGATGCCTATACCAATGTGTTAGACATTCTCAATGGCGAATTACCGGGATTTGAAAGCTCAATATCCAAAGAAGATATTTCTTGTAGCATGAACGGCAAAACTGTCTATTTTCAGGTGGATGCGGAATGTCTTTATAATAATTTAACGCTCTTAACTACTGCTGGTAATGACATCAGAGGTCTTGAAGTCATGACATCAAAAGACAATCTATTAAGTTACCGCGAATATTTTCCAGTATTTGGTCCTTGGGATCAGATATTAGGTTTTGTTATCGTGATCACCACTAAAAAGGGGAAAGGACCGCGTGGCACAATACCATTTTCCATCGCTTACGCTACTATTCTCGGCGGCTCCATTCCCAAGAACTTCTATGTGCCAAAGTACTATCCTGCCGATCCGATTGATCAGATCAGTTACGACCAGAAAAAGATCTTCTACTGGAATCCGAGTTTGCTGACAAATGGCGAGCGCGAAGTGGAAGTCACATTCCCGGTAGGTGCCTACATGAAAGAAAACCTTCAGTTAGAGATAGAAGGTACTGACCTGAACGGACACATTGGCACGCAAAGACAGACTATTCATATTGAACAATAAACAATTAACGCCATGTTCATCCACAATCTGACTATTGCACTTCGCAATCGAAAGAGATCATAAAAATAATTGCTTATACCAAATATAAGATTAAATTTTGAGTTATATATCTGAATATATCAAAAACACGACACTGGTATTAGTGGAAAACATTAATTTGAGGAATATGAAAAACGTTCTGTTTGCATTTATCTTTGTTGCAATCGCTTTCAATAGCTCTGCAATAAATAGTGTTTCTGAGTCAGCATCTGCAAAAGTACCTTCGGGTGTTACCAAATGGATGAAGAAAGAGCTTTCGAAGGCAAAGACCAAGAGCTTGATTGACCTGAACTCTTCCGCTTTCTTTTGCAGAGACTCTGCCAGATTGGTAGGGTATATCGTCGGATATGATTCTCTCAAAAACGAGAAGACCGGAATGCTTAATGCAAGTAATGTATTAACACATGAAGAGAATATCATAGTTATCCAAATCTATCCGGATGGCCGCTTTGAGGCTGCTTTCCCGATGAATCATCCACAGCAAACACTTATGATATTGTTCCATAAAAGAACTTCTTTTTATATTGAACCGGGACAAACACTGGGCATGATAATCGGTGCTGAAACTGAGTTTGTGGGTCCTGCCGCTCAGATCAATAAGGATATTAACAGCTATACACTGAAAAAGATGGACTATGCCAGTATACTGGAAAAGGTAAAGGCAAAGATATCTCCAGAACAGTTTAAATCGGAAAATGAGGCTTTCCTGAAAGACTGTAATGCAGATCTCGACAAACAGCTTCAGGGAAAAAAGATCACCCCTCAGGCAGAAATAATCCTGAGAAATGAAATAATGCTCTCTTATGGTTCATATATGCTTGGCTATGAAAAGTATTACTATGATTTGCCAAGATATTTGGATCCCAACTTGAAGAGTTATATACTTCCCACTGAACTTCCGTCAGAGTTCTACAGCTTTCTCGGCAAGATGCCTTTAAATGATCAAAAACTACTGGCATCTAATTCTTTTGGTGGTTTTATCAATCAATTGGAATATTGCAGGCCGTTATTTGGAAAAGTTGTCAATAATAATGCCGGTTATGTGGCTCCCAAGAAATACTTTGAGGAGTATGTCTTTGAAGATCTAAAGCTAGAACCTACAGAAGAGGATCTTGCTTACATTGCAGCAGGTGATACATTGAGAAGAATCCCGGATGCATTTGTTAAGAAGGATACAGCTCGTGCTCATTCACTTATGAGAATGTATATAAATATGGGGAAAGCCTTTAAAGAAAAATATAAGGAATACCATGACGGTTACATGAAGAAATACATGGATAGCCTGAACCAATCAGCGAGGTCTATGCGTACTCAGATGGCTAATCATCTGAGGGATTCTATTATGACAAAGCTATCTGGTATTAAACCAAATTTGGTTGAGGAGATAATACTAACCCGTTCACTCGACTTTAATCTGAAGGGTATTGAGAATAAAGACAGAGCACGTGAGTGCCTGACCAATTTGGATAACAGTATCACCCGTCCATTCCTGATAGAAGAAGGGGAGCGACTTTTTCGCAAACTTTATCCATCTGTACAGAAGGCAGCCTATGAGTTGCCTCCCGGAAAGGGAACGGATATCATCCGGAAGATCATTGATCCTTTTAAAGGGAAGATCGTGCTCATCGATTTTTGGGCGACTACCTGCGGACCGTGTATCGGATCAATCAGAAGTATGAAGACTTTCAGAGAGGAAATGAAGGACAGCAAAGAGCTTACTTTTGTCTTTATCACCAGTGAAGGTAGTTCACCTAAGGATGCCTATGATAAGTTTGTGCAAGATCAGGAGCTTGTAAATACGTATCGTTTGTCTGACGATGAGAACAGATATCTCGGACAGCTATTCCAATTTAGTGCAATTCCTCACTATGTGCTGATTAATAAGGAGGGAATGGTGGTTAATACAGACTTTGAGGTTTCCGACATTAGGGATAAATTAAATGAACTGAAATAGAGATCTTTTACTGGAATCCGAGTTTGCTGACAAACGGCGAGCGCGAAGTGGAAGTCACATTTCAGGTAGGCGCCTACAAGAAAGGGAATCTTCAGTTAGAGATAGAGGGTACTGATCTTAATGGACATATCGGCACGCAAAGACAGGAGATTAATCTAAATTCAATGGATCGGTAAGTAATGATGAATATATAATCAAACTATCATGAAAGATTTAAGCGGTAAAAAGTTACTCCTCACACTATTTTTGGCAACATTAGTACTGACAAGCCTGAGCATCAGGAGTAACAATATGCCGAAAGATATTCTGATCACGGAGAAAAAACCGGTCTCTTTGGGTCAGCGGATCACCGGCATGGCAACTCTGATGAGGGATAACTATCAAGAGAAGATCTATGTACAAACAGATCGTCCCATTTACAACCTCTATGATACCATTTGGTACAAAGTGTGGGTCATGCAGGCCGGCACACTCCTTCCCACCGGGAAGAGTCAACTGGTCTATGTCGACCTGATCAATGAAGCTAACAGCATTACCCAAAGTGCGCAATACACCCTCAAAGGAGGAAGTGCCAACGGACAGTTTGTGCTCACAAAAGCCATCCAGGAAAAGGGACTTTACCGCATCCGTGCTTATACACGGTGGCAGAAGAACTTCGTAAATTCCACCTGCTTCGAAAAGGTTATTCCTATCTGGGGAGAAAAATCAGAAGAACAGGAAAGGAAAAGTTTTGTATACGTAACCAAAAAACCAGGTCTGGATATATTCATTTCACAAAGTCAGTATCAGAAACGCTTACAGAAGGCAGAGGAAGAGAAGTTGCTTGAAGCTCAGAAGAAAGTCAACCGGGATTTTGAACTGGATGTACAGTTTCTCCCAGAAGGAGGCAAACTGATCGCAGGTGTCGCCAATAAGGTGGCTTTCAAAGCGCTGTTTCCCGATGGAAGAAGTGTAGCCGTTGAAGGAAAAATTGTGGATCAGGATGGCAAGGATATTGTTTCCTTTGCCTCAGAGCACAAAGGGATGGGATCCTTTCTGTTGGTACCGGACAGCGGCAAACAGTATTCCGCCCGTCTGTTTAACGACCAGTTCATCGCTCTGCCGACAGTGGAAAAGGAAGGGGTCGGTCTGATGGTAGTCTCCAAACCGACATCAGACACACTGGTAGTTGCAATCAGCGCCTCCCTTGGTGTCGTAAGCAACCAATCGAAGTTTATTCTCCTTGCCGAGTCTCGTGGACTGCCCACCAAAGAGGCATATAACATTCAGATGAACAAGTCGCGCATCCTCATTCATATCCCAAAGGAGAACTTGAAGTCGGGCATCAACCGACTCACACTCTTCAGCACCGATGGACAGCCGCTCTGCGAACGGCTGGTCTATATCGACCGAAAAGACGAACTGAAGTTTGATGTAAAAGCAAACTGGGAAATAAAGTCCGACACAGATCAGATGATGACATTGAAGATCAGACCCCAAATCGATGGAACCAATGTCCAGTCTATCTTTGCTTTGAGCGTCACGAACAAGAGCACAGTACCTGTAGATTCCATTCAAAAGACGTTTCGTTCGGAGATGTTGCTCTCTTCGGATCTGAAAGGTTTCATCGAAACACCGGGATATTACTTCAACAATCCGTATGACAGCATCTGTAAACAACTGGATCTACTCATGCTTACCCATGGGTGGAAAGGATACGGCTGGAATGAGGTCACCCGAAAGAAATTCAGTTATCTGCCTGACACCTCATTTACGGTATCAGGACAGATAACCGACCTGTTCGAGAAACCTCTTCAAGAAAGAAATATCAGTTTGGTAGTACAGGGAGGAAATACAATTGTGAGGGTATCCCGAACAGATTCGAAAGGACGTTTCGTTTTCACAAACCTGGATATTAGGGAGACTTCAATGGTACGGGTTCAGATTGAGAAAGAAAAGAAGAAAAGACTTTTCGGACTTGCCATAGAGCTCGACAATACATTTGAAAAGCCTGATTTTCCTATCGTTCCAATCAAATATTATCTCTATGAATCAGAAGAAGTGGACTCTCTAATGCTTGGATTCAACGATAAGTTAGAAGAAAACAAATCGTATTTGGATAGCCTCCTCAAACAAAGAGGTATTCATCTGCTCGGAGAAGTCACGGTGACTGAACGAAAGAAAATCAAAAGATCCTGGAATAAAAATGGCAGCGGAGTGGCAGACATCGTAATCGACTCCATACAAATCGGACGATACGATGCCTATGCAAATGTGTTAGACATTCTCAAAGGCGATGTTCCGGGATTTAAAAGCTCAATATCCGAAGAAGGTATTTCTTGTAGCATGAACGGCAAAACTGTCTTTTTTCAGGTGGATGCGGAATGTCTTTATGACAATTTAGCACTCTCAACCATTGCAGGTAATGACATCAGAGGCATTGAAGTCATGACATCAAAAGACAATCTATTTAATTACAACTATTATTTCCCATTATTGGATCCTTATACATTACAGACGAAAGGTTTTGTTATTGCGATCACCACTAAAAAAGGGAAAGGACCGCGTGGCACTCCATCATCCACCATCGCTTACGCTACTATTCCAGGAGGTTCGATTCCAAAAAACTTCTACGTGCCAAAGTACTATCCTGCCGATCCGATCGATCAGATTAGTTACGATCAGAAAAAGATCTTTTACTGGAATCCAACCCTGCTGACAAACGGTGAGCGCGAAGTGGAAGTCACATTCCCGGTAGGTGCCTACATGAAAGGAAACCTCCAACTGGAGATAGAAGGTACTGATCTTAATGGACATATCGGCACGCAAAGACAGGAGATTTATCTAAATCCATAAATCTGCCAGGCTTCTTATAAACGGATCATTATCTCTCCATTAGATGGCGTAGCGTCGATTACCTGGAAGTGATTCATGCAAGTTCAATCACTTCCAGGTCTTTAAAGGTACCCTCTTCGATTGAAAACCGGATCAAAGTGCGCTTTGTATGTAAGCCATATTTTCCTGCTGCACCGGGATTGATATGCAACATATTGAATCGACGGTCGAACTCCACTTTCAAGATGTGCGAATGTCCTGAGATAAATAGATTGGGGGCATGTTTGTAAAACATGGGGATCACTTGCCTGTCATACTTTTCCGGATATCCGCCAATGTGAGTCATGAGAATGTCAGCTCCTTCAAGCGTAAAACGCTGGAACTGAGGGAAACGCATCCGCATGGCATAACTGTCTATATTACCATACACGGCGCGAAAAGGCTTTAACTGCTCAAATTTATCAGCGATCTCTTCTGATCCAATATCTCCGGCATGCCATATCTCATCACACGAATTAAAATATATATTATATCGGTCATCCCAATAGGCATGTGTATCTGAAAGTAAACCAATTCGTATCATAAGGTGAAGTTATGTTCGGGAAGATGAGAAGAGCGGATTCTCCACTCTTGAGGATAGAGATTATTGGCACGCCCTTGCAGATTCTTTACAAAACCGAGCGGAAATCCTTTGTAACAAACCAGCACATATCCCATTGGCACTCCCTCGGGTAAAGGAAAAGCTTCTTTACGGAGATAGGTAACAGCTTCTTTCCAAGAGAGCTCACACTGAGGGAATGCTTCCTTATTTAAGGCAGCAGAAAATGCAAGGGAGAAGTGGGGAATCAGGTCTTTTCCTTTTACCGTAGCCACTTCAATGGCAGAGGAAACTACTTTGAGATGCTCGCCGAGTAGTTTGATCGTATCCAGCCAATAGGTCGGAATAGCGGAAATAAGATCATTGTTTTGTTCGAACTGATACTCCTCGGGAGTAAGAATCCATTGTTTGACCGCACCGGGAACATCTGGCAACCGAACGCTCTTCTTGCTTTTCTTTCGGGAGACAGTACGATATTCAGCCTCATCCTTGCGGAGCAATGTGAGCGAGAAGCCTTCTCCTTTGGTTTTGTAAGGAAAGAAACGATGCACCGGCAAGTTGTATTCCTGTATCATTGAAATGCCCCAAGCAGGTTCTAATGGCAATGAGAGGGGTGTTGCGCCGAGTTCATCGCAGATCCATCGAATATTATCCTCGTTCTCGGAGGTATTATACGTGCAGGTACTGTAAATCAGCCACCCTCCCGGTCTCAAGGCAGGCCATACATCTGCGAGGATACGTCGTTGCCGTTCACTGCACAACTTCACGTTGGCTAATGACCATTCGCCAATCGAATCGGTATCTTTACGAAACATCCCCTCACCCGAACAAGGAACATCGGTGAGAATTACATCAAACAGATTATTCAGATTACTGAAGGCCGCAGGATCATTGTTGGTAACTACGGCATGTGTACTTCCCCATTTACGTACGTTTTCTGAGAGCACATTGGCACGCGAACGGATTACCTCGTTGGCAACAAGCAGACTTCCTTCTGGCAGAGCTGAGAGAAGATGAGTTGATTTTCCTCCGGGTGAAGCACATAGATCCAAACAGAGCAATGGTTTCTCTCCTCCTATACCACGGATGGCTTGTTCGAGAAACATAGAAGAGGCTTCCTGTACATAATAGGCTCCCGCATGAAACAATGGATCAAAAGTAAAGGATGGTCGCTCAGAGAGGTAATATCCATTATCGCACCATCCTACCTGATCGGTTGCCTGTAAAAACATCTGCTTCAACGGATTGAGACGGATACTCACAGGTGGAGCTTCTTGAAGTGCGTCAATAAGTTTTTGAGACTCCTCCTCACCTAACAACTGTTGGATTTCTTCTATGAAATCAGTGGGAAACTGCATGCATTTTTTTGTATTAATCAGCGAGCCACTTCTTTATCCTATTAACGACCTCAATCCGCATTTCTAATGGAAGGGAAGTCACAGACGCATCATGCACTTTTCCCGGAATAATAAATACTTTCGCATTCTTTTTCCCTTCAGAAAGCTTTGGTGCGGCACCAGTCCATGGGTCGTTCTCTCCATAAATGAATAGAATATTTGGATCATTCTTCTTCAAATAGTCAACAACCTTGTTATAGACCTTCGGATCAAAGGGGTAACTCACGCCATCAGGCACATGGACGCGTTGTACATAATCATCACACTGCTTGATCGTCAATAGATCTTTGAAGGGTTCGATATTGTAGGTATAAAAACCAAGTTCGCGAACTGCCTGCACAAAGAAAGTACCGTTCCATCCATCCGTACGATAGAAGTCAAAACCTACTTTCGTAACGAAATGATTAAAAAGAGTCTGATCATCGCTATCCAATGAAGGCATGCTCTCCAGCGTCTCATTATACTGGCGCAAAGCAAATGAATATTCCAGCGCCATGTTATCAAAGAGCTCATCCATCGAAACTCTGATCTTCATCCCCTGCTTCTCAATAGCCTTTTCCAACAGTGGGATAAGACGAGTGCGCCGTTTGAGCACCTCCATCTGAAAGTTCTGAATCTTCTGTCGTTCTTCCGGTGTTCCCATCTGTTCGAGGTACTTTGAAGGTCCCGGATCGGCTGCCGAACTGCATAATGGTCCGACATAAGGCACAGAACAGGCCATGTCATTGGGGAAGAAAGTACTGTAGAAGAGTGTTGTTTGTCCGCCCTTACTAATACCGGTGCTCAACCATTTCTTCGGATAGATAGTTTTCAGTGCTTCTGTAATACGATGCAAGTCGTTGGCAGCATTCTCAACCGTCAGATAATCCCAATTGAGCGGATCGGGAGTTGATTTGGAAAAATATCTGTGTTCAACTACCACAACATTGGCTCCCAGTAAGGAGGCAAGCGGTGACGGATCGCCTGAGTTATCATATCGGTCGGCTGCATATCCTTCAGTAACAAGCACCACCGGACGATCAAAACCTCTGTGGTAAACAAATACTCTCTGTTTGAAAGTGCCTGCTGATAAATTGGAATAATCTAGGGGTTGCTCAATATACAGTTCGTACTTCTGTGAATAAAATTTGGATTCCTTTTCGGCAACCTGGCTTACTTTAGGTAATTCACGGAGTGCTTGTTGCAGATTTGCATCTTGAACAGTTATGGATTTTGAACTAATACACCCTGAGAAGGTCAAGGTTAGCAGAAGAAGTAAGGATAGATAATTTGTGCGTTTCATATCCGGATAATTAAGACTGTTATTTATATTGTAGCACAAAGATATATATCTGAAGCGAAATAACAGCTGTAGAGAAGAAAATAAAACTGTTCAGCAATTTAGCCACCCCATCCTTCACGATCGAGACTTCTATAATTGATTGCTTCTGCAATATGGTGAACATCAATATGGTCCACTCCTTCCATATCTGCGATGGTACGCGACACTTTGAGAATACGATCATAGGCTCTGGCAGACAAAGAGAGACGTGCCATGGCTACTTTGAGCAGCTCCAAACCCTGTTTGGACGGGTGGCAATATTGGTGTAACAGTCTGGAATTGATCTGGGCATTGGCATGAATGCCTTCTTCGTCCTTATATCTTTCTTCCTGGATCAGACGTGCCCGAATGACCCGTTCGCGAATCAGGTCACTGCTTTCTGCCGGTGCTGACTCGGATATCTTTTCAAAAGGAACTGGAGCAATCTCAACATGAATGTCTATGCGGTCAAGCATCGGACCGGAGATCTTGCTCAGATATTTCTGTACCACTCCCGGTGAACAAACGCATTGTTTGTCCGGATGATTGTAGTAACCACAGGGACAAGGGTTCATGGATGCAACAAGCATAAAGCCTGCTGGATATTCAACAGAGAAACGAGCTCTTGAAATGGATATCTTACGATCTTCCAACGGTTGCCTCATCACTTCCAAAACACTACGCCTGAACTCGGGTAATTCATCTAAAAAGAGTACTCCATTATGAGCCAGCGAGATCTCTCCCGGCTGAGGAAAACTGCCGCCACCAACCATCGCAACATCACTGATGGAATGATGAGGACTCCTGAACGGTCTTTGTGTGATCAATGCAGTGCCATTGTTCACTTTCCCCGCAACAGAGTGTATCTTAGTTGTCTCAAGCGATTCTTGTAAAGTAAGAGGAGGGAGTATTGTGGGAAGCCGTTTGGCGAGCATCGATTTGCCCGCTCCCGGCGGACCGATAAGAATGATATTGTGGCTCCCGGCAGCTGCCACCTCAAGTGCTCTCTTTACATTCTCCTGCCCTTTGACTTCAGAAAAATCAATATCATAAATGGAATGTTGCTGATAAAACAGTTCGCGGGTATTGATGACTTCCTGTGTCAAAGTATCTTCTCCATTGAAGAAACGAATCACTTCCTGGATATTGGTTGCCGGATAGACTTCCAGTTTGTTGACCACTGCTGCCTCTTTGGCATTCTGGAGAGGAACAATCAAGCCCTTGAAACCCATCTCACGAGCCTTAATAGCAATAGGAAGTATCCCTTTTACTGGTTGTAGAGTGCCATCCAGAGAGAGTTCTCCCATCATCATATAGTCACTAAGTCTATCAGACTGGATCTTTTCGGCTGCCGCCATGATTCCAATCGCCAAAGGGAGATCATAGGCTGCCCCCTCCTTGCGAAGGTCTGCAGGAGCCATATTGATGATAAGTTGTTTGCGGGGAAATGAATGACCGTTAACCTGTAGTGCGGAAACAATCCGCTCATGACTCTCTTTTACGGCAGAGTCAGGCAGCCCAACCAGAAAGAACTGGATTCCTTGAGAGCAATTAACTTCGATGGTAACAATATTGGCACTAATCCCTTGCAGTGCGGCAGCGTATGCTTTTACTAACATTACTGAACAAGTTTCACAGAGTCGCTATCACTCCGTGAAATCTCTTTCAGTGATAAAAACAAAGGGTCTGTCAACAGCGGAGCCTGAGGTAATAAGAGAAGACTGTCCAATGCTCCCGGAAGAATCTTCATTGTACAATAGTCACGAATAAGATACAGCGAGCTCTGAGACGCAGGATGTTGTTTCACATATCCTCCAACTGCCCCATATACATCTCGTTGTAGTTGAATATATTCGTCTGATTGATACAAACTGTCTGCCAGAGAGATACTATCTCCCCGCCATGCCTTTTCCAATTTGTGGTTATACGAACTATACACTCGAAGCAGAGAATCAGCTCCACTTCTAAACAAGGTTAGAGAATCGTTTAATGCACCACCATTCACATGAACCAATTCGGGATAAGCCGCATCACCTTCAACCGATATAATCAAATGTTCTTTATCTGGATAGATAGAAATGAATCCATCATCCTGACCATATACAAGAACGATCAGAGTAATCTCCTTGTCTGTGGTTTCAAAATGAAAGAGATTATCTTTGCTAATATTTATAGTATCTGCCTGAAGTGAATTTCCAGATTCAGAAAATACATAAAGAACGCTATCAGGCATGTTCTTTAAATCAATGGATACCTCATATTTATCTTTATGCATACCGGAGCATGCCATACAAGTACACATCAGACACAACAGAAAGGAGTTCAGGAGTGTTCTCATTTGTTCAGCTCAAGTATTTTTTCAATTAATTTCCGATCATTAGACAAACGGGGCACTTTATGCTGACCACCCAACTTTCCTTCTTTTTTGAGCCACTCCTCAAAAAGGTTTTCCTTTGCTTCGATGATCTCTAGTCGAAGTAGGGTCAGGTCTTTGTATCTTTTTGCTTCATAATCAGAATTGATTTCCTGAAGGGAGTTGTCAAGTATTTCGGCAAACAGAGCCAGAGACTCTGGCTTCTTACTGAACTCTATCAGCCACTGATGACGTCCCTTAGAATGGGCAGACATATAGACTGGTGCAGCAGTATATTCTTTGACAATCGCACCGGTTGCTTCCGTTGCCATTAGCAGCGCTTTCTCAGCATTATCAACAATCACTTCTTCTCCAAACGTATTGATGTAATGCTTTGTTCGTCCGGTAATGACAAACTTATACGGGTCCTTGCTGGTAAATTTCACGGTATCGCCAATGATGTAACGCCAAAGTCCGCTGTTGGTAGAGATCACCAGCCCATAATTTTTTTCCAGCTCAACTTCCCATAACGTAATAGTATATTGATCCTCTGTACCAAAAACATTCATTGGAATAAACTCAAAAAAGATACCGAGATCAATCATTAACAACATTGAAGAATCAAGCTGATCGTTCTGAATACCAAAAAAGCCTTCTGATGCATTATATGTCTCCACATAAAACATCTTATCATTGGGGATCAGTTCTTTGTAATCTTCCCTGTATGGACCAAAACCTACTCCTCCATGAAAGAAGACTTCCAGATTGGGCCAGATCTCCAGTAAGTTCTTTTTTCCTGTTTTAAGAAGCATATTTTTAATAAGAGTCAGAAACCAGGAAGGAACACCGGAAAGGCTGGTCACATTAACGTGCTCCGTGCTTTCAATAATAGCTTGAATCTTGCTTTCCCACTCATTCATCAAAGCAACTTCCTTGCATGGCACACGCAAATAATTAACCAACGGAAAAGCATTCTCTAAGAGTATTGCTGATAGGTCACCTGTAAGATAACCCTTATCTAAACACTTACCAGTATGACTGCCACCAAGTATCAAACCTTTTCCGGAAAAGAAATGGTTATTCGGATTCATGCGGGAATAGAGTGCAACGGCATCAGCTCCTCCTTTATAGTGACAGTGCTTAAGAGCCTCTTTACTTACAGGGATAAATTTACTTTTATCATTGGTAGTACCTGAAGACTTAGCAAAAAATTTCACCTCGGAAGGCCACAAGATATTTTGTTCTCCATTATGCATCCTTTCTATATAACCTTTGACATCTTCATAGGTTTGCAATGGTACTGTTGCTGAGAACTCTTCATAAGAGCGTATCTTCTCATAACCATACTTCAATCCCCACTCTGTTGCAGACGCATCAGAAAGGAGTTGCTTCAGTTGCTTGGTTTGTATTTCTTTACTGTGACTTTTGTACCGGTCAATCTGATGAAGACGAAATCGAAAAAAGGTACAAAGTAACTTGCTAATATTCATGATTCTCAGACTAATTTCTTATTGAAAACACAAAAGTACGCTTTTTTTTGAATTCTCTTCTGAATGCTTTCTTCTTTTTCTCCCTGCTCCTATTTATTAAATACTTATATTTGCGAATCATTCAACTAATTAGGGATATGAGACTAGGCATATTATCATCCGGGGGGGACTGTCCCGGTATCAATTCTACCATTCGGGGAGTAGGAAAAAGCGCGATTATCTATCATGGCTTTGAAGTAGCCGGTATATTCAACGGGTATAATGGCATTCTTGAAAAGAATTTCAGACTGATGACTGAGTCTTCCTTTTCGGGTCTTTTGCACACTGGCGGCACCATACTCGGCACTTCAAGAGACAAGCAAATGAAGCGATTGCTTAAAAATGGTGATGAGAAAGAAATTCAGATGGTCAAAGACAATATTAAGGCAATGGGCCTTGACTGCCTTCTTTGCATCGGTGGAAATGGGACTCAAAAAACGGCTGCTCTACTTGCTGAAAACGGAATTAACGTAATTGGTATTCCTAAGACTATTGATAATGATATCTGGGGAACTGATGTCTCGTTTGGATTTGACTCCGCCGTTAATATTGCAACAGAGGCAATAGACAGACTTCACTCTACAGCATCTTCACATCACAGAGCTATGGTTATTGAACTAATGGGGCACCATGCCGGATGGATTGCCCTCCATGCCGGAATGGCGGGAGGTGGTGATGTCATTCTTATTCCCGAAATGGAATATGACATTCAGAAAGTCTCAGACTATTTATTAGAAAGGGTGAAGAAAAAGAAGAATTATTCTATCATTGTCGTTGCTGAGGGGATCTCTACTCAACACAACTTGAAACCAGCGGAATATATTTCACAGGAAATCTCAGAACGCACTGGATTAGAGACGCGCAGTACTGTACTTGGCTATGTGCAACGCGGAGGAAGCCCATCGCCTTACGATCGGATTCTTTCCACAGAACTTGGTGGATATGCAACAGAACTAGCAGCAAAAGGTGATTTTGGAAAAATGGTTGCCATAGTGGACGGAAAAACAAGTGATATACCTTTGAGTGAAGTAGCCGGCAAATTAAAAATTGTCACGCGAGACAACCCTTTATTAATTCAGGGGGAGAGAATGGGTGTTTGCTTCGGCTTGTGACAGACCGAAAGATTGGGAAGCTTCAACTAAATCATCTGATAAGCCTTTTGCAGAATTCTCTGCATGTAAAGTCTCAAGCTTACTCTTAAAGGAGGCATTGTTATTTATCAAGTCTAATGTTTTGAAGGCTGCTGTCTGGTGAGATTTTTTCTTTGACATACCTTCTCCTTTCCCGGCTTTCATTTCAGCAAGAAATACTTGCGTTTCAAATATTGGATAGTTTTCAGCATCAACACATGAACTGATAAGTTCAAAACGTACCGGTATTTTTTTTCGCTGTCCCCATTCCATCAGCTGTGATTTGAAATCTTTCTCTTCTTTGACTATTTCTTTTAGATTAAAATATCTGCTTATGATTTTCTCTTCAATAAACAGATAACAGACATCATATCCTTTATCCAAATAGATTGCACCAACAAGAGCCTCAAAGGCATTGCCTGGTATAGACGTCTTCTGTGTTTTAAGTATAACGGATGATTTGATCAGATGATCCAATCCGATCTCAAATGCAATTCGGTTTAGCGTATCTCTTTGAACAATTCGGGATCGGATTTTTGTAAGAAAACCTTCTCCTTTCTGACGAAATTGTCTGTATAGTATTGTAGATACAATAGACTGAAGGACTGAATCTCCTAGAAATTCCAAACGCTCATTATTAATCAGTTGCCCATCTTTCGAACGGATAGAAGAAGACTTGTGTAATAAAGCAACCTGATAAAAATGAAGATCATCCGGATAAAAGCCCAAAATCTTCCTATAAAGCAAATAAAGCTCCTTTTCCTTGCGAAAAAGAAGCTTTATTCTATCTGTTAGTCTACTGAACATTCTTATAAGTACTTCTTCACAATAATGCTTCCATTATGGCCGCCAAATCCAAAGGTATTGGACAAAGCTGCATTCACAACACGTTTTTGTGCTTTGTTGAAAGTAAAGTTCAGGTTGTAATCTATTTCTGGATCTTGATCATCATCCTGATGATTGATTGTAGGAGGAATAATGTCATTTAACACTGCAAGAACACAAACCATTGTTTCAAAAGCACCAGCTGCTCCAAGCATATGGCCACTCATCGACTTTGTAGAACTAATGTTCAATTTATATGCATGCTCTCCAAACACTTCTTTCACTGCAACAGATTCTGATATATCTCCAACCGGAGTAGAAGTACCATGAACATTGATATAATCAATATCTTCCGGCTTCATTCCTGCATCGCTCAATGCGTTTTTCATTACAAGTTTGGCTCCCAATCCTTCCGGATGAGAAGCTGTAAGGTGATAAGCATCTGCTGAAGCACCAACACCCATCACTTCTGCATAGATCTTTGCTCCACGAGCTAACGCATGCTCCAATTCTTCAAAAACAAGACAAGCACTTCCTTCACTCATCACAAAGCCATCTCTGGACTTGCTGAAAGGACGTGAAGCTCCTGAAGGATCATCATTTCGCGTAGATATCGCATGCATCGCATTAAACCCACCCATTCCGGAAGCAGTAATTGCAGCCTCAGAACCACCTGTAATCATTACTTCAGCCTTTCCAAGACGTATCATATCAAAAGCGACGCCGGCTCCATGAGTCGATGAAGCGCATGCGGATGTGGTTCCGAAGTTCGGACCTCTGAATCCATATTTGATAGAAATCTGTCCTGCAGCAATGTCGGAAATCATTTTTGGGATAAAGAAGGGATTGAAACGTGGTCCGACTTCCGGATCATACGCCATGACCTCTTCCTCAAATGTTTTGATTCCTCCAATACCTGCTGAGAATATTACTCCTATCCTGTCCAGATCTTCTGTTTCCAAAGACAATGCCGAATCTTCAATAGCTTCTGCAGCAGACACAATTGCTAGCTGTGCATATCTATCAAATTTACGGGCTTCTTTACGATCAAGGTACTTATTAATATCAAGTCCCTTCACCTCACAAGCAAATTGTGTCTTGAATTTAGAAGCATCAAACAAAGTAATGGGCCCTGCACCACTTACTCCATTAATCAGGTTGCTCCATGTCTCTTCAACATTCAACCCTAATGGAGTAACTGCTCCAAGGCCCGTTACTACTACTCTTTTTAAAGTCATATAATCAAATAAAATGATTACTTCGCGTTCGCTTCAATGTAAGAAATAGCAGCACCAACTGTGCCAATTTTTTCTGCCTGATCGTCAGGAATTGAAATACCGAATTCCTTTTCGAACTCCATTATCAACTCGACAGTGTCCAAAGAGTCAGCTCCCAGATCACTAGCAAAGCTTGCTTCCGGTGTTACTTCTGATTCTTCTACTCCCAACTTATCAACGATAATCGCTTTTACTCTAGATGCAATTTCAGCCATGATTTTAATTTTTAAATTATTAATTGATTGACCTTCTTTATAAAATTGACTGCAAAGGAACTATTTTTTCTCGAATATACGCAACTTTTTTCGCATAAAAAGCATCTTTCATGCACACTTTTATTATTACTGTGCAACAGAAGGCAATAATAAGTACTCTTTATCCATTTAGAATCAATATTTTACTCACTAATATTAAACCCGAGAATTTGAAGAATAGAAAGACCGGAAGGAGGGACATTTTTCAAATAGTATGCAAAAGGCTCTCTTCGTAATGGATAATTCTCTCGCATATACTCAAAGGTATTCGGACTACTTTTTAAATGCATACTTTCCAATAGAGGATTGTATGTACGCAAAATGACCTGGGTAAGAGAGGAGTAATCAATCAAAGCATCAAATAGTTTTGGCGCTGAAATTGAAGACATAGGTACTTCTAGTTTAAAGAAGTTACATAGAGCTTCTATGCTCATTTTAGTTCCATTCACCTTTCCTTCAACCGAATATCCCGCAATATGGGGTGTTGCTATAAACGCATGTTCCAAAATAAATAAATCAGGATAAGGTTCATTTTCCCAGCAATCAATAATCATATCAGAGATACCCTTACTAATATATGCATTTTTAAGCGCATCTGTGTCAATTATCTCTCCACGGGAAGTGTTAAGAATAAGTGGCTGACGTTGCAAGGAACTGAAAAAAGCAGAATCAAGTAAATGAAATGTAGGATAGGGTCCATTATTAGTTAATGGAGTGTGAACGGTTATAATATCTGCCTCTCCTGCAATAATCTGTAGATCAGTAAAGTTTGCAGAACCCTCAGCGTCAGATCGGGGAGGATCATTTAATAAAACCTTCATTCCCAAAAGAGCAGCAGCCTCAGCCACCTTTTTCCCAACGTGACCAACACCTATAACACCAAGTACCTTTCCAGACAAGCAATACGACTTTTCACGCGAATAGAGCAACAATGCGGCCATTATATACTGCCTGACAGAGGAAGAATTACACCCAGGCGCATTTGTCCAGAAAATACCTTTGTTTTGGCAATAGGCTATGTCTATGTGATCATATCCTATCGTTGCTGTTGCGATAAAACGAACACGGCTTCCTTCAAGCAAAGAAGCATCACACTTTGTACGCGTCCGAATAATCAATGCATCAGCCTCTTTTACAAGAGCAGCATTTATCTGCCTGCCTGGCACATATACAACTGAAGCAACATCTTCTAATACGCCTTTTATATAAGGTATATTTTCGTCTATAATAACTATTGGTTTCATCATCCTTTCAAACTATATGCAAAAATACACATTAATCGGATTTAGCTCGATATTTTTTTGGTTATTGGCAAATACTATTTACTTTTGCGCTCTGCCGTTTTCTATTTAATAATTAAAAACAAAGACCAAATGAAGTTTAGCGAACTGAGCAATAATATTTTTACTGCTTGCACCGAGTACTATCACACTATGGATAATGTGGATGCTAAAATGGTTAATCCATATCCTGTAAAATCGATCGAATACTATCTCTTTCTTAAAAACTGGATTGATGCTGTTCAATGGCACTTTGAAGATATCATCCGAAATCCTCAAATTGATCCTGTTGCCGCTTTAACGCTTAAAAGACGTATTGACTCATCTAACCAGGAACGAACAGACCTCGTAGAGTTATTAGACAGCTACTTCTGGGACAAATACAAAGACATTAAGGCTACAGATAATGCAACAATTAACACAGAGAGTCCTGCTTGGGCAATTGACCGGTTATCCATTTTAGCCTTAAAAATTTATCACATGCAACATGAGGTAAAAAGAATGGATGTAGATGAAGCGCACATCAACAAATGCCAGGAAAAGCTAAATGTACTGTTAGAGCAGAAAAAAGATCTGTCCACAGCAATAGACCAGCTTTTAGGAGATATAGAGGCTGGGAAAAAATACATGAAGGTGTACAAGCAGATGAAGATGTATAACGACCCTGCTTTAAATCCTGTTCTTTACGGCAACAAGTAATTTGCTCGTATGTCAAAAGTATTAATTATCAGACTCTCTGCAATTGGTGATGTTGCCATGGCAATTCCTGTATGCTACTCCCTGGCAAACCAATATCCAAAGGATGAGTTTGTTTTCCTTTCAAAAAACAAGCTACAGCCTCTATTCAAAAACATGCCTTCCAATGTCACATTCAAGGAGTTTGATACAGAGGGAAGGCATTCAGGATGGGTGGGTGTATTCCGCCTATATCTGGAACTAAGAAAGGAGCATTTTGACAAAATAGCAGATATTCATAGTGTACTTCGTTCAGCCGTCTTAAGATCCCTCTTTTTCTTCGGAGGTGCTAAAGTTGCTTTCATCCATAAAGGAAGAAAACAAAAAGACGAGTTGACGAGTATGCGCTTTAAGAAGTTCATCCAGCTCAAGCATACCATCACTCGTTATCAAGAGGTTTTCGAACATTTGAAGTATCCTGTCACTCTCACTTTCACTTCTCTGATAGATAAAGTAAGCGAGGATCAAACTCCAATTATTGATTTGACCGGAGAGAAGGAAGGTAAGTGGATCGGGATTGCCCCGTTTGCGAGGCACAAAGGAAAGATATATCCCATCGAAAGAATGGAGCAGGTTATCTCTACTCTTAGCAAAGAAAAGAACCTTACATTATTCCTATTCGGAGGTGGAGAACAAGAAACTGATATACTGAAGGTATGGGCAAATAAGTATCCAAATACGCGATCAGTTGCCGGATTGCTCAATATGGATACCGAGCTATTGTTAATGAGCCAGCTGGATGTAATGCTGGCTATGGACTCTGCCAATATGCATCTTGCTTCACTGGTAGGTACTCCTGTAATTTCCATATGGGGAGCGACACATCCATATGCAGGCTTTTACGGTTTTAATCAAAACCCTGACAATGCAATTCAGATAGACCTTGCGTGTCGTCCGTGTTCTATATTTGGGAATAAACCCTGTTTTCGTCTCGACTATGCGTGTCTCAACTCCATTCATCCCGAGACAGTCATTGACAGAGTAATGAAAGTTATTTCCGTCCAAAATCAGCAGGTATCTCACCCCAAATAGGAGTCTCCCACTTCATTATCTTTGTTTGATACTTATTTTCAGCTAACCACTTTTCAGCCCTTTGAATCAAATCAAATAAAACTATATTTCGACTGGATTGTATCAATTGAGTATTACATTTCTTACGCTTAACCCATGCAATAGCATTACGACTGTCAGTATAAACAGGAAGATTAGAGTTAATCTGTTTCAACATAGCCAAAGCATGAACCAAAGCCAAGAACTCGCCTATATTATTAGTACCCTCTTCATATGGACCTATATGAAACAGTTCGCGCCCATCAGCGACATAAACTCCACGATATTCCATTTTTCCGGGATTACCGCTGCATGCTGCATCTACAGCTACACTTTCCTTTATTGGTACAACCGAAGAGTGGTTACCGGTTAGTTGCTGTTTCTCTGTTTTCTTCGGATAGGTATATCCTTTCTGAAAAGCATCTTCAGCATCTTCTTTTGACGTAAAAGCGCGATAATGCGCATTAGGGAATCCTTGAGTTTCCCGTTTACATTCGTCCCACGTGTCATAGATTCCAGGACAATTACCATTCCACACCACATAATACTTTCTCTTCATCTTGATATTTATTTATGCAGAGAATCGATTAAGACGGACAGATTGGAAGTAAACAATTTGACTGCAATGGCGAGTAATACTATTCCAGAGAATTTCCGGAGTATGTAAATCCCCACTTTTCCTGCAATCCGTTCAATAACATCTACATATTTGATAACCAGATAAATTGCTACTATATTTAGGAATAATGCAATCAGGATATTAAGCAGATTATATTCCGCCCGTAATGATAGAAGAGTTGTGAACGAGGCGGCTCCTGCAATCAGCGGAAAAACCAAAGGGACCAAAGTCGCTGATCCATCAGGGCCGTCAAACTTAAAAATCTCCACTCCGAAAGTCATTTCAACACCAACCACAAAAACAACTAGGGCTCCTGCAACAGCAAATGATGAAATATCCACATTAAAGAGAGAAAGAATAATATTTCCCATAAATAAAAACAGGAGAAATGTAATCAGTGAATAGAGTGCTGCTTTCCCTGCATGAATACTATCATGCGTTTTTTCCTTCAATGTCAGAATCACCGGAATCGATCCCACAATATCAATCACGGCAAACAATATGACAAAAGCACTTATCGTTTCTTGGAAATTAAATTGGAATGGCATGGTTTTTCTTCATTTAGTATGACAAATCAAGCACAAAAGTAAGATATCTTTGTTATTTGTCGTAATTTTGCAGTTAATAATTTTTTAAGGGCACTCTATGCAACGCATATTCCTTACAGGCTTTATGGGATCAGGCAAAACAACATTGGGACGTTTTTTTGCAAAAGAATACGGGTATTCATTTATTGATCTTGATCATTATATAGAAGGACACTACTTCAAAACAATTAATCAGATTTTTCAAGAATTTGGAGAAGAAGGCTTTCGTCTCATTGAACAAAAAGCCCTCAAAGAGGTCTCTGAAATCGAAAATGTAATTATTGCAACAGGAGGAGGAACCCCTTGTTTTTTCAACAATATGGATTATATGATTTCCCGCGGATTGACCATTTTTATTAACGTTCCAATTCCAGAGCTCACTACCAGGCTTGAGAAAGCAAAAAGTAAACGCCCCCTTCTGAAAGACAAAAACGCAGAAGAGATCAAAGAATACATTGAAGAAAAATTAAAAGCCAGACTTCCTTTTTATTTAAAATCACACCTTAAGATTGATGGAACGGCAATGTACAAGAAAGAGGATCTTATCAGACTGTCCGAATTAATCCGAAATGAAGTCAGCTCATGGGAAGTACAAAAGGGCTAATTTTTAGCATGTAGTATCCAAAACAATAATAAACATTGAAAAACGCCAGATGGTTCTTCTTTTAAATGTTGTTATTCAAGGATATGTTTTGTAGTTTTGCAGGACTTTTGATAAAACTGAATTATTATTGTAGTACATAACATATTATTATGGCAGAAGCGTTGAATATTATTAATCTGGAAGATGTCGTCGTGAGATTTTCCGGAGATTCCGGTGATGGAATGCAGTTGGCCGGTAATATCTTTTCTAATGTCTCCGCAGTTTTAGGAAATGATATTTCCACATTCCCGGACTATCCAGCAGAGATTCGTGCACCACAAGGGACAATCAGTGGAGTTTCCGGTTTTCAAGTTCATATAGGTACAAAGAAAGTCTTTACATCCGGAGACAAATGCGATGTATTAGTAGCTATGAACCCTGCGGCATTAAAGATGAACATCAAGTTTGCAACGCCTCAGTCTATCATTATCATTGATACAGACTCATTCACAAAGAAAGATCTGGAAAAAGCATTATTTGTTACTGATGATCCTTTTACAGAACTCAACATTCACAATACAGTGATTGATGCTCCTATTACTTCTATGTGCAAAGAAGGATTGAAAGACAGTGGTTTGGATAACAAATCTATCATCAGATGCAAAAACATGTTTGCGCTGGGTTTGGTCTGTTGGCTTTTCAACCGCCCTTTGGAACACGCAATGCACATGCTTCAGAAAAAGTTCTCGAAAAAACCATCCATTGCAGAAGCAAATATTAAAGTGCTTACAGATGGTTATAACTATGGACATAATACGCATGCTTCCGTACCCACTTACCGTCTTGAATCGTCCGATACACAAAAGAAAGGCTTTTATATGGATGTGGATGGCAACAAAGCTACCGCGTATGGCCTTATTGCCGCAGCCGAAAGAGCTGGATTAAAGCTATTTCTTGGTTCGTATCCAATAACCCCTGCCACTGATATTCTACATGAACTCTCAAAGCACAAAGCGCTAGGCGTTAAAACCGTTCAAGCTGAAGACGAGATAGCAGGTATTTCAACAGCTATCGGTGCGAGTTTTGCTGGGTGTCTGGCAGCTACAACAACTTCCGGTCCAGGTCTTTGTTTGAAGAGTGAAGCTATCAATTTGGCCGTTATTGCCGAACTACCATTGGTGATTGTAGATGTGATGCGCGGCGGTCCATCAACCGGCCTTCCTACCAAGAGTGAGCAAACAGATTTACTTCAGGCATTGTATGGTCGTAATGGAGAAAGCCCATTAGTAGTAATAGCAGCAACATCTCCAACAAACTGTTTTGACTCTGCTTACAACGCCGCCAAAATAGCAGTGGAGCACATGACGCCGGTTATCCTTCTTACCGATGGATATATTGCAAATGGGTCTGCAGCTTGGAGAATACCTGAGGTTGCATCTTACCCTGAAATAATACCCAATTATATACCTGACAGCATTGAAAACTGGAAACCTTATGACAGAGATCCCGAAACAAAAGTCCGCTATTGGGCAGTTCCCGGAAGAAAAGGATTAGAACACCGTATAGGTGGTCTTGAAAAAGACTTCCTTACCAGCGCCATCTCTACCAATCCGGCTAACCACCAGAAGATGACTGAAACTCGTAAGGCAAAAATTGACTATATAACAAATTGCATACCTGAGTTAAAAGTAGAAGGAAACGAAAAGGCCAAATTACTCATTGTCGGATGGGGGGGGACATACGGACACTTACATTCTGCCGTTAAGGAGTGTAACCAAGAAGAAAAACCAGCCGCATTGGCACATTTTAATTTTATAAATCCGTTACCTAAAAACACCTTGGAGATATTATCAAAGTACAAGAAAATTGTAGTTTGCGAACAAAACCTGGGACAATTTGCCGGTTACCTCCGTATGAACTTTCCGGGATTGACTATTACTCAATTCAACAAAGTAGAAGGTCAACCTTTGGCTGTCAATGAATTAAAAGAACATTTTATCAAACTGATGGAGGAATAAAAATGAGCGAACTACAATATAAACCACAAGATTTCAAGAGTGATCAATATGTACGTTGGTGCCCTGGTTGCGGTGACCATGCATTCCTTAACTATCTGTATAAAGCAATGTCTGAATTGGGAATTGCCCCACATGAAACGGCAGTTATTTCCGGTATAGGATGTTCTTCGCGTCTGCCCTATTATATGAATACATATGGATTTCATACCATTCATGGTAGAGCAGCTGCTATAGCTACCGGCTTGAAAGTAGCCAATCCAAAACTGAGTGTATGGCAAATCTCTGGTGATGGTGATGGACTTGCTATCGGTGGTAATCACTTCATACATGCCATCCGCAGAAATATCGACTTGAATATGATTCTTCTCAATAATGAAATTTATGGTTTGACAAAAGGACAATATTCACCTACTTCTCCTCGAGGATTCATTTCAAAATCCTCTCCTTATGGTACCGTAGAAGATCCTTTTCGTCCTGCCGAACTCACCTTTGGAGCGCGTGGCCGTTTCTTTGCCCGTACTGTTGATGTAGATGGCCCTATAACTATTTCTGTCTTGACCGCTGCAGCCAAACACAAAGGAGCTTCAGTTGTAGAAGTACTACAGAACTGCGTTATCTTTAATAATGGTGTACACAGTACACTCTCTACTAAAGAAGGACGTGCAGAATATTCCATTCAATTAAAACAAGGAGAGCCAATGCTTTTCGGACTAAACAACAAAAAAGGGCTGATGCAAGAAGGATTTGGTCTTAAAGTGGTTAATCTGGGAGAGAACGGAATCACAGAGAAAGATATCCTCGTCCATGATGCTCACACAATTGACAACACGCTTCACTTAAAACTCGCATTAATGCAAGGACCCGACTTCCCTGTTGCCCTTGGAGTTATTCGCGACGTAGAAGCTCCTTCATATGATGAATCTGTTGAAGCTCAGATTGCTGAAGTACAAGCCAAGAAACAGGTGCGTACATTAGAACAAGTACTAATGAGCGGTGAAATTTGGGAATTAAAATAATAGATTACAAACGTAAGTACAATCAGTAATCATAACTAAACAGCCTCCCACTTGCCAAAGCAGGTGGGAGGCTGTTGTATAATATTAAGTCATCCTTTTGGCGATTTTGCCAAATAAAGTCAATTACGGAAATATTTCTTTAATTGCCTTTTGTATATCAAATATTCTAATTACCTTTGTACCCGAGGAACTAGGACTAAGCAATAATTGAAGAGATAAATAACAAGAATATCCAATTAATTTAATCAAAAGAAAATGGCAAAAGTAGATTTAAGCAAGTACGGTATTACCAACGCTGTTGAGGTACTTCACAACCCGTCTTTCGAGACGTTGTTTGCTGAAGAAACAAGACCTGAATTGCAAGGTTACGAAAAAGGTCAGGTAACCGAATCAGGAGCTATTAATGTAATGACAGGTGTTTATACAGGTCGTTCTCCAAAAGATAAATTCTTTGTAATGGATGAGACTTCAAAGAACACAGTATGGTGGACTTCTGATGAATACAAAAATGACAATAAACCTCTTTCTGAAGCGAGTTGGAAAACACTGAAAGAAATTGCTATCAAGCAGCTTTCAGGAAAGAAATTATTTGTTATTGACACTTTTTGCGGTGCCAATGAGAATTCTCGCCTAAAAGTACGTTTTATTATGGAAGTAGCTTGGCAGGCTCATTTTGTAAAAAACATGTTTATTCGTCCTACTGAAGAAGAACTGGAAGCTTATGGCGAACCTGATTTTGTATCTTTCAATGCATCAAAAGCAAAAGCAGAGAACTTCAAAGAATTAGGATTGAATTCAGAAACAGCTACTGTCTTCAACTTAACTGCAAAAGAACAAGTTATTCTAAACACATGGTATGGTGGTGAAATGAAAAAAGGGATTTTCTCTTATATGAACTACCGCATGCCTTTGATGGGTATGGCTTCAATGCACTGCTCTGCGAACACAAATGCAGCTGGCGAAACTGCAATCTTCTTTGGTTTGTCAGGAACTGGAAAGACTACTCTTTCTACAGATCCAAAACGCAACCTGATTGGCGATGACGAGCACGGTTGGGATGATGAAGGTGTTTTCAACTACGAAGGTGGTTGCTATGCTAAGGTTATCAACCTTAGCGAGGAAAATGAACCGGATATTTTCAAAGCTATCAAACGCGACGCTTTGTTGGAAAATGTAACTGTAGATGCTAATGGTAAGATCGATTACACCGATGGAAGCAAGACTGAAAACACGCGTGTTTCTTATCCAATCGACCATATCGACAACATCGTTACTCCTAAATCAGCTGCTCCAGCTGCTAAGAAAGTAATCTTCCTTTCAGCTGATGCTTTCGGTGTATTGCCTCCGGTATCTATACTTACTCCAGAACAAACTCAGTACTACTTCCTTTCAGGATTTACTGCTAAATTGGCTGGTACAGAACGCGGTATCACTGAACCGACTCCTACTTTCTCTGCATGCTTCGGCGCAGCATTCCTTTCTTTACATCCAACCAAATATGGTGAGGAACTTGTAAAGAAGATGGAAAAAGCAGGTGCTACAGCATACTTAGTTAACACTGGATGGAATGGATCCGGCAAACGTATCTCTATCAAAGATACTCGCGGAATCATCGATGCTATTCTTGACGGATCTATCGATAAAGCTCCGACAAAGACTATTCCTTACTTTTCATTCCTCGTTCCAACAGCTCTTCCTGGTGTTGATCCGAAGATCCTTGATCCTCGCGATACATACGAATGTGCTTGCACTTGGGACGAAAAAGCAAAAGATCTTGCAGGTCGTTTCATCAAAAACTTCAGCAAGTTCACTGGAAACGATGCCGGTAAGGCGCTTGTTCCAGCAGGTCCTCAACTGTAATTCATTTGAATCTTTTTATAGAAAAGGGATGCCTCTATCAGGCATCCCTTTTTGTATATCCGACAACACACCGAAAAGCAACCTTCAGTGTAGATGGTTTAAATAAATATTTCTTTTTTACTTATTTCAAATTCTGTGAGCGAAGATACGACAGAAAGAGTATCAATCATTTGATTTTAAAAATTCTAACAACGACAAAGCCGTCTATAAACTTTATAAAAAATCACTTGCAATAAATCGAAGATTTTTAATTGTTTTATGTATGTTTGCAGGGTAAACTTCAACAATTGAGTACAAATAAGATCTAAAGTAAAACAAGAAAGAGCTAAATCATAAAATAAATAGCCTATGATACGCAAGTTACTATTCCCAGAATACTCGAAAAGAGTATGGCCATCCTTGATAATTTTGGCTTTCCGAATTTTATTTGGGAGTCTGATGATAGTCCATGGCTATCAGAAATTTGCTCATTTCGATGTTTTGAGAGAGAGCTTTCCAGATCCTTTAGGAGTTGGAAGCGAAGTATCTTTATCTTTAGCCATTTTTGGCGAGCTAATCTGTTCAGCTGCATTTATAGTAGGTCTGCTATACAGACTAGTCATGATTCCAATGCTAATTACAATGGGAGTGGCATTCTTTTTAATTCACGGAAATGACCCCTTCGCAACGAAAGAGCTTGCATTTATTTATCTATTCGTTTTTCTGATTCTTTATATTTCCGGTCCAGGCAGATTTGCTATTGACGCGATAATAAACGACAAATTTCTTACAGAAAAAAGAGAAAAAGCTCGATCACTTCATTTGGATTAGAATGAAATAGATATTACTTTGCTAAAAAAAAAGAAATCACTTTGATTAAAGAAGGGATTCATTACTTTTGCATTACATATATAACCTGAAAGAACATGATAAGCAAACAAAACGTATTAGGAATGGATATTGGCGGGACCAATACCGTATTTGGAATTGTTGATGCAAGAGGAACAATCATTGCCAGCAGTTCAATAAAAACTGCAAAGTATCCAGACTTCGATGATTACGTAGATAGCGTTTATGAATCGCTTTCTGTACTAATTGAAGAAAATGGAGGTATAGATTCAATCAAGGGATTTGGAATTGGAGCACCTAACGGGAACTATTATACTGGTGAAATAGCATTTGCTCCAAACTTGCCGTGGAAAGGACGTATTCCATTAGCAAAAATATTCAGCAAGAAATTTGGCATTCCGGTCGGTGTAACCAATGATGCCAACGCAGCTGCGATAGGCGAAATGACGTATGGCGCTGCCCGCGGAATGAAAGATTTTATCATGATTACTTTAGGAACCGGTGTTGGAAGTGGGATTGTCTGTAATGGTCAGCTGGTATACGGGCATGACGGTTTCGCTGGTGAACTGGGACACACAGTATCAAAACGCCATGGAAGATTGTGCGGCTGTGGAAAATCTGGATGTCTTGAGACTTATGCATCAGCTACAGGAGTAGCTCGCACAGCAAGAGAAATGCTGGAACTCACAATAGACGATAGCCTACTCCGTGAAATACCTATCGAAGACATCACATCAAAAAATGTATTTGATGCTGCTATCCAGGGAGATAAGCTTGCTCTTAAAATCTTTGAATTTACAGGAAAAACTTTAGGCGAAGCATTTGCAGATTTTGTTGCATTTTCGAGCCCGGAAGCGATTATACTATTTGGCGGATTAACGAAAGCCGGTGCTTTAATCCTTGATCCTATAAAGGAACATATGGAAAAGAATCTACTTCCTATCTTCCAGAATAAAATCAAAGTTCTCTTTTCTGAAATGAAAGATACGGACGCCGCAGTATTGGGAGCTAGTGCTTTAGCATGGGAACTTAAATAAATCCCTGATACGAAAACACAAAGCCGGCTTATTATAAAGAGCCGGCTTTGTGTTTTTGTATAAAGACATGAGAAAAATACAAACTCATTTGGTCAAAGATAAATCAACAAATAATATTCTAATAATTTAGCACCTTACAGAACAAGAAAGAAGGCAATTATTTTGTAACTTTGCAATTTAAAACATTAAACACATAGCATATGTCTGAAAGTAAAAGAATCAAATCAGCATTGATATCAGTCTATCACAAAGATGGACTGGATACTATCCTTAAAAAGCTCGATAAGGAAGGAGTCTCATTTATATCAACAGGAGGAACCCAGAAATTTATCGAATCTTTGGGGATGTCTTGTAAAGCTGTTGAGGATTTGACTGGTTATCCTTCTATTCTTGGCGGACGTGTAAAGACGCTGCACCCTAAAGTTTTCGGAGGTATTCTTGGAAGACGAAGTGAAGATAATGATCTTCTACAAATGGCACAATATGAGATCCCGGAAATTGATCTTGTGATCGTAGATCTCTACCCTTTTCAAGAGACTGTTGCTTCAGGAGCTTCGGATTCTGAAATTATTGAAAAGATTGACATAGGTGGCATCTCCCTGATACGTGCTGCTGCTAAAAACTTCAAGGACGTGCTTATAGTCGCTTCTAAAGATGAATACAAACCTTTTGCAGATCTAATTGAAGAAAATGGAGCAATAACTACCATTGAAGATCGTAAATGGTTTGCAAAAGAGGCTTTCGCCGTTTCTTCACTATATGACTCAGCAATCTTTAATTTCTTCGATGAAGAAGAAGGAGGTTCATTTCGTAAGGCTGTGAATGACAGCAAGCATCTTCGGTATGGAGAAAACCCACACCAAAGAGCAACTTTTTACGGCAAATTTGATGATATGTTCGAACAGTTACAAGGCAAGGAAATCTCCTACAATAACTTATTAGATATAGACGCTGCCATCAATTTGATCAGCGAATTTGAAGATACTACCTTTGCAATTCTTAAGCATAACAATGCCTGCGGAATTGCATCAGACCCAATCTTAGTCGAAGCGTGGCGGAAAGCATTAGCCGGAGATCCTGTTTCTGCATTTGGAGGTATCCTTGTTACAAATGCAGTAATTGACAAAGAGACAGCAGAAGAGGCCAATAAAATCTTCTTTGAAGTTATCATCGCTCCTGATTATGATGTAGAAGCTTTAGAGATACTATCTCAGAAGAAGAACCGTATCATACTGATTCAGAAAGAAATAAAGCTACAGAACAAACAGTTCCGCTCTTTATTAAATGGCGTTCTCACTCAGGAAAGAGATGCAAAGGTTGAGACCCCGGAGGATTTAAAACCGGTTACCAGCCGCAAACCGACCGATAGCGAGATAGAAGACTTGTTATTTGCTAACAAACTCGTAAAAAACAGTAAGTCCAATTCAATCGTACTTGCAAAGAATAAGCAACTATGTGCAAGTGGAGTAGGACAGACTTCGCGAGTTGATGCTTTGAAACAAGCGATAGAAAAGGCTAAATCTTTCGGTTTTGATTTGAATGGAGCTGTTATGGCATCTGATGCTTTCTTTCCATTTCCTGATTGCGTGGAAATCGCGCACAAAGAAGGGGTTGACATAGTCATCCAACCTGGCGGTTCTATCAATGACAGCAAATCTATCATCTATTGTGAAGACAATAACATGGTCATGGTCACAACAGGATTCAGACATTTCAAACATTAATCGTTTAACTACTAAATAAAATATGGGAATATTCTCGTTTACTCAAGAAATTGCGATGGACCTTGGTACTGCCAATACTATCATTATCAGCAATGGAAAGATAGTTGTTGACGAACCGTCCGTTGTTGCACTAGACCGAAGGACTAATCGTCCTATTGCTGTGGGTGAGAAAGCCCGCATGATGCATGGAAAGACTCATGAAAATATCCGCACTGTCAGACCTCTTAGAGATGGTGTGATAGCAGACTTTGAAGCTTGTGAACACATGATTCGCGGACTGATCAAAATGGCTTTCCCAAAGAAGCATTTCTTCCCTACTTCTTTACGTATGGTGGTTTGTATACCATCAGGAAGTACTGAAGTTGAGATCCGTGCAGTTCGTGACTCTGCCGAACATGCGGATGCACGTGATGTCTATATGATCTACGAACCAATGGCTGCTGCTATTGGTATTGGAATTGATGTAGAGGCTCCGGAAGGAAACATGATTGTTGATATAGGTGGAGGATCAACTGAGATCGCTGTGATCTCATTAGGTGGTATCGTTTCAAATAAATCCATACGTATTGCAGGAGACGATTTGACAGCAGACATCATCGAATATATGGGACGTCAGCACAATGTGCGAGTTGGTGAAATTACTGCAGAACAAATTAAAATAAACGTTGGAGCAGCTATTACTGAGTTAGAAGATGCTCCGGAAGATTTCATTGTGCATGGCCCTAACCGTATGACTTCTCTTCCAATGGAAGTACCGGTCTCCTATCAGGAAATTGCTCACTGTCTGGAAAAATCCATTTCAAAGATTGAGACTGCCGTACTTGGTGCTTTGGAGAATACCCCACCTGAGTTATATGCCGATATAGTAAGGAACGGAATTTACCTGGCAGGTGGTGGTGCTTTACTGCGTGGATTGGACAAGCGCCTGACAGACAAAATCAATATCCCTTTCCATATTGCAGAAGATCCTCTCCGTGCTGTTGCCAGAGGTACAGGTGTGGCTCTTAAGAATGTAGGAAAGTTCCAGTTCCTAATGAGATAACTCTCTCCTTTCTATATCCGATTGAATCAAACAATATACAAGCAATTGTTTGTTGTTAGCAATTTGAATAAATGGACAATCTGATTAACTTCATAATAAAGCATGGGGCGTGGATTCTTTTTATCCTGCTTCAGGCTTTATGTCTTATACTGATTTTTAATGACAATCCCTATCAGAGAAGTTCATTGATGTCTTCTGGAAATCAGATTACTGGTTCTATTTATAAAACTGCGAATATAGTTACTGGCTATTTTTATCTACGTTCGGAAAATAAAGCTATTTTCCGACAAAACATTGAACTTGAAAAAGAGAATTACATATTAAGACAAACTTTAAATAAGCAAAGCCTCACTTCATCCGTTTACGATTCCACCGCTTCATTCCCTTTCCGAGAGATTTTTGCTGAAGTTATTGATAACAGCGTTTCAAAATCTCACAACTATATCGTACTCGACAAAGGAAGTAAAGACGGGATCGAGAAAGAGATGGGAGTCATCAATCAAAATGGAATAGTCGGTATCATCAGCTTGGTTTCTTCAAATTACTCCATTGCAATCTCTATACTGAACGCCAAACTGCACATAAGTTGCAAAATCATGCGAGACGGAACTATCGGCTCATTAACCTGGAAAGGAGAAGATCCTGCATTTGCTCTTTTGGAAGAGCTTCCCAGACACACCCTGTTTTCTCCCGGAGATACTATCATTACAAGTGGTTACTCTGCCGTTTTTCCAGAAGGCATCATGGTCGGGACAATTGAAAAGTCTTCTTCAAACATAAAAGACTTGAATACTGCCATAATCAAATTATCAACTGACTTCTTTCGTTTGAAGAATGTTTGTGTCATAGGAAATGCTCAAATCGACGAAATCCGCCAACTAGAAAAGGAAGCCAAGAAAAATGACTAGAACAATCTATAAACTCATCCTGCTTTTTCTTCTGTTGTTTCTACTCCAGATACTCGTTCTCAATCATGTGCATCTGTTTGGGATAGGCACTCCTTTTTTATACATCTACTGCATCCTTTGCTTCCCAAATACACTAAGCAAGTCTGCCCAAGTACTCATATCCTTCCTGATAGGATTTATAATTGATATTTTTAGTAATTCTCCGGGAATGAATGCTTCTGCTGCACTCTGCCTTGGACTTCTCAACCCATATCTTTTTAAAATCTTCATGCCAGTCTACGACTTTGAAACTACTGAAGCCTCTTTAAAACAGTTTGGCTTCAAATCCTATTTGTACTATGCCGCTATCAGCACTTTCATTCATCATACAATTCTCATCCTTATTGAAACCGGATCTTTCGAACATCCATTGCTGACTCTCTCACGTATAGGTTTAAGTTGCATGCTTACCTTAATACTGATTCTGATTACAGACGCCATCAACCATTCTTCCAAGTGAAACCATATGATTTCATAAATAGACGTTCTGTTTTTCAGACAGCTGTAGCTCTTGTATTCCTTATACTGCTGGCACAACTATTTTATCTACAGGTGATCCGGGATGATTTTAAGAGATTCGCAGACAGTAATGCTTTTCTTAATCGCACGATCTACCCTTCAAGAGGTATGATTTACGACCGAACTGATAAACTCTTGGTTTACAACCATCCTGCTTATGATATCATCCTTATCATGACCGAAGTTGAGCCATTTGATACGGTTGACTTTTGTAACACAATACACATCACCAAATCTCAATTTGTCAGTCGAATCAAAGATCTGAAGGACAAAAGAAAGAATCCCGGTTATTCTTCTTATACACAACAAATACTATACACTCAAGTGTCCGCTGAAGAATACGGAATACTTCAAGAAAAACTTTACAAGTTTCCCGGCTTTTATGTCCAAAGCCGTACGATTCGTGAATATGGAGATTCTATCGGAGCGCATATTCTTGGAGATATTGGAGAAGTAAACATGAAAGATATTGAGAATGACGATTATTATGTTTCCGGGGACTATTCAGGACGCTCAGGAGTGGAGAAATCATATGAAGAAGTACTTCGGGGAGAAAAAGGAGTTGAGGTTTTGCTTCGTGATGCTCATGGAAGGATCAAGGGACGCTATGAAAATGGAATACATGATAAAGAAGCACTTTCAGGAAAGAATATTCATTTAAGTATTGACTCTGAACTACAAAGATACGGTGAACTACTGATGCAAAATAAAACAGGAAGTATCGTTGCTATTGAACCAGAAACAGGAGAGATTCTATGTTTGGTGTCGAGTCCCTCTTATAATCCGGGCTTACTTGTAGGAAGGCAACGAGGTAAGAACCATGTTGAACTTAGCAAAGACCCACGCAAGCCTCTGTTCAACAGAGCATTGATGGCACAATATCCTCCAGGATCAACCTTCAAACCCGCACAATCTCTTATTTTTCTCCAAGAAGGAGCTATAACACCCTCTACAGAATTCTATTGTTGGGGGAAAGGAGGACATCCTGCTTGTCATGTACATCCCTCTCCTATATCACTGATACCAGCATTGGCAACATCTTGTAATGTTTTTCCATATTTAGCTTTACGAAAAGTTTTCGAGAATAACTCAAAATACAAAACGATACAAGAAGCAATGGACTCTTGGAGAGACTATATGGTTTCAATGGGTTTTGGATATGCACTTGGGGTCGATTTGCCGGGTGAAAAACGTGGATTAATACCCAACAGCCGCTTCTATGACAAAATATATGGTACTAACGGATGGAAATTCAATACAATTTACTCTATTGCAATTGGACAAGGAGAAGTAAACCTTACTCCAATCCAGATAGCAAATCTTGCAGCACAGATTAGCAATAGAGGTTGGTACTATACTCCTCATATTGTGAAAGAAGTGGAAGAAGGAAAACTTGATTCCACATACACAAACAAGCGGTATACTATGATTGAAACCAAATATTATGATCCGATCATTGAAGGTATGCATGGTGCAGTAACAGGAGGCACCTGTCGTGCGGCTCAATTTGATTCTGTTAATATCTGTGGCAAGACCGGAACCGCACAGAATAGAGGAGAAGACCACTCCATATTCATGGGATTTGCTCCCATGGAGAAACCTAGAATAGCGATCTCTGTATATGTGGAAAATGGCGGTTTTGGTGCACGTTGGGCTGTTCCTATTGGCGGTTTAATGATGGAAAAATACTTGAAAGGAATTATTCCTGCCAACAGGAAATCGGTAGAAGAAAAAATGATTAATGGAATAGTAAGAACCTATGGGTTTTAGAAAAAAAAGTGTGTGGAAAGAGGTGGACTGGATTACAATAGTCCTCTATCTTGCGATTGTTATTGTAGGTTGGTGCTGTGTGTACAGTGCAGGCTACAACTTTGACAATTCCAGCATCTTTGACTTTGACCAACGATTTGGGAAACAGCTTATTTGGATAGGAATATGCCTGATCACTGCTATGGTATTGCTTTTGATTGATAGTGATTTCTACCAATACTTTTCGTATTTCATCTATGGAATCATCATTCTTATTCTGATAGCAACGATTTTCCTTGCTGAAGACGTGAAAGGATCTCGGTCTTGGCTGACCTTCGGTCCCCTGACAGTTCAACCAGCTGAATTTGCAAAGTTTGCCACAGCCTTGGCTTTGTCCACGTTTATGAATTCATACAACTTCAAACTTCTTTCACTGAGAAACTCAGTGATTACAGCAGCAATAATAGTTCTGCCGATGGTATTAATTATTTCACAAAAAGAGGTTGGTTCTGCTCTTGTTTTTTCAGCTTTTCTTCTTGTCTTATATAGAGAGGGGATGTCAGGAATGATACTTTACACAGGTTTTCTAGCAATATTAATTTTTATTCTGAGTATCAAATTCGGCGGATTGATGATCAATGAATCAACATCCTTTGGAGAAATTAGCGTAGTTGCATTAGCTCTATTATCAGGACTTGTGATGCTTTGGTTGTATCAACCCACAAGAGGGAGAATACGACTCCTGCTTCTTAAAATTATTGGAGGATTTGCACTACTCACCTTCATTCTTATTCTTACTCCTCTGAAAATAGACTACGCCTCGCTTGGATATATATGTGTCTTTGTCTGCTCCTTAATTCTCCTCTACAACTCTTTATTCGATAAAATTCGGGATTTCGCTCTGATAGGGCTTCTTATGGCTAGCACAATAGGCTTTATGTTTTCAGTAAATTACTTATTCTACAAAGTCTTGCAACCTCATCATCAAATTCGCATAGAAGTTATTTTAGGGATAAAAGAAGATCTTAATGGCGCCGGATACAATGTCAATCAATCCAAGATTGCTATCGGATCAGGAGGTCTTACCGGTAAAGGATTTCTGAATGGGACACAAACCAAACTAAAATATGTACCTGAACAGGACACAGACTTTATCTTCTGCACAGTTGGAGAAGAAACAGGTTTTATCGGAGTTTGTTGCGTCCTTGCCCTTTATTTAGCACTACTTCTCCGACTGATAGCACTTGCAGAACGGCAACGATACTCCTTTGGCCGAGTCTATGGGTATTCAGTCGTAAGCATCCTCTTCTTTCACATCACTATAAATATAGGGATGGTAATCGGATTATTGCCTGTCATTGGCATACCTTTGCCACTTTTGAGCTATGGAGGTTCCTCTTTGTGGGCTTTCACTATTCTATTATTTATATTTCTGAGCATTGATGCTCAAACAAAACCCAGTTATTAATATCCAATCAAAATACAATGAGCAAGATTAGGGCAGTACTTTTTGACTTTGACGGTGTTATAGCAGACACCGAACCACTGTATGACTTATTCTGGAACGATGCAGCAAACCGATATAAGATTGGGATTCCGTGCTTTGCTTCTCGAATTAAAGGAACCATCATGCCACATATACTGGCAACTTATTTCAGTGGACACACAGAAGCAGAACGTCAACTACTACAGCAAGAATGCGATATTTTTGAGGAGAATATGTTTTATGTGGAAATTGCAGGAGCAAAAGCATTCATACATAAACTACGCTTGCAAAATATACCTATTGCATTAGTTACAAGTTCAAAGACAAGTAAGATAGAACGGGCGCTTGCACAACTATCTCTTGAGCAAACGTTCAATACAATTGTAACGGCAGACAGAATCATAAAAGGTAAGCCTGATCCATATTGTTATCAATTAGCAGCAAGGGAACTAAATGTTTCCCCGGACGAATGCCTTGTCCTGGAAGATTCTCTGGCAGGTATAGCTGCGGGAACGGCAGCAGGTATGAAAGTAATTGGACTAAGTACGACCCTCACGGAAGACAAACTGAAAGAAAAAGTCTTTCGGGTAATTCCAAACTTTGAGGCTGTTACGTGGAGTGATTTCTGCTCTTGGGTGTAATCAACCCAAGTTCTGTGACTACAAAATCCATCGGAACATCCCACTCATCAAGCGGAACTTTATCCATCAACTGAAAGTCAAAGCAAACTCCAACTTTTGAGCAAACCAACAAAGGTAAGACACGATCATAATAAGCTTTTCCACGTCCCATTCGGAAACCATGACGATCAAAAGCGACACCAGGAACCATTGCAAAGTCAATGACTTCGAAATCTTTGCAGAGCGCTCCTTGTGGTTCCTTGATATTAAAAGATCCCGTAATCAATCCTTCATTGGGAGAATACTCACGAAGCTTCATTTCATCCGCTTCGATAACAGGAAGATAGATGCATTTAGTATTGGACCATTTCTTTACAAAAGCGTGAGTTGCAACTTCATCTGGCATTGAATAATAAAGAAAAACAGTCTTAGCATTGACAAACTCAGGAAGCAATTCAATAATTTGAAGAAGAATATCAGACCTCTCCTCCAAAACGGAAAGAGAGAACTCTTTCTTCTTATTAGCTATCCATTTCCGTAAATCTGTTTTCTGTTCCTCAACACTATTCATTGTTTTCAATTGCCTGAAGAGACATCGTCAGTATTGGATTGCTTTTCACTTTTAATTCTTGAACAGCCCGTTTATAAGCCGCATCCAATTGGAAGATTATTGGATAATACGCCTCATCACCGAGCAAATATTGTCCAATGAACGCCTTAATATCTGTATCAAGCATATTCTTCGAGATGTCAATCAAATATGGACGACGATTGACCCCCTTTGTTTCTGCATAATCCACAAAATCAGAAATCAGATCCAATCCATTGAGATATTCCAGCAAAGGCCAATAATGTTTATATTCCTTTAGTTCTTCAGCATGCGCATCTACATAATTGAATGCAAAAGTTTGAACCAACCCCTTACTGATAACAGTTTTTGAATATGTGGTCCAACCCAGCGAGTCGAGAGGAACGAAGATATCGGGAGTGATCCCTCCACCTCCATAGACAGGTCTTCCTGATGGGGTTTCAAAACGAAGAGAGTCATTCTGTTTGATACTATCCTTGCTGGAAAACTCTCCGTGGAGGTAACGTTGATACACCTCATCTTCATAGTCAGCCTCATGACCTGGCTTATATGGCTTCTGAATGCAGCGTCCTGATGGAGTATAATAGCGGGCAATAGTCAATCGAATAGCAGAGCCATCGGAAAACGAAGGCTGGCTTTGTACGAGTCCCTTTCCAAAAGAACGGCGACCAATGATCAATCCACGATCATTATCCTGAATTGCACCAGCAAATATTTCACTTGCAGAAGCAGAGATCTCATCAATCAGTACAATAACAGGAGAATGCTGGCAGGATCCTTCCCCATTTGAATACGACTCATTTCGCGGATATGCTTTTCCCTCAGTATAGACAATCAGTTTGCCAGCAGGAAGAAACTCATTAACCATATTGATTGTTGCATCAAGAAAACCTCCAGGGTTATCCCTTAAGTCAATGATAAAGCTATTGCAGCGCTGTTTTTTAAGTTTTGCTATTGCAAGCAAAAAGTCCTGATATGTGTTTGATCCGAACTGCGTAACTTTGATATATCCAATATCATCACTTACTCTATAAGAAACACTCACACTGCTAACAGGTATATCTCCACGCGTAACAGTCACATACTTCAAATCTTCGAGGCCCTTCCGTTTTATGCCAAGTTTAACCTTCGAATCCTTTTTTCCACGAAGTTTCTTAATCACATCAGTCTGTTTCAGACTCGTACCAGCAGATACAGTATCATTTATCATAACGATACGATCCCACTTCATCAGACCAGCTCTAGCAGAAGGTCCACCAGCTACAACATCTGTAACTGTAATCGTGTCTTCTTTCAAGATAAAGATAACACCAATACCACTAAATGTTCCTTCAAGTTCTTTATTAACTGCGTCTACATCTTTGGATGGGATATATCTCGAATGAGGATCAAGCTCTGCCAGTATATGTGGAATCGCCTTCTCTATAACAGTAGAGTCGCTCAAAGAGTCAACGTATTCGCGATGGATAACATCCATAAGAAGATCCAGCTTATTTGATGATTCTCCCTTTCGCCCACCATTATTCAAGGTATTTATTGTCAAAAAATAGCCCAGAATTACCCCACCTGCAATGCAGAGTGCAATAATCAGAGGAAGAGACTTGTTTACACCTTTCATACTCATATTCATTTTTCGTTAGTGTCGATGTATTGAACTTCAATTCCTGCTTTCTTCAACAAATCCAGCCCATCCTCCAATCGGTATTTCTCAGCATAAACTACTCGTTTAATGCCAGCCTGGACAATCAGTTTGGCGCATTCAATACAAGGAGAAGAGGTTACATATAGTGTTGATCCCAGACTACTGTTATTAGACCTGGCAACTTTTGATATCGCGTTTGCCTCAGCATGCAGCACATACGAATAAGTACGGCCATTCTCATCTTCACATACATTTTCAAAACCCGAAGGTGTTCCGTTATATCCATCCGAGATAATCATCTGATCCTTCACAAGAATTGCACCAACCTTTCTACGTTGACAATAGGAGTTTTCTGACCAGATATACGCCATTTTCATATATCTTCCATCCACTTCTATTTTCCTTTTCTCTTTGTATTCCATTTTATTTGCTAGAAGTGCTTATTGTTTTAAAATATTGTCGCGCAATAACAAAGCTTCAATCGTTGGTTCACCTCCTTTAAAACGCTTATAGATAGTCATCGGATGCTCTACTCCTCCTTTGGAAAGAATTTCTCTACGAAAAGCATCCGCGACATTCTGATTAAAGATTCCTTTGCTTTTAAAAAGAGAAAATGCATCCGCATCAAGGACTTCCGCCCATTTATAACTGTAATAACCTGCTGCATATCCCCCGGCAAATATATGTGAGAATGAAGAGCCAAACATCGTTTCATCTACATCTGGAAGCAACTTAACCTTCTCAGTAGCCTTATTCTCAAAAGCAGCCACATCACCTTCATAGGGTTTTTCCAAAGTATGCCAAGCCATGTCCAAATATCCAAAAGAAAGTTGGCGCAAACAAGCATAAGCAGCATTATAGTGTGCTGCATCCTTGATTCGTTTAATATACTCAGAAGGAATCCTTTCACCCGTCAGATAATGTCGTGCAAACTTATCCAGATACTCTTTCTCAGTACTAAAGTTTTCCATCAGCTGTGAAGGAAGTTCCACGAAGTCGCGATAGACATTAGTTCCACTCAGTGAGGCATAGTTGCCAGAGGCAAACATCCCGTGCAAGGCATGTCCAAACTCATGAAGCAACGTTTGGAATTCATCAAATGTAATCAGGGAAGGTTTGTCGGCAGTTGGTTTGGTGAAGTTCATCACGATTGTTATATGAGGTCTTACTTCCACCCCATTTTCCCTATACTGATCACGGAAGCTAGTCATCCAAGCTCCGTTTTGTTTACCCTTTCTTGGATGAAAGTCTGTATAAAGCACAGCCAGGAATGTGCCATCTTTATCCAACACATCAAAAGCCTCCACATCCGGATGATAGACAGGTATCTTCTCATTTCTTTGAAACGTAATACCATATAAAGAAGTAGCAAGATCAAACACTCCTTGTTTCACCTTGCTCAATTCAAAATAAGGACGTAGCAACTCATCATTCAGATCATATTTTGACTTTTTCAGTCTTTCCGAGTAGAAACTCCAGTCCCACGGCATCAGAGTTACATTTTTTCCTTCACTAGCGATGGCATAATCTTCGACATCCTTTACATCCTGAAGAGCTGTCGGTTTATAAGCCTTAGACAATTGATCCAGCAACTGAAATACTTTTCCGGTATCTTCAGCCATACGGCGTTTTAATACATAGTCAGCATATGTGGAAAAACCCAACAACCGTGCTATTTCAAGACGCAGCGCCGCGATTCTTTTCATATTTTCGCGGTTATCATATTCACCACCATGTGCACAGCGAGAATTATAAGCCCTGTATAATTTCTCCCGAAGTTCTCTGACTTCAGAATATTTCATGAAAGGAACATAGCTGGGATAACTCAACGTAAAAATCCATCCCTCCTTTCCTTTATCTTTAGCTTCCATAGCAGCCATAGCAATGACATCTTCTGGTAATCCTGCCAGTTCTTCTTTTTCGGTAAGCTGCATTTCAAACAGATTTGTTTCTTTCAGAATATTCTGACCAAATGTGAGGGAAATAAGACTCAGTTCGGAGGAGAGTTTGCGAAATATCTCCTTATCCCCGGGACTCAGGTTGGCACCTCTACGCACAAACCCATCATAGGTATCCTGCAACAGTTTGCTCTCTTCCAAATTAAGACTTAGGGAATCACGTTTATTATATACGGCCTGTACCCGTTCAAATAATTGTTGATTAAGGCTGATATTGTTGGAATGTTCTGATAACAGAGGAGAGAGACGTTGAGATATCTCCATCATTTCGTCATTACTCTCAGCGCTTTCTAATGCAAAGAAGATTTGACTGACCTTATTCAGTAGTTTGCCTGATTGTTCTAAAGCCTCAATCGTATTTTTAAAATCAGGCAGTGCCGGATTTTTGATAATAGAATCAATATCAGCATTATGTTCCTCCATTCCTCTCAGGAATGCCGGTTCGTAATGATCATTATTTATTTTATCAAAAGGGAAAGTCTGGTGCGGAGTGTCAAGTTCCGAGAAAAAAGGATTGTTGTCTGGCATCATAACTAGAGCAGATAATAAGAAAGCAAGTAATAAATTATATTTCAATTCCATGTAATCATAAAGTATTCGCAAAGTTAAACATTTCTGCAAATAAAGAGGTGATACACAGAATAAAATTATACAAATAGGATAGCACCCATGTAGAGACGAATTACAAATATTGCAAGAGTCATAGCAACTTGGGATTCAACTCTTCCGGTGTGGATGATCAATGTTATAATGCAGTCCGACACTCTCTTTTCGCTCAATAGCCTGACGCATGATAAGGTATCCCACATTAATCATATTACGCAATTCGCAGATTTCTCTTGATGCGATGGAACGCTGAAACAAGCTCTCCGTCTCTTCATAAATAATATCCAGCCGATCCCAAGCACGCTTCAAACGAAGATCAGTACGGACAATGCCCACATAGGTACTCATAATCTGTTGTACCTCTCTTGCGCTCTGTGTGATGAGAACCATCTCCTCAGGAAGAGTTGTTCCCTCGTCATTCCACGCAGGGATATTTTTCTTATATTCAAACCGACCTAAATTGGTCAGACTGTCTTTCGCCGCAGCGTCCGCATAGACCACAGCCTCAATCAGAGAATTAGAAGCCAGACGATTTCCACCATGAAGTCCGGTACAGGAACATTCACCAACTGCATATAGTCTGTTGATAGAAGAGTGAGCATTCAAATCCACATTTATACCTCCACAGAGATAATGAGCAGCCGGAGCAACCGGAATATAATCTTTTGTAATATCTAATCCCAAACTGAGACATTTTGCGTAGATATTTGGGAAATGTAATTTTGTTTGTTCGGAGTTTTTATGAGTCACATCCAGATAGACATGATCGTCTCCACGATTCTTCATTTCATTATCAATCGCACGTGCCACAATATCGCGCGGAGCAAGAGAGAGACGTTTATCATATTTCTGCATGAATTCTTTCCCATCAAGCGTACGTAATATCCCTCCATAACCACGCATTGCTTCAGTAATAAGAAAAGAAGGACGGTCACCCGGATGGTATAATGCAGTCGGGTGAAACTGGACAAATTCCATATCTTTCACTGTTCCTTTTGCACGATACACCATAGCAATACCGTCACCGGTAGCTACGCGCGGGTTGGTTGTCGTCTGATAGACATTGCCAACACCACCCGTTGCCATCAACGTAACGCGAGATAAAAAGGTATCTACTTTCTTCGTTTTCAGGTCAAGAATATATGCTCCGTAACACTCGATATCAGGAGTCTGACGAGTCACTACTACACCCAGATGATGCTGGGTAATTATTTCTACGGCAAAACAGAATTCAAAAACACAAATATTTGGATGTCTTTGTACGGCACGCACAAGGCTCTCCTGAATTTCTGCTCCGGTATTGTCTTTGTGGTGAAGAATGCGAAACTCGGAATGGCCACCTTCGCGATGCAGATCAAAGTTTCCTGATTCATCCTTGTCAAAGTTTACCCCCCAGTCGATTAGTTTCTGTATCTGAGCGGGTGCCTCTTCGACCACTTTAGTCACCGCATTAATATCGCCGATCATATCGCCGGCTACCATCGTGTCCTGAATATGTTTCTCAAAGTTATCGACCTGCACATTGGTCACAGAAGCAACCCCACCTTGCGCATAGAAGGTATTAGCGACATCCATCTTATCCTTACAGATGACTGCCACTGTACCTTTATCTGCAACCTTCAGTGCATAGCTCAATCCGGCAACACCACTGCCAATAACCAGAAAATCAAACTTTCGAGTCACGATTAATTTTTTATTTTAGATACTTGCTAAAATCTGTATTACGCATATCACCAGAGTCATTCAACTCATTATGAAGTGCAAAACAAGCACGTAAATTATGAGGAGTATGCCCTTTTCCTGCTATTCTCAGATAGTCATACATCATTTCTTTGTACTCTGGATGAACACAATTATCAATAATTAGTTTAGCCCGTTGGATAGGTGATTTCCCTCTCAGATCGGCAACACCTAATTCAGTGATAAGAACTTTAACCGAGTGCTCAGAGTGATCAGCATGTGAAACCATCGGAACGATAGAACTGATCTTTCCTCCCTTGGCAATAGAAGGAGTTGTGAAAATCGGAAGATACGCATTACGGGTAAAATCTCCAGATCCACCAATACCGTTCATCATTTTTGTTCCGCAGACATGAGTGGAATTAATATTTCCATATATATCAGCCTCAAGTGCTGTATTGATTGTAATTAGCCCCATACGACGTACCAGAGCCGGATTATTGGAAATCTCCTGTGGACGAAGCACCAATTTCGGTTTGAAATAATCCAGGTCATTATACACCTCTTGCAATACACTTTGACTTAATGTCAACGAACAACCGCTGGCAAATTTGACACGATCCTGTTTCATTAAAGCAATAACAGCGTCTTGAATTACTTCAGTATAAATATTGAATGCCGGGATATTTTTGTTTTCTCCCATAAAACCAAGCACTGCATTCGCTACATTTCCTACACCAGACTGTAATGGCAAGAAAGAGGATGGAATACGACCAGCCTTCATCTCATTTTCGAGGAATAAAGAAACATTACAGCCAATCTGACAAGTTACTTCATCCGCGGGAGTGAACTCACTTCCTCCTCCCATAACATCGGTTTCAACAATTCCGACAACTTTATTCATATCAACTTTTACGTAAGGGACACCGGCACGATCTGCCGGAGCAAAAATTGGAATATCCTTTCGGAAAGGGACATCCTCTGGTTCATAAATATCGTGAATGCCCCGCAAAGCCTTTGGATGCTGTTTGTTTAACTCGATGATTATTATGTCAGCAAGAGCACAGATTGTAGGAGAAATACCTACACCTGCTGTAAGTATTATTTCCCCATTATCAGATATATCGGCAGCTTCAATGATAGCCACATTTATCTTTCCGTAGAAGTTGTTACGCAAACTTTGAGCAAGTTCTGAAAGATGAACATCAAAATATTGAGTCTCATTCGAGTTGATGCAAGCACGCAGATCTTTGGTAGATTGATAAGGTGTACGTGTTTTAATCGCATGAGCACGAGCCAGCACGCCATCAAGAAACTCACCTGTAGAAGCACCTGTAAACACGCCAATCTGGAAAGGTCTTCCTGCTGCATGTTCTGCTTCTGCTTTTTTTGCAATAAACCCGGGCACTACCCGGGGTGCTCCAGCAGCTGTAAAGCCACTGAAACCTACCTGATCTCCATCACAAACAAAATCCGCAGCCTCTTCTGCAGATATAAATCTTAAAGCCATATGTATGTTACGTTTATTAATTATACTTTCTATTCAATATTTCCGAGTAAATGACAGCTTTCTTCATATCACATAAGTCAAGTGATGAGAAAAAAGATTCGGAAGTGGATGTTTCTGCCGGCATCGCAGTGCAGGATTCGTTGGATGATCCAATCGAATGAGTGGAGACCGGAACGGATGGATGGTTGGTTTTGATGGAGGAAGGAGGTGGAGGCGGAGTTGTTTTGTGACTGGTGTCAAGATGTTCGTCTTTGAAATCGTAATTCCATTCTCTGACATCTGTTCTCAACTCTTTGACCTCACCAAAAACCTCATCAAGAGACTGGAATATAGATCTTTGCGGAACTTTCACTTGCTTACGTGGTAACTGATTTTGGTCCTCTTTCTTCGGTTTCTTCCCAAGAACACTTATCAATAATACGACGACTGTCATTATTATGTACCCCCAATCACCAAGACTATCCATAGTTTTATGTAATTTTGCCTCAAAAATAGGCATAAAATGTCAGACTCAACCGATTTTATCGAAAAAAATAGTGAAAACGACACAGCTTCTAAGAAGTTGTTTCTTGAAACGTATGGCTGTCAAATGAATGTTGCAGACAGCGAAGTTGTAACATCCGTCCTGCAAATGGATGGATATGAAATAACTGACCGTATCGAGGATGCCGATGCCATCCTGGTAAATACTTGTTCGGTAAGAGATAACGCAGAACAGAAAGTGCTTGGACGGCTTCAATATTTTCAGTCTCTGAAGAAGAAAAAGAAACACTTGATCATTGGAGTATTGGGATGTATGGCAGAAAGGGTACGTGAGGATCTGATTTCCAATTATGGAGTCGATCTGGTGGCTGGTCCGGATGCTTACATGGATCTTCCTAATCTGATTGGTGCCGTTGAAAAAGGAGAAAAAGCGATCAACGTCAATCTATCACAAACGGAGACCTATCGCAACGTACTTCCAGCTCGTATCGGCAAACAGATATGTGGTTTTATTTCCATCATGAGGGGATGCAATAACTTCTGTTCGTATTGCATTGTGCCGTATACCCGTGGCAGGGAACGGAGCCGCGATGCAGAAAGTATCCTCAAAGAACTCAAAGACTTAGAGGTAAAAGGATACAAAGAAGTCACTCTTCTGGGCCAGAATGTGAATTCTTATTCCTATACAAAAGGAGACTCGGTGATTACCTTCCCCCGCCTGCTGGCAATGGTAGCTGAAGCAGCCCCTGGAATTGCGCATCCGGTTTATGACTTCTCATCCGAAAGATATGAGCGATGAAACGCTGGAGGCCATTGCTAAATACCCGAACCTCTGTCGCTATATTCATCTTCCCTGTCAGTCGGGGAGCGACAAAATCCTCAAACTGATGAATAGAAAATATACACGTGAATGGTATCTGGACCGTATCGCTGCCATCCGCCGTATAGTTCCTGAATGGCGCCATAAGCACTGATCTCTTCTGTGGATTTCACTCGGAGACGGATGAAGATCAGCAAGAGACCCTCAGCTTGATGAAAGAGGTATGGATATGACAGTGCGTTCATGTTCAAATATTCAGAGCGCCCCGGCACTTTTGCCTCTGAGCATCTTAAAGATGATGTGTCCTGAAGAGCTAAAGATCAAGCGGCTGGAAGAGATTATCGCTTTACAAAACAAGATATCCAAGGAGCAGAACAAGAAGTGTGTGGGCAAAATATATGAAGTACTTGTCGAGGGAGTTTCCAAGCGTTCCACAGATCAGATGTTTTGGACGTACTTCCCAAAACAAAGTCGTCGTTTTTGATAGGCGCGGTCAGCGTGTCGGCGATTTCATACAAGTAAAGATTACGTCAGCTTCATCGGCCACCTTGATTGGAGAAATACAAGATTAGAAAATCCGGAATATACATTCCAAACAATAAGCTACGTTCAGATTAGCCTCCTTTTCTTACTCCAAAAGAGTTCAGGGAAGGAGGCAAATTTCTTCCCTATGTTTCTATATTTTCTTCTAATAGTTTTCCCAACTTCTTCAGTATGTTTTTGACGAAACATAGGGAAGAAATTCCGGTCGGATACGCATGAAATTTACGAACATCCAACAGGTTGATAATCAGAAATATAAATTCATTTCAAGAAGGACAGAATCCCCAAAATATACCATTCCTTTTCCTTTCAATCATCATTACCGGGAAGCTTCTATATCATACAGCGGCTACTTTTTTGACAGAGAAAAGACAATAACCCCGCCTCTTATTCAGAAAATAATCTGTGATGTATCCCTTTTTAAATAATAAAAAAAAGAGGAGCATCACACACATTCGCGTATTGCTCCTCTTCATCACAAAACAGCATGAAAAAGTTATTCGTATCAGTTTCTGTTGGTAACCTGCATATACTTGGTTCTTTTGGTCAGGTAATTCGTACAAGCTTCAGTATACTGATCTCTGCTTTGCTGCAATATCGTCTGAGCATCCAGTAGATCCGACAAGGCTATAGTACCGGCAGCGAAATAGTCACTGTTTAACCGCACATTCTCTGTGGCAGAAGTCACCGACTTTTCTGCTAGTTCCACCTGCTTATAAGACTCCTCCAGCTCATTCCACAACTGCTGCATCTGAATGAGAAGCAGTTCGCTGTTGTCTTGTTTTGAGTTTTCCGCAATTTTCAGGTTAATCTTCTGCTTCTTAATGGCATGCGAGCCACCCCACCAAGAGGAGAGCGGAACCGAAACGGTAGCATAAATAATACCAAAGTCATGCCCTTTGTCCATGACATCATGATACATATACCCTGCTCCAACACCTATCTGAGGCAGATATTCTCCGATCTTTATATTGGTTTGCAACTTATTGGCTTCTACATTCTTGTCAAGCAACTTATATTCAGCTCTAAGTGGCAGAGCCTCTTCATGATTGACACGATATAGATCCGGAGCTACTATCGCTTTGAAGGCCGTTGTATCTAATTTGAAGTCCTTCAGAGAAACACCTATATACTGACATAGGGCCATTCTGCACAGGTTGATTCCGTTGTTCAATTTCAACTTGTTACTTTCAATCTCATTCATCTTAAGTTCAACTTTCAACACATCGTTCTTGTTGCTGATCCCCGCTTCATAAGCGGCTGTCACATCTTTATGCAAGTTAGTGAGCAACTTCTGCACGATATTGATGGTCTTCAATTTTTCATCCAGCGAAACGATCTGCCAGTAATACTGCTCTGCATTCAAGGCCACTTCGTCCTCCGTCATTTCCAACTGATACTCACTCACCTCCGTGCCAAGTTTGGCAAGCTTGTTTCCATTATATATTCGTCCGCCGGAAAATACAGGTTGGGTTGCAGTGATGCTTCCCATAATACCATTTTCCAGCATCGTCATATTCATAACACCAAGATTCAGTACGGCCATACCATTATCGGTATCAAATCCACCTCCACTAGCATTGATCACTGGGAAGTAATTCGTGAAAGCCTCCTTCTTTGTCTGGATGGAAGCCTTCTGCTCTAAACGTGCATTCTTTATCTTCACATTATTCTCCAGTGCCATTTGTTTGCATTGCTCCAGCGTAAGGAACTCTTGTGCGGAAACACCTTTTCCGCACAGCAACAATAGACCTAGAACGATTATATTTCTTCTTTTCATAGAATTAACTGATATGCAATTATAAACATTTATACTATCTCCGGAGAAGTGATTCCCTTGTGATCACCTCTGAATATCATCCAATAAGCAACCGGAAGAACCGTAACAACCATGACCATTGAGAGGAGCGTTCCAAAGCAGATAATTGTGCCCATAGGTGCCCACAAGCCGCTCTTGCTAATTATCATTGGGATAACGCCCATGGATGCTGCTGCCGAAGTAAGGAAAATAGGACGCATTCTCCGTTTGGCGGCTTGAAGTGCAGCGTTATACACATCAAGCTTCTGAGTATGTCTAAGATCCTCTGCGTAATCAAGCATAATAATACCATTTCTCACTAGAATACCCATCAAACTGATTATGCCCAAGACACCGGTAAGACTGACATCCTGTCCCATAATCAACACTCCTAATGCAGCTCCGAAAACTGTCAGGGAGATGGCCCCCATGATAAGGAGTGCCAAATTAATCTTTCGGAAATGAGCCAAAAGGATGAAGAAAATGATCACTACGGCTACTGCTAGTCCGCCTAGAATCATAGGCAATGCTTCATCATCAAACTCTTGCTGTCCACCAACAGAAAGTGAGACTCCCTGAGGGATAGATACTTGTTCAACTTCTTTCGCCACTTTGGCTGTCATATTCGTCACATTCACCCCTCGTTTCACATCTGCCACCACAGAAATAGTGCGCACTCCGTTACGACGGATTATCTGCCCTTCTGTCCAGTCTGGTTCAACTTTGGCTATCTGTCGCAATGGAACCGACACACCCGGAATGAGTGATGATACATATTCATTCCCCATATCTTCAAAGTTCGGATCATTCTTCCGTTCCGCTTTCAGTTTGACAGGCATGGCATAGTCTCCATCCCACAATGTTGTGAGAGGGATTCCCGAACCAAATCGCATAGCCATATTGGCCGAGACTAACGTCTTATTGATACCAAGTCTGTTAGCCTCATCATTATCAATAAGTATCATTGCCCCCGGCATCTGTTGCTCAAAGTTAGTGCGAACCAAGGTCAGGCCATCTATCTTTCTCATCACAAGCAAGATGCTGTCAGCGCCACATTTTAAGTCGTCCAACTTATCTCCACTCAACCGTATTTCAATGGGTGAACTAGCTTCTGAGTAATCGAGTTGTTTGAAGCGAACATAAGCATCAGGGAAATAGTTCGCATACTTATCGGAATATTCGTCCAGCAAGGCTATGGTAGCTTTATTGGACTCCGTGTTTACTATAAACTGAGCATAGTTACTACCTGGCATATTGGGCGCATATGAAACATGAAAGCGTGGAGAACCTTCTCCTACAAAAGAGGTAATATTAACTATCCGAGCATCTTTCTTCAATATATTTTCCATGCTATCTGCTACAGTGGCCGTCTTCTCAATAGATGATCCGGTTGGCAAAAAGAATTCCACGGCAAACTGGTTCCGATCTGCTGTTGGCATTAACTTCTGCGGAAGAATGGAAAATAAAAGAATGCCTGCAACAACGGTGATCCCTCCAATAGTTAATGTAATCTTAGGATGCGCAAAACAGGCACAAAGCAACTTCTCATATTTCTCCTGCAACAATTCCAGGAAGCTATGCTTCTTCTTTCCGTCTTTTGTTTCGGTAGATTCCAGTCCCTGGCGGATGAAGAAATATTGCATATATGGAACAAGCAATACAGCCACAAGCAAGGAGATGCCCAAAACAATAGTAATTGCCCATGGGAAAGACTGAAGGAAATCATTAAACATCCCTTTAGTAGTAATAAGGAATGGAAAGAATGTGATACTAATAGCCAAGGTGGCGGAAAAAATAGGCTTAAAATATTCTTTGGCACTTTCAATGGAGGCATTCCAACGAGGCATTCCCTGTCCCAACTTCTCGAGATAACTGTCTATAATGACAACTGAGTTGTCGACAATCATTCCCAATGAAACAATCAGAACAGCAAGTGTAACCGTATTCAATTCTATGTTAAAGGCATAAAAGAGACCCAGCGAAATGAATATTGAAATCGGAATGGTAGAAGCAGCCACAGTTGCCACACGAAATGGCAGCAGTGCCATAATTACCAGAACTACAGCTGCAATGGCAATCAGAAGTTCTTCAAGGAAAGACCAGACGCTATCGCCTACTACTTTAGATTGATCAGCAATACGATACATACTTACACTTTCGGGCAACTCTTTCTGATATGCTTTCAATACCTCATTCACTTCCTTTCCAAACTGCACTATATTATTTCCTGATCGCATCTCCATAGAAAGCAGGATACATTTCTTCCCATCATTCTTAATGTAAGAATCGGGATTGGGGTATTCACGAATAATTCGCGCCACATCTTTCAGACGGATAACATGCCCGGTGGGATCTGAATAAATGATTTGTTCAGCAATATCTTTTTCGCTTTTAAACGTCTCGGATATATGGATTGGTGCCACAAAAGAAGCGTTGTCTATTGATCCACTCAGGGTGGTAAATCCCTGTGAGAAAAGATTAGCAGTCAGCGTGGGCGAACTAATTCCGTAAGCAGCCAGTTTCTCTTGTTCGATATAGATGCCAATCTGTTCCTTTTGAAGACCGTATCTACGAAGATTTGCCACAGCGTCAATTTTTCTCACTCTGTTTTCAAGTTCCTCCAGATATTTTTCCAGTTCGCGATAGGTTTTGTCTTCAGACTCCAGCGTAATAAGCAAAGCCGATGTGTCACCAAAGTCATCATTGACTATCAGTGCCAATACACCGACAGGAAGTTGTGCTTTGAAGTCCTGCACACCGTGTTTGAACTTGGACCAAAACTCATCTTTGTTTTTTACATCATCATTCAACTCTATTTTAACGATGACCATTCCATCTTTGGAGGTGGAAACGGTTTTTCTCTTTTTTACCTCTTTATAGGTGAAAATATATTTCTCCAAAGGTTTGGCCAGTTGCTCCTCAATTTCAGCCGAGGTTGCACCAGGATACACAGCAATGACTAATCCCTGACGTATTGTAAAAACCGGGAACTCTTGTTTGGGCATTACCGTCAATGCGTAGACGCCAAACAGGACGAGTATGGAGACTATCAACAGAACAATCTGCCGGTGCCTCATGGCCAACTCTACAATATCATATTTCTTGCTGCTCATCTTATTACGATTTTCATTCCTTCACTTACTTTCTGATTGCCTTCTACTATGACCTTGTCACCTTGAGTGAGTCCGGAAGTAATCACTACTCCCTGATTGGTAATGGCTCCTATGGTAACAACTTTTTGTTTGGCGATGCTATCTTTGGCAAGCCATACAAAGTGCTCACCAGTGTGGTGCATCTGAATGGCACTATTTGGCATCACAATTCCCGTTGCTATTGTATCAGATAAAATCAAGACCTCGCAAACCATTCCCGGCATCAACTCCTTTTCAGGATTGTTCAATTCCACTTTTATTTCATAGGTATGAGAAAGAGGGTTGGCCATCACTCCTTTTTCCTTAATCTTTCCCTCATACACTCTATGATTTAATGCAGCTACATTGACGCGAGCAGTTTGACCTTCTTTGATCAGAGCAATCTCATTCTCAGGAATGGAGGCTTTCACCTTTACCTTGTCAATGCTAACCAATTTAAATGCAGGTATTCCCGGCATCATGTTCATTCCTGGATCAATGGAACGGACTGCAATCACACCGCTGAAAGGAGCGTAAAGGTTACAATCAGACAAACTCTTTCGAGCAATACTTTCAGAAGATTGAGCCTGTTGCAAAGAGGTCTGGATTTCCACAAACTTAATATCCGGCAAACTCCCTTTGTCATGCAATACGGTGAGACGATCATAACCATCCTGAGCTTGTTTTAATGTAGCGAGTGCCGCTTCATGCACATTATTTGCCGTTGACCTGTCGAGGACAGCAAGCAATTGACCTTTAGAAACACGTTGTCCCTCAGAAACTAATACGCTTTGAACATTCCCTGCCATCTGAAAACTTAGGGATGAAGCGGATACTTCTTCAATCGTTCCTACATAATTACGCTCATTAGCCTCTGTTGACAACATTGCTTCCTGCACTTTGACAGGAATTGCATCTCTGAATGCTGCATCTTCTTTTTTACCTATACAACTTGTCATACAGACAAGTACTAAAGCAAATACATACTTCAACTTTACCATACCTATTTATCATTACTAATTATTACTTATTAATTCAGGTACAAAGGTCCGCTCTTTTATTTGATCCTAGAAGTTCTAAATATCTACTATTTTGTTCTAAATCACCGTTTAGTCTAGAAAAATCAAATATAATGAATACTTTTGTGTTCTAAATAAGAAATATGACAAATTTCAATCACCGGTTCGAATCCCTTCATTTTATAAAAGATTATATTCCAATGGACACTATTGGAGATGAATTCATAATTTTTGGGGATGTTTCAAATCTACCTATATTTGAATACCCACGAAAGACAAATGCAATAATCTTTGCTGTTTGCCTGAAAGGAACAGCAGAAATAAGTGTCAATCTTAAAAGGATTACATTAAAAGAAAATGTTCTTATGGTAACCAGCCCTGAACAGATTGTGCAATTTATCAACAAAAGTGAGGACTTGTCTGTACGGTGTTTTGCAATGGCTCAAAATTTCATTGAAGGCAATTTAAATGCTTTTCAAAACATTGTACATCTTATTCTCTATGTAATAAATAACCCTTGCACCACCTTAAATAATGAAGAACTGAATATATTACTCGAATATCATTCTTTTCTTTGGAAGAAGATCAGAGTAGAGAATTCACCATACAAAAAGGAAATAGTAAAAGGACTTTTGCAAGCATTGTTTCACGAGGTTATGACTATCTTTGAAAAACATCAACCACTGGAACATATAAAAAAGAGTCGCAAAGAAGAGCTCTTTGAACTGTTTCTGAATGAGATCTTGGTGAGCTATAATAAGAATAGGAGTGTCACCTTTTATGCAGAGAAACTTTTTATCTCCTCCAAACATTTATCCAGTACAATAAAAGAAGTGACAGGAAAGTCTGCAAGTGAATGGATTGATAGTTATGTGATTCTTGCTGCAAAAACGATGCTAAAAACGCCAAACAAAACAATCCAGCAGATTGCCGATGAACTTAATTTCTCCAATCAATCCTTTTTCGGCAAATACTTTAAAGAGCATACAGGGATGTCTCCTAGCCAATACAAGGCAAGCTAAAAAGAAAAACGCCCATACACTTACTAGTATAGACGTCTTTCTATTTTGTAGCGGGACCGGGACTTGAACCCGGGACCTCATGATTATGAATCATGCGCTCTAACCAGCTGAGCTATCCCGCCATCGAAAATTGCGCTGCAAAGGTACTCCTTTTCTTTTAACAGACAAGATTTTCATTCAAAAAATCCATCCTGCATATGATTTTTCAACTAATTTGAACTTATGGTAATTTTTTAAATATCATGAACCACTATATTCTCAATATTATTTATAAATTGCACATCTAAACATGACAAGCTATGAATAATACAATCAGACTAGAATACTCTTTCAAAAATATATCACCTCTAGCCTTATGGACGGGGATTTCTTCACCACTCACTCTAAAAGAATGGTTTGCAGAAAAAGTAGAAAGTAGTGAAACAAAATACGTCTTTTATTGGAGTAAAACACCCCATGTTGCCACTATTCTCGAAAAGAAGAATGGCTCACTACTCAAACTTCATTGGGTAGACTCCGGAGAAAATGATTTCTTTGAATACAAACTAGTCACCAGCGAACTAATTGGTGATACTACATTATTCATAACAGACACTTGCTTTGATGCAGAGCGTGATGAAGCAATCATGCTTTGGGATACTCAAATTGACAATATGCGCCGGATACTCGGAACATAAATATCTTAATTTGCTTTTTGGGACGCTATTTGATTAAGATTCTTTAAATTAGCCTCTGAATGAGAGTTTTTCACTACTTTTGTTCTTTGAAAAGAGTCTAGCGGCTCTTTTTGATTACTCAGACTGCCTAATCGATTAAAGATGCTTCGAATCAAACGACTCTATACATACATGCTGCAAAAGTTTTTGTGGCTGCTTGTTATGACTTTCGTTATTTGCCTCTTCATCCTACTCATGCAGTTTCTTTGGAAATATGTGGATGAAATGGTCGGCAAGGGACTGGATCTCTCTGTTTTGGGAGAGTTCTTTGTCTATGCGGCTATTACCCTCATGCCACAAGCTATTCCTCTTGCGATTTTACTCGCATCCCTTATGACTTTCGGAAACCTGGGTGAACAACTTGAACTCCTTGCAATTAAAGCTGCCGGTGTTTCTCTTCTTCATATCATGCGCCCTTTGATTATTCTCATACTCTTCATAAGCCTCAGTTCGCTGATATTTCAGAACTATATCACACCAAAGGTTCAGGTTAAAATGTATTCGCTTCTGCTCTCAATCAAACAGAAGTCTCCTGAGCTACAGATCCCTGTGGGTAGCTTTTATAAGCAAATACCATACCGGAGTATACTCGTACGTGATAAAGATCCGAAAACAGGTCTATTGAAGGATGTCATGATTTATGATTTCTCAAAAGGTTCTGACAAAGCATCTATCATATTGGCGGATTCAGCCAGACTAAAGATAACAGAAGATAAGTTATTCCTGATTCTGAATCTCTACAGCGGAGAACAGTTCCAGAGTGTGCCTGACAAAACGATAGGTGCTAAAAATATACCTTATAGTAGAGAATCATTCTTATCAAAGGATGTGATGATTGAGTTTAACTCTAACTTCAAACTGATGGATGACGGATACCTTCAAAACGAATATGTTGCGAAGAATCTGATGCAACTACAACACACTGTTGACTCAATAAGCGTCGAATTGGACAGTATGAAGAGATATGATGCCCTCCAGTTGATGTATTCTGAGAACCGCATTACTCCTCCGAAAGACAAAGAGTGGTCTGCTGATTCAAATCGTTTGAGTTACAACTCATACAACCCTGATTCTATTTATCCCAAATTGGCTCAAAATGATAAGATTAACCTCTTAGAAAGGTCGCTCAACCGGATGAAAGGCACCAAAGCTGAATATTCTATGCGAGTGGCGAATATTGAAGATGAAGCGCGGATCATGCGTCGTCACAATATTGAATGGCACAAAAAGTTCAGTCTGTCATTCTCTTGTATTATCTTCTTCCTGATTGGTGCTCCTCTTGGAGCTATCATCCGAAAAGGAGGACTTGGTATGCCTGTTGTTGCATCTGTGCTTATGTTTATTATCTATTATATTATGGACAATATCGGTTATAAGATGGGTAAAAATGGCGTTTGGGAAGTATGGCAGGGTTCTTGGCTAAGTGCATCCCTGTTAACTCCATTAGGTTTCTTTCTGACTTACAAGGCTAACAGGGATTCTGCAATACTAAATGCAGATGCATATGTCAACATATACAAGAGAATCTTTGCCATCCACGAAGAAGTGCGTGCTATCTCACGTAAAGAAGTTTCTTTAAAGGACCCTGATTACAGGATGTTACAACAAGAAATAGTCGCATTGTCCCTGGAGTGCAATCAAATCCTTTCTGAGACAAGAAAAAGACCAGGATATTTCGCTTTCTGGAGGAACAAAGCCTATGTACCTTTATCTGAATTATCAGATCATCTGGAGATCATAGTTGAGGACCTGAGAGATGCTCAAGACAATCTGATCATTCACAAGATTGGTGATTATCCTATTCTCTCACCAGAAGCGAGCAATACTCCAATAAATAACAAGTTTATTTGCTTTCTTTGCATAATAATATTCCCTATTGGGATTCCTTTTTATATACGTACTATACAAAAAAGAGGAAAGTTATTTCGACAACTAAATATAATCTTACGTTTAAATAAAGAATTAAAAGAGATAACTCTAAAATACATCAAGATATGAATGATTACAAACTGAATACGATCGAAGAAGCACTCACGGACATTCGTGATGGTAAGTTCCTAATTGTCGTAGATGATGAGGATCGTGAAAATGAAGGAGACTTTATTATTGCCGCGGAGAAAATAACGGAAGAGAAGGTGAACTTCATGCTTACTTATGGAAGAGGTGTGCTTTGTGCTCCTGTTTCGGAAGAACGCTGTGCTGAACTGGATCTTGACATGCAAGTGAACAATAACACTTCTATTTATGAAACTCCTTTCACTGTAACAGTTGACATGCTGAAAAACGGATGTACAACTGGTGTTTCCATGCATGATCGTGCTGAAACAATACGTGCTCTGGCAGATCCGAAGACCAAACCGGAGGATCTGGGACGTCCCGGACATATTAATCCGCTACGTGCCCGTTCAAGAGGAGTTCTTCGCCGGGCCGGACACACCGAAGCAGCCGTTGATCTGGCACGTCTTGCCGGATTATTTCCTGCCGGTGCACTGATCGAGATTATAAATGAAGATGGTACCATGGCACGGTTGCCTCAACTCTTTGAAGTTGGTAAACGTTTTGGAATAAAGATAGTTTCTATTAAAGATTTGATCGCTTACCGATTGCAGGCAGAGTCGATTGTTGAAAAAGGGATGGAAGTAGATATGCCTACTGAATATGGTCATTTCCGCTTGATTCCTTTCAAACAACTTTCAAATGGCATGGAACATGTAGCATTGATCAAAGGAACATGGGAGAAAGAAGAACCTGTTCTTGTACGTGTACACTCTTCTTGCATGACCGGAGACATCTTTTCTTCCAACAGATGTGAATGTGGCGAGCAGCTGCATAAAGCAATGCTGGAGATAGAAAAGGCCGGAAAAGGTGTGTTGGTTTATATGAATCAGGAAGGACGTGGGATTGGTCTGATGAACAAAATTAAAGCATATAAATTGCAAGAGCAGGGATTCGATACAGTAGAAGCCAATCTGCACCTCGGATTCAATGCGGATGAGCGAGATTATGGAGTAGGTGCTGAAATACTACGTGAACTTGGCATTCACAAGATGAGGCTGATGACCAATAACCCTGTTAAACGAATAGGATTGGAAGCTTACGGTCTGCAAATCGTTGAAAATGTGCCTATTGAGATAACACCCAATCAATACAACGAACGTTATCTTAGAACGAAAAAAGAACGTATGGGACACACACTAAGGAACATAAAATAAGTTGTATGCAAATAAATATTTATCACAGGTATTGTGATTATAATAATTGTTGCGTTATTTTGCACCCCGAACTATCAATACTTAATAAATAAAATATGAGTCTTATTTCAGCACGTCTAAACAGCTTGTCGCCTTCGGCTACACTAGCGATGTCACAAAAAAGCAATGAACTCAAAGCTCAGGGAGTTGATGTAATTAATCTAAGTGTGGGGGAACCAGATTTTTTTACGCCTGACCCAATAAAGGAAGCAGCAAAAAAGGCTGTGGACAACAATTTTTCTTTCTATTCACCGGTACCAGGTTATCCCGGACTACGCAATGCTATCGTCGCCAAACTAAAAAACGAAAATGGGTTAGACTACACTGCAGACCAGATTGTCTGCTCAAATGGTGCAAAACAATCAGTTTGCAACACGCTGCTGTGTATCATCGATCCGGGTGATGAAGTAATCATCCCAGCTCCGTTTTGGGTAAGTTATGTTGAAATGGTTAAACTTGCTGAGGGAAAGAATGTAATTGTTCCTGCTAGCATTGACCAAAACTTCAAGATTACTCCTGCTCAATTGAAAGCTGCAATCACTCCAAAAACTAAAGCATTAATCCTCTGCTCACCTTCCAATCCTACCGGAAGTGTGTATAGCAAAGAAGAACTCAAAGGTCTGGTTGATGTCTTGGTTAAATATCCGAATATAATTATCGTGTCAGATGAGATTTACGAACATATCAATTATATCGGAAAACATGAAAGTATTGCTCAATTCCCAGAAATCAAGGACCGCGTTGTTGTAGTCAACGGAGTTTCTAAAGCTTATGCGATGACCGGATGGAGAATTGGCTTCATTGCTGCACCTCTTGCTATAGCAAAAGCAAGCAACAAACTGCAGGGGCAATATACTTCAGGTCCTTGCTCTGTATCTCAAAAAGCAGCAGAATCGGCTTTCACCGGAGAACAAGAATCTGTAGAGAATATGAGAAAAGCTTTTGAACGGCGCAAAAATCTGGTAGTCAAGCTCGCAAGAGAGATTCCAGGACTTAAGGTAAATAATCCAGAAGGTGCTTTCTATATTTTCCCAGACTGCTCTTCGTATTTTGGCACCTCTTGTGGTGAGACTAAGATCAATAATATTGCTGACCTGACGATGTTCATTCTATTGGAAGGACATGTAGCTTGCGTAGGTGGTAATGACTTCGGTGATGACAACTGCCTCCGTATCTCCTATGCCACTTCTGATGAGAATCTGGTTGAAGCTTTGAAACGAATAAAAGATACATTGGCTAAACTGAAAAAATAATTTTCAGAACCTTCTTCACTCATACAGAAATAAGGATATATAAAAATATGAGGCGACTTTTTCGGTCGTCTCATATTTTTATATATCCTTATTTCTATTGAATCCTATACGAAAAGGTTGAGTTTCTATCTCTCATCAATCTGTTCTCTTTCCACAAATGGTTTCTTAAGATATGGGTGGTTATCCTTATTTACAAATTTAAGGATACGAGTTACTGAAAAGGAGTGACTATGAAAAACAAACATCGGAATAGCAACCCCAACAACAAGAGCAAACAATACAAAAACTGTTGTCGCACCATTTCTGAATATATCTACTATAATATTGATGGAAGAGGTATAATCCTCACATTGAATAAATTTTACTGATGCTAAAACCGTTTTATAGGCATACATTCCCGGAATCATCGGAAGGAGAGAAGGAAAGGAAAAGACCTCTGCCGGACAGTGTATCTTTTTAGCAAATGGTACACTCAGCATTCCTATAGAAAAGGCAGCAATGAAAGAAGCACTAGAAATATCCAAAGGAGTACTTTTTAACAAGAAATAACGTAATCCATGCCCTACTGCCGCTAATAACGCTGAAACAAGAATCGCTTTTCGGGGAGGATTAGAAATAACAGCAAAGCCAATAGCTGCAATAGCTGCAAAGAAGCAATCGAGAATAATCGCCTCGATAAGATCATAATTTATCATAACGAATCAACTCCTAATATTAATAAGGTTAATGATAGACCTATTGCTATACAGATAATTAATAAAGCAGCATTGATCAGACGAGAGACTCCTGCTAAAGCATGTCCTTCAATAATATCAAGAACCCCGTTTATAAGAGGCACGCCGGGAATAAGGAATAGCACACTTGTACCTAATGCAACTTCAGCTGTGTTTCCTATATGGTATACTATTGCCATACAGCCAATCATTGAGGCTACAAATGAAGATGTAACAAATACAAATAAATGATTAATGTGTTTATCCATCATCTGCTGACGTATAAAAAAGCCTACAATTGTTGCAATAAAAACTACACCAACTGCCTGTATGTCACCAGAGAAGAGACGACAAAACGAAGCATTAGCTAATGCAACCAGAAAGAGAACTACCCACTTGCTTATTCTTGGTTTGCTAATAATATTCTGATACTGACTTCTGAGTTCATCTAATGAAAGATGTTCATCATATGCTGCCCAACTTAAAGAACTAAGTCTTGAATTTATATCAAAATTCAATGCCATCGGCTTGATCTTGTTCACAGTACTATATGAATGTGAATTTTCTTTATCCCTCAGAGTCATTATTATGGTTTTCTGAAAGATTGTCATATCAGCAAAAAAGCCGAAAGACTCTGCTATGCGAGATGTATTACGCACCACCCTTGAGGTATGAGTACCTACGGCCATCAGACAAGTAGAATAATCAGATAAGAACTTAGACAACTCTTTGAGTTCAACATGAATATCCATGAGGCAAAATTAAAGTTTAATTTGATGGGGCTTATAGTTCGAGATTAATTCTTAAAAGCACTTATTTCTTTGGTTTCAAAGATAATCAAAAAGAAATAAAAGGACAGATTCGATCAATTATTTTGCACCGAAAAAGTATGGACAGAGATTTCACTAATTTTCTAAGGAAGAAAACGGCGTTTGATCATCTAATCAAAGGTATGTAAAAGAAAAAGGCGCTTCGGTATTCCAAAGTGCCTTTTCTTTTCGCCTTGTTGTGTTTATCCGGGATTACTTACCCAAAGATATTGCACTTGTTGGACAAACATCTGCGCATGTACCACATTCTGTGCATACTTCTGGATCAATCTTATAAATATCACCTTCAGAAATTGCTTCTACCGGGCACTCACTGATACAAGTTCCACAAGCCACACAATCTTCATTAATAACGTAAGCCATTTTCGTTTTTGTTTAGTTGATAATACTACGGGTACAAAAGTAGCTCTTTTCTTTGTTTCAAAGAATTATTTTACCATTTTTTATCCTACTCTATCCAATTCTTCACTCTCATTGTAGAAAGACATCCTTTCAGAAGAATAAAACAGTACTATTCTCAAAGTTTCACGACAAACTGATGTTTGCCTCCATCGACTTCATACTGCTTTTCAAGATAGATTGTAGCACGACATCCGATAGGAATCGTAACATTAAGAACAATATTCTCCTCTCTACGCTTCCACTCTGATCTGATCATACCTTGGGGAGATTCAAAACTGCCATCTACCCAATCCAAACCTTTTACAAAGTGCGGACGAATAATTACATGACGGAAACCTGGTTTCTCACTGTCATAATTGATCCCTGCCAGACTGTTTTGCATCCAAGCGATAATATCACCCATAAACACATGGTCCAGTGAAGCATCATTAAACTTGGGAGACATGATCCATGTTTCACCGAGTGTTGTCATTTTACACTCATTGACCCAATATCCCCATGATGGAGCCTTCTCTTTAGAAGCCATCGAAAAAGCAAGATCCACATATCCATATTTTGTCAGCATAGCAGGAACAGTCTTACTTCCCAAAACACCAAAATCAAGATAACAATCTGTTGCCCGTACAGCAGCAGCAAGTTGATCAGCTACAGCTTGCTCCTTTCCACTTGGCGCAAGTCCCATGTATAAAGCCACACCCAAAGCTGTCTGAGTGCCATTCGCATAGGTATTGCTCTCAGGATGGAAATACTTCTCATTAATCAGTATCCTTATTTCTTCTGCTTTTTGTTGATAGGACGAAGGATCTTTACCGAGCAACTTAGCAAAGCCTGCCATCCGGACGTAATCCAGGTAATAATAACAGCTCGAAGTAAAATCAATTGGAGTTTGCGACTTATAAGGCAGCCAGTCTCCGAGTCCATATGCAAGCAATCCATCCTTCTCTTTGGTTTTCAGATATGTAAGATACTTCTCACAAGTCGGATATATTGCTTCTATAGAACGAGAGTCCTCATAATACATATAAAGTGCATGTGGTATGACAAACATTGCAGCATCCCACACAGGACCAATCCACTCTCCATACCCCCAACCTGAACTTGGAATGATACCGGAAATATCTCCTTCAGGACGCTGATTGTCTATAAAATCATTCATCCATTTCTCATAAAAGGCGAGTCCGTCATAATTGAGTAATCCCAGATCAACGGAAACATGAGCATCAGCGGTCCATCCATTCTTTTCACGTTGAGGACAATCCGTCGGAATACTCTCCATGTTATTCACATAAGAAAGACAAGTGGCTCTCCATATTTTGTTCAGCGTTTCATTCGAACAGCTGAATTGGCCAACAGGCTTCACGTCATTATAAAAATGTAATCCCGTCAAACTATTTATATTCAAGTTGATCGGAGCACTACTTACTACTTCAACATATTGGAAACCATGATAGGAAAAAGAAGGTGTATATGTTTCTTCTCCCTCGCCATTCAATATATAAATATCCTCCTGAAATGTCTCAGTGGGGTCAATGGGTTTGAAATAGATATTAAGATTCCCTTGCTCCAGACGACCCTCTTTGGTGAGGAGTTCGCCGTGACGCAGAGCCACCCTGGCTCCTGCTTCACCTTTTAATTGCAAACGGCAAAGTCCAGAGATATTCACACCAAGGTCATATACATAAATCTTATCACTGATTTTATTCATAGAAACAGGCTTCAACTCGCGGGTCACATGAATGGCAGGCATCACCTGAGCCTGTACAATTGGTGCCGGCGCAGATACGCAACGAGCTTTGGGCCATTGAGAGTCATCAAAATCAGCCAGCTTCCATCCCTTCTTCTCTAACCGGGCATCATAGATATCTCCGCTATAGATATTATTAAACTGATATGCACCGGTTGAAGTCTTCCAGCTTTCGTCTGAAGCAATCGTTTCGACAGTCCCGTCTTTATAGGTAATCCTTATCTCACATAAAAGTTGCGGACGATTGCGCCATCGTGCTTTTTCAAAGTCCCACACACCACGTGATTGCACATTAAACCATCCATTGCCAAGCACAGCAGCTGCACAGTTATCCCCATCCTTAAGCAAGGAAGTAATATCATGCGTCACATAAAGCACCCGTTTGTCAAAATGAGTATATCCGGGATCAAGCATATTCTTTCCGACCCGATTTCCGTTCAGATACAACTCGTAGTAACCTAATCCACTGACATAAGCCCTTGCAGTTGCAATCTTCTTTCCAACCTCAAAGTTTTTTCTGAATAATGGCGAAGGACGAAACTCTTTATCGTTACTATCCGAGATCCATAGAGCTTTCCAATCGGAGAGATTAATTATTCCCATTTCGAAAAAAGCACATTCAGAACGATACTCCTTTCCCTGATGGTCATTCACTATGACATTCCAGTAATACTTCTGATGAGACACCAGGTCTGTAGAACCATTATAAACAACCCTGTTTGAAGCACTCATTACTTTTTCCGGAGCCCATACATCAGGCGCACCGGAGAGTAATAATTCAGGAGATGTAGCAATACATATCTGGTATGAATCTTGCAAATAGTTTGCATCACTACCCGTGACAATCCATGTAAAACGGGGTTTCCGGGCATCGATACCTATTGGATTATCAATATATTCGCATTTCAGATCTGTAATAGCCACTTTCGCATTCAAACAGCTAATAAACGGATAAGAAAAAACAAAAAGCAAAACAGTAACCAATATCCAATTTCTCAAGAGATGAATCTTCGTACGAATCATTTCATTTTTCATTTATTGTCCATATTTAAAATAATAGAATTCACTTTCGGATGGATCCGATACACAAAAGGCTGAAAAGACTTATCATGATTACCTTCAATAGTACCGGCTTCGCAGCCCACCTGATATATAAAGCCCTTGAAGACTGCCTGAATACTCGCAGTATCTATTTTTGAGAAAGGAAGAGTTACTTTTGGAGCTACAGATAATTCCAACCACCAATTAATTCCTGCTAATCCCCCACATGAAAGCACTAGTTTTGATTCTTCACATTTGATACTGCAATACCCGGTAGGGATTAGTTTAAACTGCACCGAAAGAGTGCTGGGAGGAATAGACTTCACGGTAGGAGTATCAGATTTCAGTTCAATGCTATTTCTGTCTTCATCTTTCATCATGATCCTCAATCCAGCAAGATATTCGGATGAGCTCCAATTAAAGCCATCCACAAAAGGAAGTGCTTTGTATTCGCACTGAGTAGATGTCCCCGCCTGCGTCAGGTAATCAGACTTTAAGTTCTCATCAAAAAGATGTAAATCACGAATAAGAAATTGGTCTTGATGCCAATATAAATTCGTGCGATAAAAACGACTGTCGTACCAAACAGACTTCGCTCCTTGATTGCGTATATCATCTAAAGCAGCCACTGCAGAAGCAGGAGTAACCTTATACTGTTCCTTAAACCAACGCCCGGTTTGTTCCAAAGTCTCCACTCTGACTAGTCCGAGTTTACGAATAGAATCTAATTTCGGAATTTGAACTTCTAAACCATGTTTCATACGATCCCATGTAAAAGAGTTTTCCTGACCAATCTGCATATATTGAAAAGAGAGTGTTTCCTGCTTAACAACAATACCGAAGAACCAGTTCACCCAATTCTCATTACCACCTCCATTTCCATACACAGGCTCCAGACTCTCCACATGTTGGACACTTCCACCCAATCCCGCATAGTATTGATAGATAGGATCACTACCCAACATCCTGAATATTGGAACAGGGATTTGTCCATCCACTGTTTGGGCAGGGATATACGCATTATTCTTGCTCGGATAATAGCCTTGATTCCAATACCCTCCCCACATTGTATATCCATCTGTACCAATCTGGTCTTTGCAATTACATGAAGCACAGATCTTATATTTATCATACATATACTGTAAAGAGCGTGCATCGATGAACCATGAACCGACGGAAGAAGGATATTTACCAAATACAGATTTAAACTTCTCCATATACACATCCACCAGTTTTTCTCTTTCAATCGGAGTGTATCCAGTAGCAAAACCAACATTTGCGTGCCAATCCCACGGATATGCTCCACGCCAAGCCATTCCGGCAGCCTCAACATGAGGCTGAGTGATTTCCCACCAGCCACCCACTTCACAGTTAGCAGGAAGTTCTGTCTTCAACAGTAATTGATATTTTGGGTTAATCAAAGCGTCATACTGCAAAAGAAAAGTTGCGGGCAGATTATACTGTTTTACCTGTTTTATCTGTTCAACGACAGAATTATACAATACCTCATCCGTTATATTGCTGTCACGGGGTTCCGTTTGTCTTACAAAATTGATAATGTTTGCTATTCGTGGAGGATTCTCTCCGAGCTGAGTTTTAGGATGCTTGTTACATCCTGAAAATAAGACTGCGATCAATCCAAGTCCTAATACTATTTGTCCGCTTTTCATGTTTTTACAGGGATTATTTTGTTGAGTAATAGAAACTTGATAAGAATCTGTCCTTATTCAACAGAACAAAAGTATTTTAAATTCATTCAATCATACTTTCAAAAATGACCAAATAACTTACAAATCTGACTTTTGAACTCATGTAGAGTCATTCCTTTACATGTTCCTACGAATGAATATAAAAGACACTCCTATTCTTGAAGCAAATATAGTCGTTCATCTTCATCAAAGCAAAAAATAGGAAATAAAAAACACATAGCCTTAACCGACTATGTGTTTTTTATTTCCTACTAACAATCTAATATACCTATAAACCTGAACATTTAAAATACCACTTTAAAAACAGATAGGTCTATCTGTTTTTAATACATTTTCATAACCTTACTTAGCAACTCTGGCATTTCAATCTCCTTGCAATCTATATCACGAAGTTTTGTTTTACCAGCCGGAGTGAGTCTAAAATACATTTGTCGTTTATCTTGTTCGCCAAGTATTCGTTCTATGAAACCCTTTTCTTCTACAGATCGGATCACTTTGGAAGTATTTGAACAAGTCAAACCTAAAAGGTCTGCAATCTCACCTGAAGAAAGTAACTCTGACTTATTCAGACTACACAAAACCATTCCTTCATTCAAGCAGATCTGATGTTCATGTTCAAAGTCTGACTCAAAACGTGTAATTGAACGATATAAGTCGCGAACTTTACAAAGTGTTTCCATAATTAAGACCTTCTCTTATTTCTTAAGTAATATATCTTCTATCGCCTTTTTTAATGAAGTCTTAGGCATCGCTCCTTTACTCATCTGAGGTTTCCCTGTTACCGGTACAAAAAGCAAAGAAGGGATACTTTGGATACCAAATGAAGCAGCCAAAGCTGGCTCTTTATCCACATCAACTTTATACATGATAACCTTCCCGTTATATTCAACGGCCAATTCTTCCATGATAGGAGCAACAGCCTTGCAAGGTCCACACCAAGTTGCGTAAAAATCAATAACAGCGGGCTTTTCACCTAAATACTTCCAGTCACCTAAGTCCAAATTAGCAACATTCTTGTAAAAATCTGCTTTTGTTAATTCAATTGGTTTCATCTTATTTTCTGTTTTTTTATTAGTAACATCACTACTCTTTTGCAAGCTAGCGTAAGTAATTAAACCTCCCGCAAGCAACAAAACCACAAATAAAATCTTTTTCATATTCTTCTTATTAATGAATGATATTGCAAAGATACAACTATTTTCATTATAAACTATTTCCTGAAGAAAATATTTCAGTTAAATAAAGCAAATGGGACTCGTATCGTTCCTTAACATACAAACCCCATCTCTGAGAAGCTTTATCTTTCTGGTTACTCCTGGTATTTGACTACCTGAATAATCTTTCCGATCAACTTTTGAATATCTTTCAGCTGCTGACGCTCATCCTGATTACAAAAAGAAACAGACACTCCACTATTACCTGCCCTACCAGTACGGCCGATACGATGTACATATGTTTCTGCAACTTCAGGGAGATCGTAATTGATTACCATCGGCAACTGTTCAATATCAATACCACGCGCTGCAATATCTGTAGCAATCAACACGCGAGTTGAATGTGATTTGAAGTTACTTAAAGCACGTTGACGTGCACCTTGAGACTTATTGCCATGAATTGCTTCTGTTTCAATGCCCGCTTTGCATAAATCCTGTGCAATTTTATTTGCACCGTGTTTGGTGCGGGAAAAAACTAATACCGATTGATCCTTATCTTTGTTTAGTAATTTAATCAGTAAGCGCTTCTTTTCTTCCTTCTCCACAAAATAGATGTACTGTTTAATTGCATCAATTGTTGAAGAGACAGGAGTAACTTCTACTCTGACCGGATTACGGAGAATTGTTTTTGCAAGAGTAGCAATTACCGGAGGCATAGTAGCAGAGAAGAACTGAGTCTGACGGTCACGTGGCAACATCGGTAAAATACGTTTAATATCATGGATAAAACCCATGTCTAGCATACGGTCAGCCTCGTCAAGCACGAAATATCTAATCTTACTCAAACTTATATATTTCTGATTAATAAGGTCAAGCAAACGACCTGGTGTAGCAATCAAGATATCTACCCCTTTCTGAATTTTATCTGTTTGCGCTTTTTGCTTCACACCACCAAAAATAACACAATGACGCAAAGGAGTATATTTACCGTAGTCAGTAAAACTCTCATCAATTTGAATTGCAAGTTCGCGTGTTGGTGTAAGGATCAAAGCTTTGATATCCCTATATTTGCCAGACTCCCTTTCTTGAGTTAACTGTTGTATTATAGGTATTGCAAATGCGGCTGTTTTACCAGTTCCGGTTTGTGCGCATCCCAATATGTCACGGTTGTTCAGAAGTACCGGGATGGCTTGTTGTTGTATAGGAGTAGGAAGGGTATATTCTTTTTCAGAAAGAGCCTTCAAAATGGGCTCTATAATATTTAAATCTTTAAATGTCATGTATTTGTAAGGATTGGTGAATAAAACAGGCAAACCCACAAAGGATTTGCCTGCTCTTTATAACTTGTATTGGGATACCTCGTACTGATTAGTACTTTGGAATAGCCTCTTTAACAGTCATTGGACGTCCGTCATATTCATAACCATTAAGCTTTTTGATAGCATTAATAGCTTCTGTTTTGTTCGGCATTTCAACAAAAGCAAAACCCTTAGAGCGGTTTGTCATTCTGTCAATGATTAATTTAACGGAGACTACTTCTCCGAATTCTTCCATGGTTCTCTGCAAATCTGAATCTGTAACATTGAAGCTCAGATTACCTACGTAAATGTTCATAAAATAAAATATAAAATAAATAAGGGAAATGTGATACAAAGAAGTTTAGGTAACTCTGTTCGAAGATGGAAGAACTTAATAGAAAATATTAAGAAGATTCAAAGAGGAGGGAGAATGAAATAAACTACATTTGTTCATGTTGAGTGCAAAGTAACACCATATTTATGACACACACACTATAACTCCCGTTTTATTTACTAATGCCACCTGATTATTATTGTTATTCCATTAATAATCGTTGTAATTAACAAAGGAAAAGCAACAAAAAGGCTATTCAAGCGTATCGCTTATCAATGTATGGAAATAGTCAGACGTTTACCGGTTGCAAATATCTGAAGTTCATTCATGGCTTTGTTAAAGTACCAGGAGTGAGCATTTTGCACATCCGTCACACTCTTTACATTTCTCAGAATAAACACATATTCTTTGTTTGCCTTCCCGTTCACAGCCAATAGCCCCTTCTCTCCATCAAAATCAATTGAAATATCTTTATACTCTATTCCCTCACCGTCAGGCGAATGATAGAGAAATGAAGACTTTCCGTTCTGAGAATAGATCAGGATAACTTCTTTGTCTTTCATTGACTCATCTCCGATACCGGTCACGCTGTTTTCCACCTTCAAAGGAATAATTGCACCGGCCTTCACAAACAGAGGAAACTCTTGGAGCGGGTATGTACGGGTTATCTTTGTTCCGGCAGCATATGATTGATTGGTCCAAAAGTAGATCCATTCTCCACTCTTAGGAAGATTAAATGAAACTGTATTTTCAGGAGAGTCAATAACTTTGGTAAACAAACTCTCTCCCAGTTGATGTGTCGATTGCTCGTAGTTCACGTTCGTGATCAGGGAACCACCCTGCAAATGAGCATCTACGACGGTTGAGAAGAGATAAGGAATTAACTGCTCGTGCAACTCGACACAAAACCGATAGATATCTGTTGCTTCTTTGCCATGATACCATGGTAAATGATTGGAGAATGCACCATTTTCACCTCCATTAATCATGGTTGCAGTCATGGCACCAAACTGACTGTAACGGATGTATTGATTCGTATTGGAACGCGCCTGGAAGAAACCGGCTACTTCACAGCCGGGAGCACCGTACCCTTTCTCAGCAGACTTATAGATATTATTTACCTGCAACTTCAGTCCTTTCCAGTCTCCTGAAAAATCGCCACACCATCCCAGACTCATCTTCTCAACACTAGCAAAATAACCGCCCTGATGAGAATAGGGTCTGGCAAGAATAATCCCTCCGGCTCTTCTTGATAATGTGTAATCATACATGGCATCATAATAATAAGGGCGGAATTCCTCATTGGTCATTGTTCCAATGGACGTCTTCAATGTATCGCCAAAATAAAGTTCCCCCTGGTCCACTTTCCATCCATACACACCATCTATAAAGACTTTATCTAACTGAGTGCCCCACCATTTAACGGCAGACTTATTGGTAAAGTCGAGATGTATTCCCGTTCCCTTCCACCATTCATGCGTTTTGCTATCATTAACTCCATAATTCTTAGATACTGCATAGTCATACGATTCACACTTCTGCGAGCGTGTATCTTTCGCTTTGAGATTGACAGCTCCCGTAAGCCACAATATGACCTTTATATCTTTATCCTTAAAGAACCGGATCATCTTTTTACTATCCGGATAGCGCTTTGTATCCCAGTTAAAATCGTTGTAAGCAGTACTCCACGGACTATCAATTATGACAGAACCAACGGGAATATTGTGTTTCAGATACATCTCTGTTAAAGCGATGACCCCTTCCGATGTATTTATACTATCTTCCCATACCAGGTGTTTAAAAGCCCAAGCCGGAGTGATTGGTGGTTTCTGAGCCGGAGCGCACAAACAAACGGTAACGAATATTGATAGAACGAGAGCACTTATTTTCATGGTTTTACTTTCTATTGCATTTCTCGAGTTTCTGTTTTTGGGTATGAGAGTAGCTGTTCAAAAAACAGTTTCCCTTCACTTTCACATAGCAAAGATACGAAAAAATATTGCAAAGCTCTGCTTGACAATGGATAAGATTTAGGAAGGTAATCTCAAATTACATATATCCCACTTACTTTTCAAGGGGATGCACTTTCCCTTTTGCCTCTTATTTATCTCGCTCCTCTCTGTTTTCCATGGATTATTACTTATCTTTGACCGCGAGAATAGTTTCTGATATAGACCATTTGACTTTATATTTAAAGAAAAACATTATGCGTAATTTGTTATTAACCCTAAGCACGCTGTTCCTTTTGGCAGGCTGTGCAACTGTAAAAGACAGTTCAAAGAAGAATGTTGTCCATGGCAGGGAAACGATGGATTCCATTTACTCACATTATTCCATTGAGGGAAAAAGTTTGCTACGGGAGATCCATCCGTTCGCGGAAGAATACAAAGCAACCTATCTGGCATCGGAAGAGCAGGCTAACAGACCCAACCAGTATTCATACCTATGGCCTTTCTCCGGCACATTTTCCGCTGTCAACGCTTTACTGGAAGCCACAAATGACAAGATTTACCAGAAGCTGCTGGACACAAAAGTGCTCCCCGGACTGGAAGAATATCTGGACACGAAGAGAAATCCTTTTGCCTACTCCTCTTATATAAGTTCGGCACCTCAGTCAGATCGCTTTTATGATGATAACATCTGGCTCGGTATCGACTTTACAGACACCTATATGATGACCGGCGAACAAAAGTATCTGGATAAGGCAGAGATGATATGGAAATTCATTGCGAGTGGTATCGATCAGCAACTCGGCGGGGGTATCTACTGGTGCGAACAGAAAAAGGAATCTAAGAATACCTGTTCGAATGCTCCCGGATCGGTATTAGCCCTGAAACTTTTTGAGGCAACAAAAGACAGCAACTATTTTAATCAGGGCAAAGCTCTGTATCAATGGACAAAAGCTCACCTTCAGGATCCATCCGATTATTTGTATTATGACAACATGGGATTAAATGGCAGAATAGGAAAAGCAAAGTTCGCGTATAACAGCGGACAGATGCTTCAATCAGCCGCTATCTTGTACAGACTGACAAAAGACAAGACCTTCCTGAACGAAGCTCAAAACATTGCAAAGTCGGGATACAATCAGTTCTTCCAGGAATTCTCACCCGCAGATGGAAGTTCATTCATGTTGTTAAAGAGAGGCAATATATGGTTTACGGCAGTCATGCTCAGAGGATACATCGAACTGTATAAACTGGATAAGAATAAGAGCTATCTTGATTCTTTCCAACAGAGTCTGGATTATGCGTGGACACATATGCGTGAAGAGACCGGACTATTTAACCAAGACTGGAGTGGCGAAAGTAAGGACCGTTTCAAATCGGTATTGACTCAGGCCGCCATGGTAGAAATGTATGCAAGAATGGCTGCTGCCAGAAAATAAAAAGTATATTCAAGAAGACGATGCACTGATAATCTGATTATTTGTCGCTTTCCTGAACATAAAATAGACTCATCATTCCGGTGGGTCTTATTTTTGTCGTAATTTTGCAGCGTGAAAGTCGTATATATACTCATAGGCGCAGTCTCGTTAGCATTGGGAATCATCGGAATATTTGTTCCGCTGCTGCCCACCACCCCCTTTCTCCTCCTTTCCGCAGCTTGCTGGCTGAGAGGTTCGCAAAAATTGTATGACTGGCTACTCAATCAGAAATGTTTGGGACCCTATATCCGCAACTTTTATGAATACAAAGCGATCCCTCTTCATGCGAAAATAATATCCGTATCGCTGGTATGGATCACCTTGCTCAACTGTGCGATCTGGATTGTGAAACCGATCCTGCTAAAAGTTCTGCTGATTGCCCTTGCTATCGCGATTAGCTGGCATATTCTTTCATACAAGACCATGACGAAGGAACAGCAGGAAAAGAACAAAATGCAAGGATAGTGACAATAGATTGCCAATACAAGTAGTTGTTTTCGTCTGTGTCGTGAAAATCAGCCATTTTGTGCCTGGTATCTTTTTACAGCTAATAGAATGAGATATATGCTTTATCAAGTTGCAAAGTTTATCGCTTGCAGATAGATTGTTCGTTCTGAAGTTTGGAATGATCATTCTAAACTTCAGGATGATCATTTTGAAGTTCAGAACGATCATCCTGTGGTTCAAAATAAGAAAGTCATCATGGAGATTGACTTTTATCTTCCGCTTCGGCTTATTTATCTTCCTGTATGCAACGGACTTTGTTCACTGATTGATTCCTCCAATCTTATGCTTACCCGCCGGATCCAATTGAAAGAACTGAAAGAACGGAGCGTTTCCTGTTGTTTCGCCAGAAGAATAACAATCCCTGTCGGCGATATTTGACTATGCCTGAATTTAGTTTACACTTTTGGGTTATACTTTCTGATTGACTATACAACTTTATTGAAATGCTCCTGATTTACTTCACACTCTTTTTTTATTCTTCCTGATATGGTTTACACGAGGAATTTATTTAACAATGTGTAGAAATCACCCTTTTAATGCTTCAAAGTTACAAACTATATTTTTATTTTTTCTACTTTATATTATGAAAAACACCGCGGAGGTTTGCCTGGCGGCTGGAGGCTCGAAGCCTCCAAAGAGCCTTATTTGGTATAACCCATTCTCACTTGGGCAGGTGTTTTCATTCCATTACTCATGTGAGGTCTCTTGTTGTTATAAAAATCAATTATACCTTCCAGTAAGCATTGTGCCGCATGGAAATCCTTGGGGCGTTTCATCTTATAGAGCCATTCCTGCTTAATAATGCCGTTCACGCGTTCAGCTATGGCATTGTCTGTAGGATTACCATCTTCAGTCATACTGATTGAGCAGCCAATCTGCTTGAGTCGTTCTACATACAGAGTGCAACAATACTGCGATCCACGATCAGAATGATGTATAAGAGAACTCAAATCCATATCTGAACAATTCGTTATGGCTTGTTCGAGCGCAGCCAAGGTATGCAAGGCCGAGAGGCTTTCAGAGAGAGTCCATCCGATTATCTCATGCGTATAAGCATCAGTCAGAAGATGTAGATAACATACGCCTTCATCCGTATCTATATAGGTTATATCTGCCACCCATAACTGACAAGGAGATGTTGGCTTAAATCCCTTTACCAGATTCTTATACTTGCGATAATTATGGTTGGAGTTAGTTGTGTGTCTACGGCGCAAGGCCGGCAGCATCAGGTGTTTGCGATGCATCAGCTCATAAAACTTATCACGTCCCACCATCTTGTGTTCATACACATGCTTCAATATAAGAAAGAGCTTGTAAGCACCGATTCCGGGGGCTTCAATCCTTATCTGAATCACCATGTCAACAACATTAGTTTCAAGCAACGCACGTTCGCACAGTTTCTCTTTGCTTACAGCGTAATAGCCTTCACGGGTCTTGCCAAACAGTTCACTCAGACATCCGATTGAGTATTCAGGATGTCTGAGTCGAAGACCATTTACTGCTTGGCGCCAGCTTTTTTTAGCAAGTCAAGACCATATTCCTCGCGGCCAATCTTTAAAACTTCCTGCAGTGCGTCGTTACGTAACTCAGAGTATTCCAATGCTTTACGCAAACGGGCAATCTCAGCCTGAAGAGCTTCTTTGCTTTCCAGGACCTCTGATTCAATTTCCTGTCGTTTAGTGCGCATATCGGATAGTTTATTTAATAACTCATCCGACAAAGATAGAGATTTTGAACTTGTTTCAAACTCATTATTCCACCGAAAGACCGTTGCTTTAGAAATAGAATACTTATTGCTAATAAAACCGATAGACTCTCCCGAAGAATAATAGTCCGAAAGAACTTGGAATTTAAACGATACCGCATAAGAACGGATGAATACTTTTTTCTTTTCCATATTACACCTTTAATTGTTAAATCGGTGTAAACCTTTTCTGTATTAAGTCAATTTGACCCGAAAGAGTTCGCTGACAGGGATTGATTAAAAACTGTGATTCTCAGATTTCTGATCTTCGAAAAGAATCACTGCGATGCTTTTAGTTGTCAGAATATAAGCCTATGGTATTCCCTTCGCTATCCCTGAATGTTGAGAAGTATCCCTTGTCTTCCGCCTCAATCTTAGTCTTCGGAATGATGATTTTCCCTCCATTGCTTTCAATCAAAGCCTGAGTATCACTCATATTTTCGCAATTAAAACTGAGGAGAGTACCCTTTTCTGATGGTGGGAAATCCTTACCAAAAGAGATCGAACCGATGCAATCCCCATTTTCCATAAAGAAGGCCATCTTCTCCTGTTCACAGTCGTACACCGACAACTTCAAGTGGAAGATCGTCTCATAAAACGCTACTGCCCGATAAAAGTCTGCGGCCGGGATCTCAAAAAATGCAATTAATTTTTCCATTGTTTCTGTTTTTAGATGATTATTATACAATGACTTTGCAAAGACAATGCAAAGGTAGAGCAACACATCATCCTGAGATAGGAAAAAACAGACATCTTAAAGTACTGAGAAATAATCGGAATAGGGAGCACAGACAGACAGGTATTCCGTGGGAGTATATCCTGAGAAAGATTTGAATTCCCGGATGAGATGCGATTGATCATAAAATCCGCATTCGCAGGCTACCTGAGCAAAACTATGATCGGGGTACATCTGCAACACATACAACGCTCTTTGCATGCGGACAATGCGGATAAACTCTTTGGGATTGGTACCGATATACTCCGTAAAAACCCGGTTAAATTGCTTGTTGCTCAGACAGGCGATCTGCGACAGTTGAGTGATAGTGGTCTCCGGTTGCCGGTTGATCTCCTGCACGGTGGCTACGACTCTTTTGACATTATAAGCGGAAAATGAGTGCAAACGGCTGATCAGAAAGCGCTCAATCAGTCCGATTGACTGGCTGTCATCCATCGTATCCGCCACCTGTTTCTCCAGCTCTTTCAATGCAGGATCGCCGATCTCGCTGATGGAAATATTCTTCTCGTGGAATTCACTGATCGGGATCTGAAAGAAGATTCTGGCAGCAAACGGCTGGAAAACAACAAAAATCATATCAATACTTCCGGTAGATTCCACATCTGAATATGTGGTGGACTGTCCGGAGATAAACGCGGTGGGCTGCAAACTTCTTTCCGTCAGTGAAAAAAGTTGTTTCCCTCGATGAAAAACCATGTGGATACACCCTACCGGCAAGGTACGCTCGCGCACCGGAGTTACCTCATTGATTTGTAATATCCAGTAATATTTGATATACGGGACTAATGCTGGAGAGGGTTTTATGATTCTGAATGATTCCATCTTGACTGCCAATACGATGAAGAGTTTGCCGGCAAAGGTAGAACTTTTTACTGTTCTTCTGATTGTAAAAAAAGGACATCTTTGTGATCAGAACAGGGCTGATGTGACTTCACACCATTGAAAGAAATGAGAAACAAGGATCCGTGTGTCAAAATTCGGCTTTGAGGATAAGACTTTCAGAAATAGCAGATATCTTTGTATCTCTAAAAGAGTCGGATATGAGTATATGGAACCCATGGCATGGATGTCATAAGATTAGTCCGGGATGCGCAAACTGCTATGTGTATCGGGGAGATGCAAAGCATGGACGCGACAGCACCGTGGTATATAAAACCGCAGACTTTGACCTGCCTCTCCGGCTCACTCGTAAAAAAACGTACAAACTCACTCCGGATAAGATCGTATATACCTGTTTTACGTCCGACTTCTTTGTGGAAGAAGCTGACGCCTGGAGAGCTGAGGCTTGGCAGATGATGCGGCGACGGAGTGATCTGCACTTTCTTTTTATTACCAAACGGATTCATCGCTTTCAGGAGTGCATTCCCGACGATTGGGGGGAGGGGTACGAGAATGTGACCATCTGTTGCACGGTGGAGAATCAGGCAATGGCGGATTTTCGTTTGCCACTGTTTAACGCGGCCCCTATCAGGCACAAAGAGATTATCTGCGAACCGTTGCTCGGGCCCATATACCTGCTTCCCTATCTGACTGACGAGATCAGAGCAATTACTTTGGGAGGTGAATCCGGCAACGAGGCACGGGTCTGCGACTACCAGTGGGTACTGGATATTCGTAGCCAATGTATTGAGAAACAGGTTAAGTTTCACTTCAAGCAGACCGGGGCGCGGTTATTGAAAGATGGGAAACTCTATCGGATTGCACGGCAGTTTCAGCACTCGCAAGCGAGAAAAGCCTGTCTTGACGTGTAGAGAAAGGGCTGCCCCGATACTTCGAAGCACTCTCCAATCTCTAATCATCACTTCAGGTACTCAATATCCATCTGGTATTTCCATTTATCAAAATAGAGATTACCTCCTTCCCATTCCACTTCGCCACGTTGAAAGTCGACCGTCTCGCTACGGGGAAACTTTTTTTCAGGAACTAAAGGCTTGGAATAATCTTCATTTACAATCATCCGCCAAGAATCAATCCCTCCCAGAAAGAACATACGTTCATCGTCCGTTTGAGCAAAAGATGGAATCCCAAAAGACTGGTCAATGGGAACCCAGCCAACTCCCTCGAAATAAATTTCTGCCCAATCATGCAGATTCCATGCATTGGGATGCATCATAAAGCCACTTTGAAAGTGAGCGGGAATACCGCTGCAACGGCAAAGAGTAATAAAAAGAAGAGAGACCTGTCCGCAATCGCCATGATGATTATCAAGCACATATTCCGGGATATTCTCAAGGGTAGAATACTCACGGGCAGATGCCCATGGAAAAGAATGATGTATCCAGGCAAAAATACGGGCCGCTTTCAACAAAGGGTTTGTTTCCCCTTCAGTAAGCTCTGCCGCCAACTGCCTGATACGTGGAGAAAAGCGGATATGTGTTTCGCGCTCAGCTGTATATTCTTTATAAAGCGCACTTGCAGTATCATAAGGTAAGATATCCGCAGGCTTCAGGTTATGCCACTCGGCAAATGAGGTATATTCAAATGATTCGGAGAATATTGTAGGCTTATCTTTCACCGCTACTTTCTCCATATACAGCGTACTGTGCATACAGGACGGCGGAGAGAAGCTCTGTTTTTTCTCACTGGCACTCAGAAACCTTACCTGTTGTTGTCTGTCTTCATCCGTTCGCGGATAAGGCAACCAACAGCGAACAAGTTTTCCATCGGGCACAGCATCAGGTTCAACAGTAAGCGTGTAAGTCACCCGTATACGCTTGGGTATCACCCGGCATTCACCTGTCTGCTTCACGGCAGCTATTATCAGGGGCAGATGTTCTTGATTCACCTTATCGTAGCCGTTCAGTTCGATACCATCTTGAGCCACTTTCAGACTACGGGCAACAGAATCAATACGAAATAAATTGGGGCCTGCATTACGAAAATAATACCGCTTTCCATCAATGATACTACATTCCAATGCGTTACTTTTCTCCCATTCACGCATTTGTTTATCCGTCACTGTCGGAATATATTTGCGGATGTATTCTTTTACCTGTGGTTCGGAAACGCAAAAGTCCAATTTCATTCGATTCATCCGTTCCTGTTCCCAGCCGTCAATCATAACAGTAGATTTTGGAGCGCATCCCATAAAAAAGAGTACCCCGGCCATAGCGATCAGTTGTTTCATGCGATTGAGCGTATTCCATTGGTTACAATTTCGTGATACCTATTCCAGGCAAATCGTTCAGTGTGATTATTCCTTTCACGACCTCCATACCTTTAAAGCGATCATTATCAATAAGCAAGTTGCCATCCAAATCTGCAAAATCTACCGCCGGAGACAATTGAGCGGCGGCAGATACGGCGCAAGATGTTTCGGTCATGCATCCTACCATTACCCGCATTCCTAAAGCACGTGCAAGTGTGACCATTTTCCAGGCCTCGCGCATACCCGTACATTTCATCAACTTGATATTGATACCCGTGAAAGCTCCTTTCAGTTTGATCATATCTTCCAGACGCTGGAAGGACTCGTCTGCAAAGATAGGTAACGGACTTTGCTGAGTCACCCAGGCTATATCGTCCAGTTGTGTCTTAGGCATAGGCTGTTCGACCATCACTATACCCTGTTCTTTGAGCCAAAGAATCATATCCAATGCCTGATACTTGTCGGTCCATCCCTGATTGATATCCACCGCGATAGGAAGTTGGGTGACGGAGCGAATCGTCTCTATCATTTCCTTGTCATTCTCACGTCCAAGCTTTACCTTCAGAATATTAAATTGTCCGGCAACCTCCAGCGTTTTTTGTCGTACAACATCAGGCGTATCAATGCCGATTGTAAAAGTAGTAGAAGGAGCTTTCTCCTTATCCAGTCCCCATATTTTGTACCATGGCGCACCCAAAAGTTTACCAACCAGATCGTGAAGAGCAATATCAACAGAAGCTTTGGCAGCGGTATTTCCTGGCATGATACCGTCCACATATGCCAGAATATCTTCTAACTGAAAAGGATCGCTGAACTGCTCAATATTCACTTTCTTCAGGAAATCCATAACAGACTCCACGGACTCACCCAGATAAGGTGGCATGGAAGCTTCCCCGTACCCGGTGATTCCATCATAATTTATTTCAACCTGCACGTCTGGCGTTGTTGTGCGTGAAGAAGAAGCGACGGTAAAAACATGCTTCAACTTCAAATCATATGGTTTGAAAGTCAGTTTCATTTTGCCTCCTTTTCCTTGCTTATTGATAGAGAAGGGAAAAGGTGTGGTGGAAGCAAACAGATTATTTGCAACCATACCTGAACTAATGGCAGCAACTGTTGCCGTTTTAAAAAAGTGTCTTCTAGTTTGAAACATACTGTTTTGTTTTGATTCTATTCCTTGTAATAAGGGTTTGTGTCCGTAGTATTAATTCCTGTTGTGCCAATACAAGTAAGAATGCGAACGGCAAAAAGCATCCGGTTCAGGTTGTATTTATCATACGAAGGGTCTTTGGGATCAAAACTTGCTAAATGGACATAGCCTGACGAATGAATGAATTTCTTGTTACCTATATAAATTGCAACATGCGACACACTTTCTTTCTTCTCTGTGGTAGCCTTTCTGCCAAAAAAGATCAGATCGCCCGGCAGCAGATTACTAAAATCGGAAGTTATATCAATATGTTGTCCAATGTATGCCTGTTGTGAGGCGTCGCGAGGAAGAATAAGATTGTGCATGAAGAAGACTGTCCGGACAAATCCGCTGCAATCGACTCCCTTTGATGACATTCCTCCCCATAGATACGGTACTCCGGTTAATGTCTTTGCTGTACGGATAATACTGGTTGCATCTTGTCTGACAGACGCTTTCCACTTTCTTTCCGGCATGGAGATTGATTTGAGGATATATGCCTTACGACCATCCGGATAGGATACCTTATAAAAAGTGCCCGACGTACCTTCCCACTTCAAGCGACTACCCGCAACAACATCCGAGACAGTTTGAGAGGTAACGTCCGGTTTTTCGTAAGTGAAACCGTAATGCGAAGTTACAACGATCTTTTCAGCGCAGTTCCATGCATGATATTCCCTCTTTGTCATCGGAAAAATACCCATACTTTGTACCCATGCAATGTAATTGTCCGGTGTCTGAATCCGGCACCATTCGCCTTGTTGCAATTGTTTTACCGGCATGCCGAGAAGTGCTTGTGTTGCCATCTCGGAAGAATAATCAGGGGCTACACGTAAGTTGCATACCGAAACGTTTATCACACCAAAAGTCCGTCCTTCCAGTGCGATGCTATCTGGTAAGAGTTGCAAGCTATCCCTTACCTCATACTTCATTTGTCTAAGAGCAGACAAAAGAGCCTGTTTAGCTTGTGATGAAGTGGTTACTCCTTTTACTAGAATCTGCTGGTTAATTTCGTGAAAATCTACATCAAACAGAGCTATTCGATTATCCGGAACAAACTCCTTGCGAATTCTTTCAGAAATGCCGGTTACTTCCAAAGGGACGTTTTTCGTGTTCTGATCTGCAGCACTCATTCTCATGTATAGAGCAAAAGAGAAGATCAAAAGAAAAAGGAACTTCTTCATTCAATAGATATTTGGGGGTTGCGCAAGAGCAAAGGTAGAGAATAATTTGCAGATATATTTGATTACTCAAAGAATTGCATGATGAAAGCAGATCTTTTTAAAAAGAGAAAGGGCCGCCCCGATAGATCGAAGCAGCCCTACTTTACTAAGAATTCATTACCAGTCTATCTGGTAATCTTAAATACCGGTGATATTTTGTTCACGTTCTTTTCCGGTAATTCAATCACAAGTCCGACATTCGTTCTGGTAAATGGAACCTTTCCATAACCAAGCAATTCGACTTTCTTTATTGTTTCGGGGTATAGGTTACTTTTCTCTGACAGGGATTTGATCGTTACTTCTCTGGCGATCGGCCATGCAAGAAGTGAAGCATACAGTGTCTTCTTATTTTGTGTAAATCGGATCTCTTCTGCTGTTGCTCTTTCATTCTTACCCTCATTAAAACCTTGCGCATTGATCGGGTTTGATGACTCAGCAATAGGTCCTTCTCCAAATATTTTCCACGGACGGGTATCGACAATACACTCCTTATTATCCTTCATCCAATCACCGATGCCTTGAAGTATGGCAGTTTCCTTCTCATCAATGGTACCATCTCCGCGAACCGGCACACTTAGCAGCAAGTTTCCGTTCTTACTGACAATATCAATCAACAGTTTGATGACACTCTTAGCAGACTTGTACTGACTATTCTCATAAATTGAGGTGTTGTAATGCCAGCCTCCGATGCAGGAACAGGACTGCCACGGTTCTTCCTGAATCTTATCGGGCGCACCCTTCTCAACATCCCACGTCAATGCATCTTTTTGTTCTTCGGTCAGAATCTTGCCAAACAAGACCGCTTCCATCTTGCCTTTGTGAGTCGCCATACTATGGTTGTAATAGTGAGCGGCAATCTTCATTCCGGCATCGCTGACGGGATATAAAGGCAATGTTGTATCATCAAAGTAAAGCAAATCCGGATTATATTTATTAATCATCTGAACCGTACGTTCGTAAAAGTTCGTGCAATATTTCTCCGAAGGTATTGTCGCTCCATTTCCCCAACCCCACTGAGAGTGAATCATACCGATGTTCTCACTTTCTTTGCTCAAAGGGTGATTCTGCGCATAGAGATCTTGGGGGTCATAACCTTCCCACCACTTTCCTTTGCCATCTTCTTTGGTCATATTTCCATCGTAAGGAATGCCGGCCTTATCACCTTTCTTGTCTGCTCTTTGTGAAGTCTCGTACCAAAGCCACGCATGCGCAGCATGAATACTTACACCAAAAGGAAGTTTATTTTTACGTGCAGCCTTCGCCCATTCTCCGATAATATCTCTCTTGGGCCCCATGTTCACAGAGTTCCAAGGTTGGTATTTACTATCCCACAGGTCCATATTATCATGATGATTACCCATTGCAAAGAAATATTGCGCCCCAATCTCCTTATAAAACGTCACCAGCTTTTCAGGATCCCATTTCTCTGCTTTCCAGACATGGATGATGTCTTTGAATCCAAATACAGAAGGATGTCCATAATTCTTTACATGATAATTATATTGAGAGGAACCCTCTTCATACATGAAACGAGCCATCCAATCGCCAGTTCCCTCCACACATTGCGGTCCCCAATGCGCCCAGATTCCAAACTTTACATTTCTGAACCATTCCGGAACTTCATACTGTTTCAAGGATTCCCAGGTAGGTTCAAATTTCCCCTGTATCATCTTTTCATTTTGTTCGGAAACCTTCACAGGAAAGTCCTGTGCAAGAATTACACCGGAAGTTAAAAAGAAAGAAGAGAGCAGCAGTACTATTTTGCTTTTCATCACTAATACATTTAAAGTTTTTTTTTGAGACGAATCATTCTTTCCTACCAGGTATATTCTGAGAAGTAAGTCTAATGATTATAATGCAAATGTAAAGTATTAAAGCGGAACGGTATGTATACAAATTCGACGAGTAATAGAACAAAATCGATATAATTAATTTTTGCTGTCCGGTAAAATTATGAGTTCAAAAAATTAGGGCTGTTTTCCTCTCTTGGAATTCAGCCCTTTTTATTTCCTTTGCAGTTACCACACATTAAGGGAAATAACAATGAGCAAAAATACACATTTTACCGGACAGCCGCTTTATGCGCAACTATTAAAATTGACTGACAGCAAAGAAATCGCTAGAATAAGCCTAGAAGGTTGTCATGACCGTTATATTAAGAAGTTAGACGGCTACTCTCATTTTGTAATAATGCTCTACGCAGTGCTAATGCGTTATGATTCTCTCCGTGAAATCGTAGTAGGAATGCTCTCTGAGGCAAATAAGATCAACCACCTGGGCATAGACTATATGGTAAAACGGAGCACTTTGGCAGAAGCCAACAACAGGCGTAGCAATGAATTCTTTGAGCAGATATATTTCGAGCTGTACAAGAAATACAAGAACGATTTAACGGACAGCCGAACAGATAAAGCTTGGGAACACTTGCTGCATATTATGGACTCTACTACAATAACGCTGTTTTCAAACGTTTTAAAAGGTGCCGGTCGCAATCCAAAGCATGGAAAGAAGAAAGGAGGCATAAAGGTTCATACTTTACTCAAGGCCGAAGAGGGAGTGCCTTATAATATCCATTTTACATCGGCAGCAACCCATGATCATGTTATGCTTACTAAACTAAAGCTGACAAATGGGGCATTCATAGCCATGGACAGAGCATATATCGACTATAAGGTCTTTCAGGAGTTTACAAACAACGGAGTCTTTTATGTAACCAAAATGAAGAAAAACCTACGCTACGAGTCAGTTGACGGATGTTTTCTTGTGAATAAAGATGGGCTAGTTGTCTTAAGTGATCATACAATCGAGCTCAAAAAGGATGATATAACCCATATCTCACGACGAATAGAGTATTGGGAAGAAAAAAAGAAGCACTCCTCCGTTCTTCTAACCAATAACTTTGAGTTGGATCCGGAAGAAATTATTGCCATCTATCTCAGGCGTTGGCAGATAGAGAGTCTATTCAAGCAATTGAAACAAAATTTTCCACTTAAATACTTCTTTGGAGAGAGCGTAAATGCAATCAAAACACAGATATGGATAACACTTATTGCAAATTTGCTCTTATCAGTCATAAAGAAGCGCATAAAACGGGAATGGAGTTTCTCTAATCTTGTCACAATGATAAGACAAACACTAATGTACTATATCGACATATATAGTTTTTGTGAGAATCCCGAAAAGGCCTGGTTGAAGATCATTAATCAGCCCAATTCATCCCCTCCTGAACCGTCTCTTTTTGATTAGGGGGCTTGCTATGTATAGTAATGACCGAAATGCCATTTTAATAGGCAGATCGGCGTGACTATTTATACGATTTTGTTTTTACCGGACAGCAATGATAATTAATGTAATTATCTGATTCTTTAGTATATTCGCATTCATTATATCGACATACCCACTATGACAGGTTCTGTAGACAGTTTAAATCTTTTGTTGTTGAATGTCGGACTTGCAACGCACAATGCCGACTGGAACTGGAAGGATATTAGTAGTCCGTTCACACGGTTGTACTATGTATCAGAAGGGCATGCCCGTGTAATACTTCCTTCAGGAGTTCAAGAGCTGAAAGCAAATCATCTCTATTTGATTCCTGCATTTACTGTACACAGCTATCAGTGTGATTCGTATTTCGGTCACTATTATCTCCATGTTTATGAAGATACACGTTCAAAAACAAGTTTCTTCGAGGATTGGGATTTCCCTGTGGAAGTCGCGGCAAAAGAGATGGATCTGAGTCTGGTAAAGAGACTCTGCGAAATCAACCCGGCAATGAAACTCAAACAATCAGATCCAAATACCTATGATAATAACCCGACACTCATTCAAAATATCCTGAGGAATAAACAGCGGATGTTCTTCCATCAGATTGAATCAAGGGGGATCATCTATCAGTTGTTTTCGCGATTTCTGAAAGATGCCAAACCCAAAACAAATGTGACTGACAACCGGATTCAAAATGTGCTGGCAATCATTCGTAAAAAGATATATGAGAAGATCACCATTCATCAGTTGGCGGAAAGCTGCAATCTCTCAGAAGACCATCTGATCAAACTATTCAAGAAAGAGACAGGAAGTACGCCACTACAATTCATTAACCACAAGAAGATTGAGAAAGCGCAACTTATACTCGCCTTCAATGATATGCCCATAAAGAATGTCGCATATGCGCTTTCATTTGAAAATCATTCCTACTTCAACCGCTTGTTTAAAGCAATGACAAGTATGACACCACAGGAATACCGGGATTCTCACAATAGTCTTTCCAAGTCCTAAAAGTCTGTAATCAAAACATTTCACAGCATCATATATATCATTCACCTGTCTTTTTCAACCCATTCACCGAAAAAGTATTGTGTCAGAAACATAGAACACCTACTTTTGTTGCATCATTAAAATAAAGAAGATATGGAAAAGAAAACTTTCAGAAGACTCCTTTGGGGCGGATTAGTAGTGATAGCAGGTAGTATCTATCTATTATTTAATATTGGTGTATTACCTGCAGAGTGGAAGCCGGTATTTCTTTCCTGGCAAATGTTATTAATAACAATAGGTCTCCTTCAACTGACGCATCGGCATTATTTTGGTGCCATCTTGTTTTCAGCAGTCGGTATCATCTTTCTGTTACCTCAATTATCTGAGTTATTAGGTTTCAGTTACTCAGTATCCATGCTTCATGCAATCATCTGGCCGTCTGTTATTATCTTATTAGGAGTACTGATGATGACTCATCCATTCATTCGTCATGACAATCGCCATTGTTGGAAAGGGCACAAACAGCAATGCTCCCGTAAGTTGAATGAAAACGGGCAAATTGATTACAATTTAGTCATGACTGGCGTGGAAGAAATCTTTCTTGGACCGGTATTTCGAGGCGGAGATATCAATACTATTATGGGAGGACTCAAGCTCGACCTGCGCAAGACGACGCTACCCGAAGGAGAAACAGTATTAAAGTTGGACTCCATTTGCGGAGGAGTGACCCTTCTCATTCCGGAAGATTGGCCGGTAGAAATACGTATCGAATCAATTGCTGGCGGATTTGCCGATAACAGAGTATCCAATGGAACGTATGTAGATAGAAAATTAGTTATAATCGCTAATTTCGTTTTAGGCGGAGGAGAAATCAGATGCTGAGCAATCCCATCATAAACAATCGCTTTACACTACAAGTATATCTCTTTATATGTGTACTTGTAGGTATTGCTTATGCGATTGCCTTTGGATGGGGCATACATCAATCCTTCGCTACAATTGCAACTGATACCGTTGTATCTATATGTCTGCTATTTGCAGAAGTAGTGCTGTTATGGAATATTTTCACCTACAGCATTCACAACTCACTCAGTGTCTATCAATCGATATCTCTCAATATCTTATATGGGATCATCAGCGTCCTTCTTTTTACTGGCATTGAATCATTGATATTATACATTGCTCATCCCGACGCTTTCAATTTATTTGTCTATTCCTTGCCCTCACGCATGTTCAGTCTGGTCATGCTCTATTGTGCATATCGCTTATACTATGCACTAAACAAAAGGGAAGAAGATACCCTCGAAAAAGCAGAAGATGATTATGAAATATCAGTGTTTGAGAAACAAACACATACATCTCCGGTGAATAACACACCGATAGAGAGAATAACAGTAAAGACTGGATTGAAAATAAAAGTGATACCTGTCGGCGATCTAATTTACCTGAAAGCCGAAGACGATTATGTTATGTTCATTACAGCTGAAGGGCGTTGGCTAAAGAATGACACTCTGAAAGAATATGAAACCACTCTTCCATCCGAAAAATTCGCTCGTGTACACCGTTCATTTATCGTCAATATTGATAAAATAACGAAAATCGAACGCTATGGGCAGAAGCAACTATTACAACTCACATCAGGAGAATCGCTCCGCATCAGCAACAATGGATACAAAACGTTGCGTGAGAAATTAAATTTGTGATTCGGTCTGTATAGTGAAGAACAATCAAAAGCTAATCCCAACTCTCTGAATCCAGATTAGTTGGGATTAGCTTTTGATTATTATAAGTAAATAGAATCAATTCCATTATAAAAATAGTCGAAAGCGACAGTCATCACCTTTGTCTCTTCGGGATAGCTCTTCTCGCTCCAAACCTTTAAGGTGTTAAACTCATCCTCCAAAGGTTTACTACGAACAATATTGGACCAGTAAAATTGCCAGAACTGCATTTGATGTCCCTTCCTCAATTGTGCAATAGTGCGGAACATGCAATCTCTTTTATTCTTAACCGCAGCTTTTAACACACCTTGGAAATAGTTAGGTGCATCTGCATCCCATACTCCGCCCAGAGCTATACGGACAATCTTCTTGCAATACACGGAATCGGGTATCGATGCCATCTTAACTCGCAATGCATCAACATGATTCGCAGCAACATCATACAATGTACGATTACTTTTTTTATTCAAGGTGTACTGATAGGTCATCACATATCCCATCCATGTGTCCGGGAAGGCATTAAAGAAAGCCATTTGACGTTCCGGAACATGGGTCTGTTCAATAAACTGTGTCAGTAAGTATGATTAATTGATATCCCATCTCTGTTCAAATATAATAATAAATTGTGCCATAATTTGCTTCCACCCTAAAATTGGTCTTAAGTTCTCAAATAATTTCATTTGCACCAAATAAAGTAACTTGATAAGTGCCTGATCATTCGTAAAAACACGTTTCGACTTAGTAACTTTACGAAGCTGACTGTTGAAACTTTCAATGATATTGGTTGTGTAAACCAGCTTTCTTATCATATCAGGGAATTCAAACATTTGAGACAACCTGTCCCAGTTTTCAAGCCATGATTTAATTATGTATGGATATTTCTTTGACCATTTTTCATCAAATCTGGCTAAAGCCTTTTCTGCCTGTTCTTTATCGTTTGCCTGATAAATTTCTCTTAAGGAATCAACAACTGCTTTGCGGTCTTTACTGGCAACATATTTTAGTGAATTTCTTATTTGGTGAACAATGCACAACTGAACCTTAGTTTGTGGGAAGACAGCCTCGATAGCCTGAGCAAATCCTTTGAGATTATCAATACTGGCTAGCAATATATCCTGAACACCACGACGCTGGATATCATTAAGAACAGATAACCAAAAACGGGCACTCTCAGCCTGGCCAATATACATGCCCAATAAATCTTTAATCCCGTCACGATTTAGACCTATCAAACAATATACTGCTTTGCTTTTTATGGCATTATCTTCCCGGACTTTATAATGAATAGCATCCATCCAGACAATGGGGTATACACTTTCTAAGGAACGGGTTTGCCACTGTTCTACCTCAGGAACAATTTTGTCTGTTATAGCTGTGATTGTAGCTGGAGACATGTTTAATTGATACATCTCGCTCAAATGATCACAAATGTCTGTATAGCTCATTCCTAAGGCATACAAATTAATAATTTTACGATCCAGTCCTTCGCCAAGAGTTGTTTGCCGTTTAGGGAGCAGTTCCGGTTCAAAACTTCCATTCCTGTCTCTGGGAGTGGACACCTCTATGCTTCCATAATGAGTCTTTACTCTCTTTGAACTTAATCCGTTACGACGGTTGTTGGCTTGATGTGGTTCTGACAAATGACCGGCTAGCTCTCCTTGCAAACCCGCTTCCAGTAAACGTTTTAGAAGAGGGGCTAATATACCGTTCTCTCCTTCAAGGTTAACGCCTTGCTTCAATTTTAATAATGCTTCTTTCTCAAATTCTTTGTAATCAAATTCTTCTGTATTGCTCATAATAATGCTCTTTATGCGGTAAATATAATGATTTTTATACTTACTGACACAGTTTATTGAACAGACCCCGGAACATTAGGTTCCTTAACCAATTCGCGGTAAGCGGCATTAAGCCGAACTGTATCAACTCCCAAAGAACACTGTCCAAAGAGAGAATTTACAAATACAACGGAAAGAATCACCAACAAAAACCTTCTCATGGCTCAATACTTTATTAGATTTATACTTCCAAACGTCAATGACTAACCAGGATTCGGGATAAGAAATCACAAGAGAAGTATTGTATTAGAGGAGTTCGTTTTGATTCTTTATGACTGTCAATTAACAAAGTGATTCTCTGTGATTACAACGAACAAAAATATAAATTATTCTTTATTGAAGATGCTTTCTATGGAAATATAAGTTGGTAAATATGACATCGGGTACTTCTTTGCTTGCACCTTCAGGCATAACACAAAAAGTCATATACTTCAGGAAAGGGAGGTTTTGCCTCGGCTGTTGTTTTTTCGAATTCAGAATTTAAGATCAGTGAAAAAGTATCATTTACCTACACCATCTACACCGAGAACCTCCTTAAAGATACTGTATGGCATATCGTTGACGTCTAAAAAAATTTGCTCCGCCTTATTTGAATACAATTTTATTTGCTCAGATTCCCATTTCAATACCATATTTGTGGATCAACTACAAATCCTCATGTTTTGCAGTTGATCCTACATACCCCCATAGTGGACTTACACCACCGAGTTAATAATCATGCACGGCACACAAGCAAAGAAAGCAGCTATATTTCTATAACTGCTTTCTTTTGGAAGTGGTGCCACCAGGAATCGAACCGGGGACACAAGGATTTTCAGTCCTTTGCTCTACCAACTGAGCTATGGCACCTTCCGTTTTTGGTGCTGCAAAGGTAATATAGTTTTTTAAATCTGCCAAACACTTCTATTAATTTTTCTCTAATCGGATAAAGAATTCCATCCTTGGGCTGATAATGCGAGCTCCTGACCGCTCTGAGTGACGATGTAACTCCCTAAAGAGTCTTTGGTGATGTAGCCAATTTCACGAATACCCGGGATAGAGAGGGTATCCTGATGCTTTGCCAAGGGGATAGTTAACAACAATTCGTAGTCTTCGCCTCCATTTAATGCAGCGGTAAGCGGACTGATGTTAAACTCTTCTGCCATGACTGATGTCTGGAAGTCAACCGGTATTTTCTCTTCGAAGATACGACAGCCTACTTTACTCTGACCGCAGATATGAAGAAGCTCGGATGATAGTCCATCTGAGATATCCATCATGGAAGTAGGCACAATCCCTTTTTCAGCCAATAACTCAATAATTGCCTTTTGAGCTTCGGGCTTCAGCTGACGTTCAAGGATATATTCTTTTCCGGCAAAGTCCGGCTGTGTCTCTTTGTTATTTTCCAGTACGCGTTTCTCTCGTTCCAACAACTGAAGTCCCATGTATGCTGCACCCAGGTCACCTGTGACACAGATCAGATCGGTTTCTTTGGCACCGTTGCGATAGACAATCTTTCCTTCTTCTCCTTCTCCGATACAGGTAATACTAATAGTCATACCGGTAAGGGAAGAAGAGGTGTCGCCTCCCACAATATCCACACCATACTTATCGCAAGCCATATGAAGTCCTTCGTAGAATAAATCCAGGTCTTCTATTGAAAATCGTTTGGAGATACCCAGAGATACGGTGATCTGCTTCGGCTGACCATTCATTGCATAAATATCAGAAAAATTGACTACTGCTGATTTATAACCTAAATGTTTCAAAGGCACGTATGTCAGATCAAAGTGGATGCCTTCCAAGAGCAAATCTGTGGTGACAAGCACTCTCTTGTCAGAGTAGTCAAGTACCGCGGCATCATCGCCTACCCCCTTGAGCGAACTTTTATTCTTTAATTCTATTGTTTTTGTAAGATGATCAATAAGACCAAATTCCCCTAAGGTCGAGATTTCAGTTCGTTTTGTTTCGGACATATTCAGAGTCTTTTAATTAATTCGTAAATAATGGATTTCAATCCGGTTTCGGCTTGACGGGCTACGCGTTGCACTTCTGAATGAGAAGTCTGAACCATATTGTCTGGATTGTTACAGTTCGTAATGACTGAGAATGCAACAACTATCAATCCGGTATGCCGGGCTACAATTACTTCCGGTACGGTGGACATTCCCACAGCATCTGCTCCTATAGTACGGAAGAAACGTGTCTCAGCAGGGGTTTCGTAAGAAGGTCCGGAAGTGCCCAGATATACTCCCTGACACAAAGATACTCCTTTTTCAGTAGAGATCTGCAGCACAATAGCACGAAGTTCCTTATCATAAGCTGCACTCATATCGGGGAAACGTTCTCCTAGCGCAGGGTCATTCTTTCCCCTTAAAGGATTTTCAGGAAAATAATTGATATGATCAGTAATGAGCATTACATCTCCCATTTTGAAAGAGGGATTGAGTCCGCCTGCCGCATTTGAAAGAAAAAGAAAGCGGATGCCCAGTTGTTGCATCACCCGAATCGGAAAGGTCACCTCTTTCATGGAGTAGCCTTCATAGTAATGGAACCGGCCCGACATGACCAAGACAGGTTTTCCGCCCAGAAGTCCGCAAAGAAGTTTGCCTTCATGACCTTGCACGGTGGAAACAGGGAAATGAGGGATCTCCTGATAGGGTATCGTCTCTTTGATATCCACATCTGCGGCAAGGTTGCCTAATCCGGAACCGAGCACGATCGCAATCTCAGGCTGTAAGGACATTCTGGTACGAATGAAGTCAGCGGCTTCCTGAATAAGATTCAACATGATTCAATACTATTTGGTTAAACTTAGATTCTCCATGGGTAAGGAAACCTACCTCAATGGGCAGATAATAAATAGACGGACGCATCAGCTCACTTACGAAAGGGCTTTCACGAAAGCGCATCGCATCTTTCTCTGTCATGATGATGAGTTTATTTTCCGATTCTATTTGTTCAAAAAGCTGAGCAATATGCAAAACCTCCTTTTCACGAAAGAAGTGATGATCAGGGAAAACAAGTGAACTCGTATGTAATGCGTATTTTTTCAATTCCTGAAGCATGGGTTTTGGGGAAGCAATCCCGGTAATCATCAAAATCCGGGTATCGTAACGAAGTTCGCTCAAGGCGATCACTTGCTGATGCGCTTCAGTCTCATATACAGCACGAAGATGCTTGTAACATATCGTAGTAAAGAAAAGAGATTGACCAGGTAAGAGGGATAGCTTTTTGCGTATTGTCTCTTGTTCGCTTTGACTCATCTTTGATTCGCACTTTGTCACAATGATGATATCTGCACGTTTCTTGCCACTTATCGGTTCGCGAAGATTGCCGGTAGGGAGCATATAGTCTTCATACAGCGGAAAGTGGACATCGGTGAGCAAGATATTTAAGGAGGGTGTTACCTGGCGATGCTGATAAGCATCATCTAATAAGATCACTTCCGGGCCACTTGAATTCTCTGCTGAAAGCAACTGTTTGATGCCATGAGTACGCCTTTCGTCCACAGCCAAGGTTACGGATGGATACTTCCTTTTCATCTGAAAAGGTTCATCCCCTATCATTGAGGCAGTAACATTTGTTCCGGCAAGGATATAACCTTTGCTTTTGCGGCGGTAACCTCTGCTTAGTACAGCGACGGAATATTGTTCCTGCAAAAGACGGATGAGATATTCTGTATGAGGAGTTTTGCCGGTTCCTCCCACTGAGATATTTCCGATATTGATCACCGGGAGAGAAAAGGATTGGCTGCGAAGCAGGTGCTTGTCAAACAAGAAGTTCCTGATTTGCATTACCCATCCATAAAGAACTGAGAAGGGTAGAAGAATACATCGGATAATATGTATCACATTCATACTTTAAGAACTTAACGAATTACAATCTGCTCAGGTAGTCGGGCTTGCAAATATTCAGTGACAGCAAAACGATTCTTTTTAGAGGAGAGGAAAAGCTTGACTATCTCATTTTCTCTCAGTTGTTCCAATTCAGGATTTGTTTGGGTTGACTCCATTAAACGAGAAAGGAAATCTTTCTTCCGGGGATAACCGACGGTCTTAAAATCAGTGATAGCTGCCAGTTCGGATGCTTTGTTTATTGCAGTCTGCAATCCTCCAAGCTCGTCTACAAGACCAAGTTCCAATGCTTTGACTCCACTCCACACGCGCCCCTGGGCAATTCGTTCTATCTCCTCCGGTTTTAGTTTGTGACGTCCATAGGCACAACGACTCAGGAAAGTCTTATACCCTCTTTCCACATAGACTTGCATGATATCTTTCTCCTCCGTACTCATCGGACGGGTAATCGTTGGCATATCGGCAAACCGGTTTGTCTTGACGACATCAAAAGTGACACCGAGTTTGTCTGTCAGACCGGAGATATTGGGTATCATGCCAAATATACCTATCGATCCGGTGATGGTAGTAGGCTGAGCAATAATATAGGAGGTAGGTACTGATATATAATATCCACCGGATGCCGCATAGTCACCCATGGATACAACAACAGGCTTTACAGCAGTTAAGTCGCGCATCTCTTTCCATATCTGATCGGCTGAATAAGCACTTCCACCGGGCGAGTTTACCCGTAACACAACAGCCTTTACTTTGTTGTTATTCTTTAGTTTCCGTATCTCTCTAATCAGGTCGGATTCCACGATAGCATCGGATCCTACTGAATATGCATCACTCACAATGTCTCCTGTAGCATACAATATGGCAATCTCGTTGGAGGAAGAGGAGGTAAGGTTTGTTGACAAAGCGACCAGATCTGTTACATTTATCATGGGAAGTTTCTCATTCTTCTTCAACCCATTCTGCGCTTTCAGTAAATCAAGCACATCAGATTCGTAAGCAAGTGTATCCACCAAATGAGAAGTAACATAACTTTCCGGTGACTGGAACAGCAGCATCTTATCCGTCAAGGTATTGAGTGCATCGACCGGAATAGAGCGGGATTTTGAGATATTTGAGAGCTGAAAGTTCCATATCTCTTGTAAGTATTCAGTCGTTTGCTCTCTGCTTGCATCACTCATGCTTGTTTGCATAAATGGTTCTACTGCCGATTTGTAGCTTCCTACCTTGAAAATCTGCATCTCCACACCTACCTTGTCAAGGGTGTTTTTGTAAAAAGTGCGCTCTGATGCCAAACCTTTCAGATTGAGCATGCCCTGCGGATTTATAATCACTCTATCTGCTACAGAAGCAATGTAATAAGCATTTTGTGTGTAGGATCCTGCGTAAACGATGATCGGTTTGCCACTCTCTTTAAAGTCAGTCAGCGCCTGACGGATTTCCTCGGCGCTGGCTGGTGCCATCTCCACTTCTTTTGCTTCGATAAAGATGGACTTGATGTTTGGATCTGATTTCGCGGCACTTATTGCTGATCGGATATCCTCAATGCTGATTTTCTTAATCTCATCAAAAAGAGCAGACCAAGGGTCTTCCTGTACTCGTTCAGAAACGATTCCTTCCAGAGTAAGGCGGAGCGTAGAGTTTGGTTTGACAGAAGTTACTGTTGTGTTTTCACTCGAAAGAACAGAGAGCATGCCAGCCATTGCAGCTACCAATAGGAAGAAACAAAAGAAAGCAGCCAAAATTACCCCAACAAAAGAGGCAAATACGTATTTCAGGAACTGTATCATATCAAATCTCTTTTAAAACGTTTGCATATCACTCAGATGTTTGTAATAACCATTCAACTCAATCAGTTCATCATGTTTGCCACGCTCAACAATCTCTCCTTCATGCAACACGCAAATCTCATCGGCATTACGGATAGTAGAAAGACGGTGGGCAATAGCTATGGTAGTACGGCTCTTCATCAGATTCTCAAGAGCCTCCTGAACCATACGTTCGGACTCCGTATCCAAAGCAGAAGTTGCTTCGTCAAGAATCAATATCGGTGGGTTCTTAAGGATAGCACGGGCAATACTCACTCGTTGGCGCTGTCCGCCGGAAAGCTTACAACCCCGATCTCCAACCGTACTTTCATACTTATCTTCTGTCGTTTCGATAAACTCTTGCGCATTGGCAATACGTGCAGCTTCTTCCACTTTATCCAGTGATGTCTGATCTACTCCAAAAGATATATTTCCATAGAATGAGTCATTAAAGAGAATGGCATCCTGATTTACATTTCCCATCAAAGCTCGTAAATCACGTAAGCGAAAATTCTTAATGTTTATCCCGTCTACTAATATTTCTCCTTCAAAGACATCATAAAAACGAGGAATCAAATCAACCAAAGTCGATTTACCTGAACCAGACTGCCCGACAAGAGCCACTGTTTTTCCTTTTGGGATAATAAGGTTGATATTTTTCAGAACCCACTCATTCTGATACTTGAACCAGACATTGCGAAACTCTATTTCTTTTTCAAAGGATGTCAATGGTACAGGATGTTCAGACTCAACAATCTGATCTTGCGCTAAAAGAATCTTATCTACACGATCCATAGACGCAAATCCTTTTTGAATGGCATATGACGCCCTGGAAAGATCCTTTGCGGGGTTTATGATACTGTAAAAAAGCAGCAAATAATAGATAAAAAGGGAAGCAGTAATCGAACTCTGATTACTGAGGATCAGAGAACCACCATACCAAAGGACGACTACAACTATCACTGTAGCCAGAAACTCAGTAAGAGGATGCGCCAGCAATTGACGACGATTTATACGGTTGACTGTTCTTCGAAATGTGTCATTCTTTTTCAAGAACCGGTTGGACATCTTCTTCTCCGCATTGAATGCTTTCACAACTCGTAATCCACCAAGTGTTTCTTCCAACTGAGAAAGGAGTTCAGACCACTGTCCCTGACCAAGCAAAGAATGAGCCTTCAGTTTTTTACCGATAATGCCCATCAGATATCCGGCAATGGGTAACAAAATTGCAACAAAGAAAGTCAGCTGCCAACTAATAGCGATCATCGCAATCAGATAGATCAGTATCAAAATAGGATTTTTGAAGAGCATATCCAAAGAACTCATAATAGAGTTTTCAATTTCCTGAACATCACCACTCATACGAGCCATAATATCACCTTTCTTCTCTTCGGTGAAGAAGCCTAAAGGTAGTTTAATAATCTTATTGTATATTTGATTGCGGATATCACAAACAACCCCAGTACGAATCGGAACCATAAAGTAGGTTGAAAAATAATAAGTACTTGTTTTCAACAATGTCATAAAAACCAGAATAATCCCCAGAATCAGCAAAGTAGTCCCACCTCCGTACTTAGTAGTAAATTCGATGATATAAAAGTAAAAGTTATTTACAAAAGCTGCAGAATAGGAGTCAATACTCTGTTTTAGACTAGAGAAGCTAAACTCAATATTATCTAAGGGGATATACACATAAACCTTTTGTTCCATTTTGAAAAGTATTTCCAGAATGGGAATAATGAAAGCAAAAGCAAATAAGTTCAATATGGCAGATAGGATATTGAAGAAAAATGTCAGAAACAGATATTTCTTGTAGGGGGGAACGAAGCGTTTCAGAATTGAATATAATTCTTTCATAAGATAGTTTTTATATGACTGATGAAAAATATGGCGCAAGTTACTAATTTTCTTTCTACTTTCTATTACTGATACGGAGAATCAATGAGAAATACGCATTGAGTATGGATGTGATAGCTCTTAGATCCACACCTTTGCACAAAAAAAGAGAGTCCCTTACGTATTACTACATAAGGGACTCTGGAAAAAAATGGGCGGCTACCTACTCTCACACAATAAATGCACTACCATCGGCGTGACCGGGCTTAACTTCTCTGTTCGGAATGGGAAGAGGTGGGGCCCCGGTGCTATAGCCACCTAAAATATCGAGACATGATGTAAGTTGATTCTAATAAATACAGCCTGCGCTGAAAGCTAAAGACTCGGGCGATTAGTACTGCTCGGCTGTGACGTTACCGCCTATACACCTGCAGCCTATCAACGTTGTCGTCTGCAACGACCCTTAAGGGAGATCTAATCTTGAGGCAGGCTTCGTACTTAGATGCTTTCAGCACTTATCCATTCCAGACTTAGATACCCGGCTATGCTCCTGGCGGAACAACCGGTAAACCAGAGGTCTGTTCAACACGGTCCTCTCGTACTAGTGTCAAAGCCACTCAAATCTCCTACGCCCACGATAGATAGGGACCGAACTGTCTCACGACGTTCTGAACCCAGCTCGCGTGCCACTTTAATCGGCGAACAGCCGAACCCTTGGGACCTTCTCCAGCCCCAGGATGTGACGAGCCGACATCGAGGTGCCAAACCGCTCCGTCGATATGAGCTCTTGGGAGCGATCAGCCTGTTATCCCCGGAGTACCTTTTATCCTTTGAGCGATGGCCCTTCCATACGGAACCACCGGATCACTATGCTCTAGTTTCCTACCTGATCGACCTGTCTGTCTCTCAGTCAAGCACCCTTATGCCATTGCACTCTACAGACGATTACCAAACGTCTTGAGGGTACCTTTAGAAGCCTCCGTTACTCTTTTGGAGGCGACCACCCCAGTCAAACTACCCACCAAACAATGTCCTCCCAAAGGGAGTTAGAAATCAAATATCAATAGGGCCGTATTTCAAGGATGACTCCACGCATACTAGCGTACACGATTCACAGTCTCCGGCCTATCCTACACAATGGATACCCAATCTCAATGTTAAGTTGCAGTAAAGGTTCACGGGGTCTTTCCGTCCCATCGCGGGTAATCGGCATCTTCACCGATACTACAATTTCACCGAGCTCGCAGTTGAGACAGTGTCCAGATCATTACACCATTCGTGCAGGTCGGAACTTACCCGACAAGGAATTTCGCTACCTTAGGACCGTTATAGTTACGGCCGCCGTTTACTGGGGCTTCAATTCAATGCTTCTCTTGCGATGACATCTCCTCTTAACCTTCCAGCACCGGGCAGGTGTCAGGCTGTATACTTCATCTTTAAATTTTGCACAGCCCTGTGTTTTTGTTAAACAGTTGCCTGGACCTATTCTCTGCGCCCTACTCTCATAGGGACCCTTTTTCCCGAAGTTACAGGGTTAATTTGCCTAGTTCCTTAACTGCGATTCACTCGAGCGCCTTAGTATATTCTACTTGACCACGTGTGTCCGTTTGTGGTACGGGTACACCGGAAATATGCTTAGCGGATTTTCTTGGAAGTCTGATTACACCTATATTCGATTGTCCAAGGACGCACGATACTATCAGGTTCGACTCAAGTCGCGGATTTGCCTACGACTCTCATTATCTACACCCTTTAACCACCTATTCCGTCAGGCGGCAAGGCTTTCACTACTCCGTCTCCACATCGCTCTCCGGCATAGTAACAGAATATTAACTGTTTCTTCCATCGGCATCGCCTATCGGCTTATCCTTAGGCCCCGACTAACCCTGATCCGATTAGCGTTGATCAGGAATCCTTAGTCTTCCGGCGAGAGAGTTTCTCACTCTCTTTATCGTTACTTATACCTACATTTGCTTTTCCAATCTCTCCAGTATGCCTTACGGCACGCCTTCAACGATATTGGAATGCTCCCCTACCAATATGACAATAGTCATATTCCACAGCTTCGGTAATATGCTTATACCCGATTATTATCCACGCCCAGTTCCTCGACTAGTGAGCTGTTACGCACTCTTTAAATGAATGGCTGCTTCCAAGCCAACATCCTAGCTGTCACGGCAACCGGACTTCGTTAGATTAACTTAGCATATATTTCGGGACCTTAGCTGATGGTCTGGATTCTTCTCCTCTCGGACGCGGACCTTAGCACCCGCGCCCTCACTCCTGAATTGATATATACAGCATTCGGAGTTTATCTGGACTTGATAGGCGGTGAAGCCCTCGCATCCAATCAGTCGCTCTACCTCTGTATATAATTATTCAAGGCTGCACCTAAATGCATTTCGGGGAGTACGAGCTATCTCCAAGTTTGATTAGCCTTTCACCCCTACCCTCAGTTCATCCGGAAGCTTTTCAACGCTTATCGGTTCGGTCCTCCAGGTGGTGTTACCCAACCTTCAACCTGACCAAGGGTAGATCACTTGGTTTCGCGTCTACTCCTACTGACTATAATCGCCCTATTAAGACTCGCTTTCGCTTCGGCTCCGGGACTGAATCCCTTAACCTTGCCAGTAAAAGTAACTCGTAGGTTCATTATGCAAAAGGCACGCCGTCACACCATATAGGTGCTCCGACCGCTTGTAAGCGCATGGGTTCAGGAACTATTTCACTCCCCTGTTCGGGGTACTTTTCACCTTTCCCTCACGGTACTGGTTCACTATCGGTCTCTCGGGAGTATTTAGCCTTACGGGATGGGCCCCGCTAATTCACACAGAATTTCTCGTGTTCCGCGCTACTCAGGATACTGCTAGGTATTTAAATCGTTCCGGTACAAGGCTATCACTCTCTATGGCTCTACTTTCCAGTAGATTCCTGTCCGATTTAAAAGTCCTTTGTCGCAGTCCTACAACCCCGGTTATGCCGAAACATAGCCGGTTTGGGCTCTTCCGCGTTCGCTCGCCACTACTTGCGGAATCATTATTATTTTATTCTCCTACGGGTACTAAGATGTTTCAGTTCCCCGCGTTTGCTCAACTAAAAAGTTGTGACAGGATTACTCCTGCCGGGTTGCCCCATTCGGAAATCTTCGGATCAATGGCTATTTGCACCTACCCGAAGCTTATCGCAGCTTATCACGTCCTTCATCGCCTCCGAGAGCCAAGGCATCCACCATGCGCTCTTACTTTCTTTATCTCTTTCAGCTCTATACTGAATTTATTACAATCAACTTTATTACATCATGTCAAAGAACGATCCTATTACTTCTAACAGGTTTGTGGAGAATAACGGATTCGAACCGTTGACCCCCTGCGTGCAAGGCAGGTGCTCTAGCCAGCTGAGCTAATCCCCCGAATAATCATATCCCAGGGTAGTCCCAGGCAGATTTGAACTGCCGACCTCTACATTATCAGTGTAGCGCTCTAACCAACTGAGCTATAGGACTGTCAAATCGCCTGAATACAGGCTCATCACCTAGGTGACTCCAATATCGTAAAATATAAACAAGTACAAAAGCAGGACATTCCAACCAAGATTGTTCAGCTCCAGAAAGGAGGTGTTCCAGCCGCACCTTCCGGTACGGCTACCTTGTTACGACTTAGCCCCAGTCACCAGTTTTACCCTAGAACGATCCTTGCGGTTACGTGCTTCAGGTACCCCCGGCTCCCATGGCTTGACGGGCGGTGTGTACAAGGCCCGGGAACGTATTCACCGCGCCATGGCTGATGCGCGATTACTAGCGAATCCAGCTTCACGAAGTCGGGTTGCAGACTTCGATCCGAACTGAGAGAGGCTTTTGGGATTAGCATCACATCACTGTGTAGCGACCTTCTGTACCCCCCATTGTAACACGTGTGTCGCCCCGGACGTAAGGGCCGTGCTGATTTGACGTCATCCCCACCTTCCTCACATCTTACGACGGCAGTCTATCCAGAGTCCTCAGCTTAACCTGTTAGTAACTGAATATGAGGGTTGCGCTCGTTATGGCACTTAAGCCGACACCTCACGGCACGAGCTGACGACAACCATGCAGCACCTTCACAGAGACCATTACTGGCTGACATGTTTCCACGACATTCCTCTGCAATTCAAGCCCGGGTAAGGTTCCTCGCGTATCATCGAATTAAACCACATGTTCCTCCGCTTGTGCGGGCCCCCGTCAATTCCTTTGAGTTTCACCGTTGCCGGCGTACTCCCCAGGTGGATAACTTAATGCTTTCGCTCTGCCACTGACTGTGTATCGCCAACGGCTAGTTATCATCGTTTACTGTGTGGACTACCAGGGTATCTAATCCTGTTTGATACCCACACTTTCGTGCCTCAGCGTCAGTTGTATGCCAGTAAGCTGCCTTCGCAATCGGAGTTCTGTGTAATATCTAAGCATTTCACCGCTACACTACACATTCCGCCTACCTCATTTACACTCAAGACTATCAGTTTCAACGGCAATGTCCCGGTTAAGCCGGAAAATTTCACCGCTGACTTAAAAGTCGGCCTACGCACCCTTTAAACCCAATAAATCCGGATAACGCTCGCATCCTCCGTATTACCGCGGCTGCTGGCACGGAGTTAGCCGATGCTTATTCGTAGGGTACATACAAAAAGTCACACGTGACTCACTTTATTCCCCTAAAAAAGAAGTTTACAACCCATAGGGCAGTCATCCTTCACGCGACTTGGCTGGTTCAGGCTCTCGCCCATTGACCAATATTCCTCACTGCTGCCTCCCGTAGGAGTTTGGACCGTGTCTCAGTTCCAATGTGGGGGACCTTCCTCTCAGAACCCCTACCCATCGCTGACTTGGTAGGCCGTTACCCTACCAACTATCTAATGGGACGCATCCTCATCTGTAACCGATAAATCTTTAACTGAAAATTAATGCTGACTCTCAGTATTACCGGGTATTAATCTTTCTTTCAAAAGGCTATCCCCGAGTTACAGGTAGATTGGATACGCGTTACTCACCCGTGCGCCGGTCGTCAGCGGTATTGCTACCCTGCTACCCCTCGACTTGCATGTGTTAAGCCTGTCGCTAGCGTTCATCCTGAGCCAGGATCAAACTCTTCGTTGTAAAAATTTTACTTTTTGTTTTCTCTGCTCAGAACAATCATTTCCTTTATTTATTGCTAAATTGGACGGTTGAAATCAATAAGGTTCACACCTTATCAATCCCGCTCTTGTACTACTTGTTTATAATTTATTCAAAGATCGAATGTTTGCTTCCAAACTGAATCCCCGAAGGGAATCGGACGGCAAAGGTAACACCTTTTTTATTCCTGACAAAATACTTGCAACCTTTTTTTGAAAAACTTTCTATGCTGGTAAGATGGCTTATCACCCTCTCAATGCAGGAAAGAAGATCGGCTGCTTTCGTTCACCGGACCGCTGTCCTTAAAAGCGAGTGCAAAAGTACTCCCTTTTACTATATGCTCCAAATATATTTGCAACTTTATTTCAAGGGGTAACATGCGCTTTTAACTTAAACGGCTGAAAGATTGATGATAAACAGGTGAAAGTTTTTTTACGCGAAGGGAAGAAAAGGTCACTCTGCTGCGGGATTGGCACGATTGAAGAGGGATAATGGGCATTCTTCGCTCTTAAGAAGATGGGGTATGTTAGGGGGAAATTGGTGCTTTGTGGTGAGAAGAGAGGTAATAGTTAGACGAAGGAAAGGCATAAGGTGTTGGGTGCTGTTCTTTGGGGATTGCGGGTCAGGTCCGCAATGACGGAAGGAATTACACGACGTTTGAGCTGATAAAGAAGGAGCCGGGAAGGGAAATGCATGACGATTGCTCCACAAAGGCAGCGATTCGGGAACTGTGCGCTAAGGGATACTGCAGGGAAGTATGTCTAGCACTGATTTTAGTTGACTCTCAGAAGTTCAACTAAAAATTAGAAACGATGAAGAATCAAGGTCATTATTCAGATGAGTTACGCATATCCGCGGTCAAGGATCATCTTGACGGAATGAGTAACAAAGAGGTTTGCCGGAAATATTCGATAGCAAACCGTACTACGTTATTGAGTTGGATGCATACCTTTGCACCAGAACCAAATCAGGAGGATGAATCTATGAAAAAAGAACGGGAAAGATTAGAGTCCGAAGAGATTGCCAGATTGAAAAAGGAACTGAAAAAAGTAAAGATGGATTTGGAACATGAAAAGATGCGCGCTACGGCCTTTGATACAATGATAGACGTTGCGGAGGAAATGTTTCAGATTCCAATCCGAAAAAAAGCTGGCACCAAACAGTAGTAAGGCTTCACACAGGAGCTCCTTTGTATCATACAAAGGCTCTTTGCGGTCTGTTTGGTGTATCTAAGCAAGCCTATTACCAGTATCTGGATCACGGTTTAGAGAATGCTGCAAAGGTACAGTTCGTACTTGAATATGTACATGAAATCCGTGGAAAAGATCCCGGCATCGGTGGGGAGAAGTTATGGGTAATGTATAAAAGCTATTTTGGTGTGGAATACAGCCTTGGGCGGGATTCCTTCTGTAGGATACTCTGTGTTTATGGTCTGACCATAAGGAAAAGAAGAAAACGAATCCGGACGACGGATTCCAATCATCCTTATCTTTTATATCCGAACCAGATACAGGATCTGATTGTGGAGCACCCCAATCAGGTGTGGGTGAGTGATATCACTTATATCAGGATCCGTGAGAAGTTCTGCTTTCTCTCCTTGATTACCGATGCTTACGACAAGGAGATTGTGGGTTATTATGTCGCCCCAACCTTACAAACGGAGTTCACAATCCGGGCTCTTCAACAAGCTTTATCACGGATAGAAGAGGCTGACCGGCTTGACTTAATCCACCACTCAGACCGTGGTGTTCAGTATGCCAGCGACTCATATACCAGACTTCTAAAAGAGAACCATATACGGATAAGCATGACGGAGAAAGGAGATCCGAAAGAGAACGCGATTGCAGAACGTGTAAATGGGATCCTCAAACATGAATTCCTGGAGTATCGTGATTTTAAAGATATCGAAGAGGTGCGAACTGCCGTTGCAGAAGCTGTAGAGTTCTACAACACCCAAAGACCTCATAAGAGTCTGGATATGATGACACCGATGGAAGCTTCACTTATGAATGGACCCATCAAGAAAAGATGGAGAAGTTATCGGGAAGAATATCTGCAAAACAATTTGCCTGTGCAGATATAATATGTATGTTTGCAGAACAAACCTATCGGATATTTCCGAGCTTCAAAAGAGCAAAGTCAACCTCTTTTAGGGTCTTGTTCTAAAAGAGTCAACCGTAGTCAGAGATAAAGATAAAGGAGTCAACTGTAGTCAGAGATAAAAAATAAAGAGTCTACTAAAATCAGAATTAGAAGCTAAAAGAGTCAACCCCTTTCAGGGTCCTACAGTATAAGCGGTTTCTCCGGAAGAGCTAATGAAGTTGTCAGTTGACAGCTTGTCGGTTGTCAGTTGGCAGCTTTTAAGTTGTCAGTTGGCAGCTTTTAAGTTGTCAGTTGGCAGCTTTTAAGTTGTCAACTGACAGCTTCACTAGCTATTGAGGCACATTATGTTAGGCTGACGGGGGGAAAGGCATAAGGTGCGGAAGGCAGCACTTTGGGGATTGCGGGTCAGGCCCGCAATGACGGGGGGAAATAGAATGTGTAATCACTGCTGCCACATATAGAAATGAGAACTTCAGTGAAGTACTTTAAACACAAAAAAAATAAATTGATTCTGTATGTCAATGAAAAAGACTATTTTTGTTCCTTATATATAAGAGGAATAAACTTCAATTGATTATTATGGATGTAAAGATTATAAACCACTCCCGCCATTCACTACCTGAGTATGCTACTGACCGATCTGCAGGAGTAGATCTTCGGGCAAATATTGATTCTCCAATCATTCTGAAACCATTGGAACGTATATTGGTAAAAACCGGACTCTTTATAGAATTACCCGAAGGATACGAAGCTCAAATACGTCCTAGAAGCGGATTAGCCCTAAAAAAAGGAATTACAATACTTAATTCTCCCGGAACTATCGATTCTGATTATCGGGGCGAAATAGGCGTAATTCTTATCAACCTTTCACAGGAAGAGTTTGTCATTGAAGATGGAGAACGCATCTGCCAAATGGTCATTGCCGCTCATGAACATGTCAAATGGATCGAATCCGGTTTACTTGAAGAAACAGAGCGGGGCGCCGGTGGATTTGGTCATACAGGGAAAAAGTAAATGAACAAATACCTTCTCCATTCTTTCATAACACTACTACTGATACTGAGTGTGTCGGCATGTAAGAGTGTGCAAAAAAGCAAAGGGAAGACGATATCCGTCAGTTCTTCTTCCTCTCTTTTATCCGAAACAGATAATAGAAAGCTGGATTACATCTTTGAAGAGGCCGTACGGTTAAAAAACAGCGGAGATGATGATGCAGCTTTTCAACTATTCAACTATTGCTTCATGCTGGATTCGACCAACGCCCCCGTCATGTACGAGCTATCCGGTTATTACTCGGGATTCTCAGAGTTTGGTAAAGCAAAAGACTTATTACTTAAAGCCGTCCGGCTTGATGAAGAAAACAAATGGTATAAGTGGGCATTGGCAAAGACCTGTCTGGAAGAAGGAGATACTAAAACCGGGATACCGATACTTGAAAGCTTGATCGGTCAGACAGAAAACAATCTTGGCCTGCAGGAGATGCTGTCCGATCTATATATCCAGACCAAACAGTACGAGAAAGCGATAGGCTTGTTGGATAAGATGGAAAAGGATCTCGGGCCAAACGAAGAATTGTGCATCAATAAGTTTCGTTTGTACATAATGAATAAGCAGGAAAAAAAGGCCTTCATGGAGATTGAGAAGCTACAAGAATTATATCCGGAGGATCTGCATTACAAAGTATTAAAAGGAGACCTTTATCTTTCTATAAACAGGCCGGATGAAGCCTACGAAATATATAGGCAGGTTGCACTCTCTGATCCTCAAAATGCAGACCTGGCAGTTTCCATGGTACAATACAAAGGCATGAAAGGGGATCCAGTCGAGGAAGATTTGAAAAAGGCTCTTTACAACGAAGATGTACCGTATACTACCAAGCTTGATCTGCTTTCCAAATATTATGCCAATGTGAGCGCAAAGAAAGATTCTCAGAGTTCTCTAATCGATACGCTGTTTCAATATATGGTAGGCAAGTATCCCTTTGAACCTGATGTCAAACTTGCATATAGTGATTTACTCGTAAAAGAAGGAAGAATGAAAGAATCTGCCGAGCAGATTGAAAGCGTAATTGACTTAGTTCCGGACAATCAAAAAGCATGGCAATTCCTTATTAACTACTATTTAAAAGAGCAGAATACGGTCAAACTAATTGAAATTACAGAAAAAGCGGTGACCTACCTCCCGGACAACAGTATGTTCTGGTTTTATCTTTGCGCTTCCTATTCGCAAAACAATGAATTTATCAAAGCTCTGGATGCATGCGACAAAGGAATCATGATCGCTGAAAAGGATGGAAAGAGTGCATTATTACTATCGGAATTTTATGGATTGAAAGGAGATATCTATCAAGGAGAAAAGAAAGAAAAAGAAGCGATTGATGCTTACGAAAAAGCACTCAAATTCAATGAACAGAATATCAATGTACTCAACAATTACGCCTACTATCTGAGTAATCTAAAGAAAGATATTTCCAAAGCCGAGTGGATGTCTGGCCGTTGTATTGCTCTGCAACCGGAAAATCCAACGTATCTGGACACCTATGCATGGATTTATTTTGTTCAGGAAAACTACTCGTTGGCCTTGTTTTATATTGAGAGAGCTTTCAGCAAAGGGATTGAAAACAATGCTGAAGTACTTGAACATTATGGTGATATCTTATTTATGAATGATAAAAAAGAAGAAGCTGTGAAACAATGGAAAAAGGCATTGGAGTATGGCAGCAAGTCCGAACTGATCAAGGAAAAGATAGCTACCAAGACCTATATAGAATGAGTATGAAATCAAAAAGAATCATCTTTCCATTGCTTATCCTCGTCATCATAAGCTTATCCGCTTGTAAGACAGGCAAGGAAACAGCTCGCTCTTTAGAAAAGAAAGATCTGAGATCTTTGGTACTGGAACATTGCGAAGCTGATTATCAGACTCTAGAAGGTAAACTAAACGTGAGTTTTAGCAATAAAGACAAACAGTACGCTTCCAAAGGTACTTTGAGGATTATCAGAGACAGCGCAATACAACTGTCCATACAGCCTTTGTTTGGTATTGAGGCTTTCCGCCTGGTTGTAACTCCGAAGATGATTACGTGTATTGACAGAATGAACCAATACTATTTTCAGGAGAAGACCGAATCATTATCAGGAGAACTTCAATCTGTATTCAATTATCCTGTTTTGCAATCTCTTCTCACCAACCAGCTCTTCCTATTAAAGAAAGCTAGACTGAAAAGTTCCGACTTCAATGCTTTTTCTCTGGAAAGAAAACTATCCGGAGAAACAACCTTGAAGGAAAAGAAACATCCATCCAATGTATCAAGTCTATTCACCTTTAACGCTGCAAACGATTTGAAATCAACTATTATTGGCGATGGAGCAAAAACGACTTACGTATATTGGGAATATGATGACTTCAAGAAATCATCGAATGAAAGCTTTTTTCCTGAAGAGATGAGTATTCTGGCATTCTTTGAAAACGATAGTGCGAAGCTAAACCTCTCTTTTAATTCCATAAACTATAATAAGACTGTAAATATATCTGATTCATTTTCGAAGAACTACAGTAAGATTACAGTATCTCAGTTATTAAAACTAATAAAAAATATGCAATGAGAAGGACAATATCACTCTTATCCCTGCTATTTATTACTATGTTTAGCGCTTTCGGACAGAGCAATAAGCAAATCAATACTCTTGAAAACAAGCGAAAAGAGATGCTTGAGAGGATTGAGATTACCAACAAATTGTTGAAGGATGCAAAGGTCTCTGAAAAGCAGTCGACCAGAGAGCTAAATCTCTTGTTTGAACAAATAAAAACAAGACGCGAATTAATTCAAGCTCTTGATGATGAGATTGCTCTTCTTAACAATGGAATCAATGAAAAAGAAAAGGAGATTGTGGAGCTGAATGCCATACTAAAAACAAAACAAAATCAATATGCAAAATCAATCAGCTCAATGTCTTTCCACAATAAGTCTGAAGATAAACTGATGTTCATCCTTTCTGCTGAAGATCTTTCTCAAACTTACCGCCGCATTCGTTACTTGCGGGAATATTCATTGTCGCGTCATCAACAGGGTAAAGAGATTATCATCGAACAAAATGCTATCAAAGTAGCAAAAGAAGAACTTGAGAAGAAGAAAACCGAGAAAGAGAGTTTCCGCGTTGAACGTCAGGGAGAAGAGAGCAAACTGAAGGAAGCAGAATCAACTCGCAAAACAGAGTTGGAAGGCATCAAGAAGAAACAAAAAGGACTGGAAAGTGATCTGAAGAAACAAAGGGAACAAGCAGCATCATTTGATCGCCAGATTGATAAACTAATTCAAGAGGAAGTTGAACGTGCTGCGGCTTTGGCAAAAGCTGAAGCGGAACGGGCAGAGAAAGCTGAAGCTGAAAGAGCTGCGAAAGAAGCCCAAAGTAAAACTAAGAGCGGCAATAAAAAGGCTGATAAGTCAACCGAAGAGAATGCTGTGGCAAAGAATTCATCAGAAACGAGAAAGTCTGATTCTCAAGGAGGGTATGCAATGACTCGTTCGGAAAGAGAATTAGCAGGAAGTTTTGAAAACAACAAGGGAAGATTGCCTTTTCCTATCACAGGAGCGGGTATCATCACAGGTCATTTTGGCATTCAGCAAAATGCAGAATATAAAAATGTACAGACATCAAACGATGGTATATACATTGAGACAAACCCCGGATCTGATGCACGTTGTGTGTTTGACGGAACAGTAAGCAAGGTGTTCGTCTTGCCTGGTTATAACACCTCTGTCATGGTACGTCATGGGAAATATATCACCATATATGCTAATCTCAGTCAGGTGTATGTCAAACAGGGAGACAAAGTGAAGGCACGACAAAGTCTGGGAAGGGTCTATACTGATACTGACGATGGTAACCTGACCAAATTACACTTCCAGCTGAGAAAAGAGACAGAGAAGTTGAATCCTGAGAACTGGCTGGGTCGTTGAGAGGCTGGGTCTATAATGTCAAACCGTCAAGAAGCTGTGTATATATAGTGATTGCTTCTTTCAGTTCGTCCAGATAGATATATTCTCCGGAGGTATGAGAACGCGACGATTCTCCCGGACCAATTTTCACTGAAGGATAAGGAATCAATGACTGATCGGATAAGGTCGGCGAACCGAAAGGTGTTCGCCCTTGCAGGATGGCTCGCTGCACAAACGGATGATCCGAAGATATATGTGAAGAGTTTAGCCTGAAAGAGCGCGGCATTACTTCGCAGGCTACATTGGCTTTTATCAGTTCGAATAATTCTTGATTTGAGTAACAATCATTGCTGCGAACATCCACCACAAAAGTACATTCACCAGGAGTTACATTGTGTTGAGTTCCGGCAGTAATTTGCGTAACTGATGTCTTTACAGCTCCAAGCATATCTGATACTTTTGGGAATGTATAGGTTTGAAACCACTGTATATCTGAAATTGCTTTATATATTGCGTTGACTCCTTCATTGCGAGCCGCATGTCCGGCTACTCCCCTGGAAATACAATCAAGCACCATCAGACCTTTTTCGGCAATGGCAGGGTGCATCCCTGTGGGTTCTCCTACGATGGCGAAAGAGCATGGGGGAAGTTCTTCTAAAACACTTTCAATTCCCTTATTTCCGGATATCTCTTCCTCTGCAGAAGCAAGAAAGATAAGATTGTAACTCTGCTTGGTCTCTTGCAAAATCAGAAAGGTAGCCAGCAAACAAACCAGACTGGCTCCATCATCATTGCTCCCCAAGCCATAGATTCGTCCGTCTTTTTCCAAAGGAGTATATGGATCTTGTTGCCATCCGGCTGCAGGCTTTACTGTATCGAGGTGCGCATTTAATAATAAGGTAGGCTTAGCCTCATCAAACTCTTGGGAGATGAGATAAAGATTATTATTCTTCCTTCTCACTTTAAGCCCTTTTCCTGTTAGATATTCTTGAAGAAAATTACACACAGCCTCTTCTTCACGACTTAGTGAAGGTATGGCAATGAGACTTTTCAATAGTGATTGGGCCTCTTCAAAAGAGTTATTAATATCCATACTTGTAGTGTTTTAATGTACAAACATAATGCAAATTATCGAGAGACTGGTTATATGTTACCATTTTATTGCAGCTTCATAGTTGATATATGATAAGAATGATCTAATTTTGCAAACCAAACTAAATCATTTGATTTATGATTCATTACGCGAGCCTCATCCAGACCCAAGCGAAGAAATATGGCGAAAGAGCTGCATTCCGATGCAAAGACCAGGTATCCGGCAGTTGGAATCCAACATCATGGAATCAATTTAATGAATTGGTTTCAAGAGCCGCTCTTGCTTTTACAATTAACGGATTAAAGATACAGGAAAATGTAGCTGTGTGTTCTCAAAACATGCCTGAGTATTTGATTACTGAATTTGGATTGTTTCAAAACAGAGCAGTGTCTGTTCCAATCTACGCGACAAGCAGTTCGGTACAGATAGAATATATCATCAACGATGCTTCAGTCCGATTCTTGTTTGTCGGCGAGCAGCCTCAGTATGATAACGCATGGAAGGCATCAACAAACTGTCCGACATTGATTCAGATCATCATCTTTGATCCAAAGGTAGTGAAGCACCAACTGGATAAAAGTTCTATTTACTTTAGTGATTTCCTTCAGACAGCAGAGTCTTCGAATGCAAATAAGGATCTGAAAGAGAGAATGGCCTCTGCCACTCTGGAAGATACTGCTGCCATTCTGTATACATCGGGTACTACCGGTGAACCAAAAGGGGCAATACTGTGCCACAGTAACTTTCAGGAAGCCATGCGTATTCACCCCGGGCGCTTGCCAGATCTGTCAGACAAGGATCTTTCTATGAGCTTCTTACCTATGACGCATGTCTTTGAAAAAACGTGGTACCTTTTATGCTTGACTTTGGGAACTGAGCTTGCTATTAATCATGACCCTAAAACTATTCAGGTAACTATTAAAGAAGTTAGGCCAACAGTCATGTGTAGTGTGCCTCGCTTCTGGGAGAAAGTATACGAAGCTGTTCAGGAAAAAATCAATTCGTCCGGAACAATCACCCGGAAAGTTTTTCTGGATGCTATTGAAACCGGACGCAAACATAACATTCAGTTTATAAATGAGGGAAAGACTCCTCCTTTGGGTCTCTCAATCAAATATAAATTGTATGATAAGACTATTTACACGCTACTAAAGAAAACGATTGGTATTGATAGAGGAAACTTCTTCCCTACAGCCGGAGCGGCTTTATCGGATAACATAAACATATTCCTTCATGCCGTAGGTATCAATATTTTAAATGGTTACGGACTCACAGAGTCAACTGCTACCGTTAGCTGTTTCTGGAAAACAGGATACAAAATTGGAACAGTTGGTAGGATCATGCCTGATGTTGAGGTAAGAATCGATGAGAATGGCGAGATCTTACTGAAAGGAAAGACCATCATCAAAGGGTACTACAATAAACCGGAAGAGAATGCAAAATCATTCGTAGATGGATGGTTCAAGACCGGAGATGCCGGAGCTTTGGATGGTAACTATCTTATCATGAAAGAGCGCATCAAGGATCTTTACAAAACTAGTAATGGAAAATATGTTGCTCCTCAGGCTATTGAAACAAAGATGGGCGAAGACAAATATATCGACCAGATTGCTGCCATCGGAAACACACGAAAGTACGTAACCGCATTGATTGTCCCTGCGTATATCACCTTACAGAAATATGCTCAGCAAAACAATATTGAGTGTTCGGACATGAATGAGCTGGTAAAAAACGAACAGATCATCGAACTCTATAGAAATCGGATCAATGCAATGCAAGTGGAATTTGCAAACTATGAGCAAATCAAGAAATTTACGCTACTGGCTCAACCGTTCAGCATGGAGAATGGCGAACTCACCAATACCCTTAAGATGAAGCGCAAAGCTATTGAAGAAAGGTATGCCACAGAAATAGAAAAAATGTATATATAATAACTTACGAACAAAATGATTACAATAGAACAACTTAAAGATGTGAAAGAGCGCGTTGATGCGCTGAGGAGGTATCTTTGACGTCGATTCAAAATTAATTGAAATCGAAGAAGAAGAGATTCGCACGCAAGACCCAAACTTCTGGGATGATGCAAAGGCTGCGGAAGCTCAAATGAGAAAAATTAAAGGCCTGAGAAAATGGGTTGAGGATTTTAATCAGACACATGCTGCTACAGAAGAATTAGAACTTGCATTTGAATATGTAAAAGAAGAGATTGCTACAGAGGAGGATGTTGACACCGCTTTTGCACGTGTTAATTATATGCTCGAAAATCTCGAGATGAAGAATATGTTGCGTCATGAAGAAGATAAACTTGGCGCAGTTTTGAAGATCAATGCAGGAGCTGGTGGTACAGAAAGTAATGACTGGGCATCCATGTTAATGCGCATGTATGCACGCTGGTGTGAGAGCAAAGGATATAAGGTGACACAGACAAACTTTCAGGAAGGTGATGATGCCGGTATAAAAACGGTAACATTTCAGATTGAGGGAGAGTTTGCATATGGCTACCTAAAAAGTGAAAATGGGGTTCACCGCTTAGTGCGTGTTTCACCCTACAATGCGCAGGGAAAGCGTATGACTTCTTTTGCATCAGTCTTTGTCGTTCCTCTTGTAGATGATACTATTGAAATTGAGATCAATCCGGCTGATGTCTCTTGGGATACATTCAGATCGGGTGGAGCCGGTGGACAGAACGTCAACAAGGTAGAGACTGGAGTTCGACTTCGTTACAACTATCTCGATCCGGATACCGGTGAGACGCGAGAACTGTTGATAGAAAATACGGAGAGCCGTTCACAGTTGGGCAATCGTGAAAATGCCATGCGCTTGTTAAAATCTCAATTGTATGACTTCGAACTGGAAAGGCGTCGAAAGGAGCAGGAAATAGTAGAAGGTAACAAGAAGAAGATCGAATGGGGTTCGCAAATTCGCAGCTATGTGTTTGATGACCGACGTGTGAAAGATCATCGTACAAACTATCAGACCTCCAATGTGCAAAATGTGATGGATGGAGATATTGACGGATTTATCAAGGCCTACCACATGGAGTTTGCAGGCAAGCTTGGAAAATAACTTAGCAAATAAATGGCTATGAAAAGTCTTTGGATGATTCTGGTTTCTTTGTTCCTCCTTGGAAAGACATCAGCACAAAGTGCTGACAAGGAGATTGTATACGAAAAAGAAGACTCCCTTATCTTTCAATCCTATTTACAGAAATGCTCTGACTTAGCAAATAAAACTACCGGTACTCTGATTGCAGAGACCGGTATGTTTTTTTTAAACACCCCATACGTTGCGTCCACTCTTGAAGGTCGCTCGCCTGAAAAGCTGGTTGTCAATCTCAGATCTCTTGATTGCACCACCTTTGTGGAATCTGTCATGGCACTGACTCTCACATTGAAGCAACAAGGGAACTTTGAGAATTATTGCCACAATCTGGAATTCATCCGCTACCGCAATGGGAAAAGGGATGGATATCTCTCAAGGCTTCACTATTTCTCAGAATGGATCCTGAATAATCAAAAAAAGGGAATAGTAAGGGATGTAACCAAGGAGATGAATGGTGAAGAGATTAATTTCAACTTGAACTTTATGAGTACGCACTATCAGGCTTATGAAGCTTTAGCTGCAAATGCGGCATGGATACCCTCTATTGAGCAGACAGAAGAAGGCGTACGGTCCACACCTTTTTATTATTTACCCAAAGCAGAAGTCAATAAACAATCAGGAATGATTGAAAACGGAGACCTTATTGCAATTACGACTGCCATAGAAGGACTCGACATTAGTCATGTTGGGATTGCCTATAAAAAGGAAGGAGCGGTCAAACTGATGCATGCCTCAGCTACAGAGAAGAAAGTCGTTATTTCAACAATGACTCTCGCCGACTATCTGGCCTCCAACAAAAAGCAGACAGGTATCATCGTAATCCGCATGACCGGGCAATTACCAAGAATTAAATAATTCCAGAGAGAACTTAAAGCCGACTCCATAAAAGTCAACACCTTTGAAGCTCGTAAATAAAGCGGCATTAAACACATGGTTGCCTATACCATAACCAAGTTCGCTATAAGAAGGAAATGATGGCATAGCCAATTTGCCTACATACAAGCGCTCCGAAACCATCCACTTGGAAAGACCGGGAAAATAACGGGAGAATAACATCGGTGCCTGCAATTGCAGATGCATCTGCCAATAACGGTCAGCAGAACCAAACCAACGGTTGTCCAATACCTCAAAGACGCCTCCGAAGGTATTATTCCAATTGTTAGGTAAAGTACGTTTGGAGAAATAAGAGAAATTGGCAAAGTAAAGAGATTGGGCATTTGTAAATATCCCTGCTCCAACTTCATAACGCAAAAAACGAAGTAATCCCAGATCAATACTTTGAGAAAGGTCAAGTTCAATCCGTTCATACTTGCTATGACTTTTTAAGATACCTGACATTCCGCGTTCATACTCAAAATTAAATGTAGGATAAGAAGAATGCATATAAATCTTTTTTTCTTTTTCATATCTATAATATTGACCTGGGGTCCACGTCACCCTCATCATTGGAGCAAACGAACGATAATCATCGCTCAACTCACTTAATGCTCCATTATTCTCTGATCCACTATTAGAAGGGTACGAACTACCGTACAATTTCGGTGAACGGATATAGTAACGCAAAGAAAGAGATAGCTCCAACCCATTAAAGATCTCTTGGGATACTCCAACTCTGAAGTTCAGCTCATTATAGTATTTAAAATGAACAGAATCTAAATTAAGGACAGAGTCACTCTTTAACTTATCAAACATCTGACTATTGTAAATCCTGTTGCCATTGCCGACACCTATATTCAGATACCCTCGTTTCTTCGGATTATATAGAAAAGACAAATCCGTGCCCCAATAAAAGTCATTCGATTTAAATGCATAACCCAATTGAGGATGAAACTGAAGTATTCTGCTTCCTGAGTATTCTTTCCCAATCATCAGATCTTGTCTCCAGATAAGACCGTCCGTCTTACTAAAATCAAACAAAGCTGGATTTACTATTCCCCGATAGTCCAGTTGCATGTAGTCATTGGCATTTGAACGAACTGGAGATGAAACGCGGCTTGCCACATCCAGGATATAGGACGTTGGATCAAAGACAATGGATGACCTTTTGGCAGAAGATGTAGTGGTATCTTTCATTCTATTGAAGATTTCGTCTTCTTCCTTTGAAAGCGGTAATGGACGATTTTGTTTCCAAAATGTCTGATCGGGATTAATTTCCATTTTCACTCCTTTCTCTTTTGGAGTGAAAAAGCTACTCAAATCATATCCAACAGGATTTTCTGCATTCAGAACCGTATCATTTAGCTGATACATTTCCACTGCCACATGAGTATGATACAATCCTTTTATTGTATTCCCTAAGAAGTGAGTGTTAATATCAATCTTATGTTCCTCGACAACAAACACATCTTTTTCAAGTTCCTTCAGTTTTAGTTCGACATTAAAAAGAGTTTGTGCATATTCACCTTTAAAAGTCAATCTCTTTAGTCCCCAAGTCTTCGGGATAACATCCATATAGCCACTCACCAGCTGTTGACTCTTATACTTAGGAATAATCTTTATCCTGTAATAGAAAGTACCATCATCTTCATAAACGACTTCGTCATACTCATATTTGTAGTACTTCCTGGCCTTTTCACTAAGCGGAGAGATTACTGTGTTGGAAAGATAGGTTTGACTAAAAACATTGATTTTCAAGAAAGAAAGGATACGAGTATTCGGATTTACATTATTCTTTGTCGTATTGTTATATGATATTACTTTAGACTCGTAAATATCGGGTGCAGTAAAACGGACATCACTGATCAGCTCCTGGATATATTGACTACTTTTGTTTGCCAATCGGATTTCTGCTGGAATCATCCTTATTAATTCATTCCGCTTTTTGACAGTAACTACGGCTTTGGTATATACCACCGACTGAAGTGTTTTTATCTTCTTTTCAAATAGCGGAGCCATCCGAATACAATTTGCTACGATTGAGTCCGTAGGAATAATCATAAACGGGGGAACATCAGCTTGAGTTCTCGAGGAGAATAAACAGAAGCAGATAAACAAAAACAATATGTATCTGGTGTACTTAGGCATAAAAGCGAACAAAAATAGAAATAATAACAGCCTGTTTTCATTTTTTATAGGTTAAAAGAATGAGAATTAATGTTTTTGATCTATTTTTGTGCTGCATAACATGCTTATAAAGCAGCAATGAGTAAAAAAGAGTATATCGATTTTGATTTGTACGAACTTTCAGAGTTTTGGGAACTTCTGACGGAAGAACAACGTGATGCTGTAAAAATTAATCATTCTATCCAGTTCTATAAAAAGAATGAGATTATTTATAGTGAAGGGGATGAGGCAACGAACATCATGTGTCTTTTAAAAGGAAAAGTCAAGATATACAAAGAAGGTGTAGGAGGAAGAAGTCAGATTATTCGGATGATTCGTCCTGTTCAATATTTCGGATATCGGGCTTTTTTCGCAACAGAACCCTACTTAACAAGCGCAGCTGCTTTTGAATCCTCTACCGTTGTGTTTATCCCAATGGAACTCATGTCTAGATTTGTGGAAGAAAACAACAAGGTTGCCCTGTTTCTTATTCGTGAACTTTCTGTCGATTTAGGTATTGCAGATGAGCGGACAGTCACTCTCACTCAAAAACATATTCGCGGACGACTCGCCGAAGCATTGCTCGTACTGAAAGATAAATACGGATACGAAGAAGACAACCTGACACTTAGTATCTTCCTTTCCAGAGAAGATCTTGCGGGATTATCTAATATGACGACCTCAAATGCAATCCGTACCCTATCCAACTTTGCATCAGAGAAACTAATTATCGTAGATGGAAGAAAGATTCTTGTATTGGATGAAGATAAACTAAGAAGAATCAGCCGCATCGGCTAATCCCTCCTGTTTCAGAACTTATTAATTACCATCCGAATCTCTGTAAGTCGGGTGAGCAAACCTTCCAGTAAATCAAGTTGTAGCATATTAGCCCCATCAGATTTTGCAAAGGAAGGATTTTCATGTGTCTCAAGAAACAATCCGTCTACACCCGTGACAATTCCGGCACGAGCTATCGTTTCAATAAGCTGCGGCATTCCACCGGTAACACCACTTGTTTGATTCGGTTGTTGTAAGGAATGTGTACAGTCCAGTATAACCGGAAATCCGAAACTCTTCATGACGGGAACAGCCCTGTAATCAACAATCAGATCCTGATACCCAAAGGTTGTACCACGCTCTGTAATCATTACATTCGGATTGCCGGCGTCCACAACCTTCTGAACGGCAAACTGCATTGCTTCTCCGGAAAGAAATTGTCCTTTCTTTATGTTGATCACCTTGCCTGTATCAGCTGCAGCCACCAACAAATCAGTCTGCCTACAAAGGAATGCCGGAATTTGCAATATATCAACATACTCCGCTGCCATAGATGCCTCTTCAGCAGTATGGATATCCGTAACAGTATGAACGCCAAAGGTCTCATGCACTTTTCGCAGTACCTTTAATGCTTTTTCATCTCCTATTCCTGTAAAAGAATCAATGCGCGACCGGTTAGCCTTCCGATAAGATCCTTTGAATACATAAGGTATATCCAACTTATCGGTCATCTTAATTATTCTCTCAGCTATGCGGAGAGCCATTTCTTCCCCTTCGATCACACACGGACCTGCCAGTAGAAAGAAATTATTTTCGCCGCTCTTTAAATCTTGTATAGTCATATCTTTAGCATTTCAATTATCTGATTCAATTTTTCATCCATTGAAAGAGCAGCATTGATCCAATGGATCTTAAAACCCCTTCTCTCCATTCCACGAAACCAAGTCATCTGACGTTTGGCAAACTGATGTATTGCTATCTCCAGTTGGGTAAACATCTCTTCATAAGTCAGTTGTCCAATCACAAACAAAGTGAGGTATTTATATTCAAGCCCATAATAAATAAGGTCTTCCGGCTGAACACCTCGTTCAATAATCTGTCGTACTTCGTCAATCATTCCTTCATCGAGCCTTTGACGTAAGCGCCTCGAAATCCTTTCCCTTCGAAGTTCACGATCCACATCCAAACCAATAATCAAGCTATTCAGCATTGGAAAGTCGCGTATCTCTTTTGGTGCTCGCTCATAGAAAGTCTCAATCTCAATAGCACGAATTGCTCTTTTCACTGTATCTACATCTGTACTATTATGCAATTCCTTGTATGCAGACAAAATCTCTTTTAATTCCACCAGTGTTTTTATTTCCAGACTTTTTCTCAATTCAATATTTTCTGGCACAGGCAAAAGTTTATACCCTTTTAATACAGATTCAATATACATTCCTGAACCTCCACAAAGAACGGGGCAAAGACCTTTCATTCTAATAGAGTTATATGCCTTAAGAAAATCATGTTGATATTCAAAGACATTGTACTTAGTGCCCGGTTCGACAATATCTATCAGGTGGTAAGGCACTGATCGACCATTGATCAGATAGTCAACAAGATCTTTGCCTGTACCCAAATCCATAGTTCGGTATACTTGACGAGAATCACCACTGATGATCTCCGTGTGCAGACGATCTGCCAGATGAGCGGCCAAAGCCGTCTTGCCTGATGCAGTAGGTCCGAGAATAGTAATCAAATCTGTGGAAAAGTTATTCATACACCTTCTTTGAATGGGACAAAGATAGTTTATTCATGTAAATAATCCGAAGTTTTGTAATGAGTTCTTTATTCTTTACTCTTTCATCCACTTGAGAGAAGTACTTAAGTTCATGGTATGCATTAGAATTCACTAACTTTATTTATCTGAAATAAACAGAGGGATGCCTTTTATTGTCTGTAATATATGTTACATTTGTGACTTTATTAATATATGATGAAATGGCAATAAACTCTATCTTTTCTTTTCTCACTCCAAAAGAAAACAAATTCTTTCCAATGCTCAATAACATGAGCGAAAAACTAGTAGAAGCATCACTTTTACTAAACAAACTGACAAAAAGTACTGATAGAGCAGAAAGCAAAGAGCTCTATCGACTAATTAAAGATGTAGAAACCTCGGGTGATCAACAAATCAATTTGATCTTTACGGAACTGAACAACACATTTATCACTCCTTTTGACCGTGAAGACATTCATAACTTGTGTGAGCGACTGGACGATGTTCTTGATTTGATCAACTCATCCGGAAAACGAATGATTATATACCAGCCAAAACATATCCCAGAAAAGACGGTTCAGATGTCAAATCTAATCATTAAGGGAAGCGAGGCTGTAAAAACGGTCGTGGGTGAATTGAAGACTATCACAAAAAAACCTTTCTTTGCCTTGGATCAATGTAATCTTCTTCACGCCGTAGAACATGATGCAGATGATGTCTATGAACATTTTGTAATGGAACTATTCGAACGAGAAGTTGATAGTATCGAGCTGATAAAAATTAAAGAGATAATGCAGGAGTTGGAGAAAGCAACCGACAAACTGGATGCGGTTGGAAAGATCATCAAAACGATCATTGTTAAATACTCCTGAAGAATCCCACATGGAACTACTAATCATCATTGTCGTACTAGCTATTATTTTTGATTTCATCAATGGATTTCATGATGCGGCAAATTCTATCGCTACGGTCGTATCAACAAAGGTACTTACTCCCGTTCAGGCTGTAATCTGGGCTGGAGCTTTCAACTTTATAGCTTTCTTTATAGCAAAGTTCGTTATAGGTGAGTTTGGTATTGCTGATACTGTTTCAAAGACTGTTATCCCGGAGTTTGTAACCAATCAGGTTATTATTGCCGGTTTAATCGCAGCTATCTTTTGGAATCTGGTGACCTGGCGGATGGGAATTCCCTCCTCTTCTTCTCACACTCTTATCGGAGGATTTGCAGGTGCTGCCATTGCAGCATCCGGATTTGAATCCATCCATTACAAGATTATTATCATTATTGCTTCCTTTATTGTAATTGCCCCGCTTATTGGAATGATAGGAGGAAACATCATCACAATAATGACTCTTCACATTGCACGGAAGTGCAAGCCACATAAAGCAGATAAATGGTTTAAACGATTGCAGCTTCTTTCCTCTGCCTTATTGAGTATCGGACATGGATTAAACGATTCTCAAAAAGTAATGGGAATCATTGGTGCTGCTTTAATCGCCAACAATTACGATAATATTAAAACGATGTCAGAGATTCCCGACTGGGTTCCAATTCTTTGTTTTACGGCGATAGCAGGAGGTACTCTTTCCGGAGGGTGGCGTATTATGAAGACGATGGGAAACAAGATTACCAAAATCACACCAGTTGAAGGATTTTGTGCTCAGACATCAGGCGCTTTCACTCTATTCCTTACAGAGGTACTTAAAGTTCCGGTAAGCACAACTCATGTTATTGCAGGTAGTATTATCGGTGTGGGAGCAGTAAAAAGACTCTCTGCAGTACGTTGGGGAGTAACTCTTGATTTGGTTTGGGCTTGGATTCTTACTATTCCTGTGAGTGCCCTTATCGCTGGCTGCATTTACTATTTACTCTCATTTTTCATCTAAGAAATTAAGAACAGAACTCTAACTTATAATAAAGCAGGATGATCACATTTTAATGATCACCCTGCTTTATTACTTCATGCATATAGTTACTTCCCTGTAATTATCCTTTTTATCTCATTTAGTTTATTCAACGCATCCAGTGGAGTAAGATTATTCACATCAATATTTATTATTTCATCTCTGACCTGAGAAAGTACCGGATCATCCAACTGAAAAAAACTAAGCTGGATACCATCTTTGGATTTTTTACCCGAAGTAATTGCGCCTTTCATCTCTTTCCGATTCTCACTCTCGAGCTGCTTCAGAATCTCATCTGCTCGATTCAAAATACTTTGCGGCATTCCAGCCATTTTAGCCACATGGATACCAAAGGAGTGTTCGCTGCCTCCACGCTCAAGTTTGCGAATAAAGATCACTTTGTTGTTCACCTCTTTGACCGCCACATTATAGTTCTTGATACGTGAAAATGTTTTCTCCATCTCGTTCAGTTCGTGGTAGTGAGTAGCAAATAAGGTTTTAGCACGTGCTTTTGGATGATTATGGATATACTCAACGATAGACCAAGCAATAGATATACCATCATACGTACTAGTACCTCTTCCTAGTTCGTCAAACAAGACCAAACTCCGGTTAGATATATTATTAAGAATATCGGAAGCTTCATTCATCTCAACCATAAACGTAGATTCACCTTGTGAAATATTATCTGATGCACCAACACGGGTAAAAATCTTATCTACATAGCCAATCCTCGCGCTCTCGGCAGGCACAAAAGAGCCTATCTGTGTCAACAATACAATCAAGGCAGTCTGACGAAGCAACGCAGACTTTCCAGCCATATTCGGTCCGGTTATGATTATAATTTGATTGGAGTCTGTATCAAGATGCACGTTATTTGGTATGTAGCTTTCATCGGGAGGCAATTGTTTTTCTATTACCGGATGACGCCCTTGCACTATCTCAATAACTTCACTTTCATTAATCTCGGGACAGATATACTTGTTCTCTTTAGCCACTTTTGCAAAAGAAAGCAGACAATCGACCTGTGCTACCTGCGAAGCGTTGAGTTGCATCGAAGAAAGATACTCCATCAGAGAGGTAACTAACTCATTAAATAGTGTATTCTCTATGATCTGAATTTTCTCTTCAGCTCCTAATATTTTCTCTTCATACTCTTTCAGTTCCTGAGTAATATAGCGCTCTGCATTAACCAAGGTCTGCTTGCGGATCCACTCTTCCGGAACTTTATCTTTATGTGCATTACGCACTTCTATATAGTATCCAAACACATTATTGTAACTGATTCTTAGACTAGGGATACCGGTGCGGTCGCTCTCACGTTGTTGAACTTTCATCAGGTAATCCTTGCCCTTATAAGCAATATACCGCAGCTCATCCAGCTCATTGTTCACGTGTTCTTTTATCACATTTCCTTTGTTCAGTAATACAGGAGCATCCTCTTTAATTTCCTTCTCAATTCGATCACTCACTAAAAGCAAAGGATTTAGCTGCTCGGCAATGCGCTGCAAAGAAAGGGATTCCGACTCTGCGCATAAACATTTGATGTCTCCAATAGCCTGCAAGGAATGCTTCAACTGAACTATTTCGCGAGGAGAAACTCGTCCTACTGATATTCTTGAGATAATCCGTTCCAAGTCACCAACCATGCTCAGATGTTGTTCCATCTCTTCCTTCATTGCGGGGTTACGAAAGAACTCCTCGACAACGGCTTGCCGTTCGCGAATTGGTTTGACCTCTTTCAAAGGAAAAACCAACCATCGCCTCAGAAGCCTGGCACCCATCGGACTAACCGTACGATCTATAACATTCAACAGACTTGTGCCTCCTTCTTGCATAGTCCCCAACAACTCCAGACTCCTCACTGTGTACTTATCAAGCCGTACAAAGCGATCTTCTTCTATACGCGACAGATGAGTGATATGGCTCAAGTGGGTATGCTGAGTCATGTCCATATAATACAATATTGCACCCGAAGCAATGATCCCAGATGAGAGATGCTGAATACCAAATCCTTTCAGATTCTTTGTCTCAAACTGTTTGAGGAGACGGTCATTAGCCGACTCACTGGTATAAATCCAATCTTCAAGAGCAAAAGTGACATGTTTGTTTCCGAAATAATTTTCAAAAAGTTCTTTTTTGGTACGTTCATAGAGAATTTCTTTCGGAGCAAAGTTATTGATCAGTTTATCAATATAATCCGGTGTTCCCTCAGCTGTGAGAAACTCACCGGTTGAGATATCCAAAAATGAAATTCCCAAAGAATTTTTGTTGATATGCACACATCCCAAGAAATTATTCTCACGTCGTTCAAGTATCGCATCATTCGTTGAAACACCTGGAGTTACAAGTTCGGTAACCCCTCTTCTGACAAGTTTCTTAGTAAGTTTAGGATCTTCAAGCTGATCGCAAATTGCGACTCTCCTTCCGGCTCGCACAATCTTAGGTAAATAAGTATCCAAAGCATGATGCGGAAATCCGGCCATCTCCACATATTTACCTTGTCCATTAGCACGTTTCGTGAGTGTGATTCCTAAAAGATCTGCAGCAACTACGGCATCTTGAGAGTATGTTTCATAAAAGTCTCCGCATCTGAACAACAAAAGTGCATCAGGATATTTTTGTTTTATATCCAGAAACTGACGCATCATCGGAGTCTCCGCTATTTCGTTTGGATTATATTTTGGCACGTTATCTTACTGCAAATTGTGAATATTCTTTCTGCAAATATACATAATCCTTGTGAAAATAGCTGTTTTTAGTTACGAACTATTCTTTCTTAATGAGGCTATTTGTCATTTTTATGAAAGATATAAAGGAGAGAAGGGGGTTATGAAAGAAGCATTCCCGCTCATTAATGAACGGGAATGGCTGATATACATCAGTTGAATACAACTGTTTTATTTTTATAAGTAAGTACTTTCCTTTGAAGATGCTTCTCAACTGCATGCGATAAAACGATTTTCTCGAGATCTTGACCTTTATGGACTAATGTCGACACATTATCTTTATGAGAAATACGAACCACATCCTGCTCAATAATCGGCCCTGCATCCAAGTCTTTTGTAACATAGTGGCTAGTTGCTCCAATCAGTTTAACCCCTCTCTCAAATGCGGCATGATAAGGCTTGGCACCTACAAAAGCAGGGAGAAAAGAATGATGAATATTTATAATCTTATTGGGATAATGGTCAATGAATTGATCCGAAATCACCTGCATATACCGTGCAAGTACAATAAAGTTTATTTTGTATTTCTTCAACAGCTCTAGTTCGTATTGCTCTTGCTCAGCCTTATTCTCTTTGGTTATAGGAACCAGTTCGAAATCAATTCCAAAGCGATCAGCAACAATTTTCAAATCTGGATGATTACTGACAATCAAAGGTACTTCAACCATCCATTCATTGGAAGCATACCGTGCAAGTATGTCATAAATACAATGTGACATTTTGGAAACAAATATGGCCATACGAGGTGTCTGATCACTGAAATGCAAACTGTATACCATCTGAAGACGTGCACCATATAAGGTCTCAAAGTATTCTGAAATACGGTCTCTCGGAATAGAGAAGTTATCAAGGTTCCACTCTATACGCATAAAAAAAACATGTTCTTCGTTATCAACATGCTGATTAAGGTAAAGTATATTTCCCCCGTTTACATTAATAAAGTTCGTAACGGCAGCAAGTATGCCCTGTTGGTCAGGGCAATGCATCAGTAAAATCGCGTTCATTGTTGTATCCTTTTGAATTGGGCGCAAAATTAGTTATTAAAGTTGAACAAGTAACATTTGTACATGTAAAAAGGTCATTCTTAGTCATTTTTGTGTATAAAAGAGTGAGAAAAAGCCCATAACAGATTTTGTTATGGGCTTTTTAGAAGAAACTAATACTCTTCTCCTTTGACTAAAATTTACAAGAAATACCAGTAGAATGTAGCACACAGAATTACCACGCCAAGACTGGCAATAATATCCCATTTGTCCCAACTCTTCCAGATGAGTTTCTTGTAGTCGCCCGTGAAAGTGATAAACTCAATCTGTTTAGAAGTTGGTTTTGGAGTGAGAAATGATACCACGACCATCATCAACATGATAAAGACAAGCAACCATATCTCAAAGATAAGCCAGTTGGTATGCCAAAACCAATGAGTGGATTCCCAGTACCAGCCATTCATTACGTTTTGACCTGTATTCGTAAAGATGTTAGTCAGTAACCGTACCATACCGATAGCAAAGCCTACTATTAAACCTGCTTCACCTGCCTTGGGTGTAATTCTTTTCGAAAATATACCCATTACGAACACTGCCACCATGGATGGAGCGAGCAACGATTGAATACCTTGCAGATAGGAGTAAAGGCTGCCTAGACTCATCATGACTGGTATCCATACGATACCAAGTACCACAACCACAATTGTTGCAATACGGCCTACCAAAACGTATCTGGCCTCGCTTTTTCCTTTAAACATTGGCTTATAAAAGTCTTCTGTAAACAGTGTAGCACAGGAGTTGAAGAATGCCGCCAAAGAAGCAACCAATGCGGAAATAAAACCGATAGTAACAATACCTTTCACACCAGCGGGCAACACAAACTTAACCATGGAACCAAAGGCAGTATCAGGGTTGGTTAACGTAAATCCGCTGTCGGGACGTGCTGCCAATGCGGCGGCTATCATTCCAGGTATCAAGAACATAAATACTGGTAATATTTTGAAATAACCAGCAGCTATTGTACCTCTGCGCGCACGCCTCATCACTACTTCACTTGACTCACCTTTTGACTGTCCGAGCACACGTTGAACGATGTGCTGGTCGGTAGCCCAATACCAAAAGCCGATAATTGAAGCACCTATAAATACCCAAAAACCGGGATATTCATCATACATCGGGTCACCCGTTTCGAAGTGGAACATATGGTTGGTACCGTATGCAACACCGTCTTCTCCAATGTTAAGTGATTTTGAATACTCCATCATGGCAGTCCATCCATCACCGATGCTACCGCCTCCAAGTGCTGACAAGCCAAGGAAAAGCACAAGGAATGAACCTATGATAAGAATTGGCGTTTGAATTGCCGAGAGTGTCATCACACCCTTCATGCCACCAAAAACAGTAAAGACACCTGTTAAGACTATCAAACCTATAGCTCCGTACCAGAAAGGCAAGCCTAGAAGGCTCTCCAAAAAGATACCTCCAGTAAATGCTGTTACACTCACTTTGGTTAGCACGTATGCTATAAGTGTAATAATAGAAAGCCACGAACCAGTACGAGGTGTGTAGCGATTTTTAAGGAAATCGGGCATTGTGATGATTTTCCCTAACTTATTGTTCATAAGTTGGTAGAATGGCACGAATAGCCAGCCCAGGATGAGTATCATCCAGCCTTGCATCTCCCAATGCGCCATACCTACACCAGCTTTTGCGCCAGTGCCGGCTAGTCCTACAAGGTGTTCCGAGCCAATGTTTGCAGCAAAGATAGCTGCACCAATGATATACCATGGTTCACCTTTACCGAACAGATAGTCATCGCTGCTGGCACCATGTAGTGTACGATTGTGTTTTTGCACGGAATTCCATACAGCCCACGTTACAACTACAATCCCGACTGCGATAACCACCCAGTCAAGCCAAATAAATTCTTGTGAATTCCAATTCATACTTATTTAATTATTTGATTATTGTATATATCTTAGAAGAGGCACTTTTAGGATTATCTGCCTTCCTATAAGTCAGATATCCTTTTTATCGGATAGATCTCAAAGACTTTACCAAATAGAAACTTCAAATGATCATGCTTTATGAGATGAGATCGGCTTCCTTTGATGAGAAAACCGACTCTCTCATGTAAGCATTACTATAAGTTAGAGTAAACCAGTTGATTGACCTAACAACACATACTTCTCGAATATTTCGTGGTATGCTTTCGCATTCTCCTTGTTTGGAGTATATTCTTTGTCAAATCCTGAGTTCATCGCTTTCTGTGCATCTTCAACCTTTTCATAAACGCCTGCTGCTGTTGCTGCGAACATCGCTGCACCCAATGCACATGCCTGATCGGTTTTGCACACTTTAATCGGCATATTCAATACATCGCTCAATGTTTGCATGACAAATGGAGACTTCTGAGCGATACCACCAATACCAATCACTGTGTCGATACGTACACCTTCATTGCGTAAGCGATCAACTATCGCTTTTGAACCAAAAGCAGTAGCCTCAACCAATGCTCTGAAAATACGTGGAGCAGAGCTTCCCAGCGTCAAACCAGCAATAGACCCTTTCAACATCTGATTGGCATCCGGTGTACGGCGACCATTCATCCAGTCTGTAGCGATAACTGTGCTTTCACTTATAGGAATCTTTTCTGCTTCAACTGACAAAGCGGGAATAATCTGATCAACAGTCTCAGCAATCAATTTGGCTTTGGTTGACTCATCGATTAAAGAAGTTTTAGCCATTACATTCTTCAAAGGAAATTCCAATACATGTTTGAACCAAGCATAGATATCTCCAAAACCGGATTGCCCAGCTTCAAGTCCGACCATTCCGGGAATAACAGAACCGTCAACCTGTCCGCAGATGCCTTTGATTAGTTTGTCACCAATCTCTTCATAGCTTGAAACCATAATATCACATGTAGAAGTACCAATCACACGGACAAAAGTATGTGGAGAAACAGCTGCTCCGACAGCACCCATGTGACAGTCAAATGCTCCACCGGCTACAACTACCTTTGTAGACAAGCCGAGACGCTTCGCCCATTCTTCACTCAAACAACCAACTGGTTTGTCTGCAGTTTCGGTCTTTTCGAAAAGACGATCGCGAAAACCAGCCAAAAGTGGATCAAGAGCTGTGAGAAACTCTTCGCTTGGAAGACCACCCCATTTTTCATGCCACATAGCTTTATGTCCGCATGCACAACGGCTACGTACCACATCAGAAGATTTCTTTACGCCTGTAATCAGTGCAGGAAGCCACTCGCAATATTCAATAATGGAGTATGCATTCTCGCGAACAGCCTTGTCTTGACGAAGCACATGAAGTGCTTTTGCCCAAAACCATTCTGAAGAATAAATTCCTCCTTCATAAGCAGTATAGTCAATATCCCATTTTGCACAGAGATCATTTACTTCTGTAGCTTCTTTTATAGCAGTATGATCTTTCCAAAGCACAAACATGGCATTCGGATTCTCAGCAAACTCTGGCTGCATAGCGAGGGGAGTTCCTGTTTCATCTGTAAATGCCGGAGTACTTCCGGTTGTATCAAAAGCAATACCAAGAACCTGTTCTGCAGTTCCTGCCGGACATTGAGCCAAAGTTTCCTTAACGGTAGCCTCAAGAACATCAATATAATCCTGAGGATGTTGACGGTATTGGTTAATCACCTGATCACAATATTTTCCTTCTGTCCATCGTGGATAATATCTCACAGAAGAGGCCAGGATCTCACCCGTGCTTGCATTTACAATCAATGCGCGGGCAGAGTCACTGCCGTAATCCAGTCCAATTACAAATTGATCTTTCATATATTATTGCAGAGCTTTATTCAACATATAATAAACATCGTTCATTCGAAGTTCCTTCTTGAAATTACTGATTGTTGTTTCGTTATCAATAACAATCATTTCAATACCAGCTATCTCAGCATAGTCTTCAAGATATTCCTGCGTCAATGCAAAAGAGAAACTTGTATGATGTGTACCTCCAGCCAGGATCCATGCACCTGCGCCAATCTCTAAGTTTGGTTGTGGAATCCACAAAGCAGAAGCGACAGGCAACTTAGGAAGTGCTTTAGATTTAATACAATCGACCTGATTGACGATCAGACGGAAGCGGCTACCCATATCTATAACTGTAGCAGCAACTCCTGTACCTTCATGTGTAGTAAATACCAATCGAGCAGGGTCATTCTTACCTCCGATACCGAGTGGATGAACCTCTAAACGTGGTTTATTTTCAGCGATTAACGGAGATACTTCAAGCATATGTGCCTGTAAAATTGAACTGGTGGCTCCATCAAAGTTCAACGTGTAATCTTCAAGGAAAGAGCAACCACCTTCCAGTCCCTGACCCATATACCACATGGTGCGGCACAAAGCAGCTGTTTTCCAGTCTCCCTCTGCTCCGAAACCATAACCTTCTGCCATCAAGCGTTGTGAAGCAAGTCCAGGCAGCTGGTCCATACCACTTAGTTCATCAAAACTGGTAGTAAATGCCTTTGCACCTTTTGATTCCAGGAATCTTCTCATTGCAATCTCTTCACGGGCAGCCTGAATTACTTGTTTGTGGTCTTTTCCACCTTCTTTTGCATTATCAGCAAGTACATATTCCTTTTCATACGTCTTGAGCATAGCAGCAACTTCTGTTTCAGTCACCTTATCCATCACTGCCACAAGATCAGCAATCGGATACTCATCCACATGATATCCGAGACGCATTTCTGCCTCCACTTTATCACCGTCTGTTACAGCAACATTATTCATATTATCTCCAAAACGGATGATTCTCATACTTTGAGCATCAGCCCAAGCAGCAGAAACACGCATCCAAACAGCTATCTTAGCCAGTGTCTGCGCATCTTGCCAAAAACCGACTACTACTTTGCGAGGTCTACGCATACGAGCATTGATGAAGCCGAACTCACGATCACCGTGAGCACTTTGATTCAAGTTCATGAAGTCCATGTCCATCGTCTCCCAAGGAATCTCCTTGTTAAACTGGGTATGGAAATGAAGCAACGGTTTCTTTAGTTCCTGCAAACCATGAATCCACATCTTAGCCGGTGAGAATGTATGCATCCAAGTAATTATACCTACGCACTTTTCATCATTATTTGCTGCTTTGAATGTAGCACTCACCTCTGAGGATGAGTTAGCTGTTCCTTTATATACGACTTTGAAAGGAAGTTTCCCAGAGTCATTAAGTCCTTTTACCATTTCATTGGAATGAGCATCAACAGCGATGACTGCATCTCCTCCGTACAAGAGCTGAGCTCCTGTAACAAACCATACTTCTAATTTTTCAAATGCCATAGTACTTTCTGTTTTAAATATTTATATGTTTACTAATTCTGTTATTGTCCATAATAAGCGCCGGGGCCATGTTTGCGATTAAAATGCTTCTCTACAAGAAAAGGATTCATCGTTAGTGAAGGATTCACTGAGTAAGCAATGAAAGCCATCTTCGCAACCTGTTCCATAACAACAGCATTATGAACTGCATCTTCCGCAGTCTTTCCCCAAGAAAAAGGACCGTGGTTTTTTACCAAAACACCAGGAGTATGAATCGGATTGATACCTTCAAAACGTTTTACAATCACATTACCGGTTTCCATTTCATATGCACCATTTACCTCATCAGCAGTCATATCCAATGTACAAGGAATTGCATCGTGGAAATAATCGGCATGTGTTGTTCCAATATTAGGAAGGTCGATTCCGGCTTGCGACCAGGCAGTTGCATAGGTTGAGTGAGTATGAACAACTCCTCCAATAGTAGGAAATGCTTTGTAAAGAGCCAGATGTGTCGGAGTATCAGAAGAAGGTTTCAAATTTCCTTCCACTACTTTTCCTTCCAAATCGACAACCACCATATCATCCGCCTTCATGGTCTCATACGATACACCACTCGGCTTGATGACTACCAGTCTGTTATCACGGTCAATTGCTGAAACATTTCCCCAAGTGAAGATGACCAGTCCATGATTAACCAAATCAAGATTACTTTGAAATACTTTTTTCTTTAATTCTTCGAGCATTATTTCTTTTCCTTATATAGTAAAATCGTATCCTTTGCTTATAAATTCTTTGTACTTTTCTTCATTAAAACGATAGAGAAAAGCACCTCTTTTAGAAGAGAGTTTATCTTTCTCATTCAATTTCTCGAGCACATTCATATTCAACACCTTCTTGCGGAAATTACGTTTATCCAATACTTCTCCATAAATTGCTTCATACAAAGTCTGGAACTGTGGTAGAGTAAACTTCTCTGGCAGTAGGTTGAAACCAACCGGTTCTACAGCTGTTCTTTTCCGAAGAGCCTGACGTGCACTTTTAACCATCGCTGAATGATCAAAAACGAGTTCTGGAACCTCAGTTGCTTTTACCCAAATGGCATTATACTTATCAAGAAGAGATGTGTCATAATCATTGATATTGATCAATGCATAATAAGCAACAGAAACAACTCGCTCACCGGAATCGCGATTAACATCACCAAAAGTATGAACTTGCTCCATATAAAGGTTCTCCAAACCTGTTAGTTCGTTAAGAACACGGATAGCGGCATCGTTCAAACTCTCGCTATCTTTGAGAAACCCACCAGGTAAGGATAACTTTCCTTTTTCTGGCTCAAAGTTTCTATGCAGCAGCAACAAATTCAGTTCGCTCTCATGAAATCCAAAAATTATACAGTCCACTGCTAAAAAGAACTTATGCTTCTCACTATAAAATGAAGTCATATATTTTATATCTATTTTATTTAATAACTATTTACCAGAAGTAAATATAGAATGCTACCATAATGGCAAGAGCATTAGCTAACTTGAATAAATCTCATTCATTTAAACTTTTGCATGTTATTGCTTTTTGTTCAGGAGTTGCCGTTTCGAACAACAATCCATGAATCATCTCAGCATGAAAATCTTTAGCGAAAAGGCTAAAAACAGTTACTACACACAGATTAAGAAAGTTCATCTGAAGAAAACTAACCTGTTCAAAATGCTGAGTAACCATTTTAAGTATAAATAGAAGCACACTTGCTTCTATTTATACTTCACTTTCTCCTTGAAAAAAAGCGTTAAATCTTTTTATTTCTCAACCGAGAACTTGTAGATTGTATGACTTGTATATTCTTTGCCAGGCTCCAAAATGGCAGAAGGCCATTGCGGTTTATTGGGAGAATCAGGAAACTTCTGCGTTTCTAAACACACGGCTGAACGATAATTATAAACAATTCCCTTCTTTCCTGTAACTGTTCCATCCAAGAAGTTGCCTGTGTAAAGCTGAATTCCAGGTTCATCAGTGTATACTTCCAATGTAATTCCAGTTAGAGGAGAAGTAAGACGGGCAGCAACTTCTTTATCGCTTCCATTCGTATTCAGTACCCAGTTGTGATCATAACCACGACCATATTTCAACTGAATAAAATCTGTCTTATCAATATCTTGAGCAATTACTTTAGGCGTGGTAAAATCCATTGGAGTACCTGCCACAGGAGCAATCTCTCCCGTTGTCATAAAAGTACTATCGACCGGAGTATAGTCTTTAGCATTGAGATACAAAACATTATCCACAGCAGTAAGCGAAGGATCTCCACTCAAATTGAAATATGAATGGTTTGTCATATTAATAACAGTCTTCTTATCTGTTGTAGCACTATATTTTATGTCAATTGCATTGTCTTCTGTTAATGAGAATGCAACTTGTGCATTTACTGTACCAGGGAAGTTTGCATCGCCATCAGGGGAGACTATAGATAATACGACTGCGTTATCTACATAGCTAACTGAATCAAACACGTACTCTGACCAGCCGGTCGGACCTCCATGTAAACAGTGACCAAAGTTATTTTTAGGTAATTGATAAGTTACACTATCCAGAGTAATCACTCCGTTAGCAATACGATTGGCATAACGACCAATTGTCGCACCAAAGTTATTTGGAATAGTGGCATAATCTGCAACACTATCAAATCCAAGAACCACATCCTTCATTGCTCCTGTTTTATCAGGAACTACAATCGAAACAATTCGAGCACCCATATTTGAGATGCATACCTCCATGCCATTTTTATTCTTCAAAACAAAAAATTTGCCTTCTTTTCCTTTTACACTCTGTGTAAAATTACTTACTGACAAACCAGAAAGAGTTGTTGAATTCTTCTCAGAAACTCCTTTACACGAAGTAAAGCCAACCAGCATCAAAGCTGAAGCGATAAACAAAAACGTTCTTTTCATGTGATAGATATTAATAAATTATGTGTTGACAATTCTAGCGTGTAAAAGTAACACTTAAGTTCTTATTCAAAGACAAAAATGTATATGTTTGATAACATAAAATCGGCTAATAACTAAATCAATCCTGGATTCATTCATCAAAGAGTCCATAAATAAAGAGAGATACTCCTTTTGAAGCATCTCTCTTTAAATAAATTATTGACCTTAAGAAATACGGCGCGAACCATCACTAATCACAACATCATAAACCTTTGGTTTTTTTCCGAATTTTGCAGTAAATGAGGAAACCGCATCAGCAACAAAAGATCCATACAATTCTTCTTTAACTAAATTAATTGTACAACCTCCGAAGCCACCACCCATTACGCGTGAACCTGTTACACCGTTCTTCTTTGCAATATCATTCAAGAAGTCCAGTTCTTCACAGCTTACTTCGTACAATTTACTCATTCCGTAGTGAGTCTCATACATCTTTTGTCCGACAGTGGAATAGTCACCAACCTTTAAAGCCTCACAAACATCCAACACTCGCTGAATCTCTTCAATCACATATTCAGCACGCATAAAGTCTTCAGCAGAGATCAGATCTTTTACTTCTCTCAACATATGCATCGTAGCATCTCGAAGAAATTTTACTTCTGGATGAGTCTTTGCAATGGCCGCAACAGCAGTTTCACAACTTTGACGACGCTTGTTATAAGCAGAAGAAGCTAATTCATGTTTCACAACAGAATCAATCAATACAAGCTTATATCCGATTGGGTTAAATGGAAAATATTCATATTCCAGCGAACGGCAATCCAAACGAATCAAAGAACCTGCACGACCAAATATTGAAGCGAACTGATCCATAATACCACAGTTTACACCAACATAATTGTGCTCTGTTGACTGTCCAATCTTAGCAAGCTCAAACTTATCAATACCCAAGTTAAAAAGATCATTCAGTGCAAAAGCGATAGTACTCTCTAGTGCAGCCGATGACGACATTCCAGCTCCAAGAGGAACATCTCCTGCAAAAGCAGCATCAAAACATTTAGGTGTTTTACCGCGTTTAATAATTTCACGACAAACTCCAAAGATATATCTTGCCCAATTTGGTGCAGGAATATCCTGTTCCTCCAGGCCAAACTCTGCATATTCGTTCAAGTCAATTGAATAAACACGTACTTTATCCAATCCATTTGGCTTAATTTCTGCAATAATACCTTTATCTACTGCTCCGGGAAATACAAATCCACCATTGTAATCAGTGTGCTCACCAATTAGGTTGACACGACCAGGAGAAGCGTATACAAAGCCTTCTTCACTAAAGTGTTCCTGGAATTTTAATCTTACATTTTTTTCCATACTCTTATTTAAAATTCAAATTATTTCAATCTAATCTGTGATCCTTTTACAGTAAACCACATTATATATGCGTAGTAAACAAACAGGCAGCAAAATACAATAGTAAGACCTGCTGTTTTCTCAATTTGGCCCATTATCGGCATAAGTAAGGCTGCTCCAATAACTCCTGTATTGATAATTCCAGAAGCGGCTTTTGTGTGAGGACCTAATTCTTCGAGACCTAAGTTAAAGATACACGGCCACATAATTGAGTGGAACAAACCTGTAAGAATAAGCAACCAAATTACTATAGCGCCATTCGTAAGCAATGAAAGAGCAACGCAGAGAGCACTGAGTGCCAACGCTGCTAAGAGCACCTTCTTTGAATCAAACTTACCAAGCACAAAAGAACCGGAAGCACGACCTAAAAGCATCCCAAACCAATATAGTACAAGAATGGAAGTAGCCTCATTCATATTCATACCTAACATTGTGAAGAAATCTGAAATAAATCCAGGGATTAAAACCGCAGACGTAAGTCCAAGTCCCTCCATTCGTTGAGGTAGAAAGCTTGGAATTCCAATTTCAACGCCCATATAACAGAAGATAGCTAAAGCTCCTAAGAAAATATGTGGATACTTAAAGATACTTTTGTGAAATTTTTGGGATTTACCATCACTGGATACTTGCTCTTCTTCTTTAATTGAAGGTAATTTTAGCATTAAAAGAATACCACCCAATACAAGAGTAAATATGCCTAAAAAGATAAAAGGATTTTGGATACCTAATGCGTCTTCAACTGTTGGAGGTAAACCAGCGCTTTTATTATTTGAGACAATAAGAATAGAAACAAACATAGGAGCCAACGTAGTAGCCAATGAATTTAAAGACTGGTTTAATGTCATACGGCTAGCTGATGTTTCTACAGTACCCAAAGCTTTCACATAAGGGTTCATTACTAACTGCAGGAAAACAATACCAATAGCTACCACAAACATACATGAAAGAAAAGCCCAATAAATCCTGTCTGTTCCGGCGAAGATACCAATTGCAAAATAATTAAGTATAAAACCAAAGGCAATAACAAAGAGGCCTAATACTAACGTTTTTTTATAACCTAGCTTATTCATCAAAATAGCTAATGGAATTGACAGAACGTAAGCTCCATAAAATGCGGTATTCACTAATTGACCCTGCATTTGGTCAAGTTCAAATGCCCATTTACAGAAGTTAATCATGGAATTGTTCATGGTTGTAATGAATCCAAGAAGGAAGCTTACAATGAACATTACCGAAAGAGCGAATGAATAATTTTGCTGTTTTTGTGTCATGGCAATAAAAATTAAATTGTATGAAAACTATTTATAAATCAATTAAAACAAACCTCCTTATGGAACTCCATTCAATATGAGAACTCCCTAAAAAGCGCCCAAAGTAAAGAAAAATAGTTTAGTCTTACAAGTAACTGTCCAAATTAATTCAATATCTCAACAAAAATGCATGAATAACAACTTTAGTATGATAAATACCTAGACAAGCTATTCTTTATTTATTTATTTGCAAAAACAGAATAGATTTTGTGTTCAATCAAAAGAGGCTTTGTATCTTTATGCCCTACATCAAATAATTTTCTTTTTTATGCAGGATTTCATTCATATCCATGTCCACTCTCAATACTCTTTACTGGACGGGCAAGCCAGTATTCAAGCCCTGGTAGATAAAGCAATAAATAATAACATGAAAGGTATTGCTCTTACTGACCATGGCAGTATGTTTGGGATTAAAGAATTCTATAACTATGTAAAGAAAAAGAATGGCGACAAAAAGATAGAAATTCAGAAAATAAAAAATCAGATCGCCTCAATTGAATCACAAGAGACAGGCGCAGAGGATAATAAGTCCGAACTAAAGAACTGCTTTGATGCCGTTAAAAAAATACAAGAAAGCCTTTTCAAACCAATCCTAGGTTGTGAAATGTATGTGGCCCGAAACCGGCTATTTGATAAAAAGGATAAGGATGATAAGAGCGGACACCACTTAATCGTATTGGCAAAAAATGAAACCGGATACCACAATCTGATTAAGCTTGTATCAAAAGCATGGACAGAAGGACACTATTACAGACCACGAACAGATCGATTTGAACTTGAAAAATATCATGAAGGACTTATTGTCACTTCTGCCTGCCTTGCAGGAGAGGTTCCCAGGTATATTTTTGCAGATAAGCTAGAAGAAGCAGAAGAAGCAATCTCCTGGTACAAAAACTTGTTTGGAGAAGATTATTATCTTGAACTCCAAAGGCACAAAGCTACAGTAGCACGAGCAAATTATGAAGCTTATCCTATGCAGCAAAAGGTTAATGCTGAATTGATAAGACTCTCAAGAAAACACGGAATCAAGCTGATTTGTACAAATGATGTTCACTTTGTAAACGAAGAAAATGCTGAAGCTCACGATCATTTAATTTGTTTAAGTACTGGTAAAGATCTGGATGATATTAACCGAATGCTCTACTCTAAACAAGAATGGATGAAAACGAGAGAAGAGATGAATGAGCTCTTCTCTGATGTTCCAGAAGCGCTCTCGAATACACTTGAGATATTTGATAAGGTGGAGTTTTACTCTATAGATAATGATCCCATCCTACCAAACTTCCCTAAACCAGATGGTTTTGACGATGACAATGAATATCTTAGACACCTAACATACAAGGGTGCCGAAAAACGATGGGGAGAAATGAATGAAGAGCAAAAAGAACGGATTGATTTCGAACTTGAAACTATTAAACACATGGGATTCCCTGGTTATTTTCTTATAGTTCAAGACTTTATTAATGCTGCACGTAAGATGGGTGTTTCCGTGGGTCCAGGACGTGGTTCGGCTGCCGGATCGGCTGTTGCCTACTGTTTAGGTATTACACTTATTGATCCAATTAAGTTCGATCTACTGTTTGAACGTTTCTTAAATCCTGATCGTATTTCTCTGCCAGATATCGATATCGACTTTGATGATGACGGACGTGGTGATGTATTACGTTGGGTAACGGAAAAGTACGGTTCAGAAAAAGTGGCTCATATCATTACATATGGTACGATGGCTACCAAAATGGCAATTAAAGATGTAGCACGCGTCGAAAAGTTATCCTTGTCAGAATCAGATCGTCTAACAAAGTTGATTCCTGATCGTTTACCTGAGATTGACGGAAAGACTCAAAAGATAAATTTAAAGAATTGTATCAGGAACGTACAAGAACTTCAGGATGCCTGCAACAATGCGGATGATAAGATTCGAAACACGATGAAGTATGCTCAGATGCTGGAAGGTAATGTGAGAAATACTGGAGTGCACGCATGTGGTACGATTATCTGCCGCGATGACATTACAGATTGGGTACCGGTGAGCACTGCTGATGATAAGATATCCGGAGAAAAGATGCTTGTCACCCAGTATGAGGGGTCTGTCATCGAAGAGACCGGACTAATTAAAATGGACTTTCTAGGATTGAAAACATTGTCAATTATCAAAGAAGCTATTGAAAATATCAGGCTACGCCATTCTATTACGCTGGATATTGAAAATATCGATTTTAACGATACTACTACTTACCAGCTATATTGCGAAGGACGCACCGTCGGCACCTTCCAATTCGAGTCGGCAGGAATGCAGAAATACTTGAAAGAACTTAAGCCATCGACTTTTGAGGATCTTATAGCAATGAATGCGTTGTATCGTCCTGGACCTATGTCGTATATACCTCAATTTATTAACCGTAAACATGGGATTGAAAAAATTGAATACGACATTCCAATCATGGAAAAGTATCTAAAAGACACCTATGGTATCACTGTTTATCAGGAACAGGTGATGCTTTTATCTCGTTTGCTGGCAAACTTCACCCGCGGTGAATCGGATTCACTTCGAAAAGCAATGGGCAAGAAGCTCAGAGACAAACTGGATCACATGAAGCCACAGTTTATAGAAGGCGGAAAGAAAAACGGTTACGACCCAAAAGTTTTAGAAAAGATATGGGGAGATTGGGAAAAGTTTGCCTCATACGCTTTCAATAAGTCTCATGCTACATGCTATTCATGGATAGCTTTCCAAACTGCCTATCTGAAAGCAAACTACCCTTCAGAATATATGGCAGCTGTATTAAGCCGCAATATATCCGATATCGCCGACATCTCGAGATTTATGGATGAATGCAAGACAATGGGAATCCAAGTATTAGGTCCTGATGTCAATGAGAGTAATAAAAAATTTACGGTGACTAAAACAGGAAACATTCGTTTTGGTCTTTGTGCAATCAAAGGTGTCGGCGAGAATGCAGTGCAAAATATTCTGGATGAGCGTGAAGCCAATGGACCTTTCACCGGCATATTCAATTTCATTCAACGCATAAATCTCTCGTCCTGCAATAAAAAGAATGTTGAATGTCTCGCTCTTGCTGGCGGTTTCGACAACTTCACTGAAGTTACACGTGAACAATATTGCGCCTTAAACAGCAAGGGAGAACCATTTCTTGACAGTTTGATACGATACGGCAACAAATACCAATTGGATCATTTGATGTCAAAGAATTCATTGTTTGGCGAGGATAGCGGGATTGAGATCGCGACCCCTGAAATCCCATCAACAGAACGTTGGCCAGAGATTGAACGGCTGAACAAAGAAAAGGAGTTAATCGGTATTTATCTCTCAGCTCACCCTTTGGATCAATATTACATGATCCTAAATTACTACTGCAACACCACCTTAAAGAATTTTGCTGAAGATAAAGAAAGTCTGAAAGATCTGGACATCCGGATGGGAGGACTTGTGGAAAATTTCAGGGAAGGACTTACAAAAAGCGGAAAACCATATGGAATCGCAAAGATTGAAGATTACTCCGGGAGTTCAGAGGTTGCACTATTTGGCAAAAACTATATTGACTATAGCAAATATATGAAAAAAGGATTTTTCCTACTTATCCAAGGAAAAATGCAAGCTCACCGCTTCAAAGAAAACGAATTAGATTTCGTCATTACTTCTGTAGAGGAGTTGGGATAGTGTAAAAGAGTACATCATTAAACGCCTGACCATCTCAATGCCGGCAGAGGCTATTGATGATGTGTTTATTAATGAGTTGGATGTTCTTACAGATAACCAAAAGGGTGAAACAATGGTCTACTTCAATCTTGTAGATGAAGAAACAGGTTATAGGGTGCAATTAAGATCAGACGATTTTAAAATCAATGTTAACCGCGATTTGATTGATTACCTAAACAGAAATGAAAACATAGCTTTTCAAATCAATTAGACTGTCAATAAAAAAAAACATTGTATCTTTGAAAGCTGAATCAATTACTAATAGTATAATAAAAGAGTTTTAAAGATGGCATTACAAATTACAGATGACAGTTTTAAGGAATTACTTGCCTCAGGTAACCCGTTTGCTGTAGACTTTTGGGCAGAGTGGGTGCGGTCCCTTGCCGTACATTAGGACCAATTATTGAAGAACTTGCCAAACAATATGAAGGCAAGATTACAATCGGAAAGATGGATGTTGATGCTAATCCAGATACATGTTCGGATTATGGTATCATGAGTATTCCTACAGTTCTATTTTTTAAAGATGGAACACTTGTAGACAAGAATGTAGGACTTACAACAAAAATTGTTCTGGAAGGAAAACTGGAAAAGCTTCTTTAAAAAGAGCGACGGAAACAGGTCGGTTTGCAATAGGCCGGCCTGCTTTATTTATTAATGTTATTTACTGAATTATTCTCACAACGTGGACAATCAACAATCTGAATTAGTCGCTAAAAACATTTCAAGGCCTTGAACAAGTATTAGCAAATGAATTAACCTCTATAGGAGCAGAAGTCACTGAAATTGGCCGTAGGATGGTATCATTCAATGGCAATCAGGAAATGATGTACAAGGCTAATCTTCATTGTCGCACCGCGCTGCGTATCTTGAAACCAATCTACAAATTCAAGGCAGAAAGTGCTGATGAAGTGTATGAAGCAGTCAAAAAGATCAAATGGGAGCGTTACATGGATGTGAAGAGAACGTTTGCAGTAGATCCGGTAATTTACTCCGATAAGTTTAAACATTCGAAATTTGTTGCCTACAAAACCAAAGATGCAATTGCAGACTATTTCAATGAAAAATACGGTGAACGTCCTTCAGTACGTATTGTCAAGCCTGACGTATATATCAATATTCACATTTCACACAGCCAATGCACCGTCTCTCTTGACAGTTCGGGAGAATCGCTCCACAAGAGAGGTTATCGTATTGAACAGACCGAAGCTCCTCTGAATGAAGTCTTGGCTGCAGGTATGTTACTTCTTGCCGGATGGGATGGGCAGTGTAATCTGATTGATCCGATGTGTGGATCTGGAACTTTATTAATTGAAGCTGCAATGATTGCCCTGAATATTCCACCGGGAATATATAGGAAAGAGTTTGCTTTTGAGAAATGGCCTGACTTTGACGAACATTTGTTTTGAAAAAGTCTTCAACGATGAAAGCGACGAAAGGAAGTTTGATTACAAGATTTACGGAGCTGATATATCTCCTGTCGCCTGCGAAATAGCCATGAAGAACATTACAAGCGCAGGAGTTAAAAAGTACATTGAACTGACTACAAAGGCTTTTCAGCAATATTCAGAACCTCCGAAGAATGGAATGTTAATAACCAATCCTCCATATGGTGAACGCATTACATCACGTGACCTGCTCGGACTGTATGCGATGATCGGAGAAAGGTTGAAACATGTATTTACCGGATACGATGCATGGATAATAAGTTATCAGGAAGAATGTTTTTGAAAAGATTGGTCTCAAACCTGCTAGAAAGATTCCTCTGATGAATGGGTCCTTGGAATGCGAATTCCGTAAATACCAGATTTTTGGGGGGAAATATAACTCTCCCTACAAAGAAAGATCTGGTGGAAAAAAAGAAAACAGACAGTCAATAACTCTTTCACTCAATTTATGACACGATCCTATTATATCTTTATTGTAATTCTTCAATTGTGTTGTATGAATATATCCGGCCAAAAAAGAACGTTTACCTTAGATGATGTAATGTCTGCCGGAAAGAATGCTGACAGCCTTCGTATGGAAAGCCTTCGCCAGTTGGGCTGGTGGGGCGATTGCTGTGTGCAGGAAATTGGAAAATCCTTTGTGACTACGGATGTGCGCAACGGGAAAAACAAACATCTCTTCTCTTTGGATGATATAAACAACCTGTTGGTATCAGCTAAGGAGGATAGCCTGAAAGGATTCCCCCAAGTAGCCTTTCCCAACGGAGCAGAAACAATCATTCAATTTCAGACAAATAAGAATTACTTTCAAATAGATTGGAAAGCAAAGAAGATATTGTGCCATATCCCGATGAATGATTCGTATACCAATCGTTCTCTTTCACCCACTGCTCAGAAATTTGCTTTCACTGAAGGAAAGAACGTCTTTATTATTGATGAAAAAGGAACCGTAACTCAAGTATCCCAGGAGAGTGATCCGGAGGTAACCTGCGGCACAGCTGTTCATCGTAATGAGTTTGGCATCAACAAAGGGATCTTTTGGTCACCCAAAGGAAACTATCTTGCTTTTTACCGAATGGATGAATCAATGGTTGGCAGTTACCCTATCGTGGACATCTCCGCCCGAGAGGCCGAAGTAAAGCTTGTGAAATACCCGATGGCAGGTATGGCTAGTCATCAAGTTACTATCGGTATCTATGATATCCTCAACAACAAATTGTCGTATCTGCAAACGGGCGAACCGTTGGATCGTTACTTTACCAATCTCTCGTGGACACCGGACGAACAACAATTGTTTATTGCGGAACTGAATCGGGACCAAACTGATTGCTGCCTCAAAAGTTATGATATTCATACCGGAAAAGTTACAAAGGAGCTAATTTCTGAACATAGCGAGAAGTATGTTGAACCCGAACATCCGGCATTATTTCTAAAAAGAAGTTCGCAATTCATCTGGCAAAGTGTACGTGATGGTTTCAACCATCTTTACCTATATAATATGGATGGAACTTTGGACAAACAACTGACCTCAGGTAAATGGACCGTTGTTGATATCCTTGGAATGAATGAGGAAGAGAATACCACCTATATTGTCTCAACAGAAAATAGTCCGATTGATAAGACTATATGGAAGGTTGATATGAAAAATGGGAAAAGGACTTTGCTAAGTACTCCGGAAGGCGTTCACAATGCCAAACTTAGTGGATCCGGTAAATATCTTGCTGATACATATACGGCAATAAATACTCCGAGAACTTCGGAATTGATTCAGACTAAGAATCTGAAAAAGACAACGATTCTGACCTCTTCCGATCCTTTTACTGATTTTGACCGACCTGAGATTTCATTAGGCACACTCAAGTCTGCAGATGGACAATATGATTTGTATTACCGCATGGTAAAACCTGTCAACTTCGATCCAAAAAAGAAATATCCCGCAGTAGTATATGTATATGGTGGTCCAAAGTCACAGATGGTAGCCAATAGCTGGTTGGCAAACTATCGTGGTTGGGAGCTATACATGGCTCAAAAGGGATATATCATCTTTTGCATGGACGGAAGAGGTACAAACTATCGAGGTATCAAGTTCGAACAGGTGACGCATAAGAAGCTTGGCATTTGCGAAGCGGAAGACCAGGTGGTCGGAGCGAGGTATCTCCAAAGTCTTCCTTATGTTGACGGCAATCGACTTGGAGTACACGGCTGGAGCTTCGGTGGATTCATGACAATCAATCTACTCCTGCGCTACCCGGATATATTTAAGGTCGGCGTAGCTGGCGGTCCAGTCTGCGACTGGAAGTATTATGAGGTGATGTACGGAGAAAGATATATGAGTACGCCGGAAAAGAATCCGGAAGGTTATAAGAAAAGCAGTCTCATAGAGAATGCAGGCAAACTGAAAGGACGTTTATTAATTATTCATGACGATATGGACGACACGGTTGTGCTTCAGCATAGCATCGGATTTCTAAAAGCCTGTGTGAAAGCAAATACATATCCCGACTATTTTATATATCCCGGACATACTCACAATGTATCTGATCCTGACCAGATTCATTTACATGAGAAGATTACCCGTTATTTTGAAGATTTCTTAAAACAACAATGATATGAATATTCTATTAGTAGGCTCCGGTGGAAGAGAACATGCCATCGCTTGGAAAATAGCTCAAAGCAAGAAAGTAAAGAATCTTTACATAGCCCCTGGAAATGCTGGTACAGCGCAAGTAGGCACCAACGTTCCTATTAAAGTCTCTGACTTTGCAGCAATAAAAGAGTTTGTCTTGAGCAATAACGTCAACATGATTGTGGTCGGTCCGGAAGTCCCCTTAGTGGATGGTATTACTGATTACTTCAAGAACGATGCACTACTGAGCAAATTACCGGTGATTGGTCCTTCAAAAGCAGGTGCCGAACTGGAAGGTAGCAAGGATTTTGCTAAAGCTTTCATGATGCGTCATAACATCCCGACCGCTCGCTACAAAAGTATCTCGAAGAAAAACCTTTCTGAAGGAATCGCTTTTCTGGATGAACTGGAAGCTCCATATGTTCTGAAAGCAGATGGATTGGCTGCAGGAAAAGGAGTTCTTATCATTCAAGATCTGAGTGAAGCTAAAGAAGAGTTGTCCAATATGCTGAATGGTATGTTTGGTGATGCCAGCAAGACTGTAGTAATCGAAGAATTTCTTTCAGGCATTGAATGTTCTGTATTTGTCATGACAGATGGCAAGTCTTATAAAGTATTGCCGGTTGCCAAAGATTACAAACGAATCGGGATAGGTGACAGCGGACTGAATACCGGTGGTATGGGATCCGTCTCTCCGGTTTCTTTTGCCGACGCGACCTTCATGCAAAAAGTAGATGAGCGGATTATCATCCCGACAGTCAAGGGACTTGCTGCAGAGAAAATAGATTACAAAGGATTCATCTTCCTGGGCTTGATCAACGTCAAAGGCGAGCCTGTTGTCATCGAATACAATGTACGAATGGGAGATCCTGAAACTGAGGCAGTAATGCTACGTATTAAGTCCGACTTTGTCGACTTATTGCAAGGGGTTGCCGATGAAAACCTTGAGACCAAAGAGCTCGTTGAAGACCCTCGTTTTGCAGTCTCTGTTATGCTTGTAGCTGGAGGGTATCCTGGCGACTATGAAAAAGGGAAGATAATCACTCGTCTGGATGAAGTAAAAGATAGCTTCCTGTTTCATGCAGGAACAACATTTTCGAATGAAGATATCGTGACGAATGGTGGTCGTGTCATTGCAATCAGTTCGTATGGCGAAACAAAAGAAGAGGCTTTGGCCCAATCATTTAAAAACGCCCAGCTCATCGAGTATGAAGGAAAGTATTTCAGATCAGACATTGGTTTTGATTTATAAGATACTATGACTGACAGGTTACTATCTACACTTATCTCCGGCAGGTTTGCAATTATCGGTACAGTAATACTTTCATTGTTACTTACTCTGACTCTCTTTTATACCCTGCCAGTAGATAATAACCTTCTCTTTGGATTTCTCGATGGACGTTTTTCGATTCTTATCAATTGGGGAATTGTGACAGTAACTGCCACTTTGATTGTTATGCTCAACAACCAGTACCAGATCATTCGTGAGCGTACAAAACTGACCTTCTTCTTTCCAATATTTTTTTCGACCTGTACGCTGATTGGTTTGCTCCCATATACCTATTCATTAGCAGGACTTTGTATTGTGGCAGCGATCTTCCCGCTTTTTTTCAGCTATCAGAAAGAAAATGCAACAGTAGACACCTTTAATTCGGCAATACTTTTCTCAATAGCTTCCCTTTTAAATATTCATCTACTGCTATGTATTCCTCTTTTCTATTGGGGATTCTATCAGTTTCGATCCTTGAACTGGAAGACTTTTTTCGCCTCTCTTTTAGGGTTCATGGCCCCTTACTGGGTGATAATCGGTTATTATCTTGTAATTGGAAAATCAGAGTTAGTCTCTTTTCCAGCAGACTCCTTCATTACTGATTTTCACCATTCAACCGATTTCACCTGGCATGTAGCAATCCTCTTGATAATAACCTTGACTTCTTCAATTATCGCTTTCATCCAAATACTGACCAACAGCTACCACTGCAAGATACAAGCCAGAATTTTTCTCCAGTTTACGGTATGGCTTCAAATCATCTGTTTATTGCTCACCTACCTGTATCCGAAAGAGAGCTTATTATATATCTATCTGTTTTTTCTCTCCGCTACTCCCCTGCTAGCCCATCTTTTCACTTTAGTGCACAACTGGTTTGTCTCACTTTTGTTTTACCTGCTTCTTACTATTTATTTACTCTTTTATATTCTTGCTTTATAATGAGTGCACTTATCGGTCTGGGGTATATTGGCTTATTCATTGCAGCCTTTCTAGCTGCCACTGTTCTTCCTTTTAGTTCTGAGGTAGTATATAGCGGTGTCGTTCTCGCCGGACTGGATCTCTGGACATGTACCATTGTGGCTACAATTGGAAACTTCCTTGGGGGACTGACCTGTTATTATGTAGGAATGCAGGGAAAAACAGAATGGATGGAGAAATACCTGAAGATAAAAGAAGAGACCGTACATAAAATGCTGAATTTTCTGAAAGGAAAAGGAGCCTGGATTGCGTTCTTTGTCTTTTTGCCTGGCATTGGTGATATAATAGCAGTTGCAATGGGTTATATGCGTGCAAATCTCTGGATTGTATCAATCTCTATGTTTCTTGGTAAACTGATTCGCTACATCGTCTGGATGGAAATAGTATATCGGGTTGTCGGGTTGTTCTAAAAAGAATGAGACCGGTTTCCCGGTCTCATTGCCTATTAATTATTTCTTGTAAGCATCTTCATGGACTTGAGCAACTGCTCGGCCAGACGGATCATTCAAATTCCTAAAACTGGCATCCCATGCGAGTGCTTCTGCCGTACTACAAGCTACAGAAGGCACAGAAGGCACACAGCTTGCTGCCTGATCAGAAGGAAAATGCTCTGCAAATATCGTGCGATAAAGGTACTCTTCTTTATTCATTGGCGGATTAATTGGAAAACGTTCGGCAGAAACAGCCATCTGTTCATCAGAAACTTTTTGAATTGCAACTTGCTTCAGTGTATCAATCCAGTTGTATCCAACGCCATCCGAGAACTGTTCTTTCTGTCTCCAAACGATCTCTTTTGGCAACATATCCTCAAAAGCCTTACGAAGCACCCACTTCTCCATCTTGCCGTTGCCGGCCATCTTATCTTTTGGGTTCAAGCGCATTGCTACATCCATAAATTCCTTATCAAGGAAAGGAACACGTCCTTCTACTCCCCAAGCACAAAGAGATTTATTGGCCCGCAAACAATCATATAAATGAAGCTTGTTGAGCTTTCTGACAGTCTCTTCATGAAAAGCCTGAGCATTAGGTGCTTTATGGAAGTAAAGATATCCTCCGAATAACTCATCTGCACCTTCTCCTGAAAGCACCATCTTGACACCCATCGAACGGATGACGCGCGACAATAAATACATCGGAGTAGAGGCACGAACCGTCGTCACGTCATACGTCTCTATATGATAGATAACATCACTGATAGCATCAAGTCCTTCTTCTATTGTGAAGTGAATCTCATGATGTACCGTACCAATTGCATCGGCAACTTTTTTTGCAGCTGCAAGATCCGGAGACCCAACCAATCCTACGGCAAAAGAATGAAGTTGCGGCCACCAAGCATCACTCTCGCCACCATTTTCAACCCGTTTGGCTGCATAAAGTTTTGCTACAGCTGAGATGATGGATGAGTCCAGACCACCAGAAAGTAGCACCCCATAAGGCACATCAGACATTAGCTGACGTTGAACAGCTTGCATCAAAGCCTCACGAAGGTCTTCTATACTAGTTTCATTATCTTTCACAGCCTCATAACTCGACCAATCACGTGAATACCACGGCTTCATAACGCCATCTTTACTGTACAGATAATGGCCCGGAAGAAATTCTTCTATCTTTTCACAATATCCTTCAAGAGCCTTCAACTCGCTGGCGACAAAAAACTGTCCCAACTTATCCCATCCAATATATAAAGGTATTATTCCTATATGATCACGACCGATCAGGTAACAATCATTCTCAACGTCATACAATGCAAAAGCAAAGATTCCACTCAGATCTTCAAAAAAATCAACACCCTTCTCTTTGTACAAGGAAAGAATTACTTCACAGTCTGATTTTGTAAGAAAATTGTAATTATCCTTCTGACGTTCACGGATTGACTGGTGATTATATATCTCACCGTTGACTGCCAATACCAGCTTCCCGTCCTCACTATACAATGGTTGTTTACCTGACGCTACATCCACAATAGATAAGCGTTCATGAGATAATATCGCTTTATCACAGCTATATACACCAGACCAATCTGGTCCGCGATGACGAATTTTCTTCGACATCTTCAGCACTTGAGGTCTGAGTTCTTTCACCTCTTGCTTTAAATCAAATGCACCAACAAATCCACACATATCTATATAAATTAAGTTGTGACTAATTATTCCTTCCGTTGAGGGTATCGGCTGCAAATGTACTCTTTTGGAGCCAATATTTGATATTATATATCAATAATTTAATGTAAAATCAGAATGTTTGTCTTTATGACAGCATATAACATCATTTAGTTACAAAACGACTGAAGTCCCTCCCCCTTTCAGTACTTGACTTGCTTCAGTAATGATCACTTTACTAACTCCTGCATTCAGAGCTTGAAAGGCATTATCAATCTTTGGGATCATACCACCCTGAATCACCTTCTGAGCTACATATTTGTCAAAGTCACGGCGATTGATTGTTTCTATCACACTGTCCTCCTGATTTTCATCCATCAACACCCCTTTCTTTTCAAAACAATAAATCAATGTCACATCAAAGAATGGGGCAAGCGCTTTTGCTGTTTCTCCGGCAATAGTATCTGCATTGGTATTGAGCATGCTACCTTGTCCGTCATGTGTCAAAGGTGCAAGCACTGGAACAATTCCTTGTTGAATCAATAAAGTTAGTAAATGAGCATCAACCTTCTCTACATCACCAACAAAACCATAGTCTACCTCTTTTATCGGGCGCTTTACGGACTGAATTATGTTCATATCAGCACCGGTGAGTCCAAGTGCATTGACTCCTCTGGCTTGAAGTGCAGCCACAATATTCTTATTTACCAACCCTCCATATACCATGGTCACTACGTTCAGCATATCCTCATCCGTCACACGGCGGCCATCAATCATCTTACTTTCTATTCCAAGTCGGGTAGCAAGTTTGGTAGCAGATCGTCCACCTCCATGCACTAAAACTTTGTAACCATCCAGCATCATAAAGTCATTCAAAAGGGCCTGAAGAGAATCATTCTCTTCCACTATCTTTCCACCTACTTTCACGAGTGTCAACTTTTCCATAATCATTCGTTCTTATTGTTTTGCAAAACTACAAATAAACGGCCAATACTCAGCAAAAAAGGGTGTAACTCTTTGCATACAAGGCATTGCTCCTTACTTTTAATCCTTTCTGCTTCTACTACTCATCCATTTCTATGTTTGAAGTCTGTTGTTTTTTTGAATTTCGATTTAGGAATGAGTAAAAAAGTACTATTTATCTACACTATCTAGTCGTCCCTTAAAAAGTAAATTTCAGCGAAATATCTCCTTGAGTGAGTGTTTCGCTGATTCTTTTTAAGAGTAGCCAAAGAACCCTCATGGCTCTTTTGAAGTTATATGCAGCTGCCGCTAACATGACATTGATAGCATCCCCTAATAATCCTTTGTAAAAGTTTCGTCCTAAACGATGATCACTCTTCAGATGTCCGATGGTTGGCTCTATTCCTGCACGCTTGCAAAACAGGTCATGTTTCTTCTTGCGTTGATAGTATGTCTCTTTGGCTTTTGGCGTATCAGGAATCAGTATTTGTGTCCCGTTTATCTCTTTCTTGCCACGATAGCCCCTATCTCCGGCTAATCGCTTGATGTTTTTTCCCGTCATCCGAACCACCTGTTCCAAGCTATTCTCAATCGTATGCCCATCGTATTCGTTGCGGAAAGAGGTGGCACCAAGAATGACACCGGTGGCAGAGCGTATGATGGAGACTTTGTTACCAAATTCGTATTTCTTGTGTTCTTTTCCTTTACTGATGCATTGAACTGCCGGTTCATGGATAGAATAAATCTTATAGGAAGAAGTACGACGTTGTAAAAGTATCTTGCTGAAGATGGATAGTAATTCATCATATTCCCGCTTCTCGCCTAAATTACGTTTCAGTTCTCTGACCAGACGCCCGGCAATCGTGCGTAAACGCTTATCGGCTCTTATGGATTTCTTCCGGTTCCTGGGATGATTACGAAAACGTTGATCCCGATAAATTCCTTTCAAAACAAATGTGTATGATTGACGTATAGGCAGATTTAACTCCTTTACAATCTTAAGCACTTTGCCAACTATCTTTTTATGCAGTTTTGCATCTGTGGGATAAGTGACATTCTTTTCCTGTACGGTAGAATCTATAAAGGCAGTACCATGATGCTCGTCGTCGCTCTTGTCATCATTTACACGGATGCTTTCCGCAAGAATAAGTTCTATCCCTTTTTCACCTATCCGCTTGCGGAAATGAACAAGTTCGGATGCATTGCAAGGAAAAGAAGGCACAAATTCATGCATACCGCAGAAGTATTGAAAATAGGCGTTCTCACTCCATTGTTCTACAACGGACTCATCAGAGATGTTGCGAAGATGTTTGAGAATCAGTAAACCGCACATCAGACGGATCGGTTTAGCAGGACGACCGTTATCTGAACAGTAAAGAGGGGTGAATGCGGTTTCAAACACTGACCAGTTAATCTTGTGCGAGAGCTTGTGCAAAGGATGATGCTGGTTCAGTAAATCATCCAGAGATGAAAACAGAGATGGAGAGGATGGAGTTGTTTGTATCATAAAAATCTGCAAGTTTATACATTCAAAGGTACAAAAAACTTGCAGATCTATCAAAGGATTTATGCTACTATATTGTTGCTAATCAGCATATAATATACTTCTTAAGGGACGACTAACTACACCGAGAACTATCTCTCAGCATACTGTATGGCATGTCAGTAACGTCAAAAAAACATTGCTCTTCCTAATTTGCATACAGTTTTATTTGCTATAAGGCCCTTTTGTAACCATCTTTCATTGCTGAGCAACTCCTACACCGTCATTGCGGGCATAACCAGGGAGATTGCGGGTCGATGCCCGCAATGACAGCTGCCACTCTTCGTCATTGCGGGCTTGACCCGCAATCCCCTAACTCAGAAATAATCTTATAGAATTTGTGAACCAATCTAGGAGAAAAGTCTTTTTCCTGCAGGAACATAAATCACCCAACCCAGAAGATAAAAGTCAGCATCAAGGATGCAAAAGTTATCTTGTGCCGCAATATAGCTGTATTGAAGCATGGAATAGCTGTTCTGTGCCACAAGATAACTATTCCGTGGCACAGAACGAATAATGTGACGGGAAGCGATAAACATTGCTGACTATGCCTGAATTTAGTTTACACTTTTGGGTTATACTTTCTGATTGACTATACAACTTTATTGAAATGCTCCTGATTTACTTCACACTCTTTTTTTATTCTTCCTGATCTGGTTTACACTAGGAATTTATTTAACAATGTGTAGAAGTCACCCTTTTGAAGCCTCAAAGTTACAAACTATATTTTTATTTTTTCTACTTTATATTATGAAAAACATCGCGGAGGTTTGCCTGGCGGCTGGAGGCTCGAAGCCTCCAAAGAGCCTTATTTGGTATAACCCATTCTCACTTGGGCAGGTGTTTTCATTCCATTACTCATGTGAGGTCTCTTGTTGTTATAAAAATCAATTATACCTGCCAGTAAGCATTGTGCCGCATGGAAATCCTTGGGGCGTTTCATCTTATAGAGCCATTCCTGCTTAATAATGCCGTTCACGCGTTCAGCTATGGCATTGTCTGTAGGATTACCATCTTCAGTCATACTGATTGAGCAGCCAATCTGCTTGAGTCGTTCTACATACAGAGTGCAACAATACTGCGATCCACGATCAGAATGATGTATAAGAGAACTCAAATCCATATCTGAACAATTCGTTATGGCTTGTTCGAGCGCAGCCAAGGTATGCAAGGCCGAGAGGCTTTCAGAGAGAGTCCATCCGATTATCTCATGCGTATAAGCATCAGTCAGAAGATGTAGATAACATACGCCTTCATCCGTATCTATATAGGTGATATCTGCCACCCATAACTGACAAGGAGATCTTGGTTTGAATCCCTTTACCAGATTCTTATACTTGCGATAATTGTGGTTGGAGTTAGTTGTATGTCTACGGCGCAAGGCCGGCAGCATTAGGTGTTTGCGATGCATCAGCTCATAAAACTTATCACGCCCCACCATCTTGTGTTCATACACATGCTTCAATATAAGAAAGAGCTTGTAAGCACCGATTCCGGGGGCTTCAATCCTTATCTGAATCACCATGTCAACAACATTAGTTTCAAGCAACGCACGTTCGCACAGTTTCTCTTTGCTCACAGCGTAATAGCCTTCACGGGTCTTGCCAAACAGTTCACTCAGACATCCGATTGAGTATTCAGGATGTCTGAGTCGAAGACCATTTACTGCTTGGCGCCAGCTTTTTTTAGCAAGTCAAGACCATATTCCTCGCGGCCAATCTTTAGAACTTCCTGCAGTGCGTCGTTACGTAACTCAGAGTATTCCAATGCTTTACGCAAACGGGCAATCTCAGCCTGAAGAGCTTCTTTGCTCTCCAGGACCTTTGATTCATCTTCCTGTCGTTTAGTGCGCATATCGGATAGTTTATTTAATAACTCATCCGACAAAGATAGAGATAATGAACTTGTTTCAAACTCATTATTCCACCGAAAGACCGTTGCTTTAGAAATAGAATACTTATTGCTAATAAAACCGATAGACTCTCCCGAAGAATAATAGTCCGAAAGAACTTGAAATTTAAACGATACCGCATAAGAACGAATGAATACTTTTTTCTTTTCCATATTACACCTTTAATTGTTAAATCGGTGTAAACCTTTTCTGTATTAAGTCATGCAACCTGATAAAGAAAACTCATCTTCCTATCAGAGGACAAAAGATATCCAGAAAGAAATGGCGGATATTCACGGCACCGGCGAAAACAGAAGAAAGCTGCACAAAATAGGAATCTACTTATCCGACACAAAAGGATAACAACAAAACAGGCTGTCCTTTTGAGACAGCCTGTTTTGTTAACTTGAATTGAGATTATTACATCATTCCACCCATTCCACCGCCCATAGGCATCTGTGGAGCAGGATTCTCTTCCTTCTTTTCAGCAATTATACCTTCTGTTGTCAGCAACATTCCGGCGATTGAAGCTGCGTTCTCCAAAGCAACACGAGTTACTTTAGCAGGATCAATCACTCCGGTTTCAAAGAAGTGTTCATACTGATCGATACGGGCGTTGTAACCAAAGTCATCTTTTCCCTCTTTCACCTTTTGTACAATCACTGCACCTTCAAGACCTGCATTTGCCATTATCTGACGAAGAGGCTCTTCAATAGCACGTTTTACAATATTGATACCGGTTGTTTCATCAGCATTATCGCCCTTCAGACCTTCCAAAGATGCAATTGCACGGATATATGTCACACCACCTCCAGGTACAATACCTTCTTCGATAGCGGCACGCGTTGCGCTCAAAGCATCATCAACACGGTCTTTCTTCTCTTTCATCTCGACTTCAGAAGGTGCACCAATATAAAGTACTGCAACACCACCAGCCAACTTAGCCAGACGCTCCTGTAATTTCTCACGGTCATAATCAGAAGTTGTGTTCTCTATCTGAGATTTAATCTGAGCAACACGTGCTGCGATAGCCTTCTTGTCACCAGATCCGTTGACGATAGTTGTATTATCTTTGTTGACTGTGATCTTCTCTGCCTTTCCAAGCATATCGAGAGTCGCAGCTTCCAGTTTGATACCTTTCTCTTCTGAGATAACAGTACCGCCTGTCAACACTGCAATATCTTCCAGCATCTCTTTGCGACGATCGCCAAATCCTGGAGCTTTCACTGCACAAATCTTCAAAGAAGCACGCAGACGGTTAACAACCAAAGTAGCTAAGGCTTCACTATCTACATCTTCAGCAATAATTAAAAGTGGACGACCACTTTGAACGGCAGCTTCCAATACCGGAAGTAATTCTTTCAAAACGGAAACCTTCTTATCATAAATCAAGACATACGGATTTTCCATTGCTACTTCCATCTTCTCTGTATCAGTTACAAAATACGGAGAAATATAACCGCGGTCAAACTGCATTCCTTCTACAACATCTACTGTTGTATCAGTACCTTTAGCTTCTTCAACAGTTATTACACCCTCTTTTTTCACTTTCTTCATAGCCTCAGCAATCAATTTGCCAATCTCAGCGTCATTGTTTGCAGAGATACGAGCAACTTGTTCGACCATCTCAAAGTTATCACCTACATTGCGTGACATCTTACTAATAGAAGCAACAACGGCTGTTACCGCTTTATCGATACCGCGTTTCAGATCCATTGGATTTGCGCCAGCAGTTACATTCTTCATACCTTCAGTAACAATAGCCTGAGCTAGAATAGTGGCAGTTGTTGTACCATCACCGGCATCATCACCCGTCTTTGAGGCAACAGATTTCACCAGCTGAGCACCCATGTTTTCAAACGGATCAGTAAGTTCTATTTCTTTTGCTACCGTTACACCATCTTTAGTAATTTGCGGAGCACCAAACTTTTTTTCAATAACAACATTACGTCCCTTCGGGCCTAATGTTACTTTCACTGCGTTAGCCAACTGGTCTACACCACTCTTAAGCAAGTCTCTTGCTTCCATGTTGAACTTTATTTCTTTTGCCATTTTGTTAATTATTTAGTTGTGATTAGATAATAGCCAAAACATCTGATTGACGCATGATAAGATACTTCTCACCATCTAAATCTATTTCAGTGCCTGCATATTTACCATACAATACGGTATCGTTTGGTTTAAGTACCATTTCTTCATCTTTAGTACCGTTACCTACAGCAATTACTTCACCCTTCAAAGGCTTTTCTTTTGCTGTGTCGGGAATAATAATTCCACTTGCTGTCTTTGATTCTGCAGCAGTTGGCTTAATCAGCACTCTGTCTGCTAATGGTTTAATGTTCATTTCAATTAAATATTTAATTAGTTATTAATACGTATGTTTTTGATGTGTCATATCACTCCGCTAACTGCGAAATACATGCCAAAGAACCAAAACTGACAAAAAGTTCAAGATTTACTGACAGAATTTCTTTTTATCTGCTTTTTTCGAGTGTAATAATATACAAGACCCGCAACACCCAAGACTAAAAGAAGAATAGATCCATAAGCTATAGCTTCTGTAGCATGAATGGAAGCAGGATCAAAAACGAATTCAACCGTATGTTTTCCTGCAGGAACCACCATTGCCCGAAGTATATAATCGGCACGGAAATGAGGTGTCTCCACTCCATCTATATATGCAGTCCATCCATTCGGGTAATAAATCTCCGAAAAAACGACGACTCCCTCCTTCGAAGAGGATGTTGAGTAAGTAAGGTGATTAGGCTTATATTCTTTCAGAGATATGACACTTGCCGAGTCTTTGAATGCTGATTGAATATTCTTGGCCTCTTCCTTAAATTTCTGATCTACTACTGCCGTTTGAAGCGGTAATATATTATTCAAAGCAGCTATTTCCTCATCTGGGGTTGCAACATACTTCAGATCTTGAACAAACCAGGCATTTCCGTAGGCATGTGGGTTTTGTAATGGAATCATTTTCCCATCTCTACCTCCAAGGATGAGATACTTCGCATTGAGCATGTTTATAACTTTGAACAGATTGCCATCCACCGAATCCATCTGTGCATTTGCTTTTACTATTGCCTTGATCAACACATTCATCTCGGGAACGATGTGCACATTTATCATATCTTGATAACGGCGCAGTTTGGCTGCATGATATCCACCTATAGATTTATGGAAGTAAGAAGTTAAGCCATCACTAAAGGCATCTGATGATGCAAAATTGAGTACTCGATAGTTCGGATCTGGATCCTGAAGTATTAATTTATCCGCTTCTGAAGGTGTAAAGGTAGCCATTACTTCACGCTTGGAAACAAACTGCGATTCATTAAGGTAACGTTTATCCACTCCTCCTAAGTCTATAATACAAAGAACAATCATACCTATAATAGCATATACCGGTTTCAGTTTTAGAAAACGAATACTTAACAGCAAAGCGCTTCCTATTAATATAACAAATAAGCTTCTCCATGCATCAGCAGTAAGCATCGCAGCACGCATCTCAGTCAGACTGGATAAGAAGATATTATAATACTGACTCGGTGCTTGCATCTGTGTGATAATCATATTAATCCTGGTCTGATCACCCTCTGGCACAAAGTCGGAAAAGAATGTAGTGGGAAACAAAGCAAAAAGTAAACAGATGCCAGCTGTAGAACCTATACTAATATAAAGGTCTCTGGCTTTTTGTTTCAGTAATTCAGGATTATCAAATATCTTCTTCACACATAAGATAGCAAGTAGCGGAATGGTGAACTCTGCAATGACCAAAATAGATGATACAGCCCTGAATTTGTTATACATAGGGATGTAATCGAGGAAGAAATCGGTAAAACCCATAAAGTTTTGTCCCCAGGATAACAGGATAGAAAGTATCGTCGCTGCTAGTAAAGCCCATTTTACCGGGCCTTTTACCCAGAAAAGACCTAACAAAAATAAGGTAAGAACAAAAGCACCAACATATACAGGTCCCGATGTACCAGGTTGTTTTCCAAAGTATTGCGAAAAGGATTGATAGATTTGAGCTTGATTCAATTGAGGATTAGCCTTTTCCATGGCAGCCTCACTGGAAGACATTGGAAGAAAAGAGGTTCCACCTTTTACATTAGGAACCAATAATGAAAACGTCTCTCCTATACCATAACTCCATTGAACAATGTAATCGCGTTCCAGTCCGTTATTTGTATGATTCTGTACATTCTGTTGCAATTCGGACTTACCACGCATCGTTTGTTTGGAGTACTCATAGGTATGGTACATGGTAGATAAGTTAATTGAAACTCCAATAAGAGCAGCTATTATCAGAACACCACTTGCCTTGAAGAAGTGAGGAAGTTCTTTCTTGCGGATAGCATCTATAAAATAGGCGATAGCAAGGAAGACAATTACAAACCCAAAGTAATAAGTCATTTGCATGTGATTGGACAGAATCTGCATGGCAAGGAAGAAGGCCGTAACGATCCCTCCCAGCAGATATTTCTTATTGTAGGCAAGCACAATACCTGCTATTGTTGGCGGGATATATGCCAAAGTGATAAACTTCCAAATGTGACCGGCCTGGATAAGAATAAAGAAATAGGAGGAGAGCGCATACATCACCGCTCCTAAAGCAGATACCATAGGACGACATCCAAAAGCACGCAAAAGAATATAAAAACCCAACAGCATCATAAACACCAGATTAGCCGGTGCTGGTAAGAAGAGGTCATACAGATTCTGCACTTTCTTAATCAGATTGGTCGAGTCATAGCTCGGAGATATCTGATAAGTAGGCATTCCTCCAAATGAAGAGTTCGTCCAACGCGTCGTTTCACCAGTAGCTTTCTTGTAAGCCATAGCCTCCTGACCGGTCCCGATTCCGGTTTGAGAGTCATTTTGATTTAAAACCTTGTTATCCGAAATTTCTGATGCAAAATAGCCAAGCGATAAAAATACAAAGAAAATAATCGCTACTAAATCGGGAATGAGTTTCTTGAATGTTTCTTTCATGTTGTTAAGGATAAAAGAAAGAAGAGAGGATTGTCTGCCTGGCAGATTACACCTCTCATCTTCTATGAATTAATAACGGTAATGATCAGCTTTATACGGACCATCCTGAGATACTCCGATATAAGAAGCCTGTTGAGGAGTTAAGACGGTCAGTCTCACACCCAGTTTACTTAGGTGAAGACGAGCAACTTCTTCGTCCAGATACTTCGGCAAACGATATACATCGATTGCATAGTCCTTGCTAAACAATTCGATTTGAGCAAGCGTTTGGTTTGTAAACGAGTTACTCATCACAAAAGAAGGATGACCGGTAGCACAGCCGAGATTCACCAAACGGCCATCAGCCAGCAACAGGATAGAGTGTCCATCAGGAAAAAAATACTGATCGACCTGCGGTTTGATGTTACGGCATACAACCCCGGGGAATGTTTTCAGTTTCTCAACCTGAATTTCATTATCAAAGTGACCAATATTACATACAATCGCTTGATCTTTCATCTTTTCAATATGATCAATACGGATTATATCAATATTACCCGTAGTGGTCACAAAAATGTTGCCAAGTGAACAAGCCTCCTCCATCGTTAAGACTTCAAAACCTTCCATCGCTGCTTGTAAGGCACAAATCGGATCAATTTCAGTGATCATGACACGGGCACCATATGAACGCATAGAATGAGCGCAGCCTTTACCCACATCACCATATCCGCATACGACAACAACCTTCCCGGCAATCATTACATCGGTAGCGCGTTTTATACCATCAGCCAGCGATTCACGACAACCATAGAGATTATCAAACTTGGACTTGGTTACAGAGTCGTTCACGTTAAAAGCAGGGAACAAAAGTTTGCCTTCTTCTTTCATTTGATACAAACGATGAACACCTGTGGTAGTCTCTTCTGATACACCACGGATTTCAGGAACCATGCCGGTCCAAAGGTTCTGTTCCTGTAAAAGAACTTTCTTCAAAATTGAAAAGAGTTGAATCTCATCTTCTGCAACTACTTCCTGATCGAGCACTGAAGAGTTCTTCTCGGCTTCGAATCCGATATGAATCATCATTGTAGCATCCCCTCCATCATCTACTATAACTGTCGGACCTTGATTGCCCGGAAAGACCAATGCCTGTAAAGTACACCACCAATACTCTTTTAATGATTCACCCTTCCACGCAAATACGGGTACACCGGCAGCAGCAATCGCTGCGGCTGCATGATCCTGCGTGGAATAAATATTACAGGAACACCAGCGCACATCAGCGCCAAGTTCAACTAATGTCTCAATAAGGACTGCCGTTTGAATGGTCATGTGCAACGAACCCATAATTCGAGCTCCTTTCAATGGCTTTGTCTCTCCATATTTTTCGCGTAAGGCCATAAGACCAGGCATTTCTTGTTCTGCCAATTCGATTTCCTTGCGCCCGAAATCTGCAAGGTTGATGTCTGCCACTTTATAAGGCAGACCAGAGAATAACTTTTCTGACATATTCATTTTTTAATTTTATCGACTGCAAAAGTAGTAGTTTCTATTCGAATATCCTCATTTATAGAGGATAAAGTTTAAATAGAAGAGGCTGCCCAAATTTGGGCAGCCTCTTCTATTTAAATCTGTTCGTAATCGATTATTTAACGATCTTGAGGAACTCAGCATTTGTAGCAAACTTTGCAAACTCAATGTCTGTAAGAGCCTTGCGAGCAACGGTTGCATCTTTAGCAGCTGAAGCTTTTAATCCGTCAATTACCATTGAAGCATTATTTGTTCTAGCACCTACGATTGCAGACAAGTAACCTGTTGTTGCATCTGGTTGTGCAACCTCGTTCAGAATAGTTTTTGCCTTATTATAATCCTTGTTCAAGATGAAAGCCAAAGCAGCATTATTACTCTTTACACCGTCAAATGCTTTAACTGCACTCTTGTAATCACCAGTCTGAATATACATCAAGCCCATTGTCTCTTCCAACTCAGCAACACCTGCTGCTTTACCAAGCAGACTCTTTGCTGCTGTTGCATTGTTATCTTTCAAGCTCAACAAAGCTTTATTCATATTCACTTCAGGAGCATTTGCATTGATTTTAGATGCTTTTTCAAACTGAGTTTGAGCAGCTGTAAAATCACCTTCTTTGTAACTATATACACCAATGTTGTTTGAAGCACGATAATCAGCAGGAAATAATTCTGCAGTTTTCTTATAAATTACAACCTTCTCAGCATCAGTATCAACCAAAGTTGCAGCATAAAGAATCTCATCAACGGTTAACTCTGAAGGAGTATATTTAGCCAACTGAAGGATTTGATCATCCGATTTACCAATAATCTCAACATTCAAAGTCAACTTAGAACGCCTCAACTGAGGAAGAATTTCATCAGCCAAATCTTTGTATGCTACAGAAATATTCTTAATTTCACGTTCTCTTTCTTCTGGATCTGAATACATTGAAAGAACACGCACGATAATATCTTTATCCTGAATATTGCTTTTCTCTACTAGTTCTTTAAAACCATCCCAATCCTCTGCAGTAAACTTACCTTCTACATCTGTTTTTACATTTGCTTTCTTCAACTCTTTATTCATGAAGTCAGTAGAAACCTTTTCACGTTTAGCTGCCAGTTTCTCATTCAGATCAAGACCACCATCGGGAGATGCATATGAAGAAATCTCAAGACTTGTTACTTTCTTATTCTCAGCATTGGCTGCTTCAGCCAATTTTTCTTTCAAACCTTTCACAGATTGCCCCTTCAACTCACTAGCACGAAGTTCTGCTTGTTGAATTAGGAACATAATGTTAGCCTGATGAGCTTCTTTAATAATTCTTTGAAATTTATCAGGAGCAATAGCCGGTGTACTTGTTGCTGCTGATGATAACAATGCCGTAGAAATTACACCATCAGCAATTTTTACACGTGGGATTTTTACATCTTTCTTTCCAATCTTTGCTGTAAACTCGAGATACAATTCAGATTTTGCCATGACATCTTTATATTTAAAAGATGTTTTCATAGTAAACAAACCTCCTTCATTATAAGAAATCATCTTATTGTTTCCTTCTACTTTCTCTCCTTGGAAAGTAGTAGATTCTCCATAAGCTTCACCTCCGTTGTATGTCAACACCGGCGTGACAGTGACAATCGCTTTCTTGTTAAAAAACTTAGCTGGAAACTTTCCGTTAATAGTAACAGGAACTGTACCAGCTACTTCCTCCAGAACGTCTGGGGTTGTTGTAAAATAATCGGAAGACAATCCTCCCATCTTCTTGCTACAAGAAGAAAAAACCAGCAGCATAGCAGCTACAAGGGCCAAACTTAAATGTTTATACATAATTTAAATATTTTGATATAGTTCTTTTACAAAATCAAGGGCAAAAGTAATACATATTTCTCAAAGAAGGATTAAAGAGAAAAAAATATCCGCTTTGCCGCAATCAATTACAAATTTAATATGATTTTTCAACTTCTTTTATTATTCCGCGGATGACAACTCATTATCTCACTTCTAAGGTAAGCTGTATCAAGATGTGTGTATATCTCTGTCGTTGTAATACTTTCATGACCAAGCATTTCCTGTATCACGCGCAGATTGGCACCTCCTTCTAATAAATGTGTCGCAAAGGAATGACGTAGAGTATGCGGACTTATTTGCTTGGTAATACCCGCAAGACCTGCATGTTTTTTAATTATATAGAAAACCATAACTCGGGTAAGCCTATGACCAAATCGATTCAGGAAAAGAATATCTTCCTCGCCTTTCTTAATATCTAACTGATTACGGTCATATTTATACTTTTCAATTTCTTTTATAGCAACAGAGGATATAGGCACTAATCGCTGTTTATTACCCTTTCCAATTACCATCAAAAACTGTTCATCCAAGTAAAGTTCGGATATTTTCAGATTTACTAATTCTGAAACCCGTAAACCACATCCATAAAGAACTTCTATTATAGCTCTGTTGCGCTGACCATCAGGTTTTGAAAGATCAACAACCCCAATCATACGGTCTATTTCATCCACAGTCAATACAGATGGAAGGCGGCTTCCAATATTGGGCATATCAATCATTACAGTTGGATCAGTCTGTATAATATCTTCATGCAAGAGAAAATGATAGAAAGATCGTAATCCAGATAGAATTCTTGCTTGTGACCGAGGTTTAATCAGAGTTTCTCCCATCCAAATTACAAACTGATGCAATAGATAAGAATCTACTGCCTCAAATTCAACATTATATTGGGAGAGAAATATATGAAGTTTAGTAATATCACGTTTATAGGCGGACAAGGTATTTTCAGATAAGCCCTTTTCTAAACGTAAATATGAGAAATAGTTGTTTATTATAGGATTTGTATTATATTTCATCACTTATGAATAAAATCATTGCTCTTGTAATTATCATTTAAGTAGAATTCTTTTTCGGAGTCAAAGGAACAAAAAAGGATTGATAAAACAAAAAGAAACACTTCAAAAAAACCGCTAGGAATAATACTTGTGGCCAAATTATCAGAAATAAGATTTTCACAGTTAATTAATGAAAAATGGAACACATATAAATAGGGAATCTGATATATTTTTTGTTCTTTTGCAAAGAATTTGGGAATAATATGTGGTTGAAGTAAATAATGCTATTGAATGAAAGTAGTACATCTGAATAATTGCCCTCTATGTGATAGTTCAAAAATCGGAACATATTTACACGGAAAAGATTTCTTCTCTTCCGGAGAAGACTTTGATATTGTTCAATGCGAATCTTGTGGTTTCAAGTTTACAAAAGATTTTCCGGATGACGAAAGCATCTCTTCTTATTATGACTCTCCTGATTACATCTCACATAGCAATACCCGCAAAGGTTTAGTCAACTCTATCTACCATTGGGTTCGCTCTCTTATGCTGAATAAAAAAACATCCTTGGTAAACTATTATTCTGCTAATAAGGGCAAACTGTTAGATATTGGATGCGGAACAGGGTATTTTGCAGGTAAGATGAAACAAAACGGATGGAAGGTTCTTGCAATCGAGAAGAATCCTCAAGTTCGCGAGTTTGTAAAAGCGACATGGGGAATCGAAGTTCAAGACTCTGATCAACTTCTGAAATTTCCGGAAAAAGAGATAGATGTGATTACTTTATGGCATGTATTGGAACACTTAGAGCAGTTGAACGAAACGATGAAACAGCTACACTTGATATTGAAAGACAAGGGGACTCTGATAATTGCATTGCCAAATAGCGACTCCTATGATGCCAAAGTTTATAAGAAATTTTGGGCTGCTTATGATTTACCTCGTCATTTATGGCATTTCTGTCCATCTACCTTTAATCATCTTGCAGAACAACATGGATTTAAAATCGTTCAAACCGTGCGAATGCCTTTCGACATATTTTATATTGCATTGCTAAGTGAGAAATATGCGAAAAGACCTATGGCTCTTATTCGCGCTATTTACCATGGTATGTTTGGATGGCTGAAAAGTCTTACAAATGCAGAAAATACAAGTTCACTCATTTATGTACTGAAAAAGAAATCTGAATAATGACCCAAAAACAATCATCTTTAATTTCTGTACGACTGTTTAATTCTCAATTAACAGCAGTCATTAGTATTTCCTTAGTGCTTTTTCTTTTAGGCATTGTTGCATTGTTGTTCTTTGTAGCAAAAGATCTTTCTGTATATATTAAAGAGAACATAGGGTTTTCAATAATTCTCAACAGTGAAATGCAAGAAAGCGAGATGATTAGGATACAAAAAAGAATTATTACAATGCCGGAAATCAAAGCTGCCATTTTTATAAGTAAAGAAGATGCCCTAAAGTCTATGATCAATGAACTTGGAGAAGATCCCAATGAATTTCTCGGATATAATCCTCTTTCTGCTTCTATTGAAGTTAAGATGCATTCTGATTATGCAAATAATGCAAATATCAGTTCCATAGAAAAAAGAATCAGACAAATTAAAGGTGTTGAAGATGTCATCTATCGAAAAGACTTGATTCAGGCTGTAAACGAGAACGTGAGTCGTATTGGAATCATTCTATCCATTCTCGCCTTATTGCTGACTATAATTTCATATACACTAATCAACAATACGATCAGACTGGTAATATACTCGCGCAGATTTCTCATTCATACAATGAAGCTTGTTGGTGCCAATCGAAGCTTTATCAGAAGACCCTTTATCATAAAAAATATTATGAGTGGGGTATTTGCTTCAATAATCGCAATCTTCTTATTACTAGGAGCTATTTACTATGTTTCCGGACAAATACCTAATTTCTTTAGTTTGGTACATACTGAATCACTGTTATTCGTTTTTGCGGTAATCTTTATAGCAGGATTGCTGATTACGATGTCATCAGCATTCTTCTCAGTCAATAAGTATCTGAATATGAATAATGATAATTTATACTACATATAACACATAAAGCAAAATGGAAAAAAAAGAATTAGCCTTAGAGAAGTCAAATCTGATTCTCATTGCAATAGGATTTTTGATTATAGTAATTGGATTTCTTTTAATGATGGGAAGTGGTACAGAACAAGCCTTTAATCCTGATATATTCAGTTCACGTAGGATTGTAATTGCTCCAACAGTCAGCTTGTTCGGCTTTATTTTTGTAATCTACGGAATAGTAAGAAAGTCTAAGTAAAATATGAATATACTGGAAGCTATTGTCCTAGGACTTGTCCAAGGTTTTACGGAGTTTTTGCCCGTTAGTAGTAGTGGACATCTTGCAATTGGATCTGCCTTATTCGGACTAGAAGGAGATGGAAACCTCACCTTTGCAATTGCTGTACATGCAGGAACAGTTTTCAGTACCCTCTTTATTCTATGGAAGGAAATAGAATGGATATGCAAAGGGTTGTTCAGATTTGAATGGAATGAGGAAACTAAATATGCAATGGGCATCGTTGTTTCAATGATTCCAGTAGCTATTGCAGGTATTTTCTTTAAAGATGAGGTTGAAGCTCTCTTTAGCGGTAGTTTATGGATGGTAGGCAGCATGCTACTTCTAACCGGCTGCTTGCTAACTTTCTCCTATTATTTTAAGCCAAGACAGAAAGAACATATTTCTCTTAGAGATGCATTTATCATCGGTTTGTCTCAAGCAGTTGCTATTATTCCGGGATTATCCCGGTCAGGTTCAACAATTGCCACTGGACTTTTACTTGGAAACAACAAAGCGAAAGTTGCTCAGTTTTCATTTCTGATGGTGCTTGCTCCTATTATTGGTGAAGTATTGCTAGATCTGATGAAAGGAGAGTTTACTTCGGGAACAGCAATTCCAACCGCCTCATTGATTGCTGGTTTCTTTGCAGCATTTGTTTCCGGATGTATTGCATGCAAATGGATGATTAACATCGTGAAGAAAGGCAAGTTGATCTATTTTGCTATCTATTGTACCATTATTGGTGTCGCGACAATTATCTATTCACTTTAAAAGAAAATAATGAATGGATTATATTGAAGGAGAAACTTTATATTTTAACAAGCCATTTGGAATAACATCATTTTATCTTGTAAATAAGGTACGATATAAACTTTCACACAAACTTGGAGTAAAAAAGCTCAAAGTTGGACATGCGGGAACGTTAGACCCCTTGGCATCCGGAGTCATGATCTTATGTACAGGAAAGGCTACAAAACTTATTGACACCTTCCAATACCAGACGAAAGAGTACTTAGCAACTATCCTACTAGGAGCTACAACCCCTTCCTTTGATTTGGAAACAGCGATTGATAATGTATATGATACTTCTCATCTTACGGAGGAACTAATTAGAGATAAGATTTGCTGTTTTGTAGGACGCATTGAACAGATTCCTCCTGCATACTCAGCCTGCAAGGTTGATGGTAAAAGAGCTTACAAACTCGCGAGAAAGGGGCAAAAAGTTATATTAAAACCTAAAGTTCTTGTCATCGATGAAATTGAAATGCAAGAATGTAACATTCCTGAGATTAAGCTCCGGATCACATGCAGCAAAGGAACTTATATTCGTGCTCTTGCACGAGATATTGGAGAAGCACTAAACTGCGGTGGACACTTAGTAGGATTAGTTCGGACACGCATAGGAGAAGTAGGGCTAGAGAGATGCTTAAGCCTTGAAGAGTTCGAAGAAGAATTAGAAAAAACAGAATTTAAAAAAGAAAGTGAGTAATCATGAAACTATCCAATTTCAAATTCAAACTGCCTGAAGACCGGGTAGCATTGTATCCAACAGCTAACAGGGACGAGGCAAGATTAATGATTGTCAACCGGAAAACCGGTGAAATAGAGCACAAGCAATATTTCAAAGAGATACTGGATTATTTCGATGAAGGAGATTGCTTTGTCTTTAATGACACGAAAGTTTTCCCTGCTCGCTTATACGGGAATAAGGAAAAAACAGGTGCAAAAATTGAAGTTTTCCTGTTGCGCGAGCTTAATCCGGAAATGCATCTTTGGGATGTATTGGTTGATCCGGCTAGAAAGATCCGTATTGGCAACAAGCTATATTTTGGTGATGATGAATCATTAGTTGCGGAAGTAATTGACAACACAACCTCACGAGGTCGTACCCTTCGCTTCCTTTACGATGGTTCGCATGGAGAATTCAAGAAAGCATTATATGCCTTAGGAGAAACTCCTCTACCAAGAAGCATCTCTCGTGTTGTTGAGCCAGAAGACGAAGAAAGATTTCAAACAATCTTTGCAAAAAACGAGGGAGCCGTAGTTGCTCCTGCTGCAGGTTTACACTTCAGTCGTGAACTTCTTAAAAGAATGGAAATTAAAGGGCTTGATTTCTCATATATAACGCTTCACTCAGGACTTGGAAACTTCAGGGATATAGATGTTGAGGATCTTACAAAACACAAAATGGATTCAGAACAGCTAATCGTAACAGAAGACGCTACACACATTGTCAATAAAGCAAAAGAGCATGGACATAAGGTAATTGCTGTTGGAACTTCTGTAATGAGGACATTGGAAACATGTGTCAGTACAGATGGAAAAATAAAACCTTTTGAAGGATGGACTAATAAGTTTATCTTTCCTCCGTACGATTTTGGAATTGCAGATGCAATGATATCCAACTTCCATGCGCCTTATTCAACACTTCTTATGATGACAGCCGCATTTGGTGGTTATGATTTGATAATGAAGTCTTATGATATCGCATTAAAAGAAAATTATCGATTCGGCACCTACGGCGATGCCATGTTGATTATCTGACAATGGCAACTGTGTTTCTCGGGCTGGGAAGTAACCTTGGGAGAAAGAATGAAAATCTGAATCAAGCTCTCATATATATCCAAAAACAGGTAGGAGTTATCATCTCTTGCTCTTCAATATATGAGACTACTCCTTGGGGATTTTCATCTGATAATCAATTCCTGAATATGGTTCTAGAAGTGAACACATCACTTCTACCTGAGAAGTTGCTATTGGAAAACAAAAAAATTGAACGTTTAATGGGAAGAACCTTTAAGTCTTCGGATGTTTCCGCCTATGAGGATAGAGTAATCGATTTAGATATACTCTTTTATGATTGTATGGAAATTAATACTCCCGAATTGACGATCCCCCACCCTCTTCTTCATACACGTTTATTCGTTTTAGAACCAATGTCAGAAATCGCCCCGGACTGGGAACACCCTGTTTTCCACAAAAAAATATCCATTTTAAAAGATGACTTACTATGTTCAAAAAAGTAAAACTGGCCGATTCTCTCTATTATGTTGGAGTAAATGACAGAAATAAAGTTCTGTTTGAGAATATGTGGCCTCTTCCTTATGGCATTTCATACAATTCCTATTTGATTGTCGATGAAAAAACAGCATTAATCGACACTGTTGACTCATGCTATTCTGAAGAATTCCTTCAGAAAATCAATACAGTATTAGAGGGGCGTTCTCTTGACTATCTAATTATCAATCACATGGAGCCGGATCATTCAGGTTCATTGAAAGACTTAATACGCGTATACCCAAATGTTATGTTGGTAGGAAATAGTAAAACTTTCGATATGACTAAAGGATTTTATGAGATCCAAGATCATATCTATGTAGTAAAAGACGAGGATAAATTAAGTCTTGGCAAACATGACCTCCATTTTTTTCTCACCCCGATGATACATTGGCCAGAAACTATGATGACCTATGACTCGACTAATTATACCCTTTTTGCAGGAGACGCGTTTGGTTGTTACAAGGCTCTGAACGGAGGTATCCTTGATAAGGATATTGATGCCTCTCTGTATTTTTCGGAGATGATCAGATATTACTCCAATATTGTTGGAAAATATGGTTCACCGGTACAGAAAGCATTAAAGAAACTTTCCAGTCTCGAAATCAAAACTATTTGTTCTACTCACGGTCCTGTTTGGCAAAAAGAGATAGATAAAGTAATATCAATATACGACAAACTCAGCAAATACGAGGCAGAAGATGGAGTCGTGATCATTTATGGTAGTATGTATGGAAACACTGCAAAAATGGCAGAAGCAATTGCTACAGAATTATCAGCATGCGGTATCAGAAACATAGCTGTGCATAATGTGACCTCCTCAAACAGTTCCTATATTCTAGAAGACATATTCCGCTACAAAGGTGTAATAATTGGCAGCCCAACATATAACTCAGGACTTTATCCAGAAATTGAGTCCGTTTTGAAGAAGATTGAGAATAGAGAAATCAAGAATAGGTATTTCTCATATTTCGGTTCATTTTCCTGGGCAAATGGTGCTAGCAAACAACTTGCCTCATTCGCAGAAAGAATCAAATGGGAAGTCATCGGCACGCCAATTGAAAACAAGATGGGATTGAAAGCTGAAGGCTACATAGCATGTGAAGCTTTGGCGAAAGCGATGGCTGAAAGACTTATGAGTCCCAAGTGAGAATGCGATAGCACAGCCAATTTGATCCTTGACTAGGTTCATTAACACCAAAATATCTAAGAAAATACAGAAAATATTCTTACGAGTTATTCGTTTGTAAAAATAATACGTAACTTTGCAACCGCTAAAGTGGAAAGATTTGATTGCTTGCAACCACAGTAAAAAATGCTAAAAACTACACTTCTGTGTAAGCACATTGCTGCAACCATCCTTCCTCTTCAGCTCCTAACTATAAACTTTTATATATTATATCGTTATGAGTTATTATTTCACTTCTGAATCGGTGTCTGAAGGACACCCCGATAAAGTAGCCGATCAAATATCGGATGCTTTGCTTGATGAGTTTCTGGCATTTGACCCAGACTCAAAAGTAGCTTGCGAAACATTAGTAACCACCGGACAGGTTATTTTGGCCGGAGAAGTAAAATCCAAAGCCTATGTGGATTTACAAGATGTAGCAAGAGGTGTTATCAATAAAATTGGTTACACCAAAAGCGAATATATGTTTGATGGCAACTCATGTGGTGTATTCTCTGCTATTCACGAACAATCCGGAGATATAAATCGGGGAGTAGAACGCGAAGATGCTATGAATCAAGGCGCAGGTGACCAAGGAATGATGTTTGGCTACGCTACCAAAGAAACCGAGAACTACATGCCGATTGCTCTTGATCTTGCACATCTGATATTGAGAGAACTAGCTTCAGTTCGTCGTGAAGGAAAGAAAATGAAATACCTTCGTCCGGATGCAAAATCTCAGGTAACCATTGAATATGATGATAATGACCGTCCTATCCGTATTGATACTATTGTTGTTTCAACCCAACACGATGAGTTCTATCTTCCTATTGATGATTCTACAGATTCCCAACAGTTAGCTGATGAACAAATGGTTGAAAAGATCAAAGATGATGTTATCAACATCCTCATGCCCCGTGTTAAAGGAAGGCTATCCAAACGTGAACGAGGTTTGTTCAATGGTGATGTAAAATATTTAGTCAATCCTACCGGAAAATTTGTAATCGGTGGACCTCATGGAGATACAGGTCTTACCGGTCGTAAAATTATTGTAGATACATATGGAGGAAAAGGTGCTCACGGAGGAGGAGCTTTCTCTGGAAAAGACCCTTCTAAAGTAGACCGTTCAGCTGCATATGCTGCCCGTCATATTGCAAAGAACCTTGTTGCAGCAGGTGTTTCTGATGAAATTCTTGTTCAAGTGGCTTATGCAATTGGTGTTGCAAAACCTATGAATATTTTCGTAAATACTTACGGCAAGGGCAAACTTAAAATTTCAGATGGTGAGATCGCCCGTAAAGTTGAAGACCTTTTTGATATGCGTCCAAAAGCAATCGAAGAACGTTTGAAGTTGCGTAACCCCATTTATTCTGAGACTGCTGCTTACGGTCATATGGGACGAACCCCCGTGATTGTCACAAAAACGTTTACATCCAGATATCTCGCTAATCCTATTGTTAAAGAAGTCGAGCTCTTTACATGGGAAAAACTTGACTATGTAGATAAAGTAAAGAAAGTGTTCGACCTAAAATAATACAATATAGAAAAGCCTCGTCTTTGTACTTATTGACGAGGCCTTTCTGTTTTTTTCTTTCTGGAACAACCAGAAAAACAGTCTTTGAAAAAACAATTCCCTTTCTTTTACTTTCTTTCTTTTTTCCTTACTTTTGCAACATGCATATAGGTACTTATGCTATCATGAAACGCAAACATAAATTACTAATACATCTTTTACATCTAAAAAACTTTACAAAATGAGTAACACTGGAAAAACAAATCTGGTCGCGATATCAATCGTCGGCATTTTATTCCTTGCAATTGGTTTTGCTCTCGGAATAAATTCCTTATTAATCCCATACCTGAAAGCTCCATTAAGTATTTCTGATACGGAATCGTATCTATTATTGACAGCAACTTTCCTTCCATTCATCGTTTTTGGAATTCCTGCAGGAGCTTGCATCAAGAAGATCGGTTATAAGAAAACAATGGCTCTCTCTTTCCTGTTTTTCGCTGTAGGTCTCTATCTGTTTATTCCGGCTGCTAAAATTGGTAGCTTTCCACTCTTCTTATTAGGTTCTTTCATCAGCGGAACAGGAAATGCTTTCCTGCAAGCTTCTGTAAATCCTTATATTACCATTTGCGGACCAATTGAAAGTGCTACTCAACGTATGGCTATCATGGGTATTTTGAATAAAGGAGGCTGGGCAATCGCTCCTATGTTTCTGGCCATTTTTATTAATACGGCTGCAGGCGCAGAAGTGAACTTGGGTGATATTAATATTCCTTTCTACATTATTGTTTGTTTATTCATTGCGTTAGGAATCTTCTCTTATTTCTCACCACTTCCTGAAGTAAAAGCTGAAGGAGAAAGCGACAGCAAAGATAGCAAGATAGTCGAAGGCTCCCTTTTACAATATCCACACCTTATACTTGGTTTGATTGCTTTGTTCTTCTATGTTGGTGTTGAAACAATTGCTCTTGCAACTCCAGTTGACTTTGCTATCAGTCTGCAAAAAGACGGACTTCTTCAAACTTTCGGATTTGAATGGTTTGCTAATACTGCTAATTATGGTACATTCACAGTACTCTGTATGTGGGCAGGATATATTATCGGAGCAGTAGCCATCCCTAAAGTATTCTCACAAAACACAGCCTTGAAAGCATGTGCCAGTATCGGAGTTGTAGCTTCTTTGGGTGCTGTGTTGGTACCTCCAAGCTATGCAATATACATGGTGGCTTTAATGGGACTAGGCAACTCGCTGCTTTGGGGGCCAATTTGGGCACTTGCAATGCAACATCTTGGTAATTATACAAAGAAAGGAGGGGCATTGCTGACTATGGCTATTGTGGGTGGCGCCTTGATCCCATTACTCTTCGGTGCATGCAAAGAAATGTTTGGTGATATCCAAAAAGCATACTGGATCTGCTTCCCGATGTACTTATTCATTGTTTATTATGCATTCATCGGCTATAAAACAGGTCTGAAGAAATAATACAGAGACACGAGGCTGTCTCAAAATCAAAGTTGAGTCAGCCTCTTTCGTATAAAATAGAAAAATGAATTTCTTCAAAAAAGAATCATCTGTTCAATTCTCAGAAAGATATTTTTTAGGATTAGTTGGTTTTAGAGCAAAAAACAAGGATTTCTCCTGTTATTTGTTCATATTTACGGCATCTTTCGCCAGATTATGAGATATGCATAGCAAACCAAACTCAATGTCGACCTTTTCCAGGCCACGCAGCAGGAATCTTTTAAAGTTTTTGTTGGCTTTGAGGTTTCCGAAGGTCTGTTCTACATCTGCCGGTCGCTGACTTCGGTGTTTTAAACCTTTTTCGCTGGTAAGCAACCTCTTTGCCCAGTTTTTCAAATCTTTTAGTCTGTGGTTGATTTGAACTATTCGCTCCTCTTTGGCATCGTGGCATAAACATCGTAATGGACAATCGGCACATCGTTTAGCCTGGTACAGTGAGGCGGTTTGAATGAATCCTGTTTTTGTTTTTGTAGTTCGCTCTCCCACCTTGTGCATTTCTTGTCCCATCGGGCAATAACAGCAATCCTTTTCTTTGTTGTAATAGAAGTTGCTGCTTTTAAAAGGGTCTTTCTTCCATCTTTTTGTTTGTTCTTTGTGGAAGTAGTTATATTTGATAAATGGTGTAATATCGTTTTCTTTTGCAAACAGGTAGTTTTCTTCGCTACCATATCCGGCATCTGCTATGCTTTCTGTGGGGTAATGTCCATGCAATTCTTTGAAAGCAGCCATGTGATCCTGATAGGTGGTTGTATCGGTTGTGGTTTGGTGAATAGTATAATTGGTGACAAAACCCTCTTCGGTTGAAATCTGTGTATTAAATGCAGGCTTGAGCTGACCGTTACCCATGTGGTCTTCCTTCATGCGCATGAAAGTGGCATCCTCATCGGTCTTGCTCATGGAGTTTCTATCCCCAAGTTCCTTGTTTTGCTCCTCGTATTGTTTGATCTTTCCCGGCCAGTTCTTTTTGATATAACGGATTTTACTCTTTACTTTGGGGTCTGTTTCAACCCCCTGAAGTGCCTGATCTATTTTGTCTACCAATCCTTCCAGTTGCTCTGATGTGATATCCTGATAAGTAATGGGAGTTTTATCCAGCAATTCTTCTTTGGTAACCGCTTCGGCATATGCCCAAAGTTCATTGAGTTGTTCGGCCATCTTGCCTATGCGGGTTTGAATGGCTTTACCCCATACAAAACTATAGCGGTTGGCATTGGCTTCAATCTTGGTGCCGTCAGTATAGGCTTTTTCCAGACTTACCATTTTTTGTTCCACCAGAAAATGGATTATCTGTGCAAATACTTCTTTTAATGTGCCTTTGAGTTTCCCGCTGCGAAAAGTATTTATCGTATTATGGTCGGGACGCTGCATCCCTGAAAGCCACATGAAACGGATATCGTTGGCTGTAAAATCCTCTATCTTTCGAGAGGAGTAAGTGTTGCGCAAATAGGCATAGATAATAATTTTCATCATCATCTTTGGATGATAACCCGGACAGCCTACATTTTTATACCTATTTAGCAGTTTTCGCAAATCCAGATGCTCAACTATAGAATCTACTATCCGAACCGGATCGTTTTGAGGTATAAAATCATCAAAAGTATAAGGAAATAACTCTTGGTTGTTCTGAATATATTCTTTAAATAGCATATATTTAATTGTATATCAACGATATAAAGATAGCGACTCTTTTTTAAAACAACAAATTATTGAGCATAAAAAAAGAGACTGACTCAAACTATTTTGAGACAGCCTCATGGGCATACCTCAGAGGGGTTTGTACTCAACAAAAGCCTCTATTGCTTCATAACAAGCAAGACCAAGATTGTGATACAACTCAGCAGTTGCACGATTACGATCTTCAGAACGCTGCCAGAAGAGCCTTTCGTCGTTTCCAAGAAATGGTGCCCCCTCCATCTGAGACTGATGCTTGAGAATCGTATTCCGTTTCAGACGGAGCTCTTCAGGTGACATCGGAACAGCCATCTCAATATTCTCAATTTCCCATTCAGCCCATGCACCACGATACATCCATATACGGCAATCGTTGAGCCATGCTGCACCAGCATTCTTCTCCTCATCCACCGCAGCAAATACAGCATCTGTACAAACACGATGGGTACCATGAGGATCAGCCAGGTCACCTGCTACAAATATCTGATGAGGTTTCACTTTACGAAGTAAGTCAAGAACTATCTCTACATCTTTTTTGCTGATTGGATTCTTTTCAATCTTTCCGGTTTCGTAGAAAGGAAGATCCAAGAAGTGTACATTCTGAGGTTTTATTTTTGCATAAGCACAAGCTGTGCGAGCTTCTCCACGACGAATGATTCCTTTAATTCTCAAAATATCTCGGTTGTCAAAATCCCCATCTTTCTTATTTGTAATAAAGGAACGAATCTCATTGTAGTGCTCGGTTATTGAGGCATTTTTGAGATTAAACATTTCGTTGAAGTTGTTGACAAACATCATGAAGCGAGTTACTTCTTCATCATCAACTGCAATGTTACCGGAAGTTTCGTACACAATATGAACGTCATGCCCTTGTTCGGCAAGTCTTCTTACAGTACCTCCCATAGAAATAACGTCATCATCAGGATGAGGAGAGAACACTACAATATGCTTCGGATATGGATTAGCCCTTTCTGGACGATTACTATCATCAGCATTCGGTTTTCCACCTGGCCACCCTGTAATCGTATGTTGGAGGTCGTTGAATATCTTAATGTTTACATTGTATGCAGATCCATACATGGAAAGGAGTTCGCTCAGACCATTTTCATTATAATCTTTATTCGTCAACTTCAGGATAGGTTTTTGTGTGAGTTGGCAAAGCCAAACAACAGCACTACGAATCAGCTTGTTGTTCCATTCACAAGAAGTAACCAACCACGGTCGTTGAATACGAGTCAGGTTCGCCGCGGCAGATAGATCTATGACAATACTTGAGTTGTTATGAGCTTGAAGATAGGAAGCAGGTATCGTATCAGACATTTTGTCTTCAACTGTCATCTTGATCTTTGAAGCTTTCTCTTCACCCCATGCAACAAGAATTACTTTCTTGGCAGCCATAATTGAGCTGATACCCATCGTTATGGAGCTAATAGGCACATTCTTCATTCCCCCGAATAGCTTTGATGCTTCAGCCCGAGATGTCCCATCAAGAAGAATTAACCGTGTAGTAGAATTGATCTGAGAACCTGGTTCATTAAAAGCAATATTTCCCTCTTTCCCAATTCCGAGAAGAGCCACATCCAAGCCGCCAACAGCTATAAGAGACTGTTCATAGGCACGGCAATGATCGGCCACATTATCCATCGAGACTGAGCCATCAGGAGTATGGATATTTTCACTCTTCACATCAATAAAATCGAGAAAGGTCTCTTTCAGACTCCTGAAATTACTGCTTGCAACTTCTGCCGAAATTGGATAATACTCATACAAATTGAATATGATAACATTTCGGAAAGAAAGCCCTTCTTCCTTGTGCATACGAATGAGTTCGCTGAAAACATATCTCGGCGAATGCCCTCCAGAGAGTCCCATCACAAAATTCTTTTCTTCCTTTTGTGATTCACGAAGAAGTAGTGCAATATCATCTGCAACACTCTTGACTCCTTCTTCGGTTGTTTCGAAGATTTTAGTTGGAACTTTCTCATAACGAGTTAGAACAGAGCGCTCAAAAGAGTTCCCAGGTTTATAGTATCTTGTCGAAACCTGATTAAGATTAATTTTTGAACTAAGATTGGTTCTCATAAAAAAGTATATATTGAATGGTTTAACTATTACTTTGTGTATTATTGATTACAAATATACAAAATGTCAACAAACTAGCCATCAACAATTTGTATGTTTTTTTCAAAAAGAAAGGGAGCTCTGTAAAGCCCCCTTTCTACTGTATTACAATTCCGTAATTTCTACAAGTTCCATTATGAATATTAATGTAGAATATCCGGGTATTGTCCCACTTTGACTTTCCCCATATCCCATGTTCCAAGGGAGATAAACTTCGTACTTATCACCCACATGCATTTTCTGTAAGATTTCTGTCCATCCGCGGATTATACCGCCAACTTTACTTCCACAAACCCTGGAAGATACTGGCCCACTTGTGTTCTTTCCATATGTCGTATCAAAGATAGTACCATTAATTAGCCGGCCCTCAAAATGAAACTTAACAACAGAGTTGAAATAAGGAGCTTGAGTATTCGTACTTCTTGAAAGAACTCTGTATTTGATTAAAGAACCGTTTGAAGCCGTGTCAGTAATGACATCTTCAGGGTTAACCTTTACAGACAACAGCGTATCATATGCAATCTTTACTGAGTCATTTGGCCCTATAGTTTGATAGCGTGGCAAAACAACTTCTTTCTTTCCCAAAGCATCAAAAAGTGACTCATTACGGGTTTTCCACACATTTTCTTCATCGCTACTACATGAGTAGATCATGCCCGTAATGATAAATAGCAATGAAAGACGAACAACTCCAAACTTTTTCATTCTAAGATTTTCTTAAATAGTGATTTCATGCTAACCTTTTCGGAAATAATATTACACAACTCCTGAACAGGCACTCGTTCTTGCTCCATAGTATCACGAAAACGTATTGTTACGCAATTATCAACTAATGTCTGATGATCTACTGTCGCACAATATGGTGTACCAATAGCATCCTGGCGACGATATCGTTTCCCGATAGAGTCTTTTTCATCGTACTGGCAGGAAAACTCAAATTTCAACGCATTGATAATTTCACGAGCTTTTTCAGGAAGACCGTCTTTCTTGATTAATGGCATTACTGCAAGTTTAATTGGAGCAAGTGATGCAGGAAGTTTAAGTACAATACGGTTTTCTCCGTTTTCAAGTTGTTCTTCGCAATAAGAAGCACACATTACACTAAGAAACATACGATCAACTCCAATAGACGTTTCAATCACATACGGTGTATATGATTCATTCAATTCAGGATCGAAATACTTAATACTTTTACCCGAAAACTTCTCGTGTTGACTCAAGTCAAAGTTAGTACGTGAATGAATTCCCTCTACTTCTTTATAACCAAACGGCATTAAAAACTCAATATCGGTTGCTGCATTTGCATAGTGCGCCAATTTATCATGATCGTGATAGCGATAGCTCTTATCACCAAAGCCAAGAGCTTTGTGCCATTTTAAGCGAGTATCCTTCCACTGTTTAAACCATTCAAGTTCTTCACCGGGGCGAACAAAGAACTGCATTTCCATCTGTTCAAACTCGCGCATACGAAAAATAAACTGACGGGCTACGATTTCATTACGGAAGGCCTTACCTATCTGAGCTATACCGAAAGGTATTTTCATACGGCCCGTCTTCTGCACATTCAGGTAGTTTACAAATATTCCTTGTGCTGTTTCAGGGCGAAGATAAACCTTCAATGCTCCTTCGCTGGTCGAACCCATTTCTGTATTGAACATCAAGTTAAACTGACGAACCTCCGTCCAGTTCTTTGTTCCTGAAACGGGACAGACAATCTCTTCATCAACTATGATCTGGCGAAGTTCGTCCAGATTGCTATCATTCAAAGCCTTTGCAAATCTTTGGTGCAACTCTTCTCGTTTACCTTGATACTCCAAGACTCTTTCATTAGTTGATCGAAACTGCGTCTCATCAAAAGTTTCTCCAAATCTTTTAGCAGCTTTTGCAACTTCTTTTTCAATCTTATCGTCCATTTTTGCCAGCTGTTCTTCAATCAAAACATCTGCTCTATAACGTTTCTTGGAATCTTTGTTGTCAATTAAAGGATCATTGAAAGCATCCACATGTCCTGACGCTTTCCATATGGTCGGATGCATAAAAATAGCAGAATCAATACCTACAATATTCTCATGCAGGAGCACCATGCTATCCCACCAATATTTCTTGATGTTATTTTTGAGCTCCACTCCATTTTGGCCGTAATCATATACAGCACCCAGTCCGTCATAAATATCACTAGACGGAAATACAAATCCATATTCTTTACAATGAGATACGATTTTCTTAAATACATCCTCTTGTGCCATAGTATATAACCTCTTAATTATTATTTACAAATTGAGACTGCAAAGTAACTCATTTTTTTCGATTTTGTTTGTATATTTGCATCTCCATGGTGTTATTTTATCCTAATCATGAATTAAAGAAAGAGGGTGCTTCCCTTTTTGTGCACAAATATTAGTTTTATGAATATAGACGATACAAACGAGAACCCTGAAAATAAGCTACCAGAAGAACAGGAAGACACAATCGGTTTTGCTGATAACGCCGCGCATTCTGAATACCAAGTGCCACAAATTACGAATGATGCCATCAAACATCAGCTCTCGGGAATGTATGAACACTGGTTTCTTGACTATGCATCGTATGTAATATTAGAGCGTGCAGTTCCACATATTCATGATGGCTTGAAACCGGTTCAAAGACGCATTCTTCATTCTATGAAGCGCCTAGATGACGGAAGATATAACAAGGTTGCAAACATTGTCGGTCATACGATGCAGTTTCACCCTCATGGAGACGCATCTATTGGTGATGCATTAGTCCAACTAGGACAAAAAGAGATACTTATTGACTGCCAGGGAAATTGGGGCAACTTACTCACAGGAGACGATGCGGCAGCTCCCCGTTATATTGAAGCACGTCTTTCTAAGTTTGCACTTGATGTCGTGTTCAACAACAAAACGACTGACTGGAAACTTTCCTATGACGGCCGTAATAAGGAACCGGTCACCCTTCCGGTCAAGTTTCCATTATTGCTTGCTCAAGGCGTTGAGGGTATAGCCGTTGGCCTTTCTTCCAAAATTCTTCCTCACAATTTCAACGAACTACTGGATGCTTCTGTTTGCATCTTAAGAAACGAAAGCTTTGATCTTTATCCTGATTTCCAAACAGGTGGTTATATTGATGTATCGAAATACAATGATGGAGAACGTGGGGGCAGTGTAAAAATTCGTGCTAAAATCACGAAACAAGATAACAAGACATTAGTCATTACTGAAATTCCTTTTGGGAGGACCACCTCTTCCGTAATAGAATCTATCATTAGAGCTAACGATAAAGGAAAAATTAAGATCCGCAAAGTGGATGATAACACGTCTGCTAATGTAGAAATACTTGTTCATCTTGCCCCAGGCACCTCTTCTGATAAAACAATTGATGCACTTTATGCTTTCTCGGATTGCGAAGTGAGCATCTCGCCAAACTGTTGCGTTATTGAAGATAACAAACCCTATTTCCTAAATGTTAGTCAGGTGTTGATACACTCAACATACCATACGAAAGATCTGCTTCAAAAAGAACTTGAGATTCAAAAAGGAGATATCCAGGAATCCCTGCACTTTGCTTCTTTAGAGAAGATATTTATTGAAGAGCGTATCTACAAAGATAAAGAATTTGAAAACAGCAACTCGATGGACGAAGCTGTTGCGCACATTGACAAACGGATTACTCCGTTCAAACCATTATTCGTACGCGAAGTAACAAAAGATGATATTCTCCGATTGATGGAAATCAAGATGGGACGTATTCTGAAGTTTAACTCGAAAAAAGCCGAGGAACTTTTAGCGCAGATGAATGCTGATATCAAACAGATTGACTATCATCTTGCTCATTTAGTTGAATACGCCATAGACTGGTTTCTTAAGTTGAAAAGCAAATACGGCTCTAATTACCCGAGAATGACTGAGATTCGCAACTTTGACACAATTGTGGCAACAAAGGTCGTTGAAGCGAATGAAAAACTGTATATCAACCGCGAAGAAGGTTTTATAGGTACTTCACTGAGGAAAGACGAATTTGTATGCAACTGTTCGGATATTGATGACATCATTCTGTTCTTCAAAGATGGAACATACAAGATTGTTAAAGTTTCAGAGAAGATGTCTATTGGTAAAAACGTGCTCTACCTGACTGTTTTCAAGAAAAACGACAGTCGTACCATCTATAATGTGATTTATAAAGATGGGAAAGAAGGCCCTTATTACATAAAACGATTTGCCGTCACATCTATGACTCGCGATAAGTTGTATGATATGGCACAAGGGAAACCTGGTTCACGTATAGTGTATTTTACGGCTAATCCAAATGGGGAAGCAGAAGTGATCCGAGTCACACTCAAACCTAAGTTCCGACTGAAAACTCTTATCTTTGAAAGAGATTTTGGAGAGATAAGCATCAAGGGACGTGGAGCAATGGGTAATCTGCTGACGCGAAACGAAGTGCATAAAATTACCCTGAAACAAAAGGGAGGCTCCACTTTGGGTGGTCGAAAAGTCTGGTTTGATAAAGATGTACTTCGATTGAACTACGATGAACGGGGAGAGTATCTGGGAGAATTCAACTCTGACAATCAAATTCTCATGGCTACAAATAACGGCGATTACTATCTCTCATCTTTTGATCTGAGCAATCATTTCGCTGATAATATTTTGGTCATAGAAAAATTTGATCCCAATAAAGTATGGTCCGCCGCCTTCTATGATGCAGACATGAAATTCTTTTATATCAAAAGATTCTGTTTTGAAGAATCTAACAAGAAGCAGAGCTTCCTTGGTGATAATATCCTTTCTCGCCTGATACTTCTTACTGATACTGTCTATCCACGCTTTGAAATAAAATTTGGAGGTAATGATAGTTTCCGCGAGCCTTTGACAATTGATATTGACGAGTTCATAACAGTAAAAGGATTCAAAGCGCATGGTAAAAGAATCAGCACCTTTGAAATTGAGAGTATCAAAGAGCTCGAACCGCTACGTTTCCCTGAACCGGAAGAAGCCTCTTCCAATAATCCCGACGTGACAATTAGTGACAATCTGGAAGATGACGAAAGTGGTCAGATGAGTTTATTTAATGAAAACGAATGAAATGTAAGCTTCTGATATTTGGTCTGCTCTTATTCCTATTGCCTTGTAAGGCATATGAAAAAGATGCGATTCAATACAGAAGCGTCAACTCGTCTAATTTATTTACAATAGGAAGCAAATCAGCTTGGGATACGTATCTTTCTCCAACAACCTATAAAGGTCAAAACCTGGGATACATCAACGATCAGATGCAACTGTCAAGATCATTTAAGAACATCTCTTATCAGAGTTTGCTTCGGATTGACTTTTCAAAGATGACCAACAAAGCAGGAAATGGGGAGATGTGGGGTGGTTTCGTAAATTATAAGTGGGGAGCTCACTATCGCTTCACTGTTGATTCACATTTGCAACTTCTCGGAGGAACTCTCGTCGGTGGTACTGTCGGTGGACTTTACAACATTCGCAACAGCAACAATCCTGCACAAGCCAAGTTAAATCTGGGTCTCTCTCTTTCCGGGATTGCATTATATAAAATGAGAGTAAGAAATCAGTCGTTTGTTTTTCGCTACCAACTAAACCTTGCAACCCTTGGATTGACATTCTCACCACACTACGGTCAGTCATACTACGAAATTTTCACTCTGGGAAATGATAAAGGAGTCTTTCTTCTTAGTTCGCCTCACAATATGATTGAGATGGAAAATATGCTTACTGTAGAAATACCCTTCAACGGCTTTACATTACGCACCGGTGTTTCCAATACTTTTATGAAATCAAATTTGAATCAACTGAAAACTCAAATTAATAGCTATTCCTTATTGATTGGATTTGTCAAAGAAGGACTGTTCTTCTCCGGGAAGAAACACCCCAAACCAACAGGCTATCAAAGTCCGGTATACTAAACACATCGTATATGAAAGAATTCAGAACCATATCTAGAATTTCAATACTGATACTCTCGCTGGCTTTGTTGTCATGCGACAAAGAGGATGAGTTTAACAATACGCCGCTTGATAATATGGAAGCTTTGTGGCAAATCATTGACGAGCATTACTGTTTTCTTGAATATAAAAAGATAGATTGGGACAGCGTGCATGATGCTTTTATGCCGCGCGTAAAAAATAATACCTCACGGGAATCTTTGCTCAATCTGATGGATGAGATGCTGGATATCCTTCAAGACGGACATGTAAATGTATCTACATCATTCAATATTGCGCGTTATTGGGAATGGTTTGAAGCATATCCTGATAACTTTGATGAGAAGATTATAAAGAATTACCTGAAAACCGACTATTACATCTCCGGAGGGATGAGATATCAGATTCTCGATGATAACATTGGGTATATCAACTATTCCAGTTTTTCTAATGAGGTAGGGGAAAACAATATGGATCACATTCTGAATCGACTCGCACTCTGTAGAGGAATCATTATTGACATCCGTAATAATGGGGGTGGCGAACTGACAAATGTGCAAAATATTGCCTCCAGTTTCACAGATTCGAAAGTGCTCACCGGTTATGTCTCACATAAAACCGGTAAAGGGCATTCAGACTTCTCAGATCCCTATCCAAAATACCTGTATCCTCGTTCACCGGGAACATACAATTATTACAAACAGGTAGTAGTGCTCACCAACCGCAATTGCTTCAGTGCTGCCAATGAGTTTGTAAATACGATGATGCAACTTCCTAACGTAAAAATAGTAGGAGACAAAACAGGGGGCGGTTCAGGTTTTCCTTTTTCTTCAGAACTGCCCAACGGATGGGGGGTAAGATTCTCCTCTTCTCTGTCTCTCTCCCCGAAGATGGAACAAATTGAGTTTGGCATCACTCCCGACATTCAAGTTAGCATGACGAAAGAAGATGAAGACAAAGGGTTGGATACAATTATCGAAACTGCGAGAGATTGCATCAACGATCAGTACCTCAAATAAAGGTTATAGAGACTTTTCGGATCTTTTAGTTTGCAGGAATGAAAATTATTCATACCTTTGCGTCCGTAAAAATTGCGCCTGTGGTGAAATTGGTAGACACGCCAGACTTAGGATCTGGTACTTCGCGGTATGTAGGTTCGAGTCCTATCAGGCGCACAGAGTAGAAAAATACTACTTGCAATTTAAAACTCCCCAAATATCTGAATAGATTATTTGGGGAGTCCTTTTTTATTGTAACTAATAGCAGCCAGACCAAGTTATGCGTATAGTCCCATTAATTGGATAAGAGGTGGATATCATCCTGTTGAAAGAAAACGCGGATTACTTCTATTTTACACTAACGTATTGTTCTTCTAATAGTTATAATCTTTTGATATATACCTTATTATTACCTCGTCCTGTAGTAGTAATACCAGTCTCAGTATTCTCTCTAAACTCATTAAGTTCTCTGGAAGCCGATGTTTTAGACAATCCGGTCAATACAACATAATCATCTAATCGCATGAAGGCATGAGTAGGATCATTTAGAAAATTGAATGCCAACTGTAACCGCTCTTCTTTCGTATAACGCGAACGACAAAGTTTGCGCACTCCGCCACGTACAAGATGGCAATGCGAATGAGTATCACTGATCAATTCTTTGTCTGCTCTATAATTGATACCGGTCACTTGCAGACTGGTGGCATTGTGTTTTGGTTCATCTCCGTCAATGGCGTCCATCTCCTTATCTTCACGAACACCAATTGAAGCCTTGAATATACCGAGACCATCTACAGAAACGCTATAGCCGTCGGCCAATGCTCTTGCCATTTCATGGGTCAGTGATTGAAGCACGTGTGCCACAGTGCCCTCACTCAATCCAGAACCGGGTTGAGCAATACGGGTTATTAATTCTTTGGGATTAAGATTACCACTTGTCTGTAGCCGATAAAAGCACTTGATTTCGCCTGTGCCATGAATGTCAGGCATTTCTTGTTTGATATATTTTGCCATCTGATAGGAATAAAAGTTTGCTTAGTTAGGTTGTAAAGTTAATCATTTCTTGGCACATTACTCATTCCAAAGCACGGAATCATTGTTCCAGACCGTGGAATGATCATATCGAAGTTCGGAATGATCATTCCACGGCACGGGATAAGAAATACATCTTTGATGATTCGATTTATCTACTGGTTTGGGCTAATTATGCCCCCTATTCAAAAGATTTATTTCATGGGTTGATTCACAAACTCCAAAAGAGTATTTCTGAAAAGTTATGTTGTATAGTTGAATTAGTCAACCAGCATGGCTTCTCGTCAATTTAGTTGAAAGCAACATCTAAGTATTAAGGGGCGCTTTTCGGCATTAAGTCTAGAGAACCGACAAAAAGAAAAGGAGAATGTCCATATGAACATTCTCCTTTTCTTTTCGTACCGAAGTACTTTTACTTTCTGATACCAAGTTCTTTGATGATGGCACGATATCTTTCGATATCAGTCTTAATTAAGTAATCCAATAAACGACGACGTTTACCTACCAACATTCTCAGAGCTCTTTCAGTGCTATAATCTTTTTTATTTAACTTGAGATGCTCAGTTAAATGAGAAATACGGTATGAAAACAATGCTATCTGGGACTCAGAAGAGCCAGTATCAGTGTTAGACTTTCCGTACTTTTCGAAGAGTTCTTGCTTTTTAGCTGAATCTAAATACATCTTGTTCTTTTTAAATGGTTAATACGATGTTTTTGAGTCTGCAAAGATAGGCATTTGTTTTTTATCAACAATCTTTCTTCCACTTTTTTCTTCATATAATTGACTACCGAACCCTTAAACTGAAAAAAAACATGCTTTATGACATAGAAAAGGATTATTGTAGTACCTTTGCACTCTCAAACTTTTCTTTATGCAGCAAAATATTAGGAACATCGCGATTATCGCACACGTCGATCACGGCAAAACAACAATAGTAGACAAAATGCTTTTAGCCGGACATCTTTTCCGCGATAACCAGGCTAGTGGCGAACTGATCTTAGACAGTAATGATCTGGAACGTGAAAGAGGAATCACGATTCTTTCAAAAAATGTTTCTATCACCTATAATGGCACAAAAATAAATATCATTGACACTCCGGGTCACTCTGACTTTGGCGGCGAAGTTGAACGAGTACTAAACATGGCAGATGGCTGTCTTCTTTTGGTTGATGCCTTTGAAGGACCAATGCCTCAGACTCGTTTCGTATTGCAGAAAGCTATTGAAATCGGATTAAAGCCCATTGTTGTTATTAATAAGGTCGATAAGCCAAACTGTCGTCCTAGTGAAGTTCAGGAAATGGTTTTTGACCTTATGTATAGCCTGGATGCTACTGAAGATCAGCTGAACTTCCCTACAATCTATGGTTCAGCCAAACAAGGCTGGATGTCTGATGACTGGAACAATCCTACAGACAGTATTATTCCTTTGCTTGATGCTATCATAAAATATATTCCCGCACCGGAAATATTGGAAGGAACCCCTCAGATGCTGATTACTTCGCTTGACTATTCTTCATATCAAGGTCGTATAGCTGTAGGACGCATCCATCGCGGTGAACTTCGCGAAGGGATGGATGTCGCTCTCTGCAAAAGAGATGGCTCTACAACCAAGTCCCGAATTAAAGAACTTCATGTGTTTGAGGGTCTTGGCCGTGCGAAAGTAAAAAGTGCTTTCTCGGGTGATATCTGTGCTTTGGTCGGAATTGACGGTTTTGAAATCGGAGACTCTGTCTGCGACTTACTTAATCCTGAACCATTAAAACCTATTGCCATCGATGAACCGACCATGAGCATGGTTTTTACGATCAATGACTCTCCTTTCTTTGGAAAAGATGGGAAATACGTCACATCACGCCATATAAATGATCGATTACTAAAAGAGTTGGACAAGAATCTGGCTTTGCGGGTAAGCAAGAATGATACTTCAGATGTATGGACGGTTTCTGGTCGTGGAGTATTACATATCTCGGTGCTTATTGAAACGATGCGTCGTGAAGGATATGAACTTCAGATTGGTCAGCCACAGGTTATTACAAAAGAAATAGATGGTCAGAAATGCGAACCAATTGAGGAACTGACTGTCAATCTACCCGAAGACGTTGCCAGCCGTGTCATTGACATGGTAAGCCGCCGTAAAGGTGAGATGACCATAATGGAAAGTAAAAATGAGCGGATGCACTTGGAATTCAAGATGCCTTCACGTGGTATCATCGGACTTCGTACCAACGTACTTACCGCTACTGCAGGTGAAGCCGTGATGGCACATCGCTTCCTATGTTACGAACCTTGGAAAGGAGATATCGACCGTAGAAACAATGGATCAATTATCGCCATGGAAGGTGGTAATGCTTTTGCTTATGCTTTGGACAAACTCCAGGACAGAGGGCGGTTCTTTGTTAACCCGCAGGACGAAATATATGCCGGACAAGTTGTTGGTGAACATTGCAAAGAGGGAGACCTGGTAGTAAATGTCACGAAATCAAAGAAACTTACCAATATGCGTGCTTCAGGCTCTGATGCAAAAGCAGTATTACCGCCACCTATCGAATTCAGTTTGGAAGAAGCATTGGAATACATAAAAGAAGATGAATACGTAGAAATTACTCCAAAAGCAATGCGTATGCGTAAAATCATCCTGGATGAAAATGAACGCAAACGTAATCAACGCAAATAAGAATATTATATAAAAGAAAGAGGCTGCTTCCTGATTTGGATGCAGCCTCTTTCTTTTTAAGGTTATCGATGAGTAAAGAAGAAAAACTACTTCGTTACGTATTCTTTTATCAGTCGATCTGCAAGCAAAGGCATTCCCTGAGCTGCTTTCATCTGAATATACTCGACCGGATTGGTAATCACACGTACATTGGGCACACTAGGGTCAACCACGTAAACCTTTACCTTTGGACGTACATAGTTTAATAAAGAGGCAGCAGGATAGACAGCCAGTGAAGTACCTACAATAATAAATAAGTCAGCAGTGGATACTATTTCAGCAGCTCGTTCAAACAATGGAACTGATTCACCAAAGAAGACTACAAAAGGACGTAACAGAGCATCATCTTCTTTACTACGGGCATTAGGGTCCTGCTCCCACCCATCAATGGGATAAACAAGATGTTCATCTTTAGTACTGCGTAGTTTTCGTAATTCTCCGTGCAAATGAGTGATATCAGTACTCCCTGCACGTTCATGGAGATCATCAATATTTTGAGTGACAACTTGCACTTTGAAATAGGCTTCAAGTTTGCTTATAGCAACATGAGCCGGGTTTGGTTCAACAGAAAGAAGTTCCTTGCGACGAATATTATAAAACTTTATTACTTCCTCACGGTTATGTCGTATCGCGTCTGCTGTGCAGATATCTTCAATACGATGGGAGTCCCACAGACCATTTCCTCCCCTAAAAGTAGAAATACCGCTGTCGGCACTGACACCGGCCCCAGTAAAAACAACTATATTCATTGTGAAATAAGTATCAGAGGTCTATCTCGCCCTTTCCTTGACGTATAAGAACACACACGTCCTCTGTACAATCAATAACTGTTGATAAAGAGCCATCTCCAATACCTGCATCTACAACAATAGAGACCTCTCTTTGCCAAAGTTCGTAGATAAGTTCTGGATTTGTACTATACTCGACCTCTTCTTCACGAACAGGAACAGATGTTGTCAATAATGGATTACCCAACTGACGTACAATCTCTATGGTAATTGAATTATCGGGAATTCTTATTCCAACTGTTTTTCTATTCTTATAGAGCTTGGGCAAAGAGGAGTTGACGGGTAAAATAAAAGTAAAAGGGCCGGGCAATCCTCTTTTCAGAAGCTTGAAAGCCCGGTCATTTATCTTTGCATATTCACTAGCAGTACTCATATCCGCGCATATGATAGACAGGTTTGCCTTTTGAGGATCAACACCTTTCAGTTTGCATATCCGCTCAACAGCTCTTACATTAAGAGCATCACATCCAATAGCATATGAGGTATCCGTCGGATATATCACCAACTCTCCCTCTTGCAAGGCTGATACGACTTTTTGAATCTCTTTTGGATTGGGATTGACCGGATATATCTGGAGTAACATGGAGTTTCTTAACCGTAAATTATTTTCCCATTTTCATCAACATACTCATCTTCTGTATTGCTATACTGGTTCATTGCACGCAAACTCATACCCATGCTTGAAAAGCCACCATCATGAAATAGATTCTGCATAGTAACTTTCTTGGTTAAGTCCGAAAAAAGAGTGATGCAATAATCCGCGCACTCTTCAGCACTGGCATTACCAAGCGGAGACATCTTATCTGAAAAGTCCATCAAATGGTCCATTCCCTTAACGCCACTTCCTGCAGTAGTTATTGTAGGTGACTGAGAAACAGTATTAATACGTACATTCCTTTCTCTTCCATATATATAACCAAAACTTCGGGCTATTGATTCCAGCAAAGATTTTGCATCTGCCATATCGTTATAACCAAAGAAAGTACGCTGGGATGCAACATAACTCAATGCAACTATAGATCCATATTCGTTTATCGCATCAAGCTTCTTTGCACACTGAATCATTTTATGGAACGAGACAGCTGAAATATCAAGAGTTTTACTCAGCATATCATAATCCAAATCATCATAAGTACGTTTCTTGCGAACATTAGGCGACATTCCTATCGAGTGAAGCACAAAATCAATTTTGCCCCCAAGTAACTCTTGAGATCGTTCAAAAACAGAAGTCAAATCCTCTACACTTGTCGCATCACACGGAATAACTTCTGTATTTAATTTTACAGCCAAATCATTGATGGTTCCCATACGTACCGCCATTGGCGTATTCGTTAATGTGACTATTGCACCCTCTTCAACTGCTTTTTCTGCAACTTTCCAAGCAATAGACATTTCATTCAATGCTCCAAAAATGATTCCCCTTTTCCCTTTCAATAAGTTGTAACTCATAATTAAAATTCTAAAATTTGATGCAAAGATATGACTTATTACACAAATAGAGGCTTTTTGTGCAACAAATCTATCCTTTTAGTGAGGAGAACTTGAAAAATGAAATAAATATTTTGCTTTGAAAGGACAAAAAATTACTTTTGTACAAACAATCATAATCGATGCCATTTTATAAAACAGCATGAAATGAAGGGAACTAAAGTGGTGCATAAGAATACAGGAATACGCCAGTTCAAAGTCTGTTTTTTGCTTAATTCAGAGGAGCTTAAAGCAATGAATCACTATCTGAAAAGATATAAAATAAGAAACCGTTCCCACTATCTACGTGAATCCTTACTATCTCAAGTCTTACAGAAGCTGGATGAAGATTACCCCACCTTGTTTGAACCATGGGAAATGAAAGGATAAGAACAATGAGCGATGACTATTTTATGAAGATGGCTTTGAAAGAGGCTGAAGTTGCATATCGTGCAGATGAGGTTCCGGTAGGAGCTGTAGTTGTCTTGCAAGACAGGATTATTGCGCGTGCTCACAATCTTACAGAATGTCTAAACGATGCAACTGCACATGCAGAGATGCAAGCAATTACCTCAGCAATGAATTTACTTGGTGCAAAATATCTGATTGGATGTACTGTGTATGTAACCGTAGAACCCTGCGTCATGTGTGCGGGAGCTTTAGGATGGTCACAAATAAGCAGAGTTGTATATGGGGCATCTGATGAGAAGCGAGGATATTCACTCTTCTCCCCATCTCCATTGCATCCGAAAACGGAAGTAACTAGTGGAATAATGGAGAAAGAATGTAGCACACTTATGAGGTCGTTCTTCAAAGAAAAACGTTAATCGACTTCTTCGTAATCAATGTATTCTCCTTCATCTTGATCAATGACCTTCTTCTTGCTTTTTTTGGGAGAATACCATCTATCCTTCTCAACCTTATGTTGTTGCTGACTTTTCGTTTGCTGCTGTCGTTTGCGGGGATCATAACCAAAAATCATTCGGAAAAATCCTCCCATTAAAGCATTAATGCCAGCATAAAAGATTGCCAGAAAAAAGATCAATATTAATAAGTACTTCATAGTCAAATCGAATAAAGACACTACTTCCTATTGTTCCACAAAGAAAGCAGGACATAAAGAACAATAACAAGAGAAAGCCCGGGAATTCCTGTCAATGCAATAAGTAACAAGGACAAAAACAAAAAAACATAACGCAACTTGTTGTCATTCCACGAAAAGGTTTTAAACTTCAGTGCAAACATTGGAACCTCAGAAACCAACATCCAGGAAGAGAACAATATGAGAATAAAAACCCATAAATAGTTATATGGCAAATTGTCCAGCCATGACCTTCCACCAACGACTAGCGCACACCAAAATAAAGCGTTTGCCGGGACAGGCAGTCCGATAAAAGAATGTGTCTGCCGTTGATCAATATTAAACTTTGCAAGACGCAAACCCGAGAAGACTGCTACTATAAAACCTGTAAAAGGGAAAACGCTAGCGAAGAATCCATCAAACTCAACCATCCACTCCGAAAATAGCATATAAATAAGGAAAGAGGGAGCAACACCAAAGCTTACTACGTCTGCCAAAGAGTCTAAATCTTTACCGATTGGAGAAAATGCATTTAAAATACGTGCAAAAAAACCATCCATAAAGTCAAAAAGAGCAGCAAACATAATCCACAGAGCAGAAAGAAGATATTCCTCCTGACTTGCCATTACGCAAGCAAAGCAACCCGAGAAAAGGTTAAGGCATGTAATTGAATTAGGGATATACTTTATAAAGATATTCATCAAGTTCTATTATTTAAGTTTCGCAAGAACTGTTTGATTTCCGGTAACTATCTCATCCACATTTACACAGACCTCGCTACCCAAGGGAAGAAAAATATCAACACGAGAACCAAATTTTATGAAGCCAAGATGATCGTCTATCCGGCAAACATCACCTTCTTCCGCATAGGTAACAATACGGCGAGCCATTGCACCCGCAATCTGACGAACAAGAATCTCTACTCCTTCCGGTGTCTCAATTACTATTGTTGAACGTTCATTTTCAGTGCTTGATTTTGGCAGGTAAGCTGCCATGAAACGTCCATTCTGATGAGAGACATGCTTTACTGTTCCATTTACCGGAAACCAATTCGCATGAACATTAACCAATGTCATAAAGACAGAAATCTGCAAACGTTTATCATGGAAATATGCATCTTCCAGAACCTCTTCAACGACTACAACTTTGCCATCAACAGATGAGACTACTTTTTTCTGAGTATCACCCTGAAAATGACGGCAAGGAGAACGGAAAAAATTAATAACTCCCAAATAAGGAATTAACGTTGCTATTAAAACAACATAAAACAGAACTCTAGGTGCATAGAAGTAGACAAATGCATTTAAAATCACAAATGCTATGCCTACTGCAATAATAATTTCTGTTCCTTCTCTATGTATTTTCATTTTGTTTTTGTAAAAATAGGATTTGCAAAAGTAATCCTATTTTGGTATAAATCAAAATATGAGGCAAAAGAATTGAATCACCTTCTTCCAAACAGTGGAGATACAAACAAACCGAAAAGTATGATTCTAGTAGATTTCCCTCATATTCAGCTATTGAAAACTCTTATATTTGATCTTAAAGACCTAATTAAAACAAAAAAACAAGGCTAGATGTACGAAGTTTTGTACTTTTGCATAATATTTCAAATCAGACTATTCAAATGAATTTACTTGAATTAAGCGAACAGGAGATTATCCGAAGAAAAAGTCTCGATGATCTGCGCTCATTAGGCATCGAACCATATCCGGCTGCAGAATATTCAACTACAGACTTTTCCACAACCATAAAGGAACTCTTTAAAGATAATGAAGAGCCCCGTCAGGTTTCTGTTGCCGGTCGTCTTATGTCTAAGCGTATTATGGGAAAGGCTTCTTTTATGGAACTGCAAGACTCCAGAGGTCGTATTCAGATTTATATTTCAAGAGATGACCTGTGTCTGGATGACAACAAAGAAATGTACAATACTGTATTCAAAAAACTACTGGATATCGGCGACTTTGTTGGAATCAGAGGATTTGTCTTTCGCACTCAAATGGGAGAAATTAGTATTCATGCACAAGAGCTGACTGTTTTGTCAAAGTCTATTCGCCCTCTTCCAATAGTTAAATATAAAGACGGGGTTGCATACGATGCCTTTGAGGATCCAGAACTTCGATACAGACAGCGTTATGTTGATTTAGTAGTGAATGATGGAGTAAAAGAGATCTTTATCAAACGCAATAAGGTATACACCTCTATGCGTGAATACTTCAACAAAGAGGGATACATGGAGGTTGAGACTCCTATTCTTCAGGCTATACCCGGTGGTGCAGCTGCCCGTCCATTTATGACTCATCACAATGCGTTAGATATTCCATTATATCTGCGGGTTGCTGACGAACTATATCTGAAACGTCTTATTGTGGGTGGTTTCGAAGGTGTATATGAGTTCTCAAAAAACTTCCGTAACGAAGGAATGGACCGCACACATAATCCGGAATTTACCTGTATGGAGATTTATGTCTCTTACAAGGACTACAATTGGATGATGGACTATACTGAAAAGATGCTCGAAAAGATTTGTTTAGATGTGAATGGAACTACCGAAGTGAAAGTCGGTGAACAGACTATCAGTTTCAAGGCTCCTTTCAAGCGCGTAACAATGATTGACGCCATCAAGGATTTTACCGGAATTGATATCACCAATATGGATGAGAATCAATTGCGCGATGTATGCAAAAACTTAGGCATCGAAGCTGATGAGACGATGGGTAAAGGTAAAATGATAGACGAGATATTCGGTGAAAAGTGCGAAGGAAATTACATCCAGCCTACTTTTATAACTGACTATCCTATTGATATGTCGCCACTCTGCAAACGCCACCGTAAAAATCCTGAACTGACTGAGCGTTTTGAACTGATGGTTAACGGAAAGGAACTCTGCAATGCTTATTCCGAGCTGAATGATCCGATTGATCAGTTGGGTCGTTTCCAGGATCAACTCCGACTCAGCGAAAAGGGCGACGACGAAGCCATGTTTATTGACATGGATTTTGTACGCGCACTGGAATATGGTATGCCTCCGACTTCAGGAATGGGCATCGGGATGGATCGCTTGGTCATGTTAATGACCGGACAGACAACTATCCAGGAAGTTCTTTTCTTCCCTCAAATGAAGCCGGAGAAAGTACAGAAGAAAGATCCTATAGCGAAATACACCGCAATAGGTATTCCTGAAGATTGGGTGCAAGTTCTTCAAAAAAATGGAATTTATAGTATTGAAGACCTGAAAGATGTAAATCCTGGACGATTGCATCAGGAAATTTGCGGACTTAACAAGAAATACAAGCTTGAACTAAAGAATCCGACACCAGAAGAAGTGGCTGAATGGATTCAAAAAGCAGCAAACTAATAAACACCTAAAAAGCAGCTTATGGAAAAACTACCAGGAAGAATTGCAGTAATAGGAGGTGGAAGTTGGGCTACTGCTATTGCAAAGATGATGTTGAATAATGAAGAGTCGATCAATTGGTACATGCGTCGCCAAGATCGGATAGATGAATTTATCCGTTTGAAGCACAATCCCGCTTACCTGACAGGCATTAAGTTTGACACTGATCGAATTCATTTTTACTCGAATATTAATAAGCTCATCAAAGATTCTGACACCCTTATTTTTGCAGTACCCTCTCCTTTCCTGAAAATGCACCTAAAAAAGGTTCGCACCAAGATCGATGGAAAGTTCATTGTGTCAGCTATCAAGGGAATCGTTCCGGATGAGAACATGATTATCTCCGAATACCTGACAACGTTCTATAATGTTCCCGAAGAGAATATTACAGTTCTGGCAGGTCCTTGCCATGCAGAAGAGATTGCACTTGAAAGACTCTCATACCTCACCGTTTCCTGCAAGGACACTGTGAAAGCAAAAGTCTTTTCTAAGAAACTAAATTGCAACTATGTAAAAACCTCTGTGAGTGAAGATGTTGTTGGTATGGAGTATGCTTCTGTTTTAAAGAATGTGTATGCCATTGCTGCCGGAATTTGTTATGGCCTCAAATACGGAGATAACTTTCAGGCAGTATTAATATCCAATGCCATTCAGGAAATTTTTCGTTTTGTCAATGCTGTACATCCTCTCAACCGCAACATCAAAGACTCAGCTTATTTGGGAGATCTTCTTGTAACAGCATATTCTATGTTCAGTCGTAACCGTATTTTCGGAACAATGATTGGAAAAGGGTATTCAGTAAAGACTGCTCAAATTGAGATGGAGATGATCGCGGAAGGATATTACGGCACCAAATGCATCAAAGAAATTAATCAAAAGTATAAGGTTGATATGCCAATTCTTGAAGCAATGCATCATATATTATACGAAAAGGTCTCTCCTAGTAAAGAAATAAAACTATTATCCGAACGATTCAGATAATTCATATATATCAGAAAACTATCAAACAAATGGAAAATATTAGTTTAAACATTCAAAAAACTCTCGGATTCATTTCAGAATCATCAGTCAAAGCGTATGAGAGCGACGTGATAAAGGCTTCTGAGATGCTTCAGAATGGAACAGGAAAAGGTAACGACTTCCTTGGATGGTTACACCTTCCTTCTTCTATTACAAAGGAAGATCTTGCAGACATTCAGAATACAGCCACTGTTCTTCGCACGCGTTGCGAAGTAGTCATTGTTGCTGGTATCGGCGGAAGCTATCTTGGTGCAAAAGCAATCATTGATGCACTGTCTAACAGCTTCTCACTCCTGCAGAAAAGCGATTCACCTGTTGTTCTATATGCCGGAAATAATATCAGCGAAGATTATTTGTCTGAATTGACAAGCTTTTTGAAGACTAAGCAGTTTGGCATCATCAATATTTCTAAATCAGGTACAACAACCGAAACAGCCTTGACTTTCCGCTTGCTAAAGACTCAACTTGAGAACCAAGTCGGAAAAGAAGAAGCAAAACATCGTATTGTAGCTATTACAGATGCTTCCAAAGGCGCTTTGCGCAAACTAGCAACTCAAGAAGGATATAAGACGTATGTGATTCCTGACAATGTAGGGGGCCGTTTCTCAGTGTTGACTCCTGTTGGATTACTCCCAATCGCTGTTGCGGGCTTTGATATCAGTACTCTAATTGCCGGAGCTGTTAAGATGGAAGGGGTTTGCGGATTGGATACTCCTTTTACAGATAATCCTGCTGCTGTATATGCTGCCACTCGTAACGAACTTTACAAGAGTGGAAAAAAGATAGAGATTCTTGTGAACTATCATCCCAAACTTCATTATGTATCTGAATGGTGGAAACAACTCTATGGAGAGAGCGAAGGAAAAGAGAATAAAGGGATTTTCCCGGCAGCTGTCGATTTCACCACCGATTTGCACTCCATGGGTCAATGGATTCAGGATGGCGAACGTACCATTTTTGAAACCGTCATTACAGTGAAAGAACCTAATAAGAAAGTAGAAATACCTTCAGATGAAGACAATCTGGATGGACTCAATTTCCTTGCAGGAAAGAGGGTCGATCAGGTTAACAAAATGGCTGAATTAGGAACACAAATTGCACATATAGATGGAGGAGTGCCTAATATTAAGATCGAGTTGCCTTTGCTGAACGAATATTACATCGGCCAATTGATTTACTTCTTTGAAAAGGGTTGTGGAATTAGTGGTTATCTCCTTGGCGTGAATCCTTTTGATCAACCTGGCGTGGAAGCATACAAAAAGAATATGTTTGCTTTGCTTGAGAAGCCGGGATACGAAGAAGATACCAAAGCAATCAAGGCTCGTTTGTAATCCTATCATCATCAAAAATGGCTGTACACTATATGTATAGCCTTTTTTGTCTTTTATATCTACGTTCAATTATTATTTGTACCTTTGCCACAAAACTATAGGAGTATGAACATACAGATTATCAACGGTCCAAACCTCAATTTACTCGGGGTTAGGGAGAAATCAATTTATGGAGATGCCTCTTTTGAGTCCTATATGGAAAAGCTGAAACTTCGTTTTCCAACTGTCAATTTTGCCTATTACCAATCAAATATTGAAGGCGAACTGATAAACAAGATTCATGAAGTTGGATTTTCTTTTGATGGAATTGTAATGAATGCAGGTGCATACACACACACATCCATTGCTTTGCATGATGCGATTCGCGGTGTGAAAACTCCCGTCATCGAGGTGCATATCTCGAATATTCATTCACGTGAGTCATTCCGTCACACCTCAATGATTGCTGCCGCTTGTTTAGGAAGTATTGCTGGTTTCGGCATGGATTCCTATCGACTGGCTATAGAGGCAATCCTGGAACTTTCAACAAGTAAATAACACTGTCCTAAAGAAAGATGACCGAGGAACTGGAAGAATATATACTGGCTCATATTGATAAGGAAGACAACTTGCTGGCCAAATTGCGCAGAGATACATATGTTAATCTGCTACGTCCACGCATGGTATCAGGACATCTCCAAGGGAAAATATTAAAGATGATATGCCGGATGATTCAGCCTCAGTGTGTACTTGAAATAGGCACATTTACCGGATACTCTGCAATTAGCATGGCTGCAGGTATGGCAAGTGGAAGCGAACTACACACTTTTGAAATTAATGACGAACTGGAAGATTTTACCCGTTCCTTCCTTGAACAATCGGAACACAGGGATAAGATCAACTTTCATATCGGCGACGCGCTCGAGCTAGTGCCCGCTATGGATAAGCTTTTCGACCTTGTGTTTATTGACGGTGACAAGCGTAACTATTGTGAGTACTATGACTGTGTATTTCCAAAGGTGAAAAAAAGTGGATTGATCTTAGCAGACAACACGCTGTGGGATGGAAAAGTAATTGAAACTGTAGCTAATAGTGACACCCAGACAAAGGGAATCCTTGCCTTTAACGACAAAATAGCGGCGGACACTCGTGTGGAAAAGGTGATTCTCCCTCTACGTGATGGCCTGACAATGATTCTGAAATTGTAATTTAAACATAAGATAATGGAAACAACCAGACAAAATAAGATTGCACGATTGTTGCAAAAAGAACTGAGCGAACACTTTCGCCTTCAGACTCAAGCCTTGCATGGCGTACTGATTTCTGTAAGCATCGTACGTATAAGTCCGGACATGAGTATCGCACGCGTATATCTAAGTGTATTTCCTTCTGAGAATGCTCAAGCAATCTTGAAAGAAATTAATGATAGCAGCCAAACTACCCGCTTTGATATTGCTCAGAAAGTACGCTTCCAATTGCGAAAAATGCCGTATTTAATCTTTTATATTGACGATTCGCTTGATTATCTTGAGAATATTGATAACCTGCTAAAGCAATAATAATTGGCACTGCACGTCCTTATTGCAAAACGATATCTTTTTGCCAAGAAATCTCACCACGCTATCAATGTGATTTCGTGGATTTCAGTATGCGGAGTTGCCGTTGCTACCATGGCAATGGTCTGCACGTTATCCGTTTTTAATGGCTTCCAGGAACTATTTTCAACACTTTTCTGCAACTTTGATCCACAGATAGAGATTACTTCACGGCAAAGAAAGGTCTTCGATCCTACTTCTAAAGAATTCGACGCTATCCGAAATATGGAGGGGGTTGCAGTCTTTACGGAAGTGCTGGAAGAAAACGCATTGCTTAAGTATCAGGATCGACAAGTACCAGCAACTATTAAAGGAGTTGCAGACAATTTTGAACAACTCACCTCTATTGACAGCATTATTGTCAACGGGCATTTCATGCTTTATGATAGTCTTGTTGACTATGGAACTCTTGGTGTGGGACTTGCCAACGTACTGGGTACAGGTTCATCTTTCATTGATCCAGTGGAAGTCTTTGCCCCGAAAAGGGGGGTTAGGGTCAATATGGCTAATCCAGCCTCCTCCTTTACAGAAGACTATCTGTTTGTTTCAGGCATCTTCTCTATGGAGCAGCCTGAATATGACGAGAAATATGTGATAGTCCCTCTTCATTTCGCCCGTCGTCTTTTCAACTATGACAAAGAAGTGAGTGGCATCGAACTGAAACTATCACCGAAAGCTTCACTTCCTGAAATCAAAGATAAGATTCAGGAAACACTTGGAAATGCTTTTAATGTGAAAGATCAATACGAACAACAAGAAGATTTCTATAAAATGATGAATTTGGAGAAGTGGATCTCCTTCTTGATTCTCAGCTTTATCATGCTAATAGCAACCTTCAATATTATTGGTTCACTTTCGATGTTAATCTTTGACAAAAAGGATGACATCATTACATTACGCAATCTGGGAGCAAATGACACTTTTATCACACGAATCTTTTTACTGGAAGGAAGTATGATTTCACTGGGAGGAGTCTTGTCTGGCATCATCCTCGGTGTCATTCTCACGTTAATACAACAGTATTTTGGAATTCTCCGTCTAGGCGAGAGTAATACATTTATTGTAGACAGCTATCCCGTGAGACTTGATATGACAGACCTGCTGCTCGTCTTTATCACGGTACTAATAATTGGATTCTTGGCTGTATGGTTCCCTGTACGCTACCTTGGAAAACGGTGGCTAAAATCCTTATAACAGCTCTCTTTTAAATATTCTTCAGTTGCAAATTTATCTTTTCGCATCTGTTCTTGCAGTTGATCTACTGTTTCGTATTTGCGTTCTTCGCGTAACCATGAAATAAATGAAATCTCTATTTCCTCATTATATATATCACCTGAAAAGTCAAACAGATTAGCTTCTATAGAAGTCTCTGCTTTCTGATGAAATGTTGGTCGTGTGCCAATATTAAGCATCCCGCCGTATACTTTTCCTTTTACTTTGGCGCATATCGCATAAACACCCTTACCCGGAACAAGTTTTTCAGCAAAGAGCGGAACAATATTTGCAGTTGGGAAGCCAATAGAAGTTCCTATCTGAAATCCTTCAGTTACCTTGCCGGACAAAGTATACGCTCGTCCCAAATATCGGGAAACCTCACTTACCGCCCCTTTACGAATCAAAGAGCGCACTTTTGATGAAGAGACTTTATTCTTTCCATCCAGCAAAAAAACAGGTGCTTGAACAACATCGATACCCACAGCTGCACCATAATGGATATAATCCTCAATACCTTCGGTACGACCTCTTCCGAAACGGTGATCATAACCTACCACCAGGCACTTCACATTCCAGGGAACAAGCTGCTTACAAATAAACTCTTCGGCAGTTAGATTTGCTATTTCCTGTGTAAAATCCAATGTGATACAGACATTTACACCTGCTTCCTCAAGCAACGTCTCCTTCTCCTTCGGGTCAGAAATAGATTGTGGAATGAAGTTTGGATCAAAAAGTGCAGATGGTGAAGAAGAAAAAGTGATTACTGCAGATTCAATCCTGCGTTTCTCTGCTTCCTTCTGGACAGATAGAATCAATGAACGATGTCCGGCATGAACACCATCAAAGACACCTATTGTTGCAGCTAGTCCGGCTGTTGAAACTGGTTGGGATTGATAGTAAGATCTCATGCGCTAAAGAATTTCCGCAAATCTTCACCAGGAACATACAAATGGGCTTTGAATCCAAGACTGGCAGCAGCCTCTACGTTCTTTATTGCGTCATCGATATAGAGAGTCTGCTCTGGGGAAACTCCTGTTTCACTTAGAAACATCTTGAAAATAGTGGGATCAGGCTTTGATAGGCCCATTTCATTAGAGAGAAAGCACTTTTCAAAATAGTCCGACAATGTGTGCCCGTCATTATAAAAACACTTTCGAAGTGAATAATCGATATGAATCTTGTTCGTATTACTCAACATAAAAACCCTGTATTTCTTGTTCAGTTCAAGGAGTAAATCCAGTTTATATGCAGGCACACTGGTAAGCATAGCGCACCATGCTTCATCAATCGCTTCATCTGACAGATGCGGTTTACTAGCCAGATCCCGGATCTTGCTACGAAATTCACCCGGAGAAACTTCTCCTTTTTCGAATTCACCCAAGAAGCCATGACAAACATAGTGATTGACAAGCATCTTGTCAAAGGCAGGAACACCAAGTTCTTCTACTTGCCGTATTGTCTCAGGCATATCCAAATCAATTAGAACTCCTCCAAAATCAAATACAACGGTACGAATATCCTTCATAATAAACATAATTACCAGACAGAGAGTCTGCTTTACGGGTGCAAAAATACTCAAAATCTCTTGAAAATAAGTGGTTGAAAGCTCCTTTTAAAAGGATTATTCGTTTTTAGAAACTTTTTCTTTGCAGTTTCTGGAAAAAAGAGTAGTTTTGCAGCAGATTTCAGAGAAAATCTTTCGGGCTTTTAGCTCAGTTGGTTAGAGCAACAGACTCATAATCTGGAGGTCCTTGGTTCAAGCCCAAGATGGCCCACGAAAAGGAGGGGATCCCAAAAGGATACCCTCCTTTTTTTATATTTATAGCAGTGTGCAAAACAGTGCTTTTCGTGCAAAAAAACATATGGATGTTTTTCTATTTTCATACAGAAGCCTTTCCCTTTTCATTTAAATGAAATTTCCAATGGATAGGCATCCTTTTCTCTCCAATCTAATATACTGTACGACAAACCTTTGAAGATACAGCACCCCTCAAAGGAAAAATTAATATTCCCAAATATTCTGCCTAATTGGCTCCGAAAGAGAACATTTGCTCAATTTCAGACTAATATGTCGCATTCTTAAACTACTTTCAAATGACAAACAGATACTTTTGTATTAAAAGATGCTGAAAATGCAGCAAATGTCGAATTAGTATCTGTCTGTGCAGTACTCCCGCTCTCTTTGTTTGGACTATTTCTTCTCCATTGACAACACATAAAGACCACTATTTGAATTATGAAGAACTACGCTAAATTACTTTTATTCATGCTATTCAGTTGCATTGGAGTGAACAGCTATTCTCAAGAGAAAACGGTATACATGGTTGCAGATGCGCATCTTGACACACAATGGGATTGGGACGTGCAGACAACAATCAACCAGTACATTAAAAACACATTAACTGCCAACTTTGCTTTGTTTGAGAAGTATCCAAATTACAAATTCAATTTTGAGGGAGCCATCAAATATATGTGGATGAAACAATATTATCCAGAACAGTATGCTCAACTTAAAACGTATATAAATAGCGGACAGTGGAATGTCTGTGGAAGTTCTCTTGATGCCACAGATGTAAATGTCCCTTCTCCCGAGTCACAGTTCAGAAACATCTTGATTGGTCAGACTTTCTATAAAAATGAGTTTGGTGTAAAAAGCAACGATATTTTTCTTCCCGACTGTTTCGGCTTTGGCTACACACTCCCGACTATCATGAAGCACACTGGATTAATAGGATTCTGTACACAGAAGCTATCATGGGGAGGGGTTACAATTCCTTTCAGAATCGGAACATGGCAGGGCGTTGATGGTTCAAAGGTTATGGCTGCTGCCAATGCCGGTGGTTATGGTGATAACTTCAACGAAGATTTAAGTTACCGAACAGAGTTAATCAATTGGACGAATGAAACATCAACTGCAACCAAGGGAAAACATCCGATTACCTACCGCCTTTATGGCACTGGCGACAGGGGTGGCAGTCCGCAAGACAATACCGTAAATTGGATTGAGAAAAGCATGAAAAGCAATGGGCCTCTTACAGTAAAAAGTGCTACAGCAGGTGAGATGTACACGGACTACCTGCCTTACATCAATGATTTTCCAACATATAATGGCGAATTGCTCATGACAACGCACGGCACAGGTTGTTATACATCACGAACTATGATGAAACGCTGGAATAGAAAGAACGAACTCCTGGCCGATGCTACTGAGAGAAGCGCTGTAATTGCTGATTGGCTGGGTGGGTTAAAGTACCCTGCTGAAGATCTTAATAACGCATGGATTAAATTCTTATGGCACCAGTTTCATGACGATCTAACTGGCACGAGTTGCGAAAAGGCCTATACTTTCTCCTACAATGACGAGGTAATTGTCCAAAACAAATTTGCATCAGTACTAAATAATAGTGTTGGTGCAAGCGCACGTTCGCTTAATACTCAAACTGCAGGCACTCCAATCGTTGTTTACAACCCTTTGTCCATCAATAGAAAAGATGTAGTTGAGGTAAATCTGGATGTCACTGAACAGCTGGATAATATCAAGGTCTTCAATAAGTCGGGAGATGAAGTTCCGGCCCAGATACTTGAATCCTCTGATACTACTTTGAGGTTTATCTTCAACGCAACAGTTCCTTCATTAGGGTATGAAGTATATGATGTCAGACCGTCTGCATCCTCTCCAATTGAAGATAGCAACTTGAAAATATCATCCAATTCGCTTGATAATTCGGAATATAAGGTCTCTATTGATGCCAACGGAGACATCAGTTCAATTATCGATAAACAGAATGATAACAAAGAGTTACTCAAAAGTCCGATTCGCCTTGCACTATTGTATAATGAACCTTGCTTCTGGGCATCTTGGGAAATCGCCTACAAAACGGTTACCAATGAACCAAGGGCTTATGTAGATGGCACTCCGGAAATAAGTATTGTTGAAGATGGGCCTGTAAGAGTTACTTTGAAAGTGACCCGAACAAAAGAAAATTCAACCTTTGTCCAATACATAAGGCTTACAGACTCTGATACCAAAAGACGCATCGATATCGAAAATGATATAGATTGGAAAACGACAAAAACACTCTTGAAAGCTGTATTTCCTTTGACCGTCTCCAATCTGAAAGCAACATACGATTTAGGTCTGGGAGTAATCAAACGTCCCAATAATACGAGTAGTCGTTATGAAGTACCTGCTCAACAATGGGCAGACATTACAAATGTAAGTAACTCTTACGGCGTATCCATTCTGAATGACTGTAAGTACGGTTGGGATAAGCCTTTAACCAATACCTTACGTTTATCGCTGATCCATTCCCCTCAGTCTGATGGAAGTTCTTATACGTTTCAAGAAAATCAAGATCTCGGTTCTAATAAATTCACCTATTCTATTTACGGACATACAAACTCCTGTCTGGAAGCCGGATCAACGTGGGAAGCTGCGAAACTAAATCAGCCTCTTATGGCTTTTGAGACTGTCAAACATGATGGAGACCTTGGAAAGAGCTTTTCATTTATTACTATTGATTCTTCACAGGTAGCAGTTAAGATGCTAAAAAGAGCAGAAACAAGCGATGACTATGTACCTCGGTTATATGAAACGAAAGGCACTGATGCCTTAAATATTAAAATTAAGTTTGCATCCGGAATTCTGGAAGCGAAAGAATTGAATGGCATTGAAGAAGAAATCGGAAGTGCGAGTTTCTCCGATAGCACTTTAATCATAAACATGACCGCATTTCAGCCAAAAACATATAGTGTAAAGCTGGAAAGTCCGGTGACAAGTTACTCGTTACCTGAAAGCATGCCAATAGTAATCCCTTACAATGCAGATGTGGTTACCAGTCAGTTATATATGAATGATGGAAATTTCGATGGCAATTCAAACACTTATTCAGCCGAGTTACTACCCGACACAATTCTTTCTGACGGAATAACCTTTGCAATGGGTTCTGTAAAGACATGGAAAAAGAATGCGTTGAAATGTAGTGGAAATAAGATCACCATTCCAAGCGGCTATAAGAAACTATACATCCTTACCGCCTCTTCAAACACAGATGGCTCTACGGCCGATTTTTATGTTGATAATACTCCATTTAAGCTAAGCATTCCCTATTTCTCTAATTTTGTAGGACAGGCTTCTTTCTACAAAGTTGCTGGAGGCGATACCATTATGACCAATAACTATTTTAAAAAGGACAATATTGCCTGGGTAGGAGATCACTTGCACAATGGCATTTCTAAAACCGATCAGCCTTACCAATTTACTTATTTGTTTAAGTATTGCATCAAACTTCCTGATGGAGCAAAAGAGTTGATTCTGCCCAATGATGCCAAAATAGCAATCTTCGCAGTAACAGCTGCCAATAACGAGAACGATGACACCAAACCTGTCTCTGAATTAGTTGATGTACAAAAATCAGAAAGTCCATTATCAGTACCAGTCCATTGTGGAGAAAACATCTCTAATGGAAAAACTGCAACAGCTTCAGGAATGACCGGAAGTGCCGAAAGTCCATCAATGGCTCTCGATGGAAATGAATCGACCAAATGGTGTCAAAATATTGCTTCTGACAAATGGCTTGTTATTGACCTTGGAACTCCCATGGAAATCTGTGAGTACCTGGTAAAACATGGTGGAATTGAAAGTGTAAACTATATTACAAAAGACTTCAAGATACAAAGGTTAGAAGGCACACAATGGGTTGATGTGGATGTAATTACCGGAAATACACTCAACACGACCAATAGGTCGGTAACTCCATTTACAGCACAGAAAGTTCGCCTTTATATAACGAACCCTGGAAACGACAATGCAGCTCGTATTTATGAATTTCAACTATTTGGTCATAACCCCACTGATGTGAACGAAATATCCTCAAAAGAGAAACCTTTAATCACTGTTTCTCCAAACCCGGTTACCTCCGAATCTTTCAATATCCAACTATCTGGTTTTGATGAAGAAACAGAAGTTCTAATTACAATTAGAGACAGCAATGGTAGAGAGGTCTATCGCTCAATGAGGGATAATTCTTGCTCATTAACTCTGACTTTGAAGAACAGAATAAGCAGTGGCATATATTACGTAACTGTAAAAGGAGCGCAAAAGGCAGCTACCAGCAAGTTTCTCTTTCTTAGTTAAACAGACAAGATAAGACAACATAAAAGAGAGCGGATGTCCTTTTGGACATCCGCTCTCTTTTATGTACTACAGAAACATTCTTTTAGAAAAAGAACCTTCTGATATCATTGCTTAAAGCCAAAGCCATAAGAGCGATCAACAAGAACATGCCTACCATTTGCGCATATTCAAGGAATTTATCACTTGGTTTGCGACGAGTAATAACCTCAACCAGCAAGAAGAACACATGACCTCCATCCAATGCAGGAATTGGAAGTATATTCATGAAAGCAAGGATGATAGAAAGGAAGGCTGTCACTTGCCAGAAGATACGCCCGTTAAATTCAGAAGGGAACAAGCTACCAATCGTGAAAAAGCTTCCCACACTCTGTGCACCCTCTTTGGTAAACACATACTGCATATCACTAACATAACCCTTCAATGTATTTACAGCGAGGCTAATTCCTGCTGGAAATGATTCGAAGAAACCGTATTCTTTCGTAACTGTCTGAAATATATCCAATGGAGAATAAAGAGTTGTGAATCCGACAACCCCGGCAGTATCAGGTGTAGCTATACAAGACGTGGCAACCCCATTTCTATAGAAATTAATCTTCATCGGTTGAGACTTATGTGACTTGGCTTGATTCTTAAAATCTAATAAGGTAGAGGTCTGTAGAGTGTCATTTACTGCATAAATACTGTCTCCTGCAATCAATCCGGCAGTTTCTGCAGAAGAGCCTTTTGAAATCTCTTCAATTACAGCAGGAATCCGATAGCTTGCAAATCCTTGTCCGCCAGCCATAAGGCGAACCATAAAGTCTTCTGGTATATTCAGAGATATGGTTGAATCGCCTCGCAAAACATCTACCTTCTTCGCTGAAGATATAAGACGCAAAGTATGTTCATTGTAACGTTCAAAAGGTACATCATCAGCCGCAACCAAAATATCACCCGACTGGAATCCAATTTGTTCGGCCACCGGACTGAACTCCATGCCCATCTTAGCGTTTTGGGGTGGGAGATAGGTATCTCCCCAAGTAAATAGTATCATTGAATAAATCAACAACGCCATTACAAAATTCATGACTACGCCAGCAACCATAATGACAAGTCTTTGACCTGCAGGTTTTGATCTGAATTCGTCAGGCTTGGGAGGCAGAGCCATTTGCTCCTTATCCATAGACTCGTCAATCATTCCGGCAATCTTAACATAACCACCCAAAGGAAGCCAACCTAAACCATATTCCGTTTCACTATTTTTGGGTTTGTACTTGAAAAGGGAAAACCACGGGTTGAAGAAGAGATAAAACTTCTCCACTCTCACTTTAAATAAACGTGCCGTAATAAAGTGCCCAAACTCATGGACAACAACAAGGAGTGACAAACTCGCAAAAAACTGCAGCACAACAACTAAAATCGTATTCATTGAATATTTTTGGATAAATTATACATTATATTTCGCTCTCACAGCAAATCAATAGCGATCAGACGGGCCTCACGGTCACTCATCACATACTGTTCATATGTAGGTTGGTTGATATAACCTACACGTTGCATTGTCTTTTCAATCAGGTCTGACATCTCCAGAAATCCTATTTTTTCTTTAAGAAATGCATCTACTGCAATCTCATTCGCTGCGTTAAGCACACAAGGCATATTCCCTCCTGTACGAATTGCAGAAAAAGCAAGATTCAGATTTCGGAAAGTCTCCCGGTCAGGTTCTTCAAAAGTCAACGCAACTTGATTATCAAAAGACAAACGCGGAAAGAGTGATTTTATTCTTTGAGGGTAAGAAAAAGCATACTGAATAGGCAGTCTCATATCAGGCTGTCCAAGTTGTGCTTTTACGCATCCATCTTCAAACTGAACCATAGAGTGGATTACCGATTGGGGATGAACAATGACCTGAATCTGATCCATTGAAACATTAAAGAGCCATTTCGCTTCAATCGACTCCAAACCTTTATTCATTAACGAAGCCGAGTCTATCGTCACCTTTGCTCCCATCGACCAGTTGGGATGTTTCAATGCCTGACGAGGAGAGACTTTCTTCAGTTCATCCCGTCTCATCCCCCGAAATGGCCCACCAGAGGCAGTCAATAGAATTTTCTCAATAGCACAACTTCCTTCTCCCGAAAGACATTGGAAGATTGCAGAATGCTCAGAATCAACCGGAATAATCGGTGAATGATATTGGATTGCCAAACGACTGATCAGGTCTCCCGCAACTACAAGTGTTTCTTTATTCGCCAGAGCAATTGTTTTTCCAGCCTTAATAGCATGAATTGTTGGCTTTAAACCCGAATAGCCTACCATTGCTGTTAAAACAATATCAATTTCAGACGACTCCACCACCTGAGAGATAGCATCTTCTCCGGCATATACTTTAATAGGTAAATCAGATAAAGCTTCTTTTAGAGTCTTATACTTTTCTGGATTGGCTATCACAACGGAATCAGGAAGAAATATCCTTGCCTGTTGTATTAGTATATCCACCTGATTATTGGCTGTAAGCACATATACTTCAAAAAGATCAGGGTGTTTGGAGATAACTTCCAAAGCCTGAGTGCCAATAGAACCGGTAGATCCAAGTATAGCAAGTTGTTTTTTCCGATCTTCCATGTTGTTTGCTACTTCAAAATATAATATACTCCTCGGGATTCAGCGGAGTTCCTTTGTACCAAAGTTCAAAGTGTACGAGTGCAGCTTCAGAATTAGAACTCTCTGATTCATAGTTACCCGCTATCGCTATCGCTTCCCCTGCCTTCACCTTATCACCTTCCTTCTTTAAAAGTTCGGATGTATGGCGATACAAAGAGATAAAGTTATTATTATGTTGTACCTGAATTATATACCCATCTGTACCAAGACAACAAAGCACGACTGTTCCATCAAGTGTAGCTTGTACCGCCTCTTTTTTTTGAGTCAACAAGTCAATTCCAAAATGTTTTTTGTAGCGATCAAACTTTTCCGAGATAATTCCCCTCTGTACCGGTTTGTAAAAGAAAAGTCCTTCTACCGGAATCTCAGCAGTCTTACTGGCAAGGTTGTATTTCTCCTCCTCCTCAAATTGTTTTGCAAATTGTTTTGTTGCCTGAGAGGACTGTATAGAATCCAGATTGACTTGTATTGTCAGAGAATCATAAGAAGGTAGAGAATCAACTGAAAAATTCCCAATCATTACTCTGCGTATATTATTGATATAATCCTCTTGTACCGTTACAATATCAGCGAGAGAGTCAAGAACAGCTGCATTTCGCACTATTTCCTTACGCAAATGACGATCCACAAATCCAGGCATATATGCCTTCATTGGAGTGAACAACAAAACAAAAGATGTAAGAAGTATGATAAAGAAAGCAGCAAAGACAGCAAAAAGGAATATCTGCATTGGAACTAACCGAAAGGTAAACTCCTCCTCCAGCGAACTTTCATTCGATGCCGTAAATCGGTATAGCGTACGCATCTTACGCCAAAAACGCCTATATTTACTTGTCAATTCCTCTTTCATTTTTGTTAAAGATGTAACAGGCCTTCAGGCAAAACTACCTGAATTATTCGGGACTCATGATCAATTTTTGAGATCAAATGCTCATTAGCTGGAATAAGTAATTCTCCATTTTCCCCTGAAACTTGAAAAAGAACATTGATTGTGGATTCATCTACATCAGTAACATCACCCAACATGCCATGCTCTTCATCTATCACTTTAAATCCAATGAAATAATCCCAAGACAAATGATCTTCTTCCAGTTCCATCTCCTTCTTTGGAAAAAAAACCTCACGTCCAGCAAAAGCCTTAGCTTCCTTCTCTTCATCCACTCCTTCCAGTTTGAAGATAGCAGTAGTGTTACCTTTAAAGCGGTAACTGTCGATGAAGAAAGGCACCGGAATTCCGTCAATCAGACAAATGATGCAATTGCATTCACTTCGGTCAAAGATATCATTGATAAACAACATCGTCACCTCACCTTTCACGCCATGCGGTTTAGCAAAAGTGCCTATCTTAACAAAATCGTCGATATTAATCATAGACGTATTATATTTGCCCCAAGTTGATTGAGTCGTACGTCAATCTGTTCGTAACCGCGATCGATCTGTTCTATATTATGAATAGTACTGGAACCTTTAGCTGACATCGCTGCAATAAGCAGCGCAATACCAGCTCGAATATCAGGCGAAGTCATTATGGATGCTTTTAAAGGAAATTTTTTCCCGTGACCAATCACCGTTGCGCGATGAGGATCGCATAAAATGATTTGAGCCCCCATGTCTATTAATTTGTCTACAAAGAAAAGACGACTTTCAAACATTTTCTGATGAAATAAAACGCACCCCTGAGCCTGTGTTGCAACCACAAGCAAAACGCTCAGCAAATCGGGCGTAAGTCCGGGCCATGGAGCATCAGCAATCGTCATAATTGAGCCATCCATAAATGCCTCAACCACGTATGACTCTTGTGCCGGAATATAGAGATCGTCATTGATTTGTTCAACTTTGATTCCAAGTCTGCGAAAACTATCCGGTATTATACCCAGATCTCCACAAGAAACATCTTTAATGGTAAGTTCAGAACCAGTCATCGCCGCCATTCCTATGAAACTTCCGACCTCAATCATATCAGGAAGTAATATATGATCACATCCACTTAAAGTTGTCACACCTTCAATAACAAGTAGGTTCGATCCTACGCCGGTGATGTGAGCTCCCATAGATATAAGCATCTTACAGAGCTGCTGCAAATAAGGTTCACATGCTGCATTGTAGATAGTTGTTGTTCCCTCTGCAAGTACGGCTGCCATCAGAATATTAGCAGTACCGGTAACAGAAGCTTCATCAAGCAACATATAAGTCCCTTTCAACTTTGTTGCTGTTATCTCATAAACTTGACGTGAGGTATTATAGAAAAAATCTGCTCCTAGTTTCTGTATTCCGAGGAAATGCGTGTCCAAGCGTCTGCGTCCAATCTTGTCACCACCGGGTTTGGATATAATCGCTTTTCCAAAACGGGCAACCAAAGGACCTACAATCATGACAGAGCCTCTAAGAGAAGCGTTCTTTTTGATGTACTCTTCTGTATTAAGAAATGAAAAGTTTAGGTTTTCCGCCTGAAAGGAATAGCTTTTTCTGCCGAGAGGCTCTACCTTTACCCCCATTTCGATCAATAATTGAATAAGATTATTGACATCCAAAATATCGGGCACGTTGTTGATTACTACTTTGTCCGAGGTCAATAACGTAGCGCATATAACTTGTAGTGCCTCATTCTTCGCACCCTGCGGTATTATTGCCCCGCTTAACTTACGTCCTCCTTCTATTACAAAAGATGCCATAGCTTTAAAATTAGTTTCTTCCGCCCGGTATATTTCTCCGTTTTCGGAAGTTGTTGTTGCTCACCCCGGGACTCACTCCTTCTCTATTTCCGATAAGTTTGACAAAACGCTGATCAAGAGAAATCTCTCCATGTGAATAATCTTTCAAATCATCAAATATCTTCTGATCGTCCACAGAGTCTTTATTCCAAACCAAGAAGTTCTTTTTCATCTGGTTGGCAAGCAAAGCTATTAGAAAAGTTTTCTCTTCTCCTTCAGGAAATTCCATCGCCTTCTTGATCATTCCTTCGACAAACCTTCCATAGTGACGATAACGGATACGAACACTAGGATAAGGGATTCGTGCAGGTTTAGCATACAAATCGTCTTTACGTGTAATCTCATATGGGTAGTCAATGTCTAGTTTGAAATCAGACATAATCGCAAGATGATCCCACAATTTATGCTTGAAGTCATTGACATCTCTCAAATGAGGAAACATGTTTCCCATAAGATTGACTATTGAGTAGGCACATATTGTACGCTCCTCTTTGGTTGGCAGGGAAACACAATGGTCCACCATCTGTTGTACGTGCCTGCCATATTCAGGTAATATTAATCTTTTCACTTGCGTATTGTATTCAAATTCATTCATAGTTGCCTTCCTTTCTTTATTGGGAAAAACACACGATGGGACAAAAATACAAAAAACAAACGAATAATCTATCCTTTAGTCCTAAAATACGAATATATAGCCGTTTCCACGTATTTTCAGCAAAACAATTATTTCTCATTCCTGTCATTTAAACCAAGCCCGCTCTTTCAGTGGAAGAGATTTATTCGTATTGAAGTTGAACTTATTCATTTTTTCTTACCTTTGCTTCGATGAAAAATTGAAACGAATGTCTCTGAAACAAATAAAAGTTCAACAATTCCTGTGGCACCGCCCCAGAAAGGCGAGAAAGTATCTCTGGAAAATACGTAAAGCCAAATATGCTAGAGGCTTCGGCATTCACTCTCCTTTTGTTTATTCGCTTATCACAAAAGTTCTAAGGGAAAAGAATCTCTATTACGATTACAACAAGATTGAACAGCTGCGAGATGCTCTTTTAAATGATTCCTTCCTGCTTAAGGATCGTGACACACGAAGAATTGTAACTAAATTCAAGACATCGGAACGCCATGGACGCTTCTTATTTCGTTTGGTAAACTTCTTTCATCCGGAAACGCTCCTGGAGATTGGTACCGGACTTGGCGTTGACACCCTCTACATGGCATCCCCTCACGCAGACTGCCGATGCGTTACCCTGGAAGAAGATCAGAGTCTGCATTTGCTTTCGAAGATGTTATTTTCCAGAAACTGCACTTCTAACATTGAAGCGATGAAAGGTTCATGGGAAGAAACTGTAAAACAGGCAATTACTACTATAGAAAAACTAGACTTTGTCTGTTTGAACGCTGGCCCGCAACTGCCAATACGTGAAATATACAATATTTGCCGTACCAAGATGCACGATCAATCCATCTTTTTAATCCGCAATATCCGCACCTCAATCGTTTTGTTTGAATTGTGGGAAGAGTTGAAAAAAGAAAAAAATGTCGTTACTTCCGTTGATATGTATTCGATGGGGATACTTTTCTACAACCCCTCGCTTACCAATCAACAATATAATCTATATTATTAATTAAGAAAAGAAAGGAACATCTGATGATTTACACAAAGAAAGGTGATGAAGGAAGTACTGGTCTTGTTGGCGGTACTCGTGTATCGAAAACTGACCTGCGAATTGAAACATATGGCACCGTTGATGAACTCAACTCTTTTCTAGGAGTGTTACTCTGTGATATGCATAATGATGGAGAGCGTGATATGATACTTTTCATACAAAACAAACTCTTTTCCATCGGCTCCTATCTGGCTACAGAAACAGAAAAGAGGGTGTTGGATGAGCCTGCGGGATTATCCCAAGATGACATACAACAGATGGAAAAAGCTATTGACGGTTTGGAACTTGACCTTCCAAAATTAACACACTTCATTCTTCCGGGAGGAACACGTTCAGCAGCATTAGCTCACGTATGCCGGACAGTTTGCCGACGAGCAGAACGACTTATTTTTAAGCTTGATGACAAGCACCCAATTGAGCCCGATGTGAAGGTATTTATGAACAGACTCTCTGATTATCTCTTTTTAATCGCCAGAAAAGAGTGTTTTGTTACCGGAACAAGTGAAATTCCTTGGAATCTATAATAATATATGAAAAAATAATCTATTTTTGCGGCAAAATTGACTCTTGTATAAGCTTTAACCAATTAAAAACATTGAAATAACTATGTACTGGACACTAGAACTCGCATCAAAACTAGAAGATGCCCCCTGGCCTGCAACCAAAGACGAGTTGGTCGATTTTGCTATTCGCTCGGGAGCTCCTCTTGAGGTTGTCGAAAACCTACAGGAAATCGAAGACGAAGGAGATATATATGAAGGCATCGAAGATGTCTGGCCTGATTATCCGAGCAAAGAAGACTTCTTCTTCAACGAGGAAGAATACTGATTTTTGCTTTTATTTGCAGGAGAATACACTTGTCGGGGATAGACTCAAGACTCTTTTCCCGGCCGAACATTAAAAAAGGGCGGCTCAAAAGCAATTTTGATTCGTCTTTTTTGTTTAAGTATACGTAAGTTGTTGTTTTACACATCAAAGATGAAGAAAAGTAATATTTACCCGCTGATTGGATTTACCCTTTGTTTTCTATTCTCAGAGAGAGTAGAAGCGCAGGTTGATGCTCAGTTCAGCCAATATTTTGATGTGCTCAATTACTACAACCCTGCGGCGGCAGGGAAAGATAATGTGCTTAAAGTCTCCGGAATTGACCGCATTCAATGGGTAGGCGTAAAAAACGCTCCGCAAAGTTTCTTTTTCTCTGTAGATGCACCATTCAAGTTGCTCAACCGCAAACATGGCGTTGGGATTAGCTTCTTCAATGAAAGTATAGGGTTATTTACCAATCGCTCCTTTTTCCTGCAGTATGCATTAAAGATGAAACTGTTTGGTGGAGAATTAAGTATTGGTCCACAACTTGGACTCTTTGATCAGGGATTTGATGCTTCTAAGATTTACATTCCATCCTCCGAATACCACCAATCTTCCGAAGATGGGATACCTGTCACCACTGGGCAAGGGATGACCTTTGATGCAGCTTTGGGGGCTTTTTATACACGTAAGAACTACTATATAGGACTTTCTACCACGCATATGATGGAAAGCACAATACAGCTGGATTCCAAAACGACTACCTACCTGCCCCGTGCCTTTTATTTTTTAGGGGGGTGCAATATTCCATTAAAAAAATCGTTAATTGATTTACAGCCGTCTCTGATGGTCAAAAGCGATCTCATTACAACTCAATTAGATGTCACTCTCAGAGGATGGTTTAATAAACGTTTTAGTGGGGGATTAACTTGGCGTCCCGGTGATGCCATCGTCGTATTGCTCGGAGCCAAAATCAAAAGTATTCAAGTGGGTTATTCCTATGACATAAGCATCTCAACAATGGCTGGTGCTTCGAATGGGAGTCATGAATTGGGAATGAGTTATTGTTTTGACTTAAAGAACTTAAACAACAGTAAGAACAAACACAAAAGCGTACGCATATTATAAAGTATGAGAAAATTAATTGTTAGTAGTTTTGTTTCCATGCTGATCCTCACCTCATGCATGGGTACAGGAAGCAGCAGCGGCGAACTGGTCGGTGTAGGTGGTACTGCCTGGTCAGAACCTGCTCCTTATGGCATGGTCCAGATCAAGAGTGGCTCCCTACAAATCGGTCCCAATGAAAAAGACTCATTGTGGGGAATCACTGCTCCAACCAAAGATATATCGGTAGATGCTTTCTGGATGGATGAGACAGAAATAACCAATTCCAAATACAAGCAGTTTGTATATTGGGTACGTGATTCAATCATCCGTGAACGACTTTTCGACCCCAACTATGGAGGTGATGAGTCATTCAAGATTGAAGAAGATAAGAATGGAGACCCTATCAAGCCTCATCTGAACTGGAAAAAAGCACTTCCCAGTCCTCGACGGGCTACGGAAGACGAACTCCGTGCTATGGGAAGTGTATACTATCTTAACCCGATAGACGGTGTTAAGATGCTGGATGCATCTCAGATGAACTACTACTACGAATGGTTTGATCATACAACAGCTGCACTAAGAGCCAACCGCATCAACCCTCTTGAGCGGGAACGGAATACAGATATCACCATCGATCCGAACCAGCAGGTGATTATATCCAAAGACACAGCATTCTTTGATGATGAAGGACGCATTGTCAACCAGACGATCACACGTCCGCTCCAAAGCCTTTACGACTTCCAGCATACACGCATTGTCAATATATATCCTGATACGACCTGTTGGGTCAATGATTTTTCCAACAGCTACAATGAACCCTACATGAAACTATATTTCTCACATCCGGGCTACAATAATTACCCTGTAGTAGGAGTATCCTGGGAGCAAGCCACCGCTTTTTGTGTATGGCGCACCAACCTGCTTCGCTCTTCTACATTCAACATGTCTGGACGTCAGATTATGGAATACCGTCTGCCTACAGAAGCAGAATGGGAATATGCGGCTCGCGCAGGAAACACAGATCAGTTATACCCGTGGCTCACCAATGGCACACAATCTCAGAAAGGCTGTTTTTACGCCAACTTTAAACCTGAAAGGGGAAACTATACGAAAGATGGAAATTTAATATCCAACACAGTCGCTGCATATGCGCCAAACGAGTTTGGGCTGTACGACATGGCCGGAAACGTAGCTGAATGGACTTCTACAACTTATACAGAATCCGGTGTCCTTTCACAGAATGATCTGAACCCTGAATTTCGCTATGATGCTGCAAAAGAAGACCCATACAATCTCAAACGGAAAGTGGTAAGAGGTGGTTCGTGGAAAGATGTAGCTGAATTTATACGTTCAGACTCGCGTACGTTTGAATACCAAAATGAAAGCCGTTCCTATATTGGCTTCAGATGTGTAAGATCCTTAATTAGCAACGGTAAAAGAAAGTAAAAAAGATAGAACTATGAACAATCTAAAATTCACCAGAATCGAAAGATTCTTGGTTTCCGATAGCGGAAGAAGAATTACGAATTTTGCATATAGCTGGGGAGCCGCAATTGTAATTATCGGTGCTTTATTCAAAATTATCCACTTGCCTTTTGCTAACATGATGTTATCATTTGGTATGGGGACAGAGGCTTTGATCTTTATCCTTCTTGGATTTGACGTGCCTTTTAAATCATACAAATGGGAAGAAGTTTTCCCGGTACTTGAGAGCAAAAAAGAAGAAGACAGACCCGACTTCAGCAATCTGAGCAAAGGAGAGATTGGCGGTTTCGTCGGTGGAGGCTCAGGCATCGTTGGAGACGGTTCCGATTTCATTGGAGGAGGCTCTGGTGGAGCTGGTGGAGGCTCTGGTGTTGTCTTTGTGGGTGGTGGCGCAGGTCAGACTGCCGGAGCTGCAACTTCGGATGGCGGCTTCGCATCCACCGGAGGAAGCGTGGTCTATGCGGGAGGTCCGCAACCATTTATCCCTGCCGGATTGAACGTTAGTGATGAAGATGTGGAAAGCTTATCTGAAAGTATACAAAAACTCTCACAAGCTTCTCAACAGATTTCAAAGATGGCTGACCATGTCACCTCTTTCGGACAAACAGCAAGTTCTTTGGCCAACGTTTCGGAAACCCTGCTTAACTCTTATCGTGGTATCTCAGATAACTCAGAAGGAATAGTAACCAATTCGATCGATTACATCAATCAGATGGAATCCATCAACCGTAACCTCTCCGGACTGAACACTATTTATGAGATACAGTTGAAGAGTCTTAGTTCGCAGATTGATGCTATTGACAAAGTAAACAATAGTCTCACAAGAATCAAAGAGATGTACGAGTCTTCTGCAGGTGACACAGGCAAGTTCCGTGAAGAGACAGAGAAGATGTCACAACAGCTTTCTGCATTAAATACAGTCTATGGTCGTATTCTCAATGCTATGTCCGCAAACATTTACGGAAATAACGGGAATAACGGGAATCGTTTTTAAATAAAGAACCTAACTAACAGATATGGCAGCAACTAACGCACCAGAGACCCCGAGGCAGAAGATGATAAATCTGATGTATATCATCCTCACCGCCTTGCTTGCTCTTAACGTCTCTTCAGACGTTTTGAACGGGTTTTCTCTGGTTGAAAAAAGCATCTCTAAGACGACCGAAAATGCCACGATACAAAATAATTCTCTGTACGATGACCTCGAATCATATTATCAAAAGAACCCGGAAAAGGTAAAAGAATGGTATGATAAAGGAATGATGGTCCGCAAACTCTCCGACTCTCTTTATAATTATGCGCAAGATTTGAAAGTCCGCATAGTAAAGAAGGCAGATGGTAAAAAAGGAGATGTTAACAATATTGAAGCTTTGGACAATGTAGATGCCGCCGGACAGGTTATGTTGAGAGAAGTCGCCAACAATGAAGGAAAGAAACTTTACAAAGCGATCAATAATTACCGCTCTTCTATCCTTGAGATGGTGCAAGACAGTTTGAAACGGTCCGTCATTGCTTCTAATCTTAGCACGGAGAGAAGTAAGAAAGCAAAAGCAGCGAATAAGAACTGGGAAGAATCCATGTTTGAAAATATGCCGGTAGCCGCAGCGGTAACGATTCTCACCAAGCTTCAGAATGACATCCGCTATGCAGAATCTGAGATTGTTCACACGCTTGTTACAAACATTGACGTAAGTGATTTTCGTGTCAATCAGATCAAAGCATACGTAATACCCAACTCACGCAATGTGATTCGAGGTGGAAAATATACCGCTCAACTGGTACTCTCGGCGGAAGACTCCACTCAACTTCCGCGTTACTATATCAACAACAAAGAACTGGCTGCTGACCAGAAAGGGAAATATGAGATGATCTGCAATACAACAGGCAACTTCTCACTGACAGGCTTTATTGAGTTACAGCACGCCGACGGAACAAAAATTATGCGTCCGTTCAAAGAAGATTACACTGTTGTCGAACCGACTGCAACAATCTCTCCAACGTTGGTCAATGTCTTCTATGCAGGTATTGACAATCCAATAGAGATCTCCGTTCCGGGTGTACCCAACAGTCAAGTGTCTGCAAGCATCACCAACGGCAATGGAACACTCACCCATACAGGAAATAACTGGAGCGTAAAACCAACACAGATAGGAAAAGAGTGTCTGATCGCAGTTAGCGCCACATTGGATGGACGAAGCCAGGTGGTAGCCACCAAGACATTCCGTGTACGCGCATTGCCTACTCCTCGTCCCTTCATCGTTTACACGGATGATAAAGGAGTACAACAACGCTACAAGGGTGACCGTGCAATATCGAAGGCGAGCGTTCTTGCAGCCCCCGGAATCATTGCTGCTTTGGATGACGACTTTTTGGATGTGACATACAGGGTACTAAGCTTTGAGACTACATTCATCAATGCCATGGGAGACAATGTCTTTGAACGAACAGAAGGAACAAAATTCTCCGAGAAAATGGTGGGACGATTTCGTAACTTGAGCAAAGGAAGCCGCTTCTTTATCTCCAGAGTACGCGCTATCGGTCCCGACGGTGTAGAGCAAAGTCTTCCACCTCTAGAAGTTATTATTAATTAGAAAACACGATTAGTGATGAAACATACAGTAATAATTGCCACACTTCTTCTGGCATTTTCAAGCACAAGTGTCACTTGGGCACAGACCACCAATACAGCTACTCCTACAAGAGCCGCGACTACTTCTGCGAGAGAGAAGCTGGATGCTGCCGCTGCCGCACAGAAATCAGACGCCAAACAACTCTCTGTCCGCGCGCAAAGCAAATTTGGCAGTGGGCCCGTTTCCGTCAATCAGACGGTATGGTCGCGGGAGATCTACCGTGACTTGAGCGATGCAAAAGAAGAAAACATGCCTTTGTTTTCTCCTTCGACTCCGATTGGTGACCGTGCCAATCTATTCACGCTGATCTTTCGTCTGCTGGCAGAAGGGAAGATTACAGCCTACGAGGATGTAGATGGAAGGGAAGTCTTTACCGATCAGTACAAGATTAACTTTAAAGATCTACTCGATCTTTACGAGATTATCAACGAAGAAGAGGTGGTACGTGGAAGCAAAAACATTACCTACAAAATCGAGAACAGCGATATTCCTTCCAATAGCGTCAAGAGCTTTTACATCAAAGAAATATATAGTTTTGATCAGCGTTCTTCACAATTTGCTTCTTCGATATTCAGCATCTGTCCGATCATCACCCGTGAAGACGACTACGGTCTGAGTACGCGCGTGCCGATGTTCTGGATTAAGTACGAAGATCTGGCTCCTTTCCTCACTCAGACGCCGATCTTGTCAAGCAACACCAACAACACGCTCCGCCTGACTTACGCTGATTACTTCACGATGAAGCAGTATAAAGGGGATATCTTCTATGCCACTAACATGGCCAATAAGAGTCTGGCTCAGATTGCGAATAATGACTCTACCAAACTGCGCAAAGAACGGGAGAAGATTGAACAACAGATTGACACTTTTGAGGCTTGCCTGTGGGTCAAACCAGACACGACTCTCGTCATAGATAAGTCTAAGAAAGCAAAGGCCAAAACTGCCCGTGCCGAATCAAAAACAACTACTTCAAAGAGCAAGGTAAAAGCGCCTGAAACCAAATCATCCAGTAGCCGTTCTGTACGCGCTTCTGTTCGGAAATAAAACTCATACAGGAACTGTAACACGGTTTTCACAAAACGGGGAGGGACATAAAAGAGTTCCTCCCCGTTTTTTTTGTGTCGCTACCGATCAGTACACGGTTTCCTTTGATACTCACTTCCATACGTTTGCACCTTTTTAGAAGGCATCCTAGCTGCTTTCTTCAGGAGAACTAATGAAGATGTCAGTTGACAGCTTGTGGGTTGCCAGCTGACAGCTTGTGGGTTGTCAGTTGGAAGCTTATGGGCTGCCAGTTGACAGCTTCATTAATCATCTGGATAAAGTTTGTTAGGTGTACGGACTCCTTCCGTTTGTCTCCCAGTCCCTTTCCGTGTTTTTATTATTCACAGACCCTTTTCTTACACAAACTTTCACTAACTTTGTCGCTTGAAAAAAAGAGATGGACACAATCCTCATAAAATAAGAGCTGTATGGAATATAATTTCAGGGAAATTGAACAGAAGTGGCAGAAAGAATGGGTAAAGAACAAGACCTATAAAGTAGTCGAAGATCCTTCCAAAAAGAAATATTATGTGCTGAACATGTTTCCGTATCCATCCGGTGCGGGACTCCATGTGGGGCACCCTCTCGGATATATTGCTTCGGATATCTATGCGCGCTACAAACGTTTGAATGGCTATAATGTACTCAATCCGATGGGATACGATGCGTATGGTCTGCCTGCCGAACAGTATGCTATCCAGACAGGTCAACACCCTGCTATTACGACCGTAAACAATATCAACCGCTACCGCGAACAGCTGGACAAGATTGGTTTCTCTTTTGACTGGGACCGTGAGATCCGTACCTGCGAGCCCAACTATTACAAGTGGACACAATGGGCTTTCATCCGGATGTTTGAGAGCTACTATGATCTTGATCTGAAGAAGGCACAACCAATTGCCGCACTGATTCAGAAACTGGAGAGCAATGGTACGAAAGGTATCCATGCTGCTTGCTCCGAAGAACTGGAATTTACGGCTGCGGAATGGAAAGCAATGACGGAAAATCAAAAGCTGGAAACATTGATGAACTACCGGATTGCTTATCTGGGCAATACGATGGTCAACTGGTGTGGGAAGTTGGGCACCGTGCTTGCCAATGATGAGGTAGTCGAAGGGCTTTCTTTGCGCGGTGGCTATCCCGTTGAACAAAAGATGATGCGTCAGTGGTGCCTTCGTGTTTCTGCCTATGCGCAACGTCTGCTTGACGGGTTGGATACTGTCGATTGGACCGACTCGCTGAAAGAGACTCAAAAGAACTGGATCGGACGGAGCGAAGGGGCTGAGATGCAATTCAAAGTGAAAGATTCGGAACTGAGCTTTACCATATTTACTACCCGTGCAGATACCATCTTCGGCGTCACTTTCATGGTACTGGCTCCTGAGAGCGAACTGACCCCACAACTGACAACGAAGGAGCAGGCTAAAGAGGTACAAGCATATCTGGAGCGTACAAAGAAACGTACAGAACGCGACCGTATAGCCGACCGTAGCGTCAGTGGCGTATTCTCCGGTTCGTATGCCATCAATCCGCTGACCAACGAGGCAATTCCAATTTGGATCAGCGACTATGTATTGGCCGGATATGGCACTGGAGCGATCATGGCTGTGCCTGCACACGATAGCCGCGATTATGCATTTGCAAAACATTTTAAGCTTGAAATCCGCCCTCTGATTGTAGGATGTGACGTATCCGAAGAGAGCTTTGATGCCAAGGAAGGGTTTATGATGAACTCCCCGATGGCAGGCAAGGAGATTGAAGGCAATCTGGTGCTCAACGGACTGAGCATCAAAGAGGCAATTGCAAAGACAAAAACATATATCAAGGAGAAAAGACTGGGTAAGGTAAAGACAAACTTCCGTCTGCGCGACGCTACTTTTTCCCGTCAGCGTTACTGGGGCGAACCGTTTCCTGTGTACTACAAAGAGGGACAGCCTACGATGATGGACGTGAAGGATCTCCCTCTGGAACTGCCGGAAATAGATAAATACCTGCCTACTGAAACCGGCGAACCTCCTCTGGACGTGCCAAGAACTGGATCACAAAGGAGGGCTACCCGCTCGAACTAAATACAATGCCCGGGTTTGCTGGTTCTTCAGCTTATTACCTGCGCTATATGGATCCGTGCAACAACGACGCTCTGGTTTCAGAGAATGCAGTTAATTACTGGCAAAACGTGGATCTGTATGTCGGCGGCACCGAACATGCTACCGGTCACTTGATCTACTCCCGTTTCTGGAACAAGTTCCTGTTTGACATCGGGGCGTCTGTTAAGGATGAACCGTTCCAGCGCCTGATCAATCAGGGAATGATTCAGGGACGAAGCAACTTCGTCTATCGTGTCAAAGATTCCAATACATTTGTCTCTCTGAGGCTGAAAGACCAGTATGAAGTGACTCCGATCCATGTCGATGTAAATATTGTTTCCAATGATATCCTTGATCTGGAGGCTTTCAAGCAATGGCGTCCTGAATATGCCAATGCTGAGTTCATTCTCGATGAAGGGAAATATATCTGCGGATGGGCTGTGGAGAAGATGAGTAAGTCTATGTTCAACGTGGTGAATCCGGATATGATTGTGGAGAAATATGGTGCTGATACGCTCCGCATCTATGAGATGTTTCTCGGTCCGGTGGAACAGTCCAAACCGTGGGACACGAATGGGATCGATGGCGCGTCACGTTTCCTTCGCAAATTGTGGAACCTGTTTACCAACAAGGGCGATGAGTTTGCTATCTCAGAGGAGACTCCCGGCAAAGAGGAGTTGAAATCAATACACAAACTGATCAAAAAGATTACCGGTGATATAGAAGGATTCTCTTACAACACAGCCATCAGTGCATTTATGATCTGTGTCAACGAGTTGTCCTCCCTAAAGTGCAACAAACGTCTCATCCTCGAAGATCTGACCGTACTGCTTTCTCCGTTTACGCCTCATCTCAGTGAAGAATTGTGGGAGGCTTTGGGGCACAACGGAACTGTTTGCGATGCACAATGGCCCTCCTTTAATGAGGATTATCTGAAAGAAGATGTGGTAACATACGCCATCTCATTCAACGGAAAGACGCGTTTCACCATCGATTTGCCGGCTGATACTGATAAAGCTGAGATCGAGAAGATTGCGCTTGCTGCTGAAGGTTCTGCTAAATATATGGAAGGTAAACCGGCGAAGAAGATTATTGTTGTTCCCAATAAAGTAGTGAATATTGTCTTCTAACAACTATAAGTATGAAAGGACTTACTGTGCCCATCTGGCAAGTAGTGATGCGTGAAGCGCATGATTACTTCATGATTACCATTGGATTGCTGTGCTATGCTATCGGATGGATCCTGTTTTTGCTGCCTAATGATATTACTACCGGAGGTGTGGCGGGTGTGTGCTTCGTTGGTCTATTTTGCTTCGAGTCATGCTATCGGGGTACAATATGTCTATTTTGGCATCAATGCTATTTTGCTTTTACTGGCTCTGAAGATTATGGGCTTCCGATTTAGCCTCAAAACTATCTTTGCCGTTTTCATGCTAACCTTTCTTACGTCCGTGATCCAAAAGTATGTTTCTCCCGGTTTTGTCATCAGTATTGATCCGTTTATGGCTGCCATCATCGGAGGCTTCTTCTGTGGTACCGGAATTGGTTTGGCTTTTATCTCTAACGGAAGCACCGGAGGAACAGATATCATTGCGGCAATTGTCAACAAATACAGAGATATAACATTAGGAAGGGTCATTCTTTTCTTCGATATCTTTATCATCTCTTCCAGTTTCTTTGTGTTTCAACGGTGGGAGAATGTGCTTTATGGTATAGTTACTCTTGCCATCACCAGCTTTGTACTGGATTTGGTGGTCAACAGTGCCCGTCAATCCGTACAGTTCTTCATCGTATCGAAGGAGTATGAACATATTGGCCGACGCATCAATAAGGACCTGCATCGTGGAGTCACCGTGCTCGATGGTACCGGACTCTATACCGGTCAGGGGTGTGAAAGTGATGTTTGTACTTGCCAAGAAACGGGAATCAACCACGATTTTCCGATTGGTAAAGGATCTTGATCCGAAAGCTTTCATCTCGCAGAGTGCTGTAATCGGTGTGTATGGCGAAGGATTTGATCACATCAAAGTAAAATAAAGTTGAAAGGCTCGTTTATACTATTTCACGAACCTTTCCCGTTAATAGATCATGAACACACGAAAAGCCAGCATCTTGCAGCTGCCTAAGATTGAAGATGAACGGGGGAACCTCTCTTTTATCGAAGAGAATAATCACGTTCCTTTTAAGATTGCACGCACCTACTGGATCTATGATGTGCCAGGTGGGGAGTGCAGAGGAGGACATGCGTTTCGCAATCAGGAGGAGGTGATCGTGGCTTTATCGGGTAGTTTTGATGTTGTGCTTCACGATGGAATAGAGGAACAGCGCTTCTCTCTCAACCGTTCCTATTACGGATTATTTGTGCCTCAGATGACCTGGAGAAACATAGAAAACTTCTCCACCAACGCTATCTGTATGGTGCTCTCCTCAACGGCATATGACCCGGATGATTATGTGTGGGATTTTGAAGACTTTGCAAAACTCAGAAAGGAGGAGACACGATGACATTCTTACACTCTTCGCTCGATGACTGCCTGCTCGTTACACTGCCCAAAGAACATAATCGTGCCGGCAATCTTACCGCTCTGAACAGCAGCAAAGATCTTTCTTTTGACATTAAACGCGTGTATTATACGTATGACATTCCTTCCGGGGCTTCTCGGGGAGGTCATGCACACAAACAGTTGTACCAATACGTAATTGCAGCTTGTGGCAGTTTTGATGTATTGCTGGATGATGGGATAAATCAGAAAACAGTGCGGTTGAACCGACCGGACATCGCTCTGCTGATCGTGCCGGGCATCTGGAGAGAACTTCAGGACTTCTCTTCCGGAGCGGTCTGCCTGGTGCTCGCCTCTGAACTTTATCAGGCAGATGATTATCTGGAAGAGTATGAAGACTTCAAAACACAAAAGGGATGCAAATAATACGCTACAAGGAGGGTCTCCATGAACGTTTGGAATGCGTTTGTCGAGGATTCCCGCAATGGCACGTTCCTGCTCAAGAGGGAATACATGGATTATCATGCCGATCGCTTTGCTGATTGTTCGTTCCTCTTTATGGAGGGCACCACATATATTGCCGTACTACGGTAATCTGGATGGCACGACCTATCACTCGCATCAGGGACTGACCTACGGCGGACTGATACTTGCTGATAATACGGGTGGAGTACTGGTGATGCAATGCTTTGAACTGCTGCTTCAGACACTGAAAACAACGTACGGTGCTACAAATCTGATTTATCATACGATTCCATCTATGTATCATCGCTACCCTTGCGGAGAAGACTTGTATGCTTTGTTCAGAAACAACGCCACACTGGTGGAACGTAAAATGTCTTCTACTTTGCCGGGGGAAAGGCTCTTCCTTTCAAGACGCTCCGTAAAAGAGGCGTGGCTCAGGCGAAGAGAGAGGGACTGTCGGTTGCCGAAACGGAAGAGTATGCGCCTTTCTGGGCAATCCTTACAGAGAACCTCGTCGCCCGACATCAGACGACTCCGGTGCACTCTCTCGCAGAGATTCTGCTGCTTCACAAACTTTTTCCGAAAGAGATCCGACTGGTGGGCGTTTTTAAAGATTCGATTCTGATCGGAGGATGTGTCGTTTATCTCTGCAAAGAGGTGGCACATATCCAATACATCGCAACAAACGCGATGGGACGCGATTGCGGCGCTTTAGACCTTTTGTTTGATACAATCATTCATTCGTATTACGTGGACTACCCTTTCATTGACTTTGGTGTCCTCTGTAGAAGATGGCGGCACAGTGCCTCAATGAGGGTTTGCTCTTTCAAAAAGAAGGCTTTGGAGGCAGAGGGATCAATTACGATACGTACGAAATTAAATTCTGAACAGTCATGGTAAACTATCTCGAACTTAAAAAGGTATCCGACTCCTTTCAGCCGGAGCTCTCCGCAACCATAGAGAAAGTAGTTCAATCGGGCTGGTACCTGTTTGGAGAAGAGAAGAAAGCCTTTGAACAAGAGTTTGCGGCCTATTGCGGCACGAAGTTTTGT
>CAXXFJ010000047.1:0-99838 GCA_963677415.2 Bacteroidales bacterium | reverse complement strand
AACTCATTGGATACAGTATCCTGCAAAGCAACAGTAAATGAAACAATATACCTGGAATGACTGGCTTCCAACTACAAAGAAGGAGTTGGAAGCAAGGGGTTGGGACTATGTCGATGTGATACTCTTTTCGGGTGACGCCTACATTGATCACCCCTCATTTGGTGCCGCTGTGATTGGTCGTGTGCTCGAGTCTGAGGGACTTCGGGTGGCAATCATTCCACAACCAAACTGGCGCGACGATCTACGTGACTTCAAGAAACTAGGTGCTCCACGCCTCTTCTTTGCTATATCGGCAGGTGCGATGGATTCAATGATCAATCATTACACGGCCAATAAAAGGTTGCGTTCAGATGATGCGTATACTCCTGATGGACGTGCAGGTATGCGTCCGGATCGTGCTACTATTGTCTATTCAAAGATTTTAAAAGAACTTTATCCTGATGTTCCTGTCGTTATTGGTGGCATTGAAGCTTCACTGCGACGTGTCACGCATTACGATTACTGGGAAGACTGTTTGCATCCTTCCATACTGATAGATAGCAAGGCTGATCTTCTAATTTATGGCATGGGTGAAAATCCTATGCACGAAATGGTAAGACAGATGAATAACGGAGCTTCAGTCAATACGCTTCGGGATATTCCCCAAACGGCTTACCTTACTCCTGTTGCAGACTTTGAAGCTTCTGCTGATGATTACATACTTGCTGCTCATGAAACTTGTTTGCAAAACAGAGTTGCGCAGGCAAAGAACTTTCGCTGCATCGAAGAAGAGTCCAACTCTATTCATGCCAAACGTATTGTGCAGCAGTGTGGCGATCAGATGGTTGTGATTAATCCTCCCGGGGCACTGATGACTACTGCCGAACTGGATGCTTCTTTTGATCTGCCTTATACCCGTCTGCCCCACCCGAAATATAAAGGCAAGACCATTCCGGCTTTTGAGATGATCAAGTTTTCTGTCAACCTCCATCGTGGCTGCTTTGGAGGGTGTGCTTTTTGTACCATCTCAGCTCATCAGGGTAAGTTCATTGTTTCCCGTTCGAAGGAGTCAGTGCTCCGTGAAGTGAAAGAGGTCATTGAGCAACCTGATTTTAAAGGTTATCTGAGTGATCTCGGCGGTCCTTCGGCAAACATGTATCAAATGCATGGAAAGGATCTTTCTGTCTGTGAGAAATGCAAGAAACCTTCGTGTTTGCATCCTGTGGTTTGTCCGAATCTCAATACCGACCATCGTCCGTTGTTAGCTATTTATCATGCTGTAGATGCCTTACCGGGTATTAAGAAGTCCTTTGTGGGTAGTGGTATCCGATATGATCTGATACTTTATAAGCAGAAAGATGAAGCAATGAATAAAGCTGCATCTGATTATACATCCGAACTGATACGCAATCATGTGTCAGGAAGACTAAAGGTTGCTCCGGAACATACGTCAGACAAAGTATTGAATCTGATGCGGAAGCCCTCGTTCGAACAGTTCCAGCAATTCAAACAGAAATTTGATGTGAACAACAAAGCTGCCGGACTCAAGCAGCAGTTGATCCCCTACTTTATCTCCTCGCACCCGGGCTGTCATGAAGCGGATATGGCCGAACTGGCGGCAGAGACGAAAGAGCTTGACTTCAAGTTGGAACAAGTGCAGGATTTCACTCCCACCCCGCTCACATTAGCTTCCGAAATGTATTACACAGGGGTACATCCCTATACATTGGAGAAGGTATATACTGCGCGTACAAAAGAGGAAAAGCTGGCACAACGACAGTACTTCTTCTGGTATCTTCCTGAAAACAAACGGCAGATTGGTATGGCACTCCGCCGTATCGGACGGGTTGATCTGGAAAAGAAACTCTATCCTGTTCCTGGTTTCAGAAGGAAAATGTAATTATCAATCATATGAAAAGAAACTATTCATCTATTTTCATTCGATTTATATGATCTCAGGTCACAGAATGGAAAAGGCAGTTCTCCAAGTAGAGAACTGCCTTTTCGTTTTGAAGCAAGTCTGTATTAGAACAGACTGTATGTAAGTGTCAATCCGGCCATTACGATTGCTACCATACTCATCAATTTGATAAGGATGTTCAAGCTAGGTCCAGATGTATCTTTGAAAGGATCACCAACGGTATCACCGACAACAGTCGCTTTATGTACGTCACTTCCTTTGCCACCAAAGTTACCTTCTTCCACATATTTCTTTGCATTATCCCATGCACCTCCTGCATTGGCCATAAAGATTGCCAGAACGAATCCGGAACTTAAACCTCCAATCAACAAACCAAGTACGCCGGGAACACCAAAGATGAGTCCTGTACCAATAGGTGCGATGATAGCGATTGCAGAAGGAAGAATCATCTCTTTCTGAGCTCCCTTGGTGGATATTTCCACACAACGTTCGTAATCAGGCTCAGCCTCACCTGTGAGGATTCCTTTGATTTCTCTAAACTGGCGGCGAACTTCATCCACCATATGCCCTGCAGCACGTCCGACAGCATTCATTGTCAGACCGCAGAAAAGGAATGCCATCATCGATCCGATGAACATACCTGATAGAACCAATGGATTGATCAGAGAAACATTATAATAATTCATGAAGTCAACGATTGATGCTTTTTGCAAACTGATTGTTTCGCCGGCACCAAGATCAAGAACTGTCTCACCCATTCGGATCAAATTTGAACGGATCTCTTCAACATACGATGCTAACAAAGCTAATCCTGTCAATGCTGCCGAACCAATTGCAAACCCTTTACCTGTTGCAGCAGTTGTATTACCCAGTGAATCCAATGCATCTGTACGTTTGCGCACTTCAGGTCCTAGTTTGGCCATCTCTGCATTACCACCTGCATTATCAGCGATTGGACCATAAGCATCTGTCGCCAATGTGATTCCAAGTGTTGAAAGCATTCCGACAGCAGCAATACCGATTCCATAAAGTCCCATACTTACGTTTGCAAAATCAAAGTTTGCAGCAAACAAGAAAGAGAGTACTATACCTGTTACAACTGCGATAACAGGGATGCAGGTTGACAACATACCCAATCCAATACCTGAGATAATTACAGTAGCTGGTCCGGTTTGTCCTGCTGCACTCAGAAGTTGAGTAGGCTTGTAAGACTGTGAAGTGTAATATTCAGTAGAACGACCAATCACGATACCTATTAATAATCCAACAACAACTGCGCAGGAAATATTAAACCAGTTTTCAAGTCCTAGAAAATAAAGAATACCAAAAGTAGCAAATACAATTAATACCGAACTTAGGTTAGTACCCATTGACAATGCATTGAGCAATTGTTTAATACCTGCATTTTCTTTAGTGCGAACGGAAAATATACCAATGATAGAAAGTATAATTCCAACAGCAGCAATAAGCATTGGAGCAATAACAGCCTTGTATTGCATAACTGTATCTCCCGAACTGATATATGCGGCAGCACCCAAAGCAGATGTAGCCAAAATAGATCCACAATATGACTCATATAAGTCCGCTCCCATACCGGCAACATCACCTACATTATCACCAACGTTGTCAGCAATGGTTGCTGGATTACGTGGATCATCTTCAGGAATACCTGCTTCCACTTTACCTACAAGGTCAGCTCCTACATCGGCAGCTTTTGTATAAATACCACCACCTACACGGGCAAAAAGTGCCTGTGTACTTGCTCCCATACCAAAGGTAAGCATGGTCGTTGTAATGATACAGAGTTTATGAGCAGGCATCATTGCATCTTCCGGAATAAAATAATTTAAAATTAAATACCAAAAAGAGATATCCAACAAACCAAGTCCTACAACGACCAGTCCCATGACAGCACCACTACGGAAAGCAACGCGCAATCCTTTATTTAGTGAAGTTCGTGCTGCATTAGCAGTACGTGCCGATGCATACGTAGCTGTTTTCATACCAAGGAAACCCGAGAGACCGGAGAAGAAACCTCCTGTAAGGAAAGCGATAGGAACCCATTCGTTTTGTATGTGCAATACAAAAGCCATAAAAGCAAAAATCAAAGCCAAGCAGATAAAAACAATAAAGACAACTTTATATTGTTGTCTGAGATAGGACATTGCTCCCTTACGTACAGCGGCAGCAATTTTTGCCATAAGCGGTGTTCCTTCGCTCTCTTTCATCATCTGATTGAAAAAGTACCACGCAAAAAATAGAGCCAGGCAGGAAGCGGCTGGAATCAGCCAAAAAACCAAGTTTTCCATTTGTGAGTAAATTAAAATTAATTGAGCGTCAAAAGTACGTATTTATCGTGAAATCACAAACGATTTTATCGAATTGAAAATAATTTAACATTTTTGGTGGTTCTAATCCTAATTCATTGCATATTCTTACTTGATTCATCTGTTTTCTTAATTCATTCTTTTGTCTTGAATATTTCACTCTGATCATCATACTATATGATACGGATCAAATCTACTATGCTCTTAATCACTTCATCAGATACTTCAAAGCCCTTTTTAATACGAATAGTAAAGAAATCATAACAGCATGATTCTATAGCTTTTATTAACGAATGAATGCTATCGCTTTCAAATTATGCGTGTATCTTTGGCGATTGAAATATGATTTTCCGTACAAGGTATTTAAAAAGAGGAATAAGATGAGACTGAAAATTCTTTATTTATGCGTGGCATTGCTAGCTACTGTTGGTATGTTAAAAGCCCAAGAAGCCAAGAAGAACGATTCTATTAAGTTGAAGCGAAACCGTATGGAGGTTAAAGCTGATTCTTGCTCTGCTGAAACAGCCGATAAAACAGATATAAGCATCGGAGAAAGAAAAGATAACATGTGTTGTGAAAAGAAGGATTCGACCAGAACAACTTCTAAAATAAAGAATAGCAAAAAAAAGATTGAAGTTTTATAAGCAATAACAACTGTTTACACACAAAGAGAGCCAGACATTTATTTATCTGGCTCTCTTTGTGTGTAAACAGTTGTTATTTAGCTTTTAATCAGTCAAATGACATACTCTTAACCTTAAATAAATAATGTCCGGATCCAACTCTGAGTTTCAATTGCTTGTTTTTAGATACTAAAACTTTAATCTCTTTACAAGTATTGATCGGACGGTCAAAATCAGTTACCTGTTTGGCATCATAGGCAGGCAGACAGATATCGGCATCACTATTGGCCGGAATTGTCACTTCCAGTTGATAATTACCTGGGGTACGTTTCCATTCGCAACGGATTTCTCCATAAGGCGATGCATAAGTGGATGATGCAGAATGAATGTCTCCTACTTCTTGCGGATCAATCAGTACAGTGCTAAAACCAACCGAACTTTCGGTCTGTCGGATACCTCCCAGTCCGCTAAAGAGCCATTCCATCAGGTGACCAAGCATGAAATGATTGTTGGAAACAAACCCATAGGCTTGCCATGACTCAGTAAGTGCAGTGGCTCCATGCGCCAACTGCCATCCATATCCGGGCACATCATATTTGCTATTCATGTCGTAGATCAGTTCGGATTCTCCCGCAGCTTCCAATACACGAAGCACATAGCGATAGCCAATATCACCTGCAGTCAGGGCATTGTTACGCCCACGAATATCGGCTTTCAGATTCTCAAGAACCTGTATTGAGTTGTCCGGTTCAACCAGTCCCATATAGAGTGCCATAGCACTTGCTGTCTGACTATTCTTCTCATAGACTTTTGTCTCCTTATTGAAGAATTTCTCATTGAAAGCGGTCTTAATCTGTTTGCCTAATGCCTCGTATTTGCTAGCGTCGGCAGTCTTACCCAGCAATGTTGCCATCTTCTGCATCAGTGTAGTATTGTAGTAATAAATGGCTGTGGCACTCAGTCCGTTGGAGGTGAGTTGCGCATTGCCTGGTGATCCTGGACCAATATCAAACCAGTCACCAAGACCATAAGCCACAATATTATCCTTCGCACGACTGGTAAGATAATTCAGATAACGCTGCATAGATGGATAATAGTTCTCAATAATCCGTTTGTCGCCATACCATTGATAGATATACCACGGAGAGATAATAAAGGTACTACCCCACTCAGGAGTATCTTCGAAGCCACTATTGAAGTGCACATATTCAGGTGCGATAGTCCAGATACATCCATTATCACCCTGTGAATTATACATGTCGCTCATAATCTTTGGATAGAGCCGTGACAGGTTGTAGCGATACTGTAAAGAATATTGCATCAGATGTGCCTGTTCCAGCCAGCCCAGTTTTTCACGATGCGGACAGTCCGTAAGCACACTGGCCATATTACTTCGCATCGCCCAGTCGATAAGTGTATAGATCTTATTGAACATCGGATTCGAACAGGTGAAAGTTCCTGCCTCTGGGGCTTCATTGCAAGTATGCAGTCCAACGAGCGAACTTACTTCAGGAAGTCCGGTGGGATTTGGCTGACCTGCCGGCACAGCTCCTTCAAGCTGCACATAGCGGAATCCATAATAGGAGAACTGTGGTTGCCATGTTTCTCCCTTGCTGTTCCCTTTAGTTGTATATGCAAAATAATAAGGACTGCCTGAAGCACTCTGATTGACAGTTTTATTTTCATTCAGTAATTCAGCAGGGCGAAGAATTACCTGCTTGCCCTCTTTCCCTTTAACTGTGATACGCACGATGCCTGAGAAGTTTTGTCCAAGGTCATACACCCACAATCCTGCATCATTCTTAAAAAGCTGCACTACAGGCACCGCTTCACGAACAGAAAGCGGTGTGGACGTTTGTGCATGCAGTGTTGCCCTTGAGGTTGTTACCAGTGCTTTTTTCCACTGTGAATCGTTAAAGTTTGGGAGCATCCATCCCTCCTGCTCCTTAGTTGCATCATAATCTTCACCTCCATAGATACTCGAATAAGTAATCGGGCTCTCTGCTACCTTCCAAGACTCGTCTGTACCAACAATCTCAGAAGTGCCATCTGCATAGGTTACGTGCAACTGCAAACGCGCTTTTGGCGCGCCAAATGAAGTGAGAAGTTTGTAGTATCGTTCCTTGGGAATTGTATAGAATCCACCACCAAGCATCAATCCTAAAGCATTATCTCCTTGCTTCAACTGATTGGTTAAGTCGAATGTCACATAAAGCGCTTCTTTATCATAGTTTGTCCATCCCGGATCAAGGAACTGATTACCCACTTTATGTCCATTGAGAAAGAAATCAAATTGTCCAAGTCCAGTCACAAAAGCCAGTGCTTGTTTTACTTCTTTCTTCAATGTAAATTGTTTTCTGAATTGTGGCATTTGGTATTTAGCAGTCGGTTTATTGCCCCAACCTTCTCCCCCATGCAATCCTGGAACCATTCGTGTATTAGGATCAACCGGTTGTAAAGCAATCCACTTCGAGGCATTCCAGTCTGAAACGGAAAGAAGTCCGGTAGTGAACCTATTTACTTCGCTCCATTCTGATTCTTTTCCTTGCTCATTCCAGCTGCGCACTTTCCAGTAGTAGATAGTTGCAGACTTTAGCGAGGCTCCTTCATAGGATATTAATATCGATTGAGAAGACACTACCTTTCCGCTGTTCCATAAGAGCTCCTTCTCTTTTGTCAAAGCAGCAGGAGAAGTAGCGACCATAACCTGATAAGCCTTCTGACGAAAGCCTCTTTCTTGGGAAATAAGTTTCCAACTGAAGCAAGGTTTCGGTGTCTCTAAACCAATGGGATTGATGGTTTGTTCGCAGGAAATATCATAAAGTGTGAATTTAGATTTAGCACTTAAAGTGACTGAAATTAAAATAGATAATAGTAATAATAGTTTATTCATAGCACAAATGATTAAAGGTATAGAAGTAGAGTTTTTACGCTTTCAGACAAAGATAAAAACAAATTGGGAAAGTAAAGAACGAAGCTCTCTAAAAGTAATTGATGCAAACAAAAACATCCTGCATCTTCAGTGATACAGGATGGGAAATACACTTCAACATGAAGGAAGATGCGGTTTGTTAAGCGAAGAAAAGATCTTTTATCCAGAATCGCTTATTCAGTTTGATTATTCAGGAAGACTATTTCTTGTATGGTGCACAGTATCCGTCGGACGGTTCTTTTTGTTGCCATGAAAAGAGCCTTTATCACCTCTGGGTGCAGACTTATCGTATCCTTTATTCCTATTTCCACCCGCACTGCTACCAGAGTTTCCACGAGGTGATTTACCATGGCCACCAAAGCTTCGGCCTCCATTACGATGTTTCTCCGGACAATATTCAGGAGCCTCTCCCAGTTCGACAGGCAAAGGCATCTTGTAGATTGTCTTCTCAAGAAATTGTTCAATCTGATAAAACTTATATTGATCATCTTCAGAGATGAAAGTCAAAGCGACACCTTCTTTATTGGCACGTGCAGTACGTCCGATACGGTGCACATAATCTTCACAATCATGAGGTACATCAAAGTTAATAACCAGTCCGATATCTTCCACATCGATACCACGTGATACAATATCCGTTGCTACAAGCACGCTGATCTTTCCATTCTTAAAGTCGCGCATCACCTGTTCGCGTTGCGTCTGCTCCAGATCAGAATGCATCTCACCAGCCGAAATCTTCAGACGAATCAGCTGTTTGAACAGTTCTTTTACTTTTAGTTTAGATGAAGAGAAGATGAGTGCCCTTTCAGGTTGTGATTCAAAGAACAGCGATTGTATGATTGGTATTTTCTGGTTCTCACGACACACATATGCAGCTTGCACGATACCTTCTGCAGGCTTAGATACTGCTAACTTGACAATCGTTGGATTATGCATTAGATTCTGAGCAAGTGTCTGAATCTTAGGTGGCATGGTAGCAGAAAACATGATTGTCTGCTTCTCAGCGGGAAGCTGTGAGGCTATCTGCATGATATCATCATAGAAGCCCATATCCAGCATCCTGTCTGCTTCGTCCAGAATAAAGTATTTCACGCCGCTAAAGTCGATATTATAGAGATTGGTATGTGACATAAGACGACCTGGGGTCGCTATAACTACATCAGCACCCATCAGCAGTCCGCGTTTTTGTTGTTCCCATATAACTCCATCGCTTCCTCCATATATAGCTACGGAGGAGACAGGCATAAAATACGAGAAACCCTCCAACTGCTGGTCTATCTGCTGTGCTAATTCGCGTGTAGGGGCCATGACAATTGCATTGACCTTACTCTCTTCATGAAGTCCTTTGGTGAAATTATTTAATAATGGTAATAGGTAAGCAGCTGTCTTTCCTGTACCTGTCTGTGCGACAGCAATAATGTCTTTTCCTTCCATGATGACAGGAATAGCCATTTCCTGAACCGGTGTTGCTTCTTCAAATCTCATAGCCTCCAGTCCGTCAAGGACGGCGGGTTCCAGGCTTAGTTCGGTAAACTTCATTGAATCTTTTTAAAATATAGATGCAAAGGTAAGAATCTAAGCGGGATATTCCTATTAGATAGGCGAATATCTTTACTCAGAAAATAGTAACGGCTGCATCATTTAAGATACAGCCGCTAAAATATGAAATACGTAAGTCGACTTATTTATCTCCAATAATCTTATCCAGCTCATCAAATTTAGCACCTTGATTCAGGTTATAATACACAGTACGAAGAGCTTTTAAGTTGTCCTTATCATCAGGATTAGCTTCTCTGAATTTCTCAAAGCACGGAGCTGCTTTCTCGAAATACGGTTTGGCCTTTGCCATCTGTTCGTTATACTTCTTCATATCTTTGATATCGGTCGCCTTCATCTGCTCCATAGCTGCAAGATTGTAATATATGCGCCCCATATTGCCATATGCAGAGGTATATGTAGGATCCACGTCAATAGCTTTCTGATAGCAGGCAACAGCTCCTTCAAAATCTTCATTTGTTTCCAGTAATTGCCCCTTGATTTCATACATAGGTGCATCCTTCGGATTAATAGCTATCGATTTATCCAAACACTCCATGGCTTTTGGAATATCATTCTTTCTCAGATAGATATTGAGCAATTGTTTAGCGAAATTATTATCATCCGAAAATAAAGTCATCGCCTTTTCCAGATAAGCAATTCGTGTGACAGTATCTTTTTTATTATCCAGACCTGCATCTATAATTTGAAAAGCAGCCTTCTTCAAATCATCCTCATATCCAACCCCCTCATCAATAGCCATGCGCATATATTTTACTGATTTCTCAGACATCTCAGGATCTTTCTTATCTAAAAAACAATTATACGATGAGTATCCTGCCCAAAAGACAATCGAATAATAGAGTGTATCTTTCTTCAAAGGCTCATCTTTTTTCGATATTGGCTCCATCACCGGAAGCCCTACATAAGAAAGGTATGTTTCAAATGCTTTGCTTGCAGCAGCGTAATCTTTCTTCTCTGGCGTAGAGTAATAGTTACCTGCATCAATGAAAGAATTACGGCACATCAGCAAATTCGCACGGATATCCTTCGCGTATTTTGGTTTTACTTTCCCTTTTTTATCCGGAATAATATCAAGTTCATAACATTTCATGAAATATTCATACTCTTTTGTAATGCTGTTATACAGATTATCAGCATCAAATTTAGTTCCCAAAGCTTTGCTCTTGTATTCTTTTTCATAATTCTTCATCATGATGAATCCGGCAGTATACCACGTTTTGGACATGCCTTTCGTCTCTTCATTTGTAAGTGCAGGTGTAATTTCATTTACAGCACCTTTGAGATCCGGAGATTCAGCATTTGCCTTGGCCCATGCTCTTGTTACATTTCCTTTCTGTGCATTTGCTCCACCTACCATGGCAAGTAAAGCAACAGTCATAATTAATTTTCTCATCTACTTTTCTTTTTATTATTTATAACCAATGGTATCTTTATCCTTCAGTTTCTATAATTGTATCAGTCGCAAGTACTTCTTCCGATTCGGAAAGCACCTTACACACTGATCCGATCTCATCACCTCGTTTTTCCAAATTAATCAACCTTACACCTTGTGTGGCACGGCCCATGATACGAAGATCTTTCACCGCTACACGTATAGTAATTCCTGATTTATTGATGATCATCAAGTCATTTTCATCCGTAACGCTCTTTATTGAAACCAAGCAACCAGTCTTTTCAGTCACATTAAGCGTCTTGACACCTTTACCACCACGATTAGTGATGCGATAATCATCAATGAAAGAACGTTTACCGTAGCCCTGTTGAGAAACAACCAAAATTGATTCTTTCTCCAGATCTTTCATTACGATCATCCCAACGACTTCATCTTCACCACTATCCAGAGTCATACCACGCACACCAGTAGCAGTACGCCCCATTACACGAACTGCACTTTCATGGAAACGGATTGCACGACCTTTTCGGTTAGCTAGCAGTACCTGACTGTCACCATTAGTCAGACGAACGGAAATTACCTGATCATCTTCACGGATAGTGATTGCAATGACACCGTTGGTACGTGGACGTGAATAAGCTTCAAGTAATGTTTTCTTGATAACACCTTGCTTAGTACAGAATAACAGATAATGTGAGTTAATAAATTCTTCATCATCCAGCTTCTTCACACGGACAAATGCGTTGACCTTATCATTGGAATCAATGTTAAGCATGTTTTGTATAGCACGTCCCTTAGAAGTCTTGGTGCCTTCAGGAATCTCATATACCTTGAGCCAGTAGCACTTCCCTTTTTGAGTAAAGAACATCATCGTTGCATGCATGGATGCCGGATAGATATATTCTACAAAATCCTCATCGCGGGTCTCAGATCCTTTCGAACCTACACCACCTCTGTTCTGCGTATGAAACTCAGCAAGAGGAGTACGTTTGATGTATCCACAGTGAGAGATTGTGATTATCATTTCATCATCTGCATAGAAATCTTCCGGATTGAAGTCTTCAGAAGCATAGATAATCTGGCTTCTTCTTGCATCACCATATTTATCTCTGATCTCAAGCAATTCATCTTTAATGATACTCATACAAAGATCATTATTGTCGAGAATCTCATTATAATATTGTATTGTCTTCATCAACTCTTCATATTCAGCATGCAATTTGCTCTGCTCCAGACCTGTGAGTTGACGCAGACGCATCTCAACAATAGCAGCAGATTGCTCTGTGCTGAGAGAGAAACGTTCTATCAAACGTTCTTTAGCTTCATCAGTACTCTTTGAAGAACGGATAATGGCAATCACTTCATCAATATTGTCAGACGCAATAATCAGACCTTCCAGAATATGTGCTCTCTTTTCTGCCTGAGCCAATCTGTATTTTGTGCGGCGGATTACCACCTCGTGACGGTGCTCTACAAAGAGAGAGAGCATATCTTTCAGGTTGAGCATGCGTGGACGTCCTTTGACCAAAGCGATGTTGTTGACACTGAAAGAGCTCTGCAAAGCCGTAAGTTTAAACAATCGATTAAGCACAACTCCTGAATTGGCATCTTTCTTGATGTCAACTACAATGCGCATACCATCTTTGTCCGACTCATCATTTATATTCGATATACCGTCTATTTTCTTATCCGAAACCAGATCGGCAATATACTTGATTAGTTCAGCCTTGTTAACGCTATAAGGAAGCTCTGTGACAATAATCTTTTCGCGGTTGTTTTCCACTTCAATTTCCACTTTCGAGCGGATGACAATACGTCCGCGGCCAGTTTCAAATGCATCTTTCACTCCGGCATATCCGTAGATCAATCCGCCTGTTGGAAAATCCGGAGCCTTTATAAAGTGCATCAGCCCCTCTATATCTATGTCCGGGTTATTGATATAAGCAATTGTTCCGTCAATAACTTCCGTAAGGTTATGAGGTGCCATATTGGTAGCCATACCCACAGCAATACCAGAAGCTCCATTGACCAGCAAGTTAGGAAAACGACAAGGAAGAACCACCGGTTCTTTCAATGTATCATCAAAATTGAGCGTAAAATCTACTGTATCTTCATCAATATCGCGAAGCATCTCCTCTGCTAACTTAGAAAGACGAGCCTCGGTATAACGCATTGCAGCAGGACTATCACCATCCACTGAACCAAAGTTCCCCTGTCCATCAACCAGCAAGTTTCGCATAGACCATTCCTGTGCCATACGCACCATTGCGTAATACACAGAGGAGTCACCATGCGGATGATACTTACCGAGCACCTCACCGACAATACGCGCAGACTTCTTATGCGGTTTATCAGACATATTGCCTAGCTCGTTCATTCCAAACAGGATTCTCCTGTGTACAGGTTTAAAACCATCTCTCACATCAGGTAAAGCACGGGCCACTATCACTGACATAGAATAGTCAATGTAAGCAGACTTCATTTCATCCTCGATATTGATCTGTATGATCCGATCTTCATCGATTCTATCTTCTTCTTCAGCCATTTATAAATTCAATATTAATTAAAGCAAGTTTGGTAGTAAAAAAAACCACGTAAAAATACTTCTTTTTATTCAATCTGGAAAGCTTTTTTACATAAAATCTCTGTTTCCGTTTTTTTAGCATGTCATCCTCTCCCAAACCGATGGATAATACCTATCTTTGCATATAATTATAAATTCATCGAACATGGATAAGAAGTTTTCAAGAAAAGTAAATGAGATTCTTGAATACAGTAAAGAAGAAGCTGAACGAATCGGTAATAATTTGCTTGAACCTGAACACTTGCTATTAGGAATCATACGGGACGGAGATAATCCTGCCTGTGCTGCCCTTGACTCAATGATAAATACCCGGAAACTGAAAACTTTTTTGGATACTATCTTAAAGCAATCACAGCAACAAGACGAAAAGGTTCCTCGTAATGAGTTCCCTATGACTAATACAACTCAACGTGTAATGCGCCTCAGCGGACTTGAATCTCGCCTTCTTCATAAAGAGGAAATCGAACCTGAGCATCTCTTGCTTGCCATACTGAAAGATGACAAAATCCCTTCCTCTGTCTATCTATCAAGAGAAAACGTAACATATAAAGATGTGTTTCACTTTCTTGAGGGGGAAATACAACCCACTCCCGACAAGTTTACAGAAAAGAAAGAATATCCTGACCTTTTAGATGGACTTGAGATGCCTGATGACGAAGATGATATGGAAGACGAAGATGAAGCTGGAGAAGGGAAACCATATACCTCTCCTTCACCTGCTCAGACTCGTTTGTCTTCAGACAAAGGAAATAAAGGTAATACAGATACTCCTGCTCTGAATAATTTCGGAGTGGATATCTCTAAAGCTGCAGAAGAGAGTCGGCTGGATCCTGTAGTGGGCAGAGATGTGGAGATCGAACGACTGGTACAGATTCTAAGTCGTCGCAAAAAGAATAACCCGGTGCTTATAGGCGAACCCGGTGTGGGTAAGACTGCTATTGTAGAGGGACTGGCTCAACGTATTCTTGCGCGCAAAGTATCGCGGATCTTATACAACAAACGTATTGTATCACTGGATTTGGGTCAGGTGGTGGCAGGAACAAAGTATCGCGGACAGTTTGAGGAACGTATGAAAGCGATACTCAATGAACTGTCAGGACATCCGGAGATCATCCTTTTTGTCGATGAGCTGCATACCATTATGGGTGCCGGCAATGCTTCGGGAAGTATGGATGCTGCCAACATGCTCAAGCCTGCCCTATCAAGAGGTGAGATACAGATTATTGGTGCTACTACGCTGGATGAATATCGCAAGAGCATCGAGAAGGATGGTGCTATGGAACGTCGTTTTCAGAAGATTATAGTAAACCCGTCTTCTTCGGAAGAGACCCTTCAGATTCTGAGAAACATCAAGGAGCGGTATGAAGATCACCATAATGTGACCTATACAGACGATGCTATCCAAGCTTGTGTTACTCTCTCTGATCGTTATCTGAGCGACCGTTTTTTCCCGGACAAAGCCATTGATGCGCTGGACGAAGCGGGTGCCAAAGTTCATATCTCCTGCAACAATACATCGAAAGAGATTGAAGCTCTGGAAGCTGAGATTGATGAAATCAACAAACAGAAGAAGGAAGCTGTCAAGAAGCAGATGTATGAAAAGGCTGCTGATTGGCGTGATCAATACAATCAGTGCAACGAAAGGCTTGAAGCTGCCAAGAAAGCGTGGGAAGAGACTCAAAAAGAAAACCGCGAGGAGGTCAGTGAAGAGGTGGTTGCCAACGTCATCTCTATGATGTCGGGCATACCTGTACAACGTGTGGCGCAAACTGAAAGCAATCGGTTGTTACGTATGGGCGACGAACTGAAAGCATCGATCATAGGTCAGGATAAAGCTGTGGAGAAGGTTGTGAAGGCCATTCAACGCAGTCGAATTGGGTTGAAGGATCCTAACAAACCTATTGGCTCGTTCTTATTTCTCGGACCTACCGGTGTGGGCAAGACCTATCTGGCCAAGAAACTTGCCAAAGAGATGTTTGACTCTGAAGATGCCTTGATTCGTCTGGATATGAGCGAGTACATGGAGAAATTTAATGCATCCAAACTTATTGGTTCGGCTCCCGGATATGTAGGATATGAAGAAGGTGGTCAACTTACCGAAAAGATACGTCGTAAGCCCTACTCTATCATTCTGCTGGATGAGATTGAAAAAGCACATCCTGATGTATTCAACTTGTTACTCCAGATCATGGACGATGGACGAATCACGGATGCGCATGGCAAGACAATCAGTTTCAAGAATACGATCGTGATTATGACTTCCAATATCGGATCCAGACAGTTGAAGGATTTTGGCAACGGCATCGGATTCGACACATCCAAAGGATCTGTCAACAGAGAGTATGCTGAAGGAGTGATCAAGAAGGCAATGAATAAAACCTTCTCACCAGAGTTTCTGAACCGTATTGACGAAATTATTAATTTCGACCAGCTTTCTGAAGAGTCTATCCGTCGTATTATCGACTTAGAGATCAATATTTTCCGGAAGAGAATTGAAGAAAAAGGTTACAAACTGGAAGTGTCTGAAGAGATGAAACAGAAGGTCTTTGAGAAAGGATTTGATATCCAGTTTGGTGCCCGTCCTTTGAAAAGAGCAATCCAGCAATACATCGAGGATGTGCTGACCGAAAAGATACTGAAGGGAGAAATCGTACCCGGCAACATTGTCCAGGTATAACCCCCGCTCCTCATACAAAGAGTCGCAATTCCGGAAAGGAGTTGCGACTCTTTCTCTTTCTTCTTCACTTGAAAAGTGGATTGAAATAGAAATAATTCCTTCAGTCAGAAGCCAACAGTGAAAAAGGAAGTCCTTTACTGTCAAAGGCTATCCCCTCGTCATTGCTTGCTTGACGAAGCATCCTCTGCCGCATACCAGCTGTCTAGCACTGATTTTAGTTGACTCTCAGAAGTTCAACTAAAAATTAGAAACGATGAAGAATCAAGGTCATTATTCAGATGAGTTACGCATATCCGCGGTCAAGGATCATCTTGACGGAATGAGTAACAAAGAGGTTTGCCGGAAATATTCGATAGCAAACCGTACTACGTTATTGAGTTGGATGCATACCTTTGCACCAGAACCAAATCAGGAGGATGAATCTATGAAAAAAGAACGGGAAAGATTAGAGTCCGAAGAGATTGCCAGATTGAAAAAGGAACTGAAAAAAGTAAAGATGGATTTGGAACATGAAAAGATGCGCGCTACGGCCTTTGATACAATGATAGACGTTGCGGAGGAAATGTTTCAGATTCCAATCCGAAAAAAAGCTGGCACCAAACAGTAGTAAGGCTTCACACAGGAGCTCCTTTGTATCATACAAAGGCTCTTTGCGGTCTGTTTGGTGTATCTAAGCAAGCCTATTACCAGTATCTGGATCACGGTTTAGAGAATGCTGCAAAGGTACAGTTCGTACTTGAATATGTACATGAAATCCGTGGAAAAGATCCCGGCATCGGTGGGGAGAAGTTATGGGTAATGTATAAAAGCTATTTTGGTGTGGAATACAGCCTTGGGCGGGATTCCTTCTGTAGGATACTCTGTGTTTATGGTCTGACCATAAGGAAAAGAAGAAAACGAATCCGGACGACGGATTCCAATCATCCTTATCTTTTATATCCGAACCAGATACAGGATCTGATTGTGGAGCACCCCAATCAGGTGTGGGTGAGTGATATCACTTATATCAGGATCCGTGAGAAGTTCTGCTTTCTCTCCTTGATTACCGATGCTTACGACAAGGAGATTGTGGGTTATTATGTCGCCCCAACCTTACAAACGGAGTTCACAATCCGGGCTCTTCAACAAGCTTTATCACGGATAGAAGAGGCTGACCGGCTTGACTTAATCCACCACTCAGACCGTGGTGTTCAGTATGCCAGCGACTCATATACCAGACTTCTAAAAGAGAACCATATACGGATAAGCATGACGGAGAAAGGAGATCCGAAAGAGAACGCGATTGCAGAACGTGTAAATGGGATCCTCAAACATGAATTCCTGGAGTATCGTGATTTTAAAGATATCGAAGAGGTGCGAACTGCCGTTGCAGAAGCTGTAGAGTTCTACAACACCCAAAGACCTCATAAGAGTCTGGATATGATGACACCGATGGAAGCTTCACTTATGAATGGACCCATCAAGAAAAGATGGAGAAGTTATCGGGAAGAATATCTGCAAAACAATTTGCCTGTGCAGATATAATATGTATGTTTGCAGAACAAACCTATCGGATATTTCCGAGCTTCAAAAGAGCAAAGTCAACCTCTTTTAGGGTCTTGTTCTAAAAGAGTCAACCGTAGTCAGAGATAAAGATAAAGGAGTCAACTGTAGTCAGAGATAAAAAATAAAGAGTCTACTAAAATCAGAATTAGAAGCTAAAAGAGTCAACCCCTTTCAGGGTCCTACAGTATCAGTCGATTCTTCAGGGAGCGATGAGCGCTTGACTACTGTCTAACGCTAGTACTACAACTGTGGTACGCTACGTTGACAATTGTCCAACGCTAACCGCTCCTTTATCAAAATATTCTCTTTACCCGGGGCGATGGACCTTGTTACCGTATTCAATTATGAGCTCACTTAATGACATGTATGATTCTCCGAATCCTGATTCGGGCAAGATTGTCAATGGTGCAGATTATTGTGGTGTATCTCGTGCAACCGTAAGAGCTATATACTACCTGCCGCACTGAACTGATATGCCTTCCCATACAACAAATCAACTATTTGAGAGCTCCGCCAAACAAAGAAATAATTAGCAGATACTTGTACTACACGAAAGTTTATCTATATTTGCTTAAATAATTGGCAATGAATGAAATAATGAAAGCATCAATGAGAGATCGGACGAAGATGAAAACTATTGTAAAAACGACATTCTCACTATTTTTAGTTTGCACTTTTTTGATAAGTTGCATTCAAGAACTATCTAACAAACAAGCACTCAACACAAGAGATCCTTTGAAATGGCCTTTCGCTTCTAATTCTATCTGGAATATGCCAATTGGAAGTAAAGCGGTGTATGTACATGCTCAGATTGAAAAGGCTATGGCAGCAGGTATGACAATTGATGAAGATTATATTGTCATGACGCCGAATGCTCCATTGATGGATATTTATTATAGCGATGCCGGATGGAACAAAAACAAATCCCGCTGTCAGAAAACAGGAGAGAGTTTGCTCTATGCTGCCCCTATTCCACAGGATTTTATTGTAAGTCCGCAAACCTGGGATGGTAGTACTCCCAATGCCGGAATTGCTGTTTTAATGCCAGATGGTCGCACGATTAAACAAAATCAACCGTTTGCTCACTGCGAACAGGGAGGTTATGCAACCTCCGGTTATTTGTTTGCCGATCAGGATATCTATGGCCAGGGAATAGCCGGTGCTCATGGTGGATCCGGGTTGTCAGCAATAGGTGGAACATTACGTATTGGAGAGTTAACTCCTACATCCGGACCTATCCGACATGCGTTGAAAGTGAATCTTTACGCTCGAAAAAACGTTTTTTACGATGAGGAGACAAAAGGTTACCGTTGGCCGGCTCGTACTGCGGATGGATATGCAGCTAAAGAATATTACAAAGACCGGAAAAATCCAATTGTAAAGGCATGTAGAGTTGGTGCGTTATTGGCTTTGCCTCCTTCTTTTGATATCGATTCGTTAGAATTAGAAACCGAACCGGCAAAGATATTGGCAAAAGCGTTTCAGAATTACGGTGCGTATCTGGTCGATGATACAGCATGGGATGTGTATGCGATAATGACTGAGTGGGGTCCTGATGGAAGGTTTGCGGATGAGTTTGAAAAGAATTGGGGTTTTAATATCAAGCAAAATTCAAAAGATAATTCTTGGAGCAGAGATATGGATCGGATCTTTACTCATTTGTATGTGGTAGATAATAACTATCCGGAATCAATTGGTGGCGGCGGAGAATTGCGCGCGCCATTAGCTCCGGCTCTTTCAACTAAATAGATATCATGGCTCAGCTTTACGAGCTAAAACATGAAAGAAAAAACGATTAACGAAAATAGTTGAAATGGCGGATGCACTCTTGTAGTACACCCGCCATTTCATATTGTTGACCGGATAGAATTACAGTGCTATCTTTACTGTCTTTCCCGCTACAGAAATCAAATACGTATGACCTGCAGGAAGATTGATGTGCACCGGATTAGTCATAGCTACAACTGTTTGCACAAGAGCTCCCGTTTCAGAGTAAACTGCAATCACTGTGCCCGGCAGTACACCTTTCAGCACAATTGCATCTCCCACCGAATAGAGTGTCAGATCATCCTCCACGTCTGCTGTTTGAGGTACGGAGGTCACTTCTTCTTCAATGATAAGGGTAAAGTTGCTCCACTCTGCGGCTGTGGCATACGCTGTGTATGAACCGGAAGGCACATAAAGTGTCGTGGAATCAGGAAGACCTTCAAAAGCGGATTCTCCGACCAAAGGAGGGATTACACTTTTACAGTGAATATCAGCTAAATCCCAGCAATAATAAAATGCCGATTTCCCTATCGTAAGAAGAGTGCTTGGCAGAGTCACGGAAGTTAGTTTTTCGTTGGTATTAAAGGCATTCTCAGCTATCGAAGTGACTCCCTCAGGAACTGCATATTCACCCTTGTTCGATGTGAAACACTGGTACAAAATTGTCGCATCATTACTGAAAAGAATCCCGTCTGCAAGAGTGTATTTTTCATTCTGTTGAGAGATAGTAATATCTGTCAATGCATCGCAATTATCGAATACCCCCGAACCAATTGAGTCAAGACCGGCACCCAATACAACTGAAGTTAATTGCGTACAACTGCTAAAAGCACCACTTCCAATGAAGGAAACACTATCAGGCAAGATGATTGACGTTAAGTTTGTGTAGTTAAAGGCATTCATTTCTATCGAATGGAGCGTTTGAGGAAAATGTATGGAAGTCAGTCCTTTGCATGAATTGAAAGCATATAAGCCTACTGTCTTCAGAGAGGAAGGAAGAGTGACTGATGTAAGGCTCACTTTCGCTTTATAGGTTTCAAAATCAAAGAATGCACAGAATGGAATGGTATTGGCCGGATAGTTACTTTCCCATATCGTTGGACCATAATCACCCTCATAGGCCTCAATAGTCGCATTGGTTAGATCCAGTATTTGCAACACAGGAAAACTATCACGCAGGGTGACAAAATCACGGGCATCTATAGTGCCGGATATTGAAAGATATAATTGATTACTTCTTTCAGCAGGTGAAAATAACGTATGCAACATACCGGCTGCTGGCACTTCTACTGCTACGTTTTTGAATATATTCAATGGATAATCCTTGACCCATGTCTCCGTACCGGAAGTGACAGTCAGGGTTACCGTATCTATTGTACTAACGGAAGCGGATGAAATGGAAAACCTGAAGTCTGTGGTTATCATTGAATCCGGTTGAATATTCAGCCAGTTTTGTGTACCATTCAAGATTGTTATATTTGGATCGGAACAAGATAATACCGCAGTCACATTTTCAGCATCCAAAGATCCATCATTGGTCATTGTGACCGGGATTCGTATCGTTTCACCGGGTTCAGGAAGATTATTACTATTGCCGATGCTTCCCTCAAATGATCCATCCTGCAATTCATTGCCGGCAATGCGGAGGAAAGGAACAGAAACCTTACTGATGCCAATGATAGCTGACGGGAAAGAATTGTAACTATAATTTCCTACGGTCAGATTATTGATGTAAAAATAATTATTATCCTGACCACCCCATCCCCAGTTGAAATGAAAATAATCGTTATCCTGATATCCGTCACAGACAAAGGCATGATAAGAGGCTCCATATAATATCGGTCTATTGTTATCGAGTTCATTCTTCATCATTTTTTTCCAGTCAAGAGCTGAATAGTTTACCTTTTCTATATATTGAGAAGAGGCAGAATAGTTGAAATAATTGAATAATGCAGCCGGGACATCTTCTAGATCTGATCCAGAAACAGAAGATCCATAGTTCATTTTAACTGCTACGCCACAATGATACAATAGTTTGGCTACTGCATCTATTTGCTGCTCACTGCTTGTCTCATCAAGTTTGTTGGCCATATCTGACCAATTGTAAGTGGAAGCGGGTATATTATCTATCCAGCCATAAGAGGTCTTACCCTTGTTTTCATATGTATAACCGGGGATCTCGGTACATACATCAGGATATTTGTGGTAATTAATGATTTGCCCCATAGCCACTGCGACACAACCAACCAGTGTTCGTCCGCAATATTTACTATTCACATCCTGAGGACAATACTGATTATAATAGCAACCTTGATTCCATTGGGCAGTAACCAGTGGTGCCACTTCCACTATTGGTGTTTCAGCCTGAATAGAACGCGCGGTAGTTCTTCCCTCCCGCCATTGCTCTGAGATATTGCCTGCCGCTTCCGATGGATTTGCCTTGATATGCGTAATCTGCTGCATATATTGCTTCATCCACTCGGTAAATGCAGGAGCTTCATTGGCAGGATCATATTTCCCTTTAAATGAATAGCCCAATACCGGAACTACCGCATCATCGGCGGAAACAATCACAAACCCCTTATCCCCTTTCACATTATAGATATAGTAACAAGGTTGTGTATTGGCAGGAGAGACAGAGTCGTCATATTCCTGATGTGCCAAAATGAGCTCCACTCCCTCTGACGCGATACTTCTGGCGCTTGGCTGACTGCTTTGCGATGCTCTGGATAAAAAGAATTGGGTTGCTACCGCCTTAGCTGTTGTGGTATCCACAGTGCTGCAAAAAGCGGTATTGAGGATGAATAACCCGGACAGGGCTAAGAAGAAAAACTTTTTCATGGTATAGATCGTGTATTGTCAAATGAATTCAAACATACTTCAAAAGTATAAATAAAATCATGTTGACACGAGCAAACTGACATTTATTTAGGATTTCTAGGATAGTTTGTCCTTCACATAACGATAATCAGCCACTCCAAAGGCAGTAAACTATGATGGAAGCCTGATCCTTAACAGTTGTTACTTCGAAACTATCTCATCCAGGAGGTATTTCTTGCCTACCTTTTCCAATACTACCTGAAAGTTCTTCGTGCCGCCATTTCCTTTGTATCTGACGGAAAATCGGTTTTTTCCTTTGGGTTGGATAGTAAGAGTCTCCGCCCAATCTTTGTCAAAGTCGCAGGCTAAAATCAGTGGATCGTAGTAGGGTTCGTCGGTAGCTGCCGCTTTGATGCTTTTGATGCTTGCTCTCAGGCGTTTGGTGCAGTACTTCATCTTGAGCGCTTCCAGTCGTTCGTTCAGATTTTCCGGCATGGTGTAGTACTCGGTCGTGTAGGCTGCGTAGAAGTGTTTGAGTGTGGCAAGTGCTGTTGCATTGTTGGGCAGTTTTAATGCCGGTTTCTCTTCTGAAGAAAGGAGAATTTCACCATAGGCATCACCATTCCAGGATGGGGTAATATAATCAATCTGCTGCTTGTCGCCGATAGTCACCACTTTTAAAGGGATCTTCACGGTATCTTTGTTTGAACCGATGTATTGCACCTGACACCAATCGTCACAGAGTATTGTATACGTTAGTGTTTTTGCCAGTCGTTCTGAAAAGTCTTGCGCACGGATAATGGGGTCAGCATCAGTCTCGGCTACCATCCTATTCACCTTTTCAATCAATCTTTGTGTGAGGTATCTGACTTTGAGCGAATCGATTGTCTGACGAGATGCGCCGTTGGAAAATGTAGATGTGTAGGCTGTATAGAACTCTTGAGCAAGACGCATAGCTCTCTCATTATTCTTTTCATTCAATGTGTCCCTGACTGGATAAGTCGATTGGGGTGATTGATTACAAGAAATCAGACACAAACAAAATAGCAATGAAGCAAGACTATTTTTCATATTCTCTTTCTATTATGCAACAAATATAGTAATTATTTGCAGCAACCAGATAAAGTCACTTTGAAAGGTCTCTTTTTGCATTAATTTGTTTACAGACAGTGGCACTGCTCGAAAGATTATATAGTTTCTCCTTATAAATTCATTTTTCAAGCGGCAGAATAATAAAAATTCTGCCGTATTAGTCTTTTTGCAAGAAGGCACAAAAATTCAAGTTTGAGTTTTTCCATCATTTTCTTGAGATTCCACGCTGTAGCCGCCATATAAGCATTAATTTGTATGCCTTTCTCCCCAAGCAAATAATTTTGTGCCATCCGGAAATCTTGTTTTAGATGCCCGATTATTGGTTCAATAGCAGCCCTGGCTTTGCACTTTCTGCGTTTTTTCTGTTTTTGATATTTTGTGTCGCTTGCTTTGGGTTTTGCCGGGATGATTATTTTTACTCCCTTTATTTGTGCTTTACCTTTACCTCCACGATCATAAGCCAATTCTTCGGGTAATCTCAAATTGTTATTTTCCATCTGCTTAAGCAATGGCTCAATGGTGTGCCCATCAAAAGGATTCTCCAAAAAAGATTTTATTGCCGTTATGATTTTCTTCCCTTTGTTTCCTGTTGTTATCAGTCCGACTTTGTTCCCAAACTCATATTGTCTGTGAGGTTTGCCTTTGGCTATGCAACGGGTAAATGGTTTGTGAATACTGTAAATCTTGTTTGTATCGTTTTGCTTCTGATTCACGGCTCGTTTGAAAAGATCAAACTCCTTTTCGTATTTCCCTTTCAGTTCCTGGCTCATCTTCCTTTCCAACTCGCGAATCTGGGTGTTTGCAATGGTCTTCAAGCGTTTCTTTGCTTTGCGAGCCTGTTTGATTCGCTTTGGATGTTTTCCGTTGTAAGTATCCCTCACCAATTGTTTGCTCTCCCGGGTATAACGCTGACGTTGACTAATTCCTTCCTTTTGGGCAATGGTATTGCATTTGTCTATCACCTTCTTACAAAGTTTTGCGTCCGTTGGAAAAGTGGTGTTATTCTCCTGAACAGTGGTATCCGACAAAACAAATTTAGACTGCTTTGGTAGATCTGCCCCGTGCAGATGAACACTGTACGAAAATATTTTGGAGATCCCTTCTTCACCAACACGATGACGAAAATGAACAAAATCGCTCGCATCGAATGGAAATTTATGCTCGAAATGTACAACTCCACAGAAATACTGAAAATAAACATCGCGCACCCAATACTCCGGAAGACGTTCATCGCCTATATTGTACAAATGTTTCAACATCAAACAACCAACCATCATACGAATGGGAACACTCGGAGCTCCTTTATCAGAATAATAAACTGAGAACTCCTTCTCAAAATATGACCAGTCAATGCGTTGGGACAATAAAACCAACTCCTGATTCATGTCAATAAAATCTTCAAGCATCGGACGAAATAAATCTCGTTGTCCTTTTTTCTCTAATTTCCCTATCATTATTTGCAGACTTTTATACCTTAAAATTACTCTTTTCTGCAATAATACACAAGCTTTTCTGATACTAATTTATTGAATATAAACTCAGTATATATCAATTAAGGAGTGACTATATATATTTGCTTAAATAATTGGCCATGGATGAAAGAATGAAAGTAAGAATCGAGAATTTAATGATACTAAAAGAATTGACCGTTCATATATACTTTTAGGGCAGGAACGTCATGATGTTGGTCGTCCTCACAATCAGGGTTATCCGATTCGTTCTATAGTTCAGGACGGTTTCTTGTATATCTATAATTTCAAGCCGGATCTTTGGCCCATGGGAAATCCAGAAACAGGATATCTTAATACAGATGGTTCTCCTACCAAATCAGTTATTCTCAACATGCGTCGATCCGGGGTTGACAAATCGTTTTGGAATCTGAATTTTGCAAAACATCCTCAAGAAGAAATGTATCAGATTAGTGTTGATAAAGACTGCATGGTAAATTTGGCCGGAACTGAAGAGTATCGTGCATTGAAAGAAAGACTCAGAAAAAGATTATTTGATGATCTTAAAAAGCAGAATGATCCTCGCGTATTGGGGAATGGCGATGTTTTCGATCAATATCAGTTTTTTGATGAAACAATGCGTAATTTTTATGAGAGATATACCAAAGGTGAATATAAAAAGTTTGCATAAGAGCCGTCTTATTCTTAGATAATATTCTCATTTTCCATTCGATTCTCCTCTCTTTTCTTCTATCAGCTTAAAAGTGTCCACCATGACTATTTCAGAAAATGAACATAATCAATTGAATACAAATTACATAGGCATCAATTTGGCTCATAAAGATGTCCACCTGAAAATTCCATCCATACAGAATTTAAATATTATCTTTGCCCTTGAATAATATTAACAAATTACTCATTATAAAACACAAGAATATGAAAGGATTAAGAATCACGCAAAAGATACTAAGCATATCTATTCTACTCATAACATTCTCTTGTAATCAGACTCCAAAAACAGAGAATAATACCGATTCTCAAGGGTTAACGCCTAAAGCCGAAGGTCTAGTCACCTTCCATCTCGATCCTCCACCTTCAAGTGTGAATCCATTGATGCTATCGACTATTGCCGACAGTGTGAGCTACATTCCGTTGGAAACACGTAATGAAACGTTGACAAATGACGCGGTACTGTACGGTGACCGGTATTACACTTTTGTTTATGGAGTTTTAATTTGCTTTGATTCAAAGGGGAAATTTCTACACCAGATAGGGAAATCGGGGCCAGGCCCCGAAGAATATGCGATACGGAGTGGATCTATGAGTTTAATAAATGTAGACCCTTCTGATAATTTTGTTTACTGCACTTCTTCAGACTTGCGCACGAAAGTATACGATGCAAATGGCAAATTTGTAAAGAGTCTGAATGGCGAAATTTTTGAGAACTCTTTTTCCTTCTGCTGTAATCATCTTGCTTATAAAATAAGGGGGTATTTCCCTGAGAGGTATAATCAAAAGTATTCAGTATTTGCCATCGCTGATGCGCGAACCGGCAAAGAACTGGTTCGCAAAACAGTAGATCCGATAGCAAAGGTTAGTAAGGAGGTAGGATCAAATTTACCGATGACAAGCTTAGGTCTTGTTGCTTCATCTTTTACCCAAGATGCATTTTACCACTGGACAGTTTTTCAGGATACTATGTTTAAAGCTCATGATGGCAAAGTAACTCCATATTGTTTGATTATTCCGAAGAATAAATTTAAGGCTGAGAATCTATTTGTCAATCAGGAGGAATCTGAGGTAAGACAACCTCTTATCAGAAAATTCTTTGTCCTGAATAGTAAACTACTTTTAGACGTTTTTTATATTCCATCAGCGACTCAGGGGAGGAGCTATTGGGTGCTGTGCGATTTGAATGATGGAAGTGTGACATACTATGACGACTATGTTGTAAACGATCTGGATGGCGGACCAAACATAAGAGGGGCTCGAAACATATTCTGTCTTTCTGCGGAAGACTTCATTAATGATGAAGATATCTATAACAGTTTCTTTACCAAAGGTATTGAGGCCAAACTGAAAGACCAGGATGGCAAGTTCCAACGTCTTCTGAAAACATTAGTTGATGATGCCAATCCTATTATGCGGGTGATTCACTGGAAGAAATAACATGAAAGACACAAGAATATGAACCTCTCAATGTGTAACAAGCTCTTGACTATTGTATTAAGTATTTCTCTTTTTGCTTGCGGCAACAAAAAGGAGATACAGTCCTCTGATGGAGAAAAACAAGGAGGTCTTGTCACCTTCCATCTCAATGCCCCACCTTCGAGTGTGGAGCCATTGATGCTATCGGTAATTGCAGACAGTGTAAGTTATGTGGCATTGGAAACGCGCAATGAGTCACTCACAGATGATGGAATTCAAATGGGTGATAGATTCTATGCTTTTTCTCACGGTGAAATACTCTGCTTTGACAAAAAAGGGAAGTACCTGCACCGAGTGGGAAAGCCGGGACGTGGTCCAGAAGAATTTTTCTGGCTTTCAGCTCTCTTCTCATATTTTAATGCAGATCCGATTGATAACTGGGTGTATATCCATTCCCATGATATGCGAACACAAGTCTATGATGAAAATGACAGGTATGTAAAGACGCTTACAGGAGGATTTTGGGGTGAGTCTCTAAGTTTTGTATATAATCATTTGGCGTATCAGATCAATGGAAACTCTGCGAAAAGAACAAATGAAGATGTCTCAATAAGTATTATTTCTGATACTCGTAAAGGCAAGGAACTATACAATAAAAAAGCAAAGCCGATAGCTGTTTTCGGAGAAAAATACAATAATACAGCTCAAATTGTAGGTTCGGGGATGTATGCATCTTATGCATCGAATGATGCCTTTTATAGATGGATAGTATTTCAAGATACCATGTATATGGCGCACAATGGAGAAATACGCCCTTATTGTTTGATTATCCCGAAAAATAAATTTAAAGCCGAGAATCAGTTTGATAATATAGAGGGAATAGAGGAAGCTAGAATCAAACAGCCTATGATAAGGCGAATGTATGTTATGACAGATAAAATACTATTGTTAGTTACATATATGACAGATCGTGATCAAGGTAATGGATACTATGTATTATGTGATATGAAAGACGGAAGTGTGAAGTACTTTGATAAACACATTGTAAATGATCTGGATGGCGGACCGAATATCATTAATAATATAAATATCTATTGTCTCTCTGCGGAAGACTTCATTAATGATGAAGAAATCTACAATAAATACTTTACCAAAGGCGTGGAGGCAAAGCTGAAAGACCAGGATGGCAAGTTTCAACGTCTTTTGAAAACATTAGTTGATGATGCCAATCCTATTATGCGGGTAATTCACTGGAAATAATAACATGAATAAAACAAGAATATGAACCTCTCAATGTGTAACAAGCTCTTGACTATTGTATTAAGTATTTCTCTTTTTGCTTGCAGCAACAAAAAAGAGATACAGTCTTCTGATGGAGAAAAACAAGGAGGTCTTGTCACCTTCCACCTCAATGCACCACCTTCGAGTGTGGAGCCATTGATGCTATCGGTAATTGCAGACAGTGTAAGTTATGTGGCATTGGAAACGCGCAATGAAGCGCTCACAGATGATGGAATTCAAATGGGTGATAGATTCTATGCTTTCTTTCGTGGTGAAATACTCTGCTTTGACAAAAAAGGGAAGTACCTGCACCGAGTGGGAAAGCCGGGACGTGGTCCGGAAGAATATTTGTGGCTCTCGGCTACCTTTGGATATGTAAAGGCAGATCCAATCGATAATTGCGTGTATATCTTTTCTCACGATATGCGCACGCAGGTCTATGATGAAAATGGTCGGTATGTAAAAACGCTTAAAGGAGGTATTTGGGATGAACAAATAGGTTTTGTTTATAATCATTTGGCGTATCAGATCAATGGATACACTCCAACAAGAACAAATGAAGATGTTTCAATAAGTATTATATCCGATACACAAACAGGCAAGGAAATATACAATAAAAAAGCAAAGCCGATAGCCGTATTCGGAGAGGAATACAAGAACATAGGTCAAATACATAGTCTGGGGATGTTTGCAGTTTATTCATCGAATGATGCATTTTATAGATGGACAGTATTTCAAGATACGGTGTATATGGCTCACAATGGAGAGATACACCCTTATTGTTTGATTATACCGAAAAACAAATATAAACCGGAGAATCAGTTTGTAAATAATGACGAAGCTCGGATAATGCAACCGTTAATTATGAAAATGTATGTTTTAAGTGATCAAATTCTTTTGTGTGTTGGATATAAAACGAATCCTGAGCAAGGCACTTCCTATTGGGTGTTATGTGATATGAAAGACGGAAGCGTGAAGTACTATGATAAAGTCATTATAAATGATCTGGATGGCGGACCGAATATCAAATATAGATTGAATATATTTTCTCTTTCTGCGGAAGACTTCATTAATGATGAGGAAATCTATGACAGTTACTTTACCAAAGGTGTGGAGGCAAAGCTGAAAGATCAGGATAGCAAGTTTCAACGTCTTTTGAAAACATTAGTTGATGATGCCAATCCTATTATGCGGGTGATCCATTGGAAATAATAACATGAAAAACACAAGAATATGAAGAAGATATTAATTATTCCCATGGCTATTTTCGTTATGACTTCTTGCACGCAGCTGAAGAGTAATGAGAAAGCAGCATTTGGGAATGATTCCACAGTTGTCGCAGATACCCTGGTTACGATAAGAATGGAAGAAACGATGCTAAACGGCAAGAAACTTTACGAGAGTTTATTGCCGGATGTCAGATACAAAAAAGACATGGAAACCTGTAATCTGTCCACAATAACCAATGACGTGGAGTACATTGTGCTGGGTAGCAAAAATGACAAAGGAGAAGAAGAATATATCAAAAAGGCACTGCAAGTCATTGTTGGTAAAGAATACATTTTCGTCAACACGATGGATCGGGTATTACAATACCAGCGGGATGGAAAGTTCATCCGCAAAATTGGAAGACTCGGACAAGGGCCTAAGGAATATTCGTATGTGGAAGATATGGATATAGATGAAACAGCCGGAAGAATCTATGTGAAATCAGGAGGTAAACTGGTTGCTTACTCCTTTGACGGAGAATGTGTCAAAGACATCTCGTTTCATGATGTGCCTTTCTTTGCCATGCTGAACGATAGCTTGTTTGCCGCAAGTTATGATAATTACTACGGAGACGCTCCCTATCGTTTGATCTTACAAAATGAGAAAAAAGATACGATAAAATCATTCCCTAATTATGTCAAGTTTAAAAGTCTGAAACCGGGCGAGACACTAGCCGTTTATTCGAATACGAACCAACGCTTCTACCGATACAATGGGGATGTCTATTATCGCGAAGCTTATAACGACACCGTCTTTCGGATTTCATCCAATAATGAGCTTGTACCCACCTATTTTCTTGATTGGGGGAAGTCTGCTATGACTACAGAAAAACGACCGGAGTATTTAGTGGATAGAGGACGGATAGGAGAAGAATGTGCCAATCTTTACAGGACGCAAATACTGGAAACGGAACACTACCTTTTCATGCCTTTCTTTACTTATAATACCGGAATAGGCGGCCCAAGCACTGGTACAGGATTCTATACGTATGATAAAAAGCAGCAGACACTGAACAGCATTTATCCTCCCTACGATATGAATCACAGAGATCTACCTAAATCACTGAATAGGATAGGATATAGACTTGGTTATCAGAATAACATAGACGGTGGGCTTTCCTTTTTCCCTGAAGGTGTTTCTTCCGATGGCTGTCTATACAACTATATGCTTGCAGCCGATTTTATTGATGTGTTGAACGCGATTGGCTATTACGATGAAGATGTTTTTCCTGCGAAGCAGCAAAAGCTGAAAGAGTTCGTCAAGTCTTTGAATGAGTATTCAGACAATCTGGTCATCATGATGGTGAAACCGAAGTAAACATGTCAATGCTCCACATTCAAGTGTGGAGCTATTGATACATACTGTACAACATTAAAACACAAGAACATGAAGAAGCTATTTATTATGTCCCTGGCTATAGTGGCTATGACTTCCTGCACGCAGCAGAAGAGTAATGAGAAAGCAGCGTTAACGAGTGATTCCATTGTTGTCGCTGATACCATGGTTACGATAGGAATGGAAAAACCAAACTGGTATAAACTTTTAGAAGGTTTATCACCGGAGGTTAAAGAGAAAAAGTATAGGGAAACCTGCAATCTGTCAACAATAACCAATGACGTGGAGTACATTGTGCTGGGTAGCAAGAATGACAAGGGAGAAGAAGAATATATTAAAAAGGCACTTCAAGTCATTGTTGGTAAAGAATACATTTTCGTCAACACAATGGATCGGGTATTACTATATCAACGAGATGGAAAGTTCATTCGAAAAATTGGAAGACTCGGACAAGGGCCTAAGGAATATTTGTATGTAGAAGATATGGATATAGATGAAACAGCCGGAAGAATCTATGTGAAATCAGGTGGTAAACTGGTTGCTTACTCCTTTGACGGAGAATATGTCAAGAGTATGTCGTTTCATGATGTGCCTTTCTTTGCGATGCTGAACGATACCTTGTTTGCCGCAAGTTATGATAATTACTACGGAGATGCTCCCTATCGTTTGATTTTACAAAATGAGAAGAAAGATACGATAAAAGCTTTCCCTAATAATGTCAAGTTTAAAAGTCTGAAACCGGGCGAAACGATAGCCGTTTATTCAAATACGAATCAGCGCTTTTACCGATACAATGGGGATGTCTATTATCGCGAAGCCTATAATGACACCGTCTTTCGGATTTCATCCAATAATGAACTTGTACCCACCTATTTTCTCGATTGGGGGAAGTTTGCAATGACTACGGAAAAACGACCGGAGTACTTAGTGGATAGTAAACAGATTGGAGAAGAATGTGCAAATCTCTATCGGGCAAAAGTCTTAGAAACGGAACACTACCTTTTCATGCCTAGCTTTTCTTATAATACCGGAATAGGTAAAACTAGCCCAACTACCGGATTGTATGTGTATGATAAAAACCTACAGACTCTTGTATGTATTTATCCTCCCTATGATATTAAGAATAGACGTTTACCGAAATCTATTATGTTTAAAATCTATTACAAATATGGTTATCAGAATAACATAGACGGTGGGCTTTCCTTTTTCCCTAACGGTGTTTCTTCCGATGGGTATATCTACAACTATATGCTTGCAGCCGATTTCATAGATGTGCTGGACAAGATCGGCTATTACGAGGAGGATATAATTGCTGAGAAGCAGCAAAAACTGAAAGAGTTCGTCAAGTCTTTGAACGAGTATTCAGACAATCTGGTCATCATGATGGTGAAACCGAAGTAAGTCAGAAAACACGTCTCATTCATTCCGGAAGGTCGAAGCAGGTAATCCATCCTTATTGACCAGATTAGCATTGGTGTAAGGCTGCCAGGCATAACGTACCTGTTTGGGTTCCTTGACAGTGGGTGCGGTCACTTTCACTTCCTCTCCTACTACTAAAGCTGTGGCAGGCACAAAGAGACCATCCGCTCCGGCGAGTTCGAAAGTACGAAGTGCTTTGCCATCGGCGCTGTGCAGTCCGCCGGCATAGTCAAACGATACATACGCTGCTCCATCACGGAAAGTAACACTCTTGTAGAGTGGTCCGGATGGCACCAGGTTATATCCATAGGTACCATGCAATGCCCAGGCAGCCAATCGTTCGCCTACCTGTTTCTTATCACGGGGATGTATATTTTCTTCATCACCAAGGTCAGAGCAGACGGCCATACCACTCTTGGATATTGTCTTCAGCATCCGGCGCTGACTATCTCTGAACAAGGGCCAGGAGTAGCGATTAGCCAGCCCGGAGAGTTGCACATAGTAGAAAGGAAAATCGTAGCCCCACTCTGCACGCCAACTGTTTACCAGTGCAGGAAACAGTTTCTCATGCAGTTCGATGTTGTGTTCGTTGGACTCTCCCTGATACCAGATCACTCCGGCAATCGGAAATGATTGCAACGGCTGAATACCTGTCTCAAAGAGGTAGCAAGGTTCGTAAGGATGGCGTTGCAACTTGTCTTTGGCGAACATAATATTCTGACCGGCACGTTCAAGTACCCATGACTGCACCAACCCATTTTCACTCCATTTAGTTTCGATATCTACTAGCACAGGATCGGCTTCCAGTGTATGGCGGTCGATCCATGCTTCTGTCGGCGAACCACCAATCGCATTACATATTAATGCCACAGGCACCTTCAGACTATCAGCCAGTCTCTTTCCAAAATAATAAGCCACTGCGGAGAATACAGGGACAGTCTCTGCATTGCATTCTGTCCACTTCGTCGGGGTATAATATTTCTGCTGATTAATCCGCTTCAGAGCGATCGAATCCCAAGAGATCGCATCAATCTGAATATCGGGTAGCATATTATAAAGGCGGATATTCGGATCCGTCGGTTGCTTCATGGTTTCCTTGAGGGTTGCCGATTGGTTGACACGGAGAGCCATATTGGATTGTCCGGAACAGAGCCACACCTCGCCTGCCACAATATTGCGAAACGAGACCTTCTTATCAGGAGAAGAAATAGCCAATGAATAGGTGGTGCCCGTATTCAATGAATCAAGCGTAATCATCCACCGTCCTTCTTTATCGGTCACTGCCTCCCCTTTCTGACTGCCAAGAACCACGGAGATCTTCTGTCCGGCATTCGCTTTACCCTTCAGCACTACCGGACGATTGCGTTGGAAGACCATGTTGTCGCCATAAATCTCAGGCAACTGCATTCCACCAAAGTCACCGCTCAAAGCAGAATATACCGTAGAAGCAATGATTGCCGCCCCTTCTTTGGTAGGATGCACGGCATCGGGAAACAGGTCGGGACGGTTATAAAGAGGAGCCTGCAAGTCAATCAGTTCCACATCTTGCGTAGCGGCAAACTGTTCGATGCGTTGCTGAATCTGTTCGTACCACTCACGTGTGCCGGACTTAAACCTCAGATGACGGAAAGTGATTGGAGGCATACGGCACACATAGATCTTACACTTCGGACTCAAGTTGCGAATCGTCTGAATCAGATAGAGATAATCAGCAATGAAAAAGTCCTGATAAAATGGCCAGTCTCGCGGATCGGTATCATTCAGTCCAAGCTCAACAATGGCAATATCCGGCATGTAGCGCACAGCATTGCGAAACTCAATATCATTAGCATATGGGCGATGTCCCTTGCGCAGCAAGGTCGTGCCGGGCTTTCCAAAGTTACGCACCTGATACTTGCCACCAAGCAGTTGACCAAGCAGAGCAGGATAGCTCTCATGATCCGGATCAATCAGTCCGGAACCAAACGTCACACTATTACCAATACAGGCAACTTTAATACTATCTGCAGCTGACACTTTAAGTCCGGCTAGCAGCAACACAAGACCGAGAAACAATCCCTTATGCATCATGATCGGCTTTATTTTATTTCTTCATCTGATCCGGAGAATATATCAGTCCCTCGACAGCATCTTTTCCGTCGGGAGTTACAAAGACACACGTAAACATCCATTTCACCAGACGAATTTCCGGAGTCGTAAACTCTTTGACCGGCAATTTAAGGAAGACTTTGTTCCATCCCCGGTTTAACACAACCCTTATCGGTGTTCTTGCTGAGAAATTCTCATTGCCCAAAATAACATCAGAGGTAATCTTAGTTGCAGTAGTACTCCACTTTTGTGGGAGTATCTCACTATCATTAAGCCATATACGACTTCCTCTTGTATCCCATTGTCCCTGAGCAGGAGGAGCGTCAAACTCCGAGCGACCGTAGTTTTGAAACTCAATCCAGGCACCTACGGTCTGCTTCTTTGGCGAATAAACATAAGTCCATGCATATGCAGTGCTGTTGGGCTTTGGATTGGGGTAGAAAGCAGGAATCTTAGTGCCCCAGGTGTGTCGCAGATAAATGCCCGCGCCAGTGACAACCCGTGTACAGCATACTGTATCTTGAATGACATACGCAGCCTGAAGTTTATTTTCCGGAGGGAATACCTTCGTCACTTCTCCTCCGTTTGGCAACGCATCGGTAATCCGCCAATGCACATTTGTCTGCTTCACATATGCAAAAGGTTCATGTTTGAAGATACTTTTCTTATAATACAACATGCGTCTTTCAAAATCTTCAAATGCCTTAAACCCTTCGCTTCCGGGAGCATCGATCATCGTCCCTTTGCGGGTAATATACTCCCCTCCTCCCATCCATGTACGTTCAGCCAGAGCAAGCATGGCAGGATAAAAACCATTTTGCAGGATAATATCTTTTTCTGTGGAGAGAGGACGGTCGTTCCAAACGGCTAAGATAGCTCCGGCATACGCGTCACTTCCAATTTTCTGATCAGCAGTACTACTATTATACAGACCTACAATATCAGCAAAAGAGTCAAAGTGGTTTGCATAATGATAGCGGGAATCAATTGCGGGAACTCCTGCAAGTTCAGTACCTCCGGAACCCCACATCTGTAGCATGTCAATTTCACCGGCTTTGTACTTCCAACCCGGATTCCATGAGATTACTGTCTTTCCTTTGTCGCGAAGATACTTCACCATTTCCGGCACAAAATCCTTATTGGTTATGTTTACCTCATCCGTGCCAATGTGAATAGAAGGAGTACCCACAAAGGCCTCACAGACCTCATCCAGCAACTCCTTGAGAATCTTCATTCCCTCGGGTGTCTGCATATCGGTGTTGAACGCACGCGTAAAAGCATCACTATGTCCGGGCATATCAATCTCGGGAATCACATCCATTTTATGTCTCTTGCAAAACTCAACCAGTTCGCGTACATCTTTCAACGTATAATACTTACCCGGCAGACGCTTGTAATTAGCATTTTCGTTGAGTTGCGGATAACGTTTGCTCTCCAGTCTCCAACCAATATTTTCAGTAAGATGCCAATGAAAAGTATTTATCTTGAATTGAGACAGCAACTCTACTTCCTTTTTCAATTCGTCAAGGGAAAGAAAACCACGGCCGGTATCATGCATGAAGCCACGCAGACGGAAAGCAGGCCAGTCGATAATTTCACAAGCCTCCAGTTCGGCGTTGCGTCCCTTACCTAAGGCCAACTGCTTCAAGGTCTGTAAAGCCCAATAAGCCCCTTTGGGAGTAATCGCCTCAACTACCACACGATACTTGTCAATAGCAATATGATAAGCCTCATCATTATTGACCTTCACCATACGTATATAGGGCACAATACGCACTTCAATGGTAAGCATCGCATCATAATGGATTTCGCCTCCGACCTCTTTTATCCAGTCGCCATACTCCTGCTGCAGACAATCTGCAATAAGATGAACATCACTGATAATAAACCCTTTGGGACTGGCTTCCGTTGCCATATAATAGACCGGCTTGGGAAGAAGTTCACGAATGCCGGCCCTCAACAGAGTCGTCATCATCAGACAAGCCAGCAGAGCAAAAAGTTTTGTTTTCATTGTATCGTTATTTAATAATATCGGTTAATCTTATTCTCTGAAACACCATGTGAGCCTGACTGCTTTCATACAAGATGCCAACAGTCTGATCGTCCACCATCGAAAGGCAGGAATAGCCCCAACACTCTTCCGCATCGAGCAATAGTTTGTAGGGCCATGTCAATCCGTTGTCAAGACTCGCTTTGATTGTCATGTTATGACGTCCGTTAGTCGCATCGGGATTAGAAAACAACAGGATCTTTTTACCCAGCACATTATCAGCAGCATCTACTTTGATGATACTCGCCATACACACCGGCTCTTGCAAAGCCTTTCGTGAAGAAGGATGATCTTCCCAGGTCATCCCCAGATCTTTCGTGATACTCACAGCACGGCTTCCACCCCGATTGTCACGCATATTGAGCATCAACACACCCGGCTCTACCTCACATACCTGTGCTTCAGTGGTATTGCTGCGTGCCGCATTGTGTAACTTCCAGTTCTTTCCTTTGTCCTTGCTATACATGATTCCCGCATTAGGTATCCGATCCTTGTCGATAAACTGGATTGGAAAGACGAGTGTGCCATCACTCATGCAAATGCCACGACCTGGTCCCTGCAATAAAAAGTACCAGGAAGGATCTTTCACCTGAGCAGTAATATTGATCAGTTCGGACCAGCTCTTGCCGTCATCCACACTTTTTGTGAGCATCAGTTGTGCGGTCTCATTCACACCCATACCCTGTAGAGAGTTTGTCCATGCCCGTCCGGTGCCCATGCCATAAGTCCAGGCAGCAACCGTCCAGATCGTTCCGGACTCTTCATCCACCAGAATCGATGGATCACCAATGCCATTTTGAGCCTCAGGCAGTCCGCCATATTCACCCATGTCCATGATGACACGCATCTTCTCCCATGTCTGACCTTTATCAGTGCTACGGCTCAAACCGATATCAACATCTGCCTGAAGGTCACCACTGTGTTTGTAACGTATATCATAGACACCAAGCAGCGTCCCTTTGTTGGACGTTACCAGTCCGGGAATACGAAATGCTGCCGAACCGTCATCACCAGGATAGCGTACACCCACTCCCATGCGGTGCTCCATCTCACTGGCTGACTTCTGTAACACCACCGGACGATCATCCACAGTGGCATTGGATATCTGCATTTTTAGCAGTGAGAGCAAAGAAGTATTCGGTTTCATCTCCACACTGATCCAAAAGAAATTGGTGCCCGGAAAAAGCCTCTGTTCAGCTGTAAGCGTCAATTGATTACTTTTCGGACGAACGATTTCTTTCAACACCGAATAGGAAGCATCAGCAGTTCTCGAAGGGATATACGAAGCGCTTGTGAAAGAGCTGATTTTCTTGCGTTCAGGAGCATCAGTTCCGGCATAATAGAGCTTTATCGCTTTGATATCGGACAAGCGGATTTCATCACCTATCTGAAGCGTCAGTTGGTTAAATGTATGATCTTGTCCATCCGCTTGGATACGCAAATAAAGTAACTCATTATCAGAACGGTCGATCAGCAAAGGGATACGAGGCTCGTAAACAAACATAGTATCGTTTAGCGCCCAAAGGTTGAAAGTGAATAAGAAGAAAGCTATAAGTAATCCGGAGGATTTCATTCTTTTTCTGGAATTATTAGATTAGTAACAGCATACACACTTTTCTCATGCAGAAGCCATATATATTCTTCGCAAAGTAAGCATTTTTTTCTTAAATAGCCGAAGAGATACGGGGAAAAACAATGTGTTGGCTTAATTGTAAGTCTCAGAGAGAATCAGATTTAAATTTACCTTTCACAGTATCTACGATAACAGCAAGCGCACCATCACCAGTCACATTACAGGCTGTGCCAAAACTATCCATAGCGAGATAAAGAGCAATCATCAATGCAATGGCAGACTCGTCAAAGCCAAGTATAGACTCAAGAACACCCAATGAAGCCATAATTGCACCGCCCGGCACTCCCGGTGCAGCCACCATAACAACAGCCAGCATACAAATAAATCCGGCCATCATCTCAAAATCATACGGAATATCTTTCATGAGCATCAAAGCCATGGCACAGGCTACAATCTTCAAAGTACTGCCGGAGAGGTGAATGGTAGCAAAAAGAGGTATTACAAAATCAGCAATCTCTTCCGACACCCCATTCTTCTTGGTCTGCGTCAGCGTTACCGGGATAGTGGCAGCACTGGATTGAGTGCCCAACGCTGTAAAGTAAGCAGGTAACATATTCTTTAGCAAAAGGAGCGGATTTTTACGTGCTACCAGTCCGGCGACTGAATATTGAAAAAGCAAGATCAGAATATGCATGATAAAGATAATGAGAATAATCCCGGCAAACACAGAGAGCACCCGATATACTTGTCCGGTAGCCGTCATGTTCATAAAGATACCCATGATATAGAGTGGCAAAAGAGGTATAATGACCGACTTGATAGTCAACACCACCACTTGCTGAAACTCATAAAAGAGATGTTTCATCTTCTCGCCAGGAATGGACGCCATGCCCAGACCCAACATGAAAGAGAGGAATAAAGCAGTCATCACATCCATCAACGGAGGAATGGAAACACGAAAATAAGGAATGAAATCAGGAGAAAGGTCGGTCGTATTCAACGTCACTGACGATTGGATAATAGAAGGAAAGAAAGTCTGGCTGACACCGTACGAGAAGAAACCGCTGATCAAAGTCGTCGTATAAGCAAGTACAGTGACAAAAAGCAACATCTTCCCTGCCCCTTTGCCAATATCAGCAATAGCAACAGCCACAAGTCCCAGAATGATAAAAGGAATGACAAAATGAAGGAACTCGCTAAACAAACCATTGAAGGTAACAAAAATGCGAACGATTGACTCCGGAAGGTAATAACCAAAGAAAATGCCCAGTACAATAGCAATGATGATGCGTGGTAACAGGGCTATCCGAATTTTCTTTTTCATAACTGAGATGGTTCTTTATTTCTTAAACATCCGGTCCATTTCACGATTGTCTTCCCGTTCTTTTATCGACTCCCGTTTGTCATATTCTTTCTTACCCTTAGCGGTATAAATGACGAGCTTTGCAAGACCTTTCTCATTGATAAACAGACGTGTGGGTATGATCGTATAACCCGTCTCCTTGGTAAGACGCTCCAGTTTGCGAAGTTCTTTTTTGGTCAGCAACAGTTTTCTCTCCCGGCGGGCCACATGATTATTCAGGTTGCCATAGAAATACTCAGAGATATTCATGTTCTTGATCCACAGTTCACCCTTGTTGAGAAAGCAATAAGAGTCCGTCAAACTGGCTTTACCCAACCTGATCGATTTGATTTCAGTACCTGTGAGCACGATGCCGGCGACAAACTGATCCATCAATTCATAATCGAAGGACGCACGTTTGTTCTTTATATTGATATCTGAGGGATTCATTTAATAATGTATTATACTACCGGAAGCAGGAAAGCAAGCGCTAGCTCTACTATAGAAGGAGCAGCAAGAACAACCAAAGATGCGATAGCGACAAACAACACACGGCGCTCTTCAACAACCGTATAATAGATGCCCACAGACTCCCAAATCACATAAACGGTATAAAAGATAAATATCTGAAGGAAGAAAAACTCCGGAATAAGTTGTAACTCAAGCACTAAGTCGATGGCATAAAGAATGCTGGAAGCATATCCTACAAAGATCTGCGTACGCTGAATATTTTTCTCCAGATTAAACTTCTCCATCACCTCGTTGAGCACAAATGAGGCAACAAAAAAGCCTGCAAAAAGTGACACAAAAGTAACACAACCCCTTATCACCGCATGCTGCACGTTTAGGTTGAAAGTCTCTTCTTCTCCGAAAATAAGTATCCCCAGAAAGGAGGCCAATGAGATCAGCCCCATAAACGGGAAGACATAGTTATTCCGGACATCCGATTCTTTTGGATTTTCCTTGATTATCTCCAGCCAGGCTTTAGCCGGAGTGAAGACAATCAACATCAACCGTTCGATCAGCACTTTGAACATATTCATTCGCTTCACTTCATTTCATCCGCAACCGCTTTACCGGCAGCCAATGCTTTCAGATTCATTTGAACTACCTCTTCTCCCTTACGACCAAAAATATCCCGAATACCCTGTTGCACCATTTCATACGTGATACCTCCAAGAAAAGGAATGGAGGCACCCAAAAGCACAATATTCGCAGCACGGGCTGAAGCAACCTCCCTGGCAACCTGATCTACATCAAAAATCACCTTACTGGGCATCTTCTCTATCTGACTAAGAATATCCTCTTTACGCGGATAATCAGGAATATTTTCAAAAGTGGCACTGTTTGTCACTATCGTTCCATTTTTGGAAAGATATGGCAAATAGCGCAAAGCCTCCATCGGTTCCAGCGAAATAACTACATCAGCCTCTCCCTTAGGAATCAGATCCGAAAACACCGGTTTGTCGGAAATACGCAGATTGGACTGTACATCACCACCACGCTGACTCATGCCGTGTACTTCAGCCTGCTTCATATACAAACCATTCTTCAGCGCAGCCTCGGCAATAACTGAAGCGATAGACAAGATCCCTTGTCCTCCCACTCCACATAATATTATATCTATCTTCATCACTTCTCTTCTTTTACTGTTTCGCAGCTTGTTTCTTATGCTTGAGAGCTGTCTGAATACATTCTCTACGTGGCACAATCACGGATACCCCGTTATAATTGATCTCTTCACGGATGATAGTCTTCATCTCTTCAAAGTTCTTCTTCAAAGGAATGGTCACGCGTAAATGCTCGGGTTCAACACCCAGACCAAGACAGATCGATTCGATCTTTCCGGTGCCGGCAGAATCCTGTCCACCCGTCATAGCCGTTGTTTCATTATCTGAAATGATGATAAGCACATTCGATTTCTCATTGATACAATCCAGCAATCCCGTCATACCCGAATGAGTAAACGTAGAGTCGCCAATCACTGCAACAGAGGGGAATAAGCCACCATCAGCAGCACCCTTGGCCATGGTAATCGAAGCACCCATATCCACACACGAATCAATCGAACGGAAAGGAGGCATCGCTCCCAATGTATAACAACCAATATCGCTGAATACTTTGTAATCAGCATATTCACGTAACACTTCATTTAAAGCCTCAAAGATATCACGGTGACCACATCCCTGGCACAGAGCAGGAGGACGCATCATGACAACAGAAGGAATGGTAAAGGTTGATTTAGGTTTGAAGCAAAAGCAATCCCTACATTATCAGGAGTCAACTCACCATCGCGTGGCAGTGTGCCATCAAGACGACCTTTAATAACCACGCTAGGATCCAGAATACCTGTCAATTGTTCCTCTACAAAGGGCTGCCCATCTTCAATCACGAGCAGAGCATCGCAAGTAGCAGCCATTGCACGGATCAGACTTTTAGGCAGCGGATATTGAGAGATCTTCAAGATCGGATAGTTGATACCCTCACTGAAGTTTCCATCAGATAGTTATAACCTATACCACAGGCAATTACACCCAGTGATTTATCACTCCCATTCACAAAGTTATTATAAGCAGAAGAAGTTGACTCAGCAATAAAAGTCTTCTGCGCTTCAATCAGATTCCGATTTCGGGACGCGTGCATTTGCCGGTAATAAGATGAACTGCTTCGGATCTTTCGAAAAGAGATTTCGTTTTGAGGCTTCATCGCTTTCCGTACCACACCCTGCACGAGAGTGTGCCAGACGGGTAACCACACGAAGCAAAACCGGTTCGCCCATCCGCTCTGAAAACTCAAAAGCATCGTACATCATATCGTATGCCTCTTGCTGACTGGAAGGTTCAAACATAGGTTATCATTGCAAACTTTCCATAGAAACGGGAATCCTGTTCATTTGAGAAGAGTGCATCGAAGGATCATCAGCAGCCAGCACTACCAGTCCGCCATTGACACCAGTCATGCCGGCGTTGACAAACGCATCAGCACACACATTCATTCCCACATGCTTCATACATACCAACGCACGTTTCCTACAAACGACATACCCAGAGCAGCTTCATTGCTGTCTTCTCATTGGAACACCAACGGCTGTGAATATTCCGCTTTTTTGCTTCAGCAGAAGCTTGTATATATTCGGTAATCTCTGTTGAAGGAGTACCCGGGTAAGCATAGGGACTCCCGAAAGGCCGGCATCAATAGCCGCCTTGGGCAATAGCTTCATCCCCTAATAGTAGTTGTTTACTCATTATACTATACAATTCTTATATATAGATTGAACTTATTCTTATTAAAGCGCTACAAACTTACACAATTTTATCCTAAAAAGAGAGCCGTCCGTTTAAAAATGAGACTCTTTAAGAGTGTTATCGACTTATTGACAGTATTTACTTCAAATCATGCTCACTTTGGCACAGCAATACCACGTTTGTTTAACGCCTGTCGGTAACGGAGCGCATTTTGTGTATGTTCGCTAAATGTTTTGGAGAAATTATGTCTTCCTGAGAAGTCCTCTTTTGCACACATATACAGATACTCATGCGGTGTAAAGTGCAGCACCAGATTGAAGCGCCTGGATAGAAGGCATAGAAAATAGGTCCGGGAGGAAGACCGGTATTTACATACGTATTATACGGAGACGGTACGTCAAGTTGACCTCTTGCCACCCGCTTGATGGTAAAGTCATTCAAAGCAAAGCGGATAGTAGGGTCAGCCTGTAAGGGCATTCCTATCTTCAAACGATTCAGATAAAGTCCGGCAACCATCTTCTGATCCTCCGGTTCTTTCGTCTCCTCTTCCACAATCGAAGCAAGTATACTCACTTCCACCGGTGTCAATCCAATCTGTACAGCAGCTTGTTTCTTGCTCTCATCCCAAAACAGATTATACTCTTTGTGCATTCTCTTAAGGAGCGCTTTGATCGAGATATCCCAATACATCTCGTAGGTGTTGGGGATAAACATAGCAGTGACAGTCTCCTGGTTAAAGCCAATCGAGTCACACAGGATAGAGTCGTTGAGAGCCTGAATGAAAGCCATAGAATCGATCATCAGTTGATGGGAAACCCTTTCGGCAAGATCTTCTTTCGTTCGGATAGAATTAAAAACTAACTTCACCGGAATTTGTCTTCCGCGTGTCAAATTACGAAGTAAAGAAATGACGCTTTCACCTTCAAGATTGTAGCATCCCGTCCTGATCTTTTTATCATAATTGAGCCACAAAGCAACCTTGTTAAAGAGATACATGGAGCTCGGATGACCGATGGAATCGACCTTTGCAATCACGGACGAATAATCATCATCAGCCGTAATATAGAGCTTCTTACCTTGCTCTGGAGAAAAGGCTGGTTTGTTTACATTTTCCGACAAGATAAACAGACCCAAAAATCAAAATAGCAAAAATCGAGGTCATTACTATGATAATGAGCCTTGTACGTCTTTTCAAGCGTTTCATACCCTTTTCTTCAAGCATTAATTTGAGGTCACAAAGGTACTATTTTTGAATAAAAGTGCGATATATATTTGTATAATATCAAACTCTTATCTACATTTGTACCCGCAAATCAAATGAGATGTCACAGATCACGGAAGTGTGGGTGAGTGGCTGAAACCACCAGTTTGCTAAACTGACGTACTCGCAAGGGTACCAGGAGTTCGAATCTCCTCGCTTCCGCGCAGAGTCTGTCTCAGACTCGAAAAATGGTCCTGCAATATTCATTTATTGCAGGACTTTTTTCTTACTGGTGACCCGTCATGGGTCATCCTAAACCCAATAGGCAAAGTTTTCATCTTTCCTGGCATGAATGTCCGCTATTTCTTACCTGATATATTTTGCCATCTAATAGGAAGAAAAGTTTTCTTTCTCAGGTTGTAATGATAATCGTTACCAAACACATTATTCATATCAAAGCACGAAATAGCTATTCTGTGCCTCAAAATAGCTATTTCGTGGCACGAGACGGCTATTCCGTGGCACAGGATGACTTTTACTGATTTGGGTAGACACTTTTTTTCCCTTTAAACGGAGAAACTAGACATATCAGAAAGTTTATACTGAAAGTCTAGACACCTTCACTACTTCCATACTAGAATCGTTTACACCAGATGGATATGCCAGAACCAGACTTGCTGTTGGGTAAGAATGGATGGTGCTCGATGCACCATTCATTCTTTAACCAGTCTGATGCCTTAAACCGTCACCTGGATTTGCTGCTGGGTAGACAAAAGTACATCATTATTTTGCATGTTAGTCTTACGTGATGCATAAACTTTTGTTTTCCACATTCTTTTTTGTTCTCCAGTCTGTTGGTGAGCAGCTTCCGGGGTAAGCATCCCTATGCTCATATGGGGCCTCCTGGTATTGTAAAAAGAAATATACCGGCCAATAACAGACCGGGCCTGATCTATATTCTTAAAATGCCTGTCACAATAGATGCGTTCCTGTTTTATGATACCATTTACCCGTTCTGCAATTGCATTGTCAGTGGGCTTGTACTCCTCAGTCATACTGATCGTGATGTTATACTCGTTAAGTTTTTTAATATAAATATCACAACAGTATTGTACTCCCCGGTCAGAATGATGAATCAAACCTGTAAGGTCATTCCGGTCTGTCTGGCTGATAGCATCACTCAAGGCATCCAGTGTGATGGCAGCCTTCAATGTGTCAGCCAGCTTCCATCCTATAATCTTATGTGAGTACGCATCGGTAATCAAGTGCAAATAGCAACAGCCAACATCCATGCTTATATATGTGATATCACTCACCCACAATTGATTGGGCCCGGTAGGTACAAAATCCTTTATCCGGTTCTTGTATTTGTGATACCGATGATTGGAATTTGTCGTATGTCGTGGCTTGGGACGATTAAGCATCAGCTTGTTGCGTCGCAACAACTTGAAGAAATTGTCGCGACCGGGAACACGATCCTGCCCGAAGACGCAGCAGATCATGATGAAGAGTTTGAAGCAACCGATGCCCGGATCTTCCTCGCGGATTTCTTTTACCGCATCCAAAAGCTCCCTGTTATGTTTGCTTTCCTGCTCATAGTCAGTTTTCAACTGGTAGTAAGCCTGACGGCAATGGCCAAATAGTCTGCAAGCAGCCTTTACGTTTGTATCATGCTGCTCAACCAGTATCGTGACTACCTGGCCCCAGCTTTTTTTCTTATTTGGATGTTTTCCTGCTTCTCGGCTAAGTCAATCATGATATCGCGAGCCTTAATTCCTAACTCGGAGAAGGCCAGAGCTTTCTCCAAATCCTTAATACGAGCTTGCAATCTTGCAATCTCATCCGGTTCATTTAATTTCTTCCGTGCCATAACATCTTCTATTGTTTCAGGAGATAAAGATAGAGCTTCTGACTCTATTGAATAAATTTTTATCCAATAATCAATTTGATTTCTGCTAAGCTCATGCTTCTTTGAAATTTCACTTTTCGAGGCGCCGCTCGAATAATACTCACGAAGAATCGATAGCTTATCCGATTCTGTAAATTTAATTGTTCTTGTTTTTCGCTTCATAGATCACATTATTTATTTGTTTATAATGTGTCTACCTATATCAGTATAAGACAGAACTGACTATGCCTGAATTTAGTTTACACTTTTGGGTTATACTTACTGATTGACTATACAACTTTATTGAAATGCTCCTGATTTACTTCACACTCTTTTTTTATTCTTCCTGATATGGTTTACACGAGGAATTTATTTAACAATGTGTAGAAATCACCCTTTTAATGCTTCAAAGTTACAAACTATATTTTTATTTTTTCTACTTTATATTATGAAAAACACCGCGGAGGTTTGCCTGGCGGCTGGAGGCTCGAAGCCTCCAAAGAGCCTTATTTGGTATAACCCATTCTCACTTGGGCAGGTGTTTTCATTCCATTACTCATGTGAGGTCTCTTGTTGTTATAAAAATCAATTATACCTTCCAGTAAGCATTGTGCCGCATGGAAATCCTTGGGGCGTTTCATCTTATAGAGCCATTCCTGCTTAATAATGCCGTTCACGCGTTCAGCTATGGCATTGTCTGTAGGATTACCATCTTCAGTCATACTGATTGAGCAGCCAATCTGCTTGAGTCGTTCTACATACAGAGTGCAACAATACTGCGATCCACGATCAGAATGATGTATAAGAGAACTCAAATCCATATCTGAACAATTCGTTATGGCTTGTTCGAGCGCAGCCAAGGTATGCAAGGCCGAGAGGCTTTCAGAGAGAGTCCATCCGATTATCTCATGCGTATAAGCATCAGTCAGAAGATGTAGATAACATACGCCTTCATCCGTATCTATATAGGTTATATCTGCCACCCATAACTGACAAGGAGATGTTGGCTTAAATCCCTTTACCAGATTCTTATACTTGCGATAATTATGGTTGGAGTTAGTTGTGTGTCTACGGCGCAAGGCCGGCAGCATCAGGTGTTTGCGATGCATCAGCTCATAAAACTTATCACGTCCCACCATCTTGTGTTCATACACATGCTTCAATATAAGAAAGAGCTTGTAAGCACCGATTCCGGGGGCTTCAATCCTTATCTGAATCACCATGTCAACAACATTAGTTTCAAGCAACGCACGTTCGCACAGTTTCTCTTTGCTTACAGCGTAATAGCCTTCACGGGTCTTGCCAAACAGTTCACTCAGACATCCGATTGAGTATTCAGGATGTCTGAGTCGAAGACCATTTACTGCTTGGCGCCAGCTTTTTTTAGCAAGTCAAGACCATATTCCTCGCGGCCAATCTTTAAAACTTCCTGCAGTGCGTCGTTACGTAACTCAGAGTATTCCAATGCTTTACGCAAACGGGCAATCTCAGCCTGAAGAGCTTCTTTGCTTTCCAGGACCTCTGATTCAATTTCCTGTCGTTTAGTGCGCATATCGGATAGTTTATTTAGTTTCTCCTTATAAATTCATTTTTCAAGCGGCAGAATAATAAAAATTCTGCCGTATTAGTCTTTTTGCAAGAAGGCACAAAAATTCAAGTTTGAGTTTTTCCATCATTTTCTTGAGATTCCACGCTGTAGCCGCCATATAAGCATTAATTTGTATGCCTTTCTCCCCAAGCAAATAATTTTGTGCCATCCGGAAATCTTGTTTTAGATGCCCGATTATTGGTTCAATAGCAGCCCTGGCTTTGCACTTTCTGCGTTTTTTCTGTTTTTGATATTTTGTGTCGCTTGCTTTGGGTTTTGCCGGGATGATTATTTTTACTCCCTTTATTTGTGCTTTACCTTTACCTCCACGATCATAAGCCAATTCTTCGGGTAATCTCAAATTGTTATTTTCCATCTGCTTAAGCAATGGCTCAATGGTGTGCCCATCAAAAGGATTCTCCAAAAAAGATTTTATTGCCGTTATGATTTTCTTCCCTTTGTTTCCTGTTGTTATCAGTCCGACTTTGTTCCCAAACTCATATTGTCTGTGAGGTTTGCCTTTGGCTATGCAACGGGTAAATGGTTTGTGAATACTGTAAATCTTGTTTGTATCGTTTTGCTTCTGATTCACGGCTCGTTTGAAAAGATCAAACTCCTTTTCGTATTTCCCTTTCAGTTCCTGGCTCATCTTCCTTTCCAACTCGCGAATCTGGGTGTTTGCAATGGTCTTCAAGCGTTTCTTTGCTTTGCGAGCCTGTTTGATTCGCTTTGGATGTTTTCCGTTGTAAGTATCCCTCACCAATTGTTTGCTCTCCCGGGTATAACGCTGACGTTGACTAATTCCTTCCTTTTGGGCAATGGTATTGCATTTGTCTATCACCTTCTTACAAAGTTTTGCGTCCGTTGGAAAAGTGGTGTTATTCTCCTGAACAGTGGTATCCGACAAAACAAATTTAGACTGCTTTGGTAGATCTGCCCCGTGCAGATGAACACTGTACGAAAATATTTTGGAGATCCCTTCTTCACCAACACGATGACGAAAATGAACAAAATCGCTCGCATCGAATGGAAATTTATGCTCGAAATGTACAACTCCACAGAAATACTGAAAATAAACATCGCGCACCCAATACTCCGGAAGACGTTCATCGCCTATATTGTACAAATGTTTCAACATCAAACAACCAACCATCATACGAATGGGAACACTCGGAGCTCCTTTATCAGAATAATAAACTGAGAACTCCTTCTCAAAATATGACCAGTCAATGCGTTGGGACAATAAAACCAACTCCTGATTCATGTCAATAAAATCTTCAAGCATCGGACGAAATAAATCTCGTTGTCCTTTTTTCTCTAATTTCCCTATCATTATTTGCAGACTTTTATACCTTAAAATTACTCTTTTCTGCAATAATACACAAGCTTTTCTGATACTAATTTATTGAATATAAACTCAGTATATATCAATTAAGGAGTGACTATTTAATAACTCATCCGACAAAGATAGAGATTTTGAACTTGTTTCAAACTCATTATTCCACCGAAAGACCGTTGCTTTAGAAATAGAATACTTATTGCTAATAAAACCGATAGACTCTCCCGAAGAATAATAGTCCGAAAGAACTTGGAATTTAAACGATACCGCATAAGAACGGATGAATACTTTTTTCTTTTCCATATTACACCTTTAATTGTTAAATCGGTGTAAACCTTTTCTGTATTAAGTCAAACGTCCTGATGAAAAGAAGAAGGGTGACTATCCGTTGAGTTTTAGAAGCAATTGTTTCCAAACTCCTATTGACTCAAAGGTCTTGTAAACATACTTAAAACTATTAAACGAATAATGTAAGGAAGGGCCGGACTGCAACTACTAAAAAGAAATATCCTATTTGCTCTATTGGATGACCGAAAAAACAGAATCAATCAAGTTCTCGGTTGATTGATTTTTGTTTTATAACGCAAGACTAATGAGTATACATAATAAGTTGCAAACATGATAAGGATGATATCAAATATTACTCGATATCTTATAGATACAGCAAATATTCCATTGACTATTGTATTTAAGACGAAAATTGCCATCAACAGATAAGTAAGAGGTTCTTTTCGTAATAAATAAAAGCCCAAAAAAGAAAGCAATAAAACCATTGAGTAAGGTATCGAAGACAGAATCTTTTTCAGTAAAGAATAATTAGTAGATGTATGAGGAATGGGATTCCAGAGATCAATTACCCTACAAGAGGCAAGGTAAAAACTCCGCAATGGATTTTGCTTAATAAATTCAATGGCCGAATTCTTGTATATGCTGTCCTTTTCAAAAATGTTTTTTGCTAGTGCTAATTTGTTTTGAGTTTCTTCCGGAATTGGGCAATCTGATTTTGTATAGATAGTAGTATTTTCATTGAAAGATAAATATAAGTTTTTGCTGGCAGCTGTTGAAACAATAAAATGATTATGCATCTTTAAGTTCCGATAGCCCCATAATGAAAGAGTGAATATTGGAATGACTATTAAAAAAATAAAAACCTTTAGTTTATTAGAAAACAAAGATTTTGCAAATATCAAATAGGGAAAAAAAGCTATGGAAATAATAACATATGTTGGCCTGATTAAAACCCCGACTGATACAAGAAAACATGCAATGAAAAGGTTGTAATAACTAAATGAATTAATCATTCTCATCAAAACAAAAATTATCCATGAGGAAATGAAGATTAGCAAAGATTCGGGATATAAAGTAAGAGGGATATAAATGAAATAGGGATATAAAGAACATGTAAATGTCAAGAATAGTCCAAATTTTGATCCTTTCCACTCTTTTCCTAAATAATACACACCCAACAAGAAAATAGCATAAAATCCAATGTGAACAAGACGTATGAATAAAATATTACTACCCACAAAGCTAATTATCAAATACAAAAAATAAGGGTAGCCTGGACTTCTATACAAATTCGCAACATCAATAGTATAGGAATCGCCTCTCGCCAAAGTTTGTGCTATTGCATAATAGTCCTTAGGATCAGGCCATTCCAACACATGCGGGTTCATAAGAATAAAAAGGAAGAGTATTTGCAGAATACATCCAAAGAATATAATACCTAATAACCAAAATAGTGTGCTATTTTTCTTCATGATATTCGTCCTCTGTATTGATGTTCCATATGTTGTCTTTTGATTTCTCCCCTGAAATTATATTGTTTACCGCTGTTATTGCAGTTAGCATGGAATGATCCTGATTGTTGTACTTGTGCATACCATTTCTACCAACTAAAAAAAGATTTTCAAACTTATCCGTAAAATCTCTAATCACATTAAACTGAGAATATGATCCAAAATAGGCAGGATAGGTTTTAGGCATTCGAATTAGTGTACTGTCAAGTACTTCATTTTTGTCAATAATATCAATACTGTGTAATTCGTTAATTGCAAATCGAATAAATTCATCATCCTTCATTTCCCACAATTCATCCCCTTCATTACAAAAATATTCGAGACCAATCCAAACCTTTTCGATGTCAGCAACCATATAAGGTGACCAGTTGTTAAATATTTGCAATCGCCCAACTTTTACATCTCGTTCTTGTATGTAAATCCAGCTGTCAGGTACCAATCCATTCAACGTATTGATTTTTGTTTCATTCTTTATTTTCAGTTTGTTTAAAAGTAAGCCTACAGTCATAAAGTCACGATATTGTAGATCGTCACTTACTGTTTTAATATTTGAAGGAACTTTATCCCCCATTGCATTCATAAGGTCTTTAACAGGCATTGTAGAAAAGAAATAGTCGCCAACAATTTCTGATTTAATATTCGTTGGATGACTAAGATAAGTCAAACCATTCACTTGATTGTTTACTATCTTAAGCTCTATAACTTCGGAATTCTTAATAATTAAACCTCCTTTTTCTTCGATAATTTGGGCAACTGTTTCCCACATTTGACCTGGCCCCAGTTTTGGATACATAAATTGTTCTATCAAACTGGTATCTGTATTTTTCTGTTCAATTGACTTTTCGCTCTTAAAGATTGATTTCAACGCATGAAGCAAAGCTCTTGATATAGATAATTCTTTAATTCTTTGCGCGCCCCAATCAGCTGCAATTTCAGAACATGGTACCCCCCAAACCTTTTCAGTATAGTCTTTGAAAAATGTCAAATACAATTCCTTACCAAACCTGCTAATGAAAAAGTCTTCGAGAGAGTTAACGTTTTTAACTGGGAATATCTGAATCCAGACATAAGTCCAACCAATTTTTACAATTCTAGAAATCCCGAGCTTTGATATTGTTTTTCCATTAAGAGTGATTGGGTAATCAAAAAACTTTCGAAGAAAGAAAATTCTAGATAATCTTTGTCTAATGAGCATTACTTTATCCGTCTTTTCCGGATCTGGACCTCCTTTCGAAATCTTTACTTGAGAGCGTTTTCTTTGAAAATTTAAATCTATTAGAATGTCATCTTTTGAATCAGAACCCTGTATAGGCAATATTTTCTGCCACCATTTCATTACTATGTCAGATTTTGAGAAGAATCGATGTCCTCCAATATCCATTCTATTCCCATTGTGAACAACTGTCTTGGAAATACCACCAATATCATTTGATTGCTCAATGATTACTGGTTTGATATCAGTCCTTGTTACAAGTTCATATGCTGCTGTAAGCCCTGCAGGGCCTGCTCCAATAATTACTGCAATTTTACTCATTCTATATTTTTTTGCTGAATAATAATAATTTTCGTACAAAGAAATTCCAAAAATACACAATAGCAGTTGTGATTATTTTCGAAAAAAGGTAATAAATCAGGAAAACATCTGTAAGTATCCACAAGAAAAGTTCATTTAGCGATAAACCAACAAACCCAATGAGTGTAAACAGTAAAAATTCCAATAACCGATTGTCCATTACTCTGTTATTGAAAACCCATTTTACACTCAAGAAGTAGTTTACTATTAGACCAAAGATGAATGCTATTCCTGCTGAAACTAAGTAATGAATTTTAAGAAATTCTGTCAGCGTAAACAATGTTCCGAAATCAACTAAAAAAGCAAATCCTCCTACAAAAGTATATCTGAATAACTGCAAGAAAGTATTGTTCGTTTTTTCTTTAAAAACATATTGTATTTTCGAATGTAAATCTTTTTTTATCAACATAACTTAGTTTGTATCATTTTCTTTACATGGTTGATAACTCCCAATACCATCATCTAAACTATAAATTAGGTACATCAAGCATTTAGTTATTAGCATGTGTTGTGCACCTTCTGTGTTTTTGAAGGTGTCTATATAATTTAATTTGCAAATATATTGAAAAAGTACGTTATAATTCATCAAACGGACTTGATATTTTTAGCGAATTGACGAAGAACCTCAAAAATCAGTGCTTAACAGGACTACTTATGCGTTGTTTATTAGGAAGCAAAGGCTTTCTCTCTCCTCCTATTTCAGGATGCTTTTTGATATATCGATCGTGTCAGACTCTGAATACCAGTCTTCCAGATTAATCTCTGAATCAACGGTGTTGAGATTGATGGAGACAGGCACTTCACAGTTACGTAAAAACTTAAGGTTGCTGGTACAGGAGATAACCATGCCATTTGTTCCAAACCATTTTGCTGTCACCGGAAGTTGTTCAAAATAAGTATCATTGAAAACAACTGATCCAATACCTTTGGGTTCACCGGTAAACGAACGGATAGAATAATAGTTATTGTTTTCAGGGGTCAGTACTATCTCATCATGATCAAAATAGAAGATGACCTTTCCACTCTTTAAGCCCTTTACATTTAAATCAATGGCAAATCCTACTCTTTTCAGATCAAAGATCACATTACTCATATCAGGAAAAACCTGAAACTCTTTTTCTGCATAAAAGGCATCTATCTCAGGATATTCGTGTGTACTATCGTCTGTGAGAATATCTGTACTGATATGATTGATTCTGTTGAACAATGTATCAGCAACAAACTTATTCTCCAGTTTGACCTCTTTAGGGAGGAAATAATAAACCTCCCCATTTATATTTCTGTATCGCAGCCCACTTCCAGTTCCTTTCTGATAGGCAGCAATCTTCATCGAATAGTTTATGTTGGTAGAGAGTGCTATCTTCATACTATCAGGTTCATCAAATAATCCACTATAGATAGGTCTGCTACCCTCATATATCTGCACTGCAAAAATAGTAGCAGGAGATATTTCTGCCATAGCTTTCACGTTAGAGTTGCTCTCCGACTGATTGATTTCAAGAGTTGGAGTGAGCTTCACTGTAACCATCTGATTGACCTCTTGCTCATCCGTACAAGAAAGAGCAAGAAGAGGCAATACAAGTGCTGAAATAAAATGAATACGTTTCATAATTACTAATATAATCAGTTGTATGAATCTTTATTATTGAATAAATATAGGCTGTGTCCAGCAGAATCTCTTGCTGATTTCGACTTCAGCACGCACATATTTCTCATTGCCTTTTAGCGCATATGCTGCTGTTTCACCGACAACACTAACTCCCAACTGGACACCTCCATAACCATAGAAGCGAGTGACAGCAACAGGACTACCCGTGTGAACAGTGACGATATTATCGGTATAATCAACACCCTCTATCATCGCACCATTTGTCGCAAAGTAGGCTCCCTTTAACAAGGCATCCATGATGTCTTTAGAATCTCTACTTTGCGAGAGCACCTCTACCCATCCCCTCTTGATATGATTTTCCGAATGAAAGTCATCGACTGCTGTGGCAAAAACGCGATGTCCATTTGAGAGCAGTAGATCAAAAGCTCTGGTTCCGTTTTCACCTAGTGACGTATTCATAGTCCCATTATAGACATCCACAAAAGAGACTCTTCCACATTCATTGACTACCTCTTCATCGCTCACCGGATTCTTCAAAGAGTTGGGATGTGGGAGTCCGACATATGTATTGGCATTTGCCAGATGGTAATCTACTACCTCTTTTATGCTTTGATTGCCTTTGAGTACATTTATAGCATTGTAAATACATAAGTGATGACTCTTCGTACTCTCATACGATTTACACAACCAGATCAATTCGTTACCCAGCGGTTCGGGTGTAATAAAGTCATGATCGGTGATGGTAAAGAAGTCATATCCGGCCAACTTAAACCTCGCAGCAAGTTCGGAAGGAGTCAGCGTGCCATCTGAAGAGTTCGTGGTATGGCAATGCAATTGTCCTTTCAAGCGGATACTCCCGGCATTAAGGTAAGGATTATAGAACGTTTTCAAGGTCTTAGCAGATGATCCATCTGAAAAACTAAAATAGTACCTATTACCAAAACTGTAAATAGCAGTCACAACCGCCGGTAAGTATTCGTTCTTCTGTTGCGGAGCCTCTATACCGCAATCGATTCCATCGACATACCAGTGACGGTTAATACCTAGTGTAATCCGGGGGATAGTGATATCAGGAGGCAAACTCATTGAGCCCTCAGTTGCCTCTAGCTTCAGCTCAAGTTTGGTTCCATTCAGATACCAGTAATTATCTTCTCCAAGGGTAATATGAGCAGTACGTTGATCTTTGAGAACTACACTGCTGTCATTGTCAAACACAACTTCCGGTTCTGTTTCAGAGGTTAGATCATCGATCCGCTGAATGGTCTTTCCTGCGCTTATGTGAGCAAGAAGTCTTTCTTTTTCTATCTCGCCAGTCGTATGTGTTGTTTGATACCAGCCTTCAAATGTTATCTCAGAAGATAAATTATTCAGATTGATGGAAATCGGTGTTTCAACATTTCTCTTGAGAGAGAGAAGGGCGTTGCAACTTATAGTAGTCCCATTCGTGCTATACCAAGTGGCTACCACTGGAAATTCTTCATAATAGGTGTCTAAGGATGCTACTACAGCCAGACCATCCTCATTGCCCTTGAAAGCGCGGATCGAATGATAGCTGTTATTCTGCGGAGTGAAGACCAGTTCTTGTTTGTCAAAAGAGAGAACGACCTTGCCACTGCTTAAGCCCTTCACGCTGATATTTATCGCAAAACTGACCCGTTTAAGGTTGAAACTTACTTTAGATTGAACTGAGGATATCTTAAATTCTTTTTCAGTAAAGAATGCGTCTATCTCCGGATAATCACGAGAAATACTGTCTGAAAGAATACAATTGGATATTTGGTTAATGCCGGTCAATAGCGCCCCTTCTTCAAACTTATTACTTAATTCAACTTCATCAGGCAGATAATAACAACACTTCCCATTGACATTCTTGTATTTCAGTCCGCCGCCCGTGCCCGACTGATAAGCTGCCATCTTCATGGAATAGCTTCTGCCGCTGGAAAGAGCAATTTGCATGCTGTCCGGCTCATCAAAAACACCGTAATACATAGGAACACCATCAGAATATATCTGCATGGCATAAATGATAGAAGGTGCATCGGTTATTGATCTGGAAGGTACATCCTCATCCTGAGTCATTTCCATTGCCGGAGCAAATCTTACCGGAACAACATGACCGGAAGAGTCCACATCTTCTTCTGAAGTGCATGAAAATGCAATTAATGATAGAATGAATAATGCAATATAACAAACACCTTTCATAATCGTTGGGCTGTAAATATCTTGTCCTCTTTTGGAAATACAGACGTGAATGCGCAAATTACCTCGTACGATATAGCTATCGTTTATTGGGATTGATACCTGATAGAAATAACGTGTAAAAGTAGATTATTATTTCTTATTAAACACTATTTTTCTATTGATTATTGTTTGTTTGCAAACACAAAAAGAAGAATATTCTAAAAAACACAAATCAGTTGGTATGAAAAGAGAAGAGTTTGAATTTCAAACAGAAATACAGTCTATAGATAGCAATAAAACTTTCGGAGAAAATCAAAGCAAAGGCAAAACTAATCAACGTAAAATTATTAGTCAGGTAAAAGAGGCCATAAAGCAGTAACAGCGCAATGGAGGAAAGTAGTACTGAATAATTGAATGGCTTGACGTGACCAAAAGCAACCAGTACTGAAGAACCTTCATAGATAGAAACGCCGGAGATTAACACCCACAAACAGAGAATTCGAGTGATAAAGACGGAATCCATGAGTTGATCTCCTCCAAAGAAATGGACGGCAAATGGTGAGAAAATAAAATCTGCAACTGCCACCACAATGGTAATCATACTAACAGCAAAGAGTGCTTTTGTTGCAAACCTCCGATCTTGCTTGTTTGCATTGTGCGGAAAGATAGCCCGATTAATTACATATAAGGGGAGCATAGCAGCATTGCTTATCTTTTGCGCCAGATCAAATACAGCCGTTTCATGATAGCCAAGAAAAAGTCCTGACAGCGTCTTGGCAATATTGGCATTAATGACTACTGAGAATCGGGATGCAAAAAATGGCAGACTATCTTTAAATGTATCTACGAGTTCGACACGGGTCGGCACAGAAAAGGGAAGCTTCTCTTTCCATATCAACAGAAAAAAACCAAGTAATCCCGATAATACCAATCCACAGGATTGAAGCAGTGGTACATAGATATAGTCAGATTCTGTATTCACAAAGAGAAATATGGTAACTACATAAAATAACATAGAGGAAAATTGAACCAAGGTAATTATTTTCATCTTCTCTATTCCCTGAAAGAACCAGACAGGAAATAACAAATCAGAGATACAAGAGAGAAATACAAAATAGAAGAGAATGGCGTTTACTCTGAAGAATCCAAAGGAAAAGACAATGATAGTGAGCAACGCCAGACTTATCAACAACAGGATTAGTTTTACTCCGAGTACTGAAAATACGATGCGTCCCAGTTCCTTTTTGTTATCACGGTAAATAGCAACGGAACGTACAGCGGAAATATCGAAACCGAAACCGATGAGAATAGAAAAGTAGGCCACAATGGATTGAACAAAAACAATTAATCCATATTTATCGGAGCCAACAGTACTGATTATATAAGGTAATGCAACGAATGGAAGCAACAACTTGACAAATTCAATAATTCCAAGGTAGAACGTACTATTTAGTATATTCCTATTATTACGCAGGGATTGAAGTTTCAACATTTCCTTCCGGTATTTTTCTTATAACTATTAGTAGACATTATTATTGCTTTCACTCTTGTTTTTTGATTGAAAATAGACTCCGGAATCAAAGCGGAAATAATAACGATGGCAAAGATAAATTCTATAATTGAACTTCCCAAACAAACAAAGTCTCTTTTTGGGTTAGGAAGGACTATGACTTTGTTAAATGTACAGGTATCCAAAAATCTCCATCTGTAAACGGCCTTCTTTTCATGATTATGAATATAAAAACATACGCAAAACAAGAATCTTCAGAAGTCTATTTTTAGAGTCAAAAGTTACAAAGAAAAAGCCGTAAATCTTTTTAAGACTTACGGCTCTGAACTTTCTTTAAAACCTCTTAGTAATATTATTCTGATTACTCTTAGAGTGATCGAGATGGGATTCGAACCCATGACCCACAGCTTAGAAGGCTGTTGCTCTATCCAGCTGAGCTACCCGACCGTCTATTTCAAAAGCGAGTGCAAAGGTATTCTTTTCTTGCGTAATTACAAACCTTTTTACACAAATATTCTCTCAAGATGGAGTTAGCAAGCATTAGGTTCGCCTGAAAACATATTTCTTATGGTACGATAGATGATTTTCATATCCAGCCATAACGTCCAATTTTCAATATACCACACATCACGTTTCACTCTTCCTTCCATCTGCTCAAGGGTTTTTGTCTCTCCCCGATAACCAGTCACTTGTGCCCAGCCTGTCAATCCTGGTTTTACAAGATGACGCACCATGTATTTATCGATCAATTGTGAATATTCAATAGTGTGTTGCAACATGTGTGGACGAGGACCAACCACTGACATTTCTCCTCTGAGTACATTATAAAACTGTGGTATCTCATCAATATTGCTTCTGCGAAGGAAGTTCCCAATATTTGTAACGCGTGGATCACCTCTGACAGCTTGTTTTTCATTCGCTTCATCATTAATTATCATCGTGCGAAACTTATAGCAGTAAAACTCTATCCCATTACGTCCGGTTCGCTTTTGTTTAAAGAAAACAGGCCCTCTGGAAGTTATCTTGACACTTAATCCTACTATGATATAAACCGGAATAAAACAAACCATCAAAAAGAACGATGAGAACAGGACATCAAAAGCACGTTTGAGTAAACGATTGGTATAAGATTGCAAGGGCTCATCACGCAACACCAAGACTGGTATCTCACCAAGGAGCTCCATTTGCATGCGCTTCTTTACATAACGTCTGACTTCGGGAACAATATTGAAACGAATCATATTGTTTTCACAATAGTTTAGCAAACGGAAGATGATTGCCTCTGCTGACTCGGGCAAAGTGCAATAAATCTCATCTACTTGATTATTTTCAGCTGAAATGTATGCCTCTACCTCATTCGTTGTGCCCAAAAAGTTCAGATTGGATGGCAATCCATCGGGATTATCATCAAAGAATCCGAGAATTTTATAGCCATACCCGGGATCGCTCATCATCTCTTCTGCTACGGAAACGCCGTTCTTTCCTCCACCAATGATAATAACATTTGTATAATTAAACCCCTTGCTTCGATACATTTTTAAAGCAAACCGGACACCAAGCCTTCCAGCCAGTAAACTAACAAAGAAAGAAATGTAAAAAGTCAATAAGAAGAGGCGGGAGATATCATCCTGTTTCAGTACCTGCAGACAGGTGAGAAAAATCACAGAATGAAGCAATATGCTGTAAAATACTCTTGCAGTAATCCGTTCGGCAAATACGATACGTTTATGCAAAATAGATCCTATGGCAGCAACGCAAGGAACATAACACAGATTCAGAATTAAAATCAGTGGGCGAATATTTTTATTCACTTCTTCATTGATATAATCCCGAAAGAATAAATACACAAGAAGAAAAGTAGCATTGAGAATAATAAAATCTAATGCAATAATCAGTCCTGTCATGAACTGCGAATATCCTTTTTTTTGCTTCATGATTATTCGCCTTTATTGTTGAGAGATTCGCAGTTGTTCTTCTTTAATAAGCCGGGGCAAAATCTGCAGAAAATGATAATAGCGGGGCACATTCTTTTTTGGTTCCTCAAAAGCACGATAGAGCCACTCCAAGTGAAGTGCCAGCATCCACTTTGGTGCACGACGTACCTGTCCGATACCACCTGCGTTGAAGTTGAAGATTGCACCAAAACCAAACATCACCCCTCTCTTCAGATATGGTTGAAGTTTGCTCATAAAGATTTCCTGCTTTGGTGCTCCAAGAGACACCCAGATAATATCTGGTGCATCTGCATTTATCTTATCCGCAATTGCTTGATAATCAAAATCATCAACTTTTCGAAATGGCAATGTTTCAAAACACATGTTCTGTATCTTTGGGTCCACTTTTGAAAGATTTTCTTTCAGTCCATCAAGTATCTCCTGTGTATTTCCCAAGAAGTATTGACGATAGCGGCACATATGTACGTACTTCGTAAATAGGTTAGCACCTATATACGAGGTAAAAGGTTGCTTGTGAATTTTACCCAGCACTTTAGCCAAATTAGAACCATCACATATATTGACCAAAGCTCCGTTGACGACCTTCTTAAACTCGGGATTGGTATTAGCTACTGTCAGATTATTACTCTCTATTGAACACACATAGCCAACCTGCCCATCCCGGATCGTATCCTGAATAGCCTTATCAACAACGTCCTTATCAAATTGAAGTCTCACGTTAAAGTATAACGTTTCGCTCATATTATCTCTCCTATTTCTTTCGTCAAAAATAATCAATTATTTTCAATCTGCTGCTTAACCCAAAGATATTGTTCTTTGAGACCTTCTTCCAAGATTACTTGGGGCTCCCAACCTAACACTTTATTTGCATAACTATAATCTGCACATCGGGCTTTGTCACCTTCCGGTTTAGTCGTATCATAGAATATATCAATCTCTTTGCCTGAAATTCGCACTACAGCCTCGGCTATCTCTCTGATGGAAGTACATACGGAAGGGCCAATCTGAATAGTCCCTTTGGAAAGTCCTTTATCAAGTGTCAGACAGAGTGCATTGACAATATCATTGACATGAATAAATGCACGTCCTTGTGTCCCGCTACCCCATACATGAAACGGTTCTGCCGGATAATTTATTGCTTTGCGGATCAGCGAGGGAATCACCTGACTGCGTTCTCCAAAGTCGCAAGGTGCACCATATACATTATGAAACATCAATACTGAAGTAGGAATGCCACATTCTTTCTCAAGGAACTCTGTTTCAAGCTGTCCCATCAGTTTGCTCCATCCATACGCAGACTCTGGTAACGCAGGATATAGCTCCTCTTCACGGAGAGGTTCCGGATCCAGCGAATTCTGACGTGTCAACGGGAAACTACAAACTGTCCCTACATATATAAACCCTTTAATCCGTTCTTTTCCGGCTTCACGGCAAGACTGAATCACATTGGAGTTAATCAGGTTATTGGTTCTGAACAAAGAGCCTTGATTGGCAAACACATAATTGATACCCGCCACAATATCTGCCAAATGAATCACATATTCCATTGAAGCAATAATTACTGCTGCTATATCCGGTATGGATAAATCAAGATTGAAAAAGTGGGTATTGAGATCTATAACAGGTATACCGTTTTCATCATTCAGATATTCCAATTTTCCTCTCCATAGATTATCTATCACATAAACATCATTACCTTCATTAATCAATCGCTTCACAAGATTGGAACCAATCATTCCACATCCTCCCGTTACTAATATTTTCTTTAAACTTCCTTCACACATGGTTTCATATATTCTTTAACTCCTTCATCAAAGGATTCATTCTTAAAAATGTCATAATTCAAATTACGAGAATCTCCTATTATTTTTGCAGGCACTCCTGCTACAATCATATAAGCCGGAACACTTCGCGTCACTACTGCATTTGGAGCTACAATCACATAATCCTCAATGATTACCGGACCTTGAATCACGGCTCCGGGCCCAACATATACTTTATTACCCAATCGTGGCACATGTCTGTAAGGACCTTGTCCTACAATAGATGCATTGTTGCCAATCTTACACCCCTCTCCTATGACGACACCATTATTCAAGAGTACGCCAATACCTCCATGATTAAAAAAAGAACCTTTTCCTATTTTGCATTTGTAAGGTACTGAACAATTGTAAATTACAAAAATAAGCAGCTGAAAGAACTTAGGTAATAATGGGATATGATGCACATATAGCCAGTGTGAAATACGATAGAGATATATTGCGTTTAACATTCGAATTGACTCTTGTTTATCCTTTTTATCCGTTTTTCAGTAAACACTTACACAGTAAGCTCCACTATTAGAGAGTGTGTAAATTTATTATAATAACTATGAATGGGTTGATTTTATTGCGTTCCAGATTAGTTTTTGTTTAATAATTACTATGTCAGAAATAAAGTCATATATATTTCATTTAGTTGTTTCATATAGTTCTTTATTCCGTAACTCTTTCGAACGGTACGAACAGCATTTTCAGCCATTGTATCAATCATTTCTGGATGTAAAATCAGAAAATCAAGCTTGGTAGCAAGATCAACAGCATTATATTTTTCTACTTTCAGACCATTGTCTCCTGAATTAATTATTTCATTCATGGATGCATCATTGGTCACAACTGGAACGATTCCCATTGCCATGCTCTCAAGAAGCGACATCGGTAATCCTTCTCCGTAACGAGAAGGCAAGATAAATATAGAAGAACAAAGCATGACTTCAAGTTTCTTCTCGCCAGATACTATTCCTTCGTAATGAAAGTCATCATGCATGATCGCCGTACATTCTTTTACCATACGCTCTCGTTCCGGCCCTTCTCCACATAGAAAGAACGTAAAATTATGTTGCTGAAAATACAGGTGACGAATCGCTTCTATAATTTCATCCACACCTTTGCTCTCATGAATGCGTCCCATGAAAAGAATTCCCAGATGTTCCTTTTTTCGCTCACCTCTCCTTTTATAATAATCGGTATCTATCGCATTGGATAAGAACGAAACATTAGCATTCGGATAATTAATGTGTAATGCCTCTTTTTCAAGGGCACTCAACACCAGTATGCCATCACTCCTTCGAAACATTCCTTTTACAAGCAGGTTTAATATTGGGGAAGAAACTCCTTTCATCAGACATTCCCCACCGTGTATATGTAGTAGCACTTTACGCCCACTCCACACGGAAAATAGATTAATAATATATTCTCGAAGAATTCCTTTTGTATTAAACGGAAGATTCTGATGTACCACATCTATCTTGTGTGAAGAAAGAAAAAAGGGGTAATTTATAAGTTGTTTAATCAGCAATAAAGGCCAAAGCCAAAATGGACTTTTATCTGGTCTTCCCAATAAATAGTGGAAATAACAATGACTCTCATCTGCATTAGATAGTATAGTATGTGTAACCATGGAGATGCCACTTACATTTCGGGAAATATCCAGGCTTGGTGCAGTGATCAGTATTCGCATAAATCATCTTTCTTTTCGGTCAACACTTCAGACAGATCTGTCTTCTCATTCTTATCAACTTTTTCTGTTAACAGTGGACTATTTTCATACTTATGTTTCATTTCATTTAAGCATAACGCAATAAGAATCATTGCCGCAAATCCCCGGTTATTGGTAAATGTCGCATCTGCAATAAACTCGATAGCAAAGAACATTAAGACTAATATTATTATCATAAAGTTCTTCCTGTCTTCTGTTTTCTTTCGATAAAACAATGCTTCCCTAATAATTCGTATCCAAAAGATGATAAAGAGAATAAGACCAAAGACTCCAAACTGAGCCAGAGATGGATAATATGTATCTGAAACAAAGAATGGATAATCTGGGTTCAACCCCCAAATCTTGTTCAAATCATATTGATAGTAAATATCTGAATATGATGACCCCGAAGCAAAAGTGCCAAAACTTGCCAGCCCCGAACCAAACGGGAAATAATCAATAAAGATAAGGAAAGAAGTATAGTACAAAAAAGGGCGTGCTAAAGATTCTTCATCATCCATACTATAATCCACAAAATAAAAGAAGAATTTGTCACGAGCCGCAATAATGATCAAAGAGAACAACAAGACGATGAGAAAGACTGTTTTGATATCAAATTTCAATTTTATCCTATAATAATAGATGAATAACGTAAAGACAGCGACTGTATAGAAACCAAATGTCTTCGCTTTACCAGAGAACAATGCAAGAGAGATTATTATTATAAAAAAAATGGCATTCTTTAGTTTATATTCAGTGGTATAGAGATAATACAAAGCCACAATCACGAGTGCTGAAGCGAAACGAGCAGGATGGCTATAGACAAGTTTCATTGCACCTACCAAATCACCAATGCCAAATCCTACAACAGTTACCAAAAGAGAAATAATAAAGAGACCAATAAGCATAAAGCGCAGAAGTTTCTTCTTTTTGAAAGAAAAGTGTACGCCTAGATAATAGAAAACGAAAAAAGCAATATAAGGTTTTAGTTGAACACTCGTATCAATAAGAATACCTTTTGCTGTATTTGAATGTATAAAGAAGGAATAAATGACATAAAATAGTGCAATGCAGGCAAAGATAATCAAATCTTTTTTTGGCCTAAGGAACTTGCCTTCATACAAATAAACGCCTGCGATAAGAACTAACAGCACCTCGAAAATTTCATCCAGAGGATCAAAGGCTATCAGTTCGTAGAAATAAAAACTAAAAATAAGCAACAGAAATGTATAGACATAAATCAAGTTATAGTGACATGGAGTCTGCTCTGACAACTTATACTGCGAATGACTTGCTTCTGGGCTCATTAATCAACTTGTTTCAACACTTAAAGCAACCGACGTCGGTTTCTCCAAATGAAAATCATTGTATAAAAGCCTACCGCACAGAAACCACTTAAGAATCCGCCTCCGACAATGCCTAATACGGGTCCGATCTTGGTCTCATCCAATGGCATGATCGGTCGGTCAATGATTTCTACAAGAGGTGTTTGTTTGTTGATTGTCATCTTCATCAGCTCAATATTCTTTTTCATTTCAATATAGGCGGATGCGAGCAATTGCATATCGGTCTGTTTCTTAACCAATTCGACAGAGGCAGATTGACGAATCGCATTCAGATTTTGATCACTTAAAGAAGCACTTTCTGATACAACCTTATCATATTCTTTTTTTATTGAATCTGCCTGCAGCTCAAGTATCTGACAATTCTTGCGAGACACTTTTGTTTTCGTATTTACATAATAGTTTGCTGTCTCTTCCATAAGTTTCTCCACAAAATATTTTGAAAAGAGTTCGCTCTTTGTTTCAATCTCAACTCTACCGACACTCAGCTTCTTGTCTACTTTGTAAGCTACCATTTGTTTCAGGATATATTTTTCGTAAATAACCCCTATCACACTATCCTGTTCTCGGGAGAAAGTTTCACGTAACTGCCCGACCGGGAAACTCAGATCACGTACTTTCTGTTCTTCATCATCTTTCCATTTCTTATCGAGCTTGTAGGTCTTGATAAACACATTGAGCAACGAATTTGTTCCCTCTTTCGTTATTACAGATGCCAAAAGCGCTTTTTCGACTAATAAGCGGGATGCAAGCAACTCGTATATATTATCTCCGCTGAAGGTGCCAGAGGCTGAACCGATAGAAAGTCCAAACTGACTAGCCAATCCTGACATAGCACCCATTTCATCTTCACTTTGTAATACGAAAGTCAAAGAGCCATTATATCTGGGCTTATAGAGGAATGAAGCTGTTAATCCCAATGCGCATCCGATTAATACTGCTGCAATTACCCTATATTTTCTTTTAAGGAGAAAAGCATTCACCTCATTCATAAAAGAAAAAAAGCTCTTTATCGGAATATATTCGTTCTTTTTATCCATATTATTTTCTAAATAGACTGATGATCATAGCAGCAACAGAGGTTATACTCGTAGTAATACCAATGACTTCAACTGTTGACAATTTCTCAGTAGCTGGTTTTTCCGGAACAATGACACGGGAACCCGGTTTCACTTTCGGATAATGTCGAAAACCTAAAAAAGAAGAAGTTACATCAATGGAACCATTTGCATGAATCACATACGATTTACCTGACTTAGCATTCATTCCGAAACCTCCGGCAGCATTTACATAACTCTTCAAATTACGTCCTTTTTCATAACGAACGGTGTTGGGCATCATCACCTCACCCATCACCTGAACAGTTTCCAAAAGTTTCGGAATACTCAGGATATCCCCTTCCTCCATGATGATATCATATTTTGAACCGGGATTGGCCAGAATTCTTGTCAACTCAATACCTACCAAGTCTGTTGAAGTTGAAAGCTCCGGATTAAAACCAATAGTATCATTCGGATTAGTGATAGATTTCTTGTATTGATTCCTTTTTTTCTGAGCTGCAGCTCCAGTGAGTAAATCTTCATCAAGTGCAATCTTTGAAGCACCAATCGTTGACATATTCTTGTTCATCTCCGTAAGCATTTCTTTTTCCGCATCTGTCTTTTTTATTCGACGAAGGAGAAAAGCACCATCCGGATAAGCGAATTCTGTCAGCCCGCCAGCCATCTTGATTACATCAGATACGCGTTGGTTTTTTGATGTGATGACGTAGGTACCTTTACGCATGACTTCACCTTCAATCTTAATCTGCTTCATATCTTCAAAACCAAACATAGAACGCACAATGATTCGGTCTTCCTTTTGTAGTTTAAAATCCGAAGCATCATCGCCAAACGCAAGTACCTGATCAAGCTGAAACTTAAAACTTGTAGCTTTTTGGAGGTTATCAACCAGTACTGTTGGATCTGTTATTTGGCGAAACACCTCTACTTCTCCTTTATCTGCTTTTGTAGTGACTCCCTGTGCTACCAAAATAGCATCTTTCAAAGTCATACCTTTAGAGAAAACAAATTTATCTGGCTTAACTACTTCACCAGCCACATAGATATACTCCTCTTCCTTCATATCCACGATGGAATAAATCTGAATACTATCTTCACGTTGCAACAGAAGGTCTTTTTTCCCATTCAATGCATCTATCGGCGAGAATGAAGCTATCTCAGGTAAGTTATTGATGTCTTTACGAAAAATGATCGCACGAGACGCAAATGCATCGTCTAACAAACCTTCTGCTTTGTGCAAAAGATCACTTGCTTTCATTCCTTCTGTCAATGCATATTCTCCGGGACGATACACGGAACCTTGAATCTGAACTCTGTTTGAGAAACGTTCCAAAAGCTCTCCAACCATATAGGCATCTCCGGCTTTAAGGATAAATGAATCAAACTCCGGAGCAGTCACATCAATGACACTTTTCTCTTTTGTTGTATTTCGGTATGCGGTAATCCTTTCCTGAAAAGCCTTTTCTGTAAATCCACCGGAAAACTTGATTAAATTAGCCAGCGTCTCATTATCTTTAACCTCAAAAAGGGCTTTGTTTTTCACTTCACCGCCTATGCTCACCCTATTTTTGTATGGAAGCACTTTAATTGCATCCTGATCCTGCAATCGTATATTCGTTTCTTTTCCAAATACCAGAAAGTCGTACAAATCGACAGTTTCAATAACTTTGCCTCCACGAATAATATTCACCATGCGGAACGAACCGTTCTCTGCGGGCCCTCCAGACTGATAGAGCGCATTATAAACAGTTGCAAGAGAAGGTATTGTATAAGTACCTGGATACTTAACTTCACCTATCACATTCACAGTTATACTTCGAATATCTCCCAATGCAATACTTAATTTTGTCTCTCCTGAACTAATTCCTTTATAATAAGGAACAAGACTTTTCTTTATGGACTGTTTTGCTTCAGCAATAGAAAGCCCTCCTACTGCAACTACTCCCACATTGGGTATTCGGATGGCACCTTCCGGGGTAACCTGAAGATTAAAGTGACCTTCAGAAAGTCCGTAGATATCCAGAATTACTTCATCATCAGGTCCGAGAATATAACTCTCAGGAGTAGCCATACGTAAGTTTGTCTCAAAGCTCATCGTAAGTTCCTGAAACATGGATGCACCAAAAACAGGTAGTTCCGTCTCTTTGATAGAATCCTGTTTCTCCATATACGCCTCAAAATACTTCATTAAACGGGGATCAATGTCTGCTGATTCCGGAGTGAGTCCAAATTTCTTCAATTCCTCCGGATCCATATTCTTTCGTTTCTTCAATCCATTGACATCCGTATTATATCTGACAATCCTATTCTTAAACTTGGCCGTTGAAGTTTTGTCAAGTCCTTGTTTTTCTGCATATTGATCAAACTGTGTCGTGGAATACCCATCCGTTTGCATTTTGGTTAACACCTGTTCAACCTGAGCGTCAGTCATCATCTCAGGATCAATATTCTTAAGGTTGGTTAGTGATGAGAGGCTAGACACCTGCCCATATGCAGAGCAAGTTATTAAAACAAAAAGGTATAGAAGTATCTTTTTCATTGGTTTCTATTTTTCATTTACTCAAAATCTCGATTATATTTAATAGGAGGCAAATATAAAGCAATAAAAATTAGAAATATCCTGTTCAGCAGATATTGCGTAATTTTTAACGGAATTAACACTGTTTTATTGCTTCAACGCACCTTCAATATCTAAATCTGTGGAATGCATTTCAATCTTATCAAGCGGAGGCGGAGTCATATAATCCGGTCCATAGATTCGAGTTAAATAAGCTTGTGGATTACAAGGACCTGGAAAACTAAATCCTTCAAATGACAGAGAAGACGCAGGAAACAGTTCCGTTCTTTTACGCGGGAAATCGTTTCCACAACCGAGCACATAACGGAGTGTCTCTGAAGGAATCAAATGAGAGATAAAGCGGAATAAAGGATACATCATACAATAAGCTAGCAGATAGCCTACTTTCAAAACGGGATTTTTCAGCCAGGCATATCGGTTGGACAGTCGGGAGACGCGCATCAAAAACTTCTGAATCGTTGTTGATAGTTTGGAGAAAATATAGAAATTCTGCTCCAATGGAAATATATCAACAAAGACTCCCTGATACTTATAGTTCTCATCGAGATGATATCGGTCGCACACCATCATGTTCGTACAACGAACTTTTGCAAAAGGGAAATAATAATTGCTATCTGTCTGATGTGTTTGTACAAGCATATCTTCCGGAAGATCCTTTTCCAACAACACTAGAAGTTTATTATAGTCTTCTTTGAGCAGTTCTATATCCAAATCATCATCCCAAGGAATAAATCCACCATGTCGATAAGCACCAAGCACTGTACCAGCACTTAGAATATAAGGAATTTTATTGTCGCGGCATATTTTATCAATGCTCTTGAGTATCTCAAGCATTCGTAGTTGGCGTTTCCGCAAGAGAGACCCTTCCGGATTAAACGCATGTATATCTGTCATATCGATTTTCAGCTATTTTCAGTATCCACATTTCATTCGGGAGACAAATGTACAATTTTCTTGTTACTATTTAGGAAAACACACACTCAAATTTACATTTTATGCCTAAATTTAGAAAGAGGAAAACCGGACAGTCCGCTGACTGCCCGGTTGGAATTCAAAAGTACTACCAGGGCTTAGGTTAAATATTTCTAAAGTTCACTAGTTTGAATTTGTTTTCAAAAACCATAAAACATATTTTATTATTAACGACTTTACTTGTATAGTGGTCCATAAGCAGCACATGCACGATAGTCAGCACCTTCAGGATCAGACCCAAATGCACTCCAGGCGCTCGGACGATAAATATCTTCTATGGCAACATTGTGCATGCAAACCGGAATACGCAGGATGGAAGCCAATGTAATCAGGTCAGCTCCGATGTGTCCATAGCTGAATGCTCCATGATTAGCACCCCAGCTGTTCATCACAGAATATGCATCTTTGAAATTAGGATTTCCTTCTTGTATACGAGGTGCAAACCAAGTTGTCGGCCATGTCTTATCAGTACGTTCATTCAATATTTTGTGCACTTCATCAGGAAGATCCACTGTCCACCCTTCAGCCAGTTGCATGACAGGCCCAAGACCTTTGATATAGTTAAGCCGCACCATTGTCACAGGAATCCCTCCTTTTGAGAGAAAACCCGATGAATAACCGCCTCCTCTGAAATAGTCCCTGTTTGCCGGGTACCATGAAGTTGCCGCTAGTGTCTTTTCTACTTCTCCGGCTTTAATCTCCCAGAAAGGTTTCATTACCGGATGACCTTCTTCGTCACTCATCTGTCCATTCCCATCGAGTGCAGCTGCACCAGAGTTGAGCAAGTGGATCAATCCGCTGGCTGCCACTCCTGAAACTTTATATCCAGTAACACGTTCAATTGCATCCGGAGTCCAACATGTACGCACATCAGCAAAGACCTGAGCACGATTGGTGAGAAGATGACTAAGCAACATAGCTGTTCCGTTCAAGGTATCATTTTCCGTTGCCATGATAAACGCTTCACGCACTCCATTCCAGTCAAAAGAAGAGTTGAGGAGTGCTTCTGTAAAATCATGATTTGGCTTATAATCCGTCCACTGTCTCTGTCCCTGAATGCCACCGGCAATCGCATTGTAGCCCAAAGCTTCTTCAGGAAATCCTATCTCTGTAAGTCTGGGATTACCGATCATCATATCACGAACAATGATATAGGCTTTTACCACAAATTCCCAAGCTTCCTCTTTCTCTGCACGAGAGAGTTGGTTATGAGGTTTGTTATAATCTTCACCTTCATTTGGCTTGCAGTATTTACTCGTCCATGCCATGGCTTTCTTAAATTCGGCTTCATCATAGATTTTATTATCCATGCGGCGAAGAATCTCTACTTGATCCACCGATTCGCTACGCATACCCAGATATTCCTGGAAGAAGTCTTGCTGGATGATTGATCCTGCAATACCCATACATTGCCCTCCGATTGAGAGATACGATTTTCCTTTCAGTTCGGCTACCACCATAGCAGCTTTAATATAGCGAATGATCTTTCCTTTTACGTCTTCAGGTATGGTAGTATCATCAGCATCCTGCACTTCACGACCATAGATACCAAATGCGGGTAAACCTTTCTGATTATGACCTGCTAATGCTGCAGCCAGGAAGACTGCTCCGGGACGTTCTGTGCCATTAAATCCCCAAATAGCTTTCGGCATCAGTGGATCCAAATCCAACACTTCAGTACCATAGCACCAACAAGGTGTAACAGTCAATGTCAATCCGACTCCCTGACGTTGAAACTTTTCAGCACAAGCGGCAGCTTCAGCTACACGCCCTATTGTATGATCGGCAATCACACATTCAAACGTCTTGCCATCAGCATGGCATAGTGTTGAAGAGATCAATTGGGCAACATGTGTAGCCATTGCCATCGTCTGATCTTCCAAAGACTCTCTTACCCCATTCATTCTTCCATCTATTACCGGACGGATACCTACTTTGGGGTGTTCTCCTACTAATCTGTTGTTATTCATACTATTCATTTATAAGGACTCCCGGCGTATCAACCGTGCCGGAAGTATTTTAAAGTTCTTTTCTTTATCCAAAATATGACGTGCAGCCATTTCGCCCATCAAAGCAAAATCTACGGAGATAGAAGTAATTCCTTTATCTATCACTTCATAGACAGGCATATCATTATATGCAACTAATCCGACATCTTTTCCAAATTCCAATCCACGCTTGCGACAGAACTTTACAAGTTCAACTACTTCACTGATGACTGGAGATATATATGCTACATTCTCTTCCACATCTTTTAGTTTTATCGGTTGTATCCTCACCTGACAAGGAATGTGATGTGCTTTACAGAAACTCTTAAAGAAAGGTACACAAGTGCGTGGATGAGGAGAATCATTTCTAAGACAAAGCACAAGCTTTTTGTATTTCGCAAACAAACCGACCCCTTCTTCTAATGCATCACGGAAAGACTTACCAAAATCCTGACAGATATATGAAAATGTCTTCTTCTCAAAATCACCCAAATCCAACAACAAAACTTTATTGGGATCCAAAGATTCAATCAGGGAAGACATCTTTTCATCATTCACATTCATGATAATATAATTGCTGTAACGTCCTCGTGCATCCTGAAGTATTGTATCGAAGAGCGATTGATTGTACTGATGAAACACCAACTCCACTTTATATTCTTTACCCAATGTCTCAACAAAGGTATTGTACAACAACTCTTTAAACAAACTATAGCTATCAAGCAACAACAACACAGTATTCACCTCACCTGATACATAGTAGCCTTTTGTAGGAGCAGAATCAACTAGCCCTCTTTTCTTCAAGTCGCTGAAAGCTTTAAATACCGTTTCGCGAGAGATGGAATATTCCGAACTCAATACATTGATGGATGGAAGTGGCTCACCCATCTTAAACTCTCCTAGCTGGATTGCTTGTGCAATGGCATTAGAAAGAATTTTAAACTTAGCGATCGCAGGCTGTGAAAAATCAACTTCCATATTCATATTTATCTATACTGTGCTGTACTATTATGTGCAAAGAAAATGAGAATATTTCATCTATGCAAAGAATTTAATAAAAATAATTGACTTCTATCGGTTTTATGACATCTGAATAACAAATGTGTATTTCAGTTCTCACATCATGGACAACTACACAAAAAATTTATTGAGTCGTATCCTGTTTTCGATTAAAATGACGACCTTTGTAACTTGAAATAGAATCATTGCTGCACCAAGTCCGCATTACAGCTTGTCACTTATTTGGAAAAGGCTATACTAATTGCTTGTATATTGAAATATGAATTACGAAGAGACTTTACGCTATTTATATAATGCCTTACCTGTCTTCCATAAGATTGGAGGTGCTGCTTACAAAGAGGGATTAGAAAACACGTTGGCCATGGACGAGCGTTTTAATCGCCCTCACACGCGTTACAAAACGATTCATATTGCCGGAACCAATGGCAAAGGATCAATCTCTCATACTCTGGCTGCAATATTCCAGTCTGCAGGCTACAAGACTGGACTCTACACCTCTCCTCACCTACTTGATTTTCGCGAACGGATTCGTGTGGATGGGCAGATGATTAGTAAGGAGTATGTTGTGGAGTATGTTGCCCAAAATAAGGAGTTCTTCGAACAGCTTCAACCCTCCTTCTTCGAATTGACCATGATGATGGCGTTCTGCTATTTTGAGAGTCAGAACGTGGATATCGCTCTGATTGAAGTCGGACTGGGTGGACGTCTGGATAGCACAAATGTGATTACTCCCGAACTGGCTATTATCAGTAACATCAGTTTGGACCATATGCAGTTTTTGGGAGATACGCTGGAGAAGATTGCCAGAGAGAAAGCCGGTATCATCAAGCCTCATATTCCAGTTGTCATTGGTGAAGCCGGCACTTCAGAGGTTAAATCTGTCTTTCAGCAAAAAGCGGCTTTCGAAGATGCACCAATCTTCTTTGCAGAGGAGCAAGAACTATTGCTTGCTGCCACAAAGAGTGCTTCCGGATGGATATATGACACCAAAGATTATCCGCAACTTGAAAGCGAATTGGGTGGTTATGCGCAAAAGAAGAATGCCGCAACCCTTTTGAGCGCTCTTAGGCTACTAAAGGATAAAGGATTTCTGCTGCCTGATGCAGCAGTATATAAAGGTTTTAAAGAGGTCACAGCGCTCACCGGATTGATGGGACGCTGGCAGATAGTTCATGAGCACCCCAAAGTAATCTGTGACACAGGTCATAACAGTGGAGGCATACAATATATTGCAGAGCAACTGCGTCAAGAGCAATATCGCAAACTGCGTATTGTAATCGGAATGGTTAATGATAAGGATATTACCGCTGTGCTCAAACTACTCCCCACTGAGGCAACTTATTATTTCACGAAAGCAGATATTCCACGCGCTCTTGGCGAACATCTCCTTCATGAGCAGGCTCTTCAATTTGAACTGCAAGGCAACGATTTCCCATCCGTGCAGGAAGCAGTTGCAAAAGCTTTACAAGATTGTGATCCTGATGATCTGCTGTTTATTGGTGGGAGCAACTTTATCATCGCTGAAGCTCTTCCTATGTTTCTGTAATTATCTTCTTGACCGACGCAACAAAAAAGGTTATAATCTTTTTACTGACAATAACCTTTAAAGCTCTTAAAACCATTAAATTTCAGTGTTTTACCACCTCTATTTTCAGAGCGACAAACGGGACTCGAACCCGCGACCCCCAGCTTGGGAAGCTAATGCTCTACCAACTGAGCTATTGTCGCATCAATTGTTGGTATCTTAAATGCAGCGCAAAGGTAAAAGAATCCGATTACTCTTCCAAAAAAATTGAAGACTTATCTTTCGCTTTTTGTGAAAAAGAATCACCGGGTAGATTCAGAAGGATCATCGGATCAAAAAAATAAGCTGTGGCTACATTGTAACCACAGCTCTTATAAGGAAGTCGCATCGCTAAAGATGTGCGAAAACTCCGAATGACAAGATTTGAGTGCTCGCTCGCTTTTGTAATCCACTTGTGCTAATGCAGCCCCGAAGGGTGTGGCCCGCCATTGCCAGACGAAGCATGTCTCGGCGTTTATATTACTGTTGAGTTTACCAATCAAAGAACGATGCGACTAGAAATTAAGTCTCTTTCTTATGTGACAAAGATAAAAAGAAATAAACTACCATCAAAATATTTTCTATAGTATTTACTTGTTATTTATCATTGCACTTATTCTTCTTCCAAATTACTATTCTTTTCCAGAAAACAATAATAACTCAACTTCCAGAAACTAAACAAGGGCATCCAGGCATATTTATGAAGGAGGTTGACTTCCATAAACTTATGGAAGTTCACATAGAGAAAAGCCATAAGGGATTGAAGGTGAAGCTTCTCAATTCTACGTCTCCATACCAAAAGAGGCATACTCTTAATAAACAAGGGATCGTTATTGAGCAGGCGAACAATAGTACGTGCGTTCCGGATTCCCTCTCTATATTTAGTCAGTGTCACCTCCCCACTCTCCAATCCGATGTGGCGAAGAGGATTTTCAATATGACGGATGAATACATTGTGCTTGAAGAGGTCAAAACCAAACAAAGTGTCTTCATGACCATACCCAACAAGCTCCTCATTAAAACTGACTTTCAGAAAGAAATCCCGGTCCATAAGAAAATTGAACGTCGAGAAGTTTCTGTTCGGTTTGCGTGATCGGCGGTATGCATTGATGGACTCGCGCTTCACCCCAATTGTCCAACGCAGATAAAACTCAGGAGAAGGACATGTTTTCGCATAGACGATGCCTCCGTAACATACAACGTCTTTGTAACAGTAGTTCAGATAGTTCTTGATGTAATTATGCGACACGACCTCTACATCACAATCCATATACAACAAGTAGTCGTAACGCGCATTGAGAGCCAGTTGATTGCGTATCTTTGAACGACCAAGATTCGTTTCAAGTTCGAAGTACTGAACAAAAGGAAGCGATTTTAGCAGACGGTTCTTCTCTTTACAGCGTTCAGAAGCATCATCCATCACAAGAATCTCAAAGGGTATTGACGCTGTTACTCCTTGAGAATGTAACTCTGTCACAAGATTTGTGACATCAAAATTATAAACCGGAATGCATATTGATATCATAGGGCCTCCTTTTTTCTCATTTATTCCATTTTTCCTGCTACAACCTCGTAAAACTTCTCTTTCTGAAGGTATCTAATTGCTAAATTGCGCACCTCTTCAGCAGTTGTCGTTTGAATCGCATCCAACAAATGAAATAAAGAGGTGGTGTCTGAGTTATTGACAAGTAGTGAAATATAAGCATCGGCAATCGCAAAAGGGCTCTCCAGAGAGCGACAAAACTGACCAATGGAATAGTTACGTACTCTCTCTAATTCATCTGCTTCGACCAAATCCTGCTGCAAAATATCTATCTGGTGATAGACTTCCTCTATCAGTGGACGCGTGAATTTACAATCGGCCTGTGTGGATATATACAGATAGGCTGCATTTTTAAAGGAACTGATACTTGATCCTATGCCATAGGTATATCCTTTCTCTTCACGGATGGAAGACATGAGCCTGCTTCCAAAATAGCCACCGAGTATCATGTTGAGAAATTTCATCTTATGAAAGTCAGGATGATCATTTTTTACACAATTGGTTCCAAGACGTATTGCCGACTGTAAAGCATCGTCTTTTTCCACAAAGATTTGTCTCTCTGTGGAGGGGTTGATCACATAGTTCTTTTCTTCTTTCGCAAGCAAAGAGCCCCACGAAGAAGTTCCAATATGCTTCTCTACCAACCTTGTTTCTCTTTCAGATACATTTCCGGATATTACTACCTGACAATTACCGGAATGAATAAAGTGATGATGAAAGGCCGAAAGATCCTCACGCTTTATGAGATCATAATCCTTAATATCAGTAGTGCGTCCATATCCATGCTCTTTACCAAAGAGAGCTTCATTAAAACTTCTGGTGGCGAGCGTAGTGACCTTCTTAACCGAAAGCAGATGTTCTTGTTTGTGAAGATTAAGTACTGTATCAAGCTCTTTTTGAGGGAAAGAGGGTTCTTTCAATAGCTGTTCGACCAAAGCCATGAGCGGCTCCAAATGCTTTGTCAGGGTATAAAACGTGATAAAGGAATTATGAAATGAGGAGTTTATATGGAAGGATGCACCGTAATAATCGATCTCTTCACTTATTATTGCAGAAGAGAGTTGCGAGGTGCCTTCTTTTAGCATCCGGAAAGTCAATTTGGATGCAAGTGCCTTATCCTGGTCCCAACTACCCGCATTGATAATTATGTCTATACGCACAACATCCTGATCTCCGGCATGAATGACATAATAAGGTATTCCGTTGGAAAATACCTCTTTCTTCATCGGTGGAATTTCGATGTGTTCTATCGGACGTATGGCAGGTTGAAGGGATCGGTTCATCGTTTTTGTTGTTTCAAGAATTTAACTGCTCTTTCAAGATCTTCCGGTGTGTCTATACCGATAGTTTCTACTTCGCTTATCGCCACACGGATACGGTAGCCATTTTCAATCCATCTAAGTTGCTCAAGTGACTCTGCCAGCTCAAGTGAGGATTGCGGTAGAGCGGTGATCTGCTTCAACACGTCTGCCCGATAGGCATATAGACCAATATGTTTGTAATACGTTTGCATTTTCAACCATTCCTGATAGGGAGCGTTGCGGTAATAAGGAATGACAGAACGACTGAAATAGATGGCCTCATGCTTGGCATTGAGCACCACTTTGGGCGAATTAGGATTGAATAGTACAGATTCAAAATCATCATCAATACTAAATGGCTTTACCAATGTGGCAATCTGGGTATCTATATTGTCCGTGAAGCATTTCATCAGACTTTCTATCTGTGAAGAGTGTATGAATGGTTCGTCACCTTGTATATTAATCACCACATCACATCCTGCTCCCACTTTCTGAAAGGCTTCCATACACCGGTCAGTACCACTCTTATGTTCGGCCGATGTCATCACTACATGTCCACCAAAGGTATGAACAGCCTCTTCGATACGATTGTCATCTGTGGCCACATAAACAAGATCCAGCACACCGGACAGTTGTTCGTATACCCTTTGTATCATGCTCTTCCCATCTATGTCAGCCAGTGGCTTTCCCGGAAAACGAGTAGATGCGTAGCGTGCAGGAATGATTCCTATAAACTTCATATATTTATTTATAATAGTGCACTAAACTGTTTCTGTATATTGGTGCAAAATTGGGGAAAATTGTTGGTTATAGCAAGGTTTTACGCCTTATACTAAGTAGCAGAGAGTACTTTTTCAGCAATGGAGCAATTCGCACTCCTCTCCGATCGTCTCAATCTCAATGGTCGCATGAGCTATCTTCTTTTCATTCAAAAGCATGCGGATCTGACTCTTGAGCGCATGGCTGTCTGCTACTGACAGATCCTCTTTTATGACCACATGCAAAGTCATCACATTAGACTCACCATCCAATGACCAAAGATGAATATCATGAATGGAACTGATTCCTTCAATGGCCAACAGACTTTGTTGGAGTTGCCCTATGTTCACATCCTGAGGTGCCTGCTGCAAGAAGACACGAAAAGTCTCCCTTAGGTTCTTGTATACATTATATAGTACCCAGATACTAATTCCGATAGAAAGTGCTGGATCTAAAACTGGCAATTCAACAAACATCATCACTATACTGACAACCAACACTGCCACCCAGCCAAATACATCTTCAAGCATATGAAGAGAGACGGCTCGCTCACTGATAGAGCCTCCTCGTGTAAGACGCAAAGCTGCAAATCCGTTGATGAGAACACCAAAGATGGCGAGGAAAAACATCCCCTGAGCATTAGGTACTTGCGGATTCATAAATCGCTCTGCACATTCTTTGATCACAAAAAAGGAACCGACAAGCAATACTGTTGATATGAATAAAGCTCCTAGAAGTGAGAAACGCTTGTATCCGTATGTATACTCTTTGTCGCGACCTTTTTTGGAAAGCTTCTGCAGGTACCAGGCTACTCCTAATGATAAGGAGTCACCAAAATCATGGAGTGCATCGGAAAGGATGGCGACACTGTTGGTAAAAAGTCCACCGGCCAACTCTATGAATGCAAAAATAAGATTCAGGAAAAAGGCCAGACGAATATTTCCTGATGCACTTGCGGGTGTATGAGAATGGTGGCTGTGGGTATGATTGGATGTAGATTTGGAATGTGTATGCGAACCTGACTGAGTATGTATCATTATAATTCTGATTTTTAAACAAAATAGCTTTGATGCAACTGCAAATGTAGTATTTTTGCAAATAAGAATCACCAAGCAGATGGATAAAAACTTGTCTCAACATATGCAGCTCTCAGCTACGTGGACTTTACTGTCTTGGGTTCTTCTTCTTTCTACCTCTTCTTCTTTCTGCTCAAGTTAAATATGTGATTAGCGGGCGTGTTACGCTCTCCGGTAAATCGATGGAATCGGCTTCGATCGCTGTCATGGAGACAAAACAGGGAACAAATACGGACAAGGATGGATATTATCAACTGAAACTTCCGGCTGGCACCTTTCGATTGCGCTTCTCTTACCTGGGTTGCAAAACTGTGGAGAAAAGAATTGAAGTAATGGAGGCTCCAATCGTGCTGAATATCTCTATGGAAGAAACGGGCGAACTCGTCAAGGAGATTATTGTGGGTGCCAATGTAGAAGATGCTCCCTACGAAAGAACAGGGAGTGCTACAGTGCTCTCCAAAGAGGATATGAAATCTTTTCCTTCTTTGTTGGGAGAACCTGATCCTCTGAAATTACTTCAGATGACAGCCAGTGTGTCAAACACGGGAGAAGGAAAGACGGGATTGTTTATTCGGGGAGGTAATTCAGATCAGACACGCGTCTTGTTTAATGAGGCTCCTATCTATAATCCAAGTCACTTCTTAGGTGTATTCTCTGTTTTTAACCCAAATGTCACTGATAGAGCGGTGCTGATGAGCGGAGGTGTATCACCCGAATATGGCAATGCCCTGGCTTCTGTGCTTGATGTTCATTCATCAACGGATATACCTGAAAGAGTGACCTTGAGTGGAAGTCTGGGACTAGCTTCATCGCGCTTACATCTGGAAATTCCTTCCGGAGAGAATTTTAAAATGACCATTTCTGTCCGTCGTTCCCATATCACCGACGTGATCAAACCAATCTTATCTTTGGTTGATAAAAGTGAAGATACAGAAGGGACGAAATATGACTTTTCCGATTATAATATGGCTTTAATATGGAATTTCTCTTCCAAAGACAAACTTTTCATTCATGGATATGCAGGAAATGACAAGGCAAGTATGTATTATAAAGAATATGATATGAGTTTTGATATCGGCTGGAGTAATCAGGCTGCAAGCATTCAGTGGCAACATTCGTTTGACTCCCGGTATTCTATGAATCATCTGCTCACCTGGTCAAGCTATAAGGCAAACACTAATTTTACGCAAACCTCGTATGAAGGGGAAATGAAGACCCACCTGAATGAATATAAATACAAAGGAACACTGGATTATACTACTAAAAATCATTTCTTAAAAGGTGGATATGAGGTAACGATGAATCAGACAATTCCCAATGATTCCTGGTTTACGCTAAACAACACCTTCCTAAATACCCCAAACGGAGTAAAGTATTACTACACGCAGGCTTCTCTCTTCATCAATGATGATGTGGAATGGGAACGTTGGCGCATCAATGCCGGTGTGAGATATAACTGGTATGGTCAGTTTGGTCCGTACAATCATCTCCTGCAAAGCGGGGGACGTTCATACAACCGGAACGAACTGGTACAGAGCTACAATGGGTTGGAGCCAAGACTATCAGCACGTTACCTTCTCACCTCAACTTCATCTGTTAAGGCCTCATTGACGCATCACATACAGTATCTGAATATGATATCGCTTAGCAGTTCGACGGGCCTTCCTGTTGATTACTGGATTCCTGCGACCAAACAGATCCGTCCGCAGACAGGCTGGCTCACTACGCTGGGCTATTTCAAGAGTCTGAACAAAGAGTGGCAATATTCTGCAGAGGTTTATTATAAAAACATGAATCATATACTGGAAAACGGGAAAGATCTTGTCAGTATGATTGAGTTGGCTGACCCGGAAGGGAGTTTGTATGATGGAAAGGGATGGGCTTACGGACTGGAGCTCTCTCTAAAGAAGGAGAAAGGGATGTGGAGAGGATGGATCAGCTATGCGCTCTCCTGGAACTGGCGCAAGTATGCCGAGATCAATGATGGCAAACCCTTTGCGGCAAATACGGATCAGAGGCATGACCTTTCTGTAGTTGGCATCTATGAGCCGAATGAGAAGTGGCGTTTTTCCTCTTCTTTTGTCTACACGAGCGGAAAACCGGTCAATGTTCCGGTCAGCATGTATATCCTGAATGGAACCTTTATCTTAGAATATGGTGATTATCATTCGCAACGTATGCCGGCTTATCATCGCTTAGATCTCAGTGCTACGCGTACCTGGAAATATTCGAAGGGACGGTACTCCGAACTGAACTTCTCTTTCTATAATGTCTATATGCGAAAGAATCCTTTTATTGTGTACTTTTCGGCCAGAAAAGTCGGCAAAGATTCATATCAACCCATAGCGCGCAAGAGCTCTTTGTTTCCGATATTCCCATCCATAAGCTGGACTTTCAATTATTAATGCAATGAAACAATCTATACTTTTTATCACCTCATGGCTCCTTCTTCTGATTGGTTGCTCACCAGCACTCGACTTTGAACAGAAGGATTTCGAAAAGAAGATTATTGTGGAGGGATGGATAGAAAACGGACAGCACCCGGTGGTACTGCTCTCCTGGAATGGCCCTTTCTTCGAATCAATAGATTCCACTTCATTGGTTAATCGTTCACTTCGCTGGGCAAGAGTCACGGTATCTGATGGAGAAGACTCTGAGATATTGATGGGACACTATAATAACCCGAATTACTTTCCTTATTTCTCTTATCGGGCAGATACAATAATAGGTGAAGTGGGGAAAAAGTATTATCTGAAAGTAGAATATAATGGGATTGTGATCACGTCGGAAACAACAATTCCAGCACCAGTGCCTCTGAAAGAAATCTACTGTAGTGTGGTAGACAAGGATTCAGCTGAGAGCAATTTGAGACAACTGAATATTAAGTTTGATCATGTTGCCACTGAAAATGTAAATTACCGACTGACTACAATGATCTCAGGGATAAACAACCGCTATATCCCGGCGATGAATAATATTAATGCGAAATATCTGCCTGAGGGGATGATTGATATGCCAGTCATGAAGGGTATAGACAAACTGAGCAAGGATCGTATAGCTTTATACTTTCCTTGCACTCAGACAGTCTCTGTTAAGTTTTGCACAATGGATAGCGCAACTTCTGTTTTCTGAAGAGCTTTACGAATGAGAGTCTGGGAGATATGAATATGTTTACCGGAAGTGCTACAAAGGTCAAGTCAAATGTCTCTCCTCCCGGTATCGGAATCTGGGGTGGATATGGCACATATACCAGTAGTATCGTAATTCATTAAGTACCCCATTAGATTTGTATCCAACGATTCCCTTCTTCATTCGACTTTACTACAGAATGAATAAACTTCATCCCCCTGACACCTTCATGAACAGTAGGAAATTCAGCGGGATTAAATTGCTCTCCCCGTATTGATTTGGCCGCACCTTTGTAAATATTAGCCAATGCTTCGTATATTCCTTCAGGATGACCTGAAGGCATAGTATGAGCTGCTTCAGCAAGCTGCTCATTGTATCCGTGAGCCGGCTTATATATCTTAGTTGGTTGAGTATCGCTCAACAGAAAGAGGTAATTCGGATTCTCCTGTGACCACTTCAAACTGGCTTTTGATCCAAAGACAGCAATGGTAAGGTTGTTTTCTTCTCCAGCGCATACCTGACTGGCTCGAATTACTCCTTTCAGGTTTTTGCTTAAACGGAGCAACACTGTGCCGTCCAAGTCCAATTGAACACCTTCTTTTACGAGGTTTAAATCTGAAAGCACCTCTTTTACTTCTAACCCGGTAGTATATTCAATCAGATTAAAAGCGTGAACACCAATATCACCCATGCAGCTGCTGATTCCGGCATATTTTGGATCAAGTCTCCATACTCCGGTAATTCGACTTTCGGTGCCGTGAATGATGGAATTGATCCAACCTTGATAGTATTGTGCATCGACCCGTTGAATGACTCCAAGTACTCCCTGTGAAATTAAATCCTTCATCTGACGGATCATGGGATAACCTGTATACGTATGAGCCAGAGCAAAAGTCAGTTTATTTTTTACAACTAAAGCCTCCAGTTCTTGCGCTTCTTCCACGCTCAGTGTCATGGGTTTTTCGCACATCAGATGAAAGCCGCTCTCAAGCAATATTTTGGCTGTTGGAAAATGCAATGCATTGGGAGTAACAATGGAGATGATCCTCATTCGTTCTTCCAATGGTCGTGCCAATTCGGATTGAATGAGCTCTTCCACATTCTTATAACAACGGGAGGCATCTATGCCTTCTATTTTAGCAAACTGTTTACTCTTGTCAAAGTCGGAACTGAAAACACCTCCTACCAGTTCAAAATCATTACAAATTCGAGAAGCTCGACGATGGGCATCACCAATGAATGCACCCAAACCACCGCCTATCATTCCCATTTTTATTTTTCTCATATTCTAAAAAATAATAGTTATTAACTTCTTAAATGATTAGCTATTAACGCTGCTAAATTCACTTTACTTTTGGTTTTCCAACGCAACCTATAAACAACGAAATGAACAACAAAATACCCGCCATAACAGCAGCAATGGGCAAACTTTGTTGTACTGTTGAGCCTACACTTAAATCACCTATAAACTTAGGGATCAATGTACCACCCAATAATCCAACAGAGAAAAGAATACCAAAAATACTGCCATACAAACTAGGTTCAAATTTGGAAAAGGTGACACCAACAATAGTAGGGAAAATTGGTGCAAAAGAGATACCTGCGAGCAAAACTGCCAGGATTCCCAGTACAGGACCTTTAGCAATGATCATCAAAAATATTGAAATCAAAGCCAATAGGGATGAAACAATAATTACCTTTGATCCAATGATTGTCAGGTTTTTGATGGTAGAGGTTAAAAACCGTCCAATCATCATAGATACTCCAAACAGACTCAATATCAGGCCGCCATGGGATGTAGCATTGATGTTCTCACTTCCACCAAAAAGTTCCTCCATCAACTTCTTAATCCAGGTTCCCATAGATATTTCGAGGGACAAATAACAAAACAAAGCTAAAGCACCAATCAAGACAGCCGGTTTTGTAAGTACTTTTAATGCGTTGGAATATTTGAATCCACTCGAAACCTGCGGGAAAGTGGTGGAAATGGCAAAACCCAGAAAAATGACCGATAAGAATCCGATAATGATTAGTGCTTCAGTATAGCTTAAATGCAACGTTTTAAGAATGAACACAATCAATAAGGGAGTCAAGACATAACCCAAACCGAAAAAGCCATTGCCAAAATTACTGGCTCGGGCCGGATCTTTTCCTTCGAAAAGCACAACCGGTATAAGTGTATTGCCAACCGTGTTTAATGCCATGGCACCAAATCCCATTAAAATACAGGCGACTAAAGCTGTATAAAACGTGCTGGCAAAAGCTAGCAAAAACATACTGAAAGCAGTGATGGAAAAGCCAAAAATGGCTAACGCTTTATAACCGTATTTATCTACCAATGGACCAATAAAAAGCTGAACAATACAACTTGTCAGAAATAATCCCATTACCAGAGAACCAAATTTTCCCGAGTGAATTTTCAGTGCAATCATAAGTTCACTCGATATAGAACCCAAAATAATAAAACAGATGGCTAAGGTAAAAACCGACATAAGCGCGACAATCGCTGTCATTTTTTTCATACTTCGTATTTGGTTATTTAAAGTTATACATTCTTTGGAGCTTGAATTATTCTAAATCAAAGGCGGCATCGAAGGCAATATCCGATGCTGGGAAATCAACCTTTCGGACAAATTCGCAGGCTTCTTTAGCGCCACATTCACGATCCATACCACTATCTTCCCATTCAACCGATAAAGGACCTTTGTAGTCGATACGATTAAGTGCGCGGATGATTTCTTCAAAATTGATATCACCATGACCAAGACTTCTGAAATCCCAGAAACGACCACGGCTCCCGAATTCGGTATGCCCTCCAAAGACACCTGCTTCAACCGGTACTTTCGACCAATACACATCTTTCATGTGTACATGGAAAATCTTTTCGGCAAAAGTATAAATCAAGCCTACATAATCAACACCTTGATAGCCCAAATGTGAAGGATCGAAGTTAAATCCGAAAGATGGATGATTATCCAACGCTTTAAGTGTTCTTCGGGCTGATGCTATGTCAAATGCAATCTCGGTAGGATGAATCTCAAGAGCAAAGCGTATTCCAAGTTGCTGATATGTATCTAAGATTGGAATCCAGCGGGTTGCAAAGTCGGCATAACCTTCGTTTATCATGCTCGGGGTGACAGGAGGAAAAGAATAGATCAAATGCCAGATAGGACTTCCCGTAAAGCCGATTACGGTGTCCACTCCAAGCCGTTTTGCCGCTTCAGCGGTACGGATCATTTCTTGTGCTGCCCGTTGACGTACACCTTCCGGTTCGCCATCGCCCCATACATAAGCCGGTAAAATAGTTTTATGACGTTGGTCTATCCGATCGGTTACAGCTTGACCCACCAGATGGTTGGAAATAGCATATACTTTAAGTCCGTACCGGGCAAGCATCTCTCTTTTGCTTTTACAATAAGCATCATCTGCTTTATCTACTTCGAAATGATCGCCCCAACAAGCGAGTTCTAAACCATCATAACCAAAAGATTTTGCTTTTTGACACACAGTTTCAAAAGGAAGATCCGTCCATTGTCCGGTGTAAAGAGTTACTGGTCTGCTCATGAGTATTATGTTTTTAAGGTATTATATTTCTGTGATTTTGGTTATTCTTACAGCTCTTATAATTAGTATTGACAAATCTAAGAAAAATAGCTATAAGTGAGCTCTAAAAACTCATTTTTTTTATCACACTTCAAAAAACAGTCATTCCAACAGTTTGTTATAGAACGGGTAAATCAATAAATGACTTAATACAGAAAAGGTTTACACCGATTTAACAATTAAAGGTGTAATATGGAAAAGAAAAAAGTATTCATCCGTTCTTATGCGGTATCGTTTAAATTCCAAGTTCTTTCGGACTATTATTCTTCGGGAGAGTCTATCGGTTTTATTAGCAATAAGTATTCTATTTCTAAAGCAACGGTCTTTCGGTGGAATAATGAGTTTGAAACAAGTTCAAAATCTCTATCTTTGTCGGATGAGTTATTAAATAAACTATCCGATATGCGCACTAAACGACAGGAAATTGAATCAGAGGTCCTGGAAAGCAAAGAAGCTCTTCAGGCTGAGATTGCCCGTTTGCGTAAAGCATTGGAATACTCTGAGTTACGTAACGACGCACTGCAGGAAGTTTTAAAGATTGGCCGCGAGGAATATGGTCTTGACTTGCTAAAAAAAGCTGGCGCCAAGCAGTAAATGGTCTTCGACTCAGACATCCTGAATACTCAATCGGATGTCTGAGTGAACTGTTTGGCAAGACCCGTGAAGGCTATTACGCTGTAAGCAAAGAGAAACTGTGCGAACGTGCGTTGCTTGAAACTAATGTTGTTGACATGGTGATTCAGATAAGGATTGAAGCCCCCGGAATCGGTGCTTACAAGCTCTTTCTTATATTGAAGCATGTGTATGAACACAAGATGGTGGGACGTGATAAGTTTTATGAGCTGATGCATCGCAAACACCTGATGCTGCCGGCCTTGCGCCGTAGACACACAACTAACTCCAACCATAATTATCGCAAGTATAAGAATCTGGTAAAGGGATTTAAGCCAACATCTCCTTGTCAGTTATGGGTGGCAGATATAACCTATATAGATACGGATGAAGGCGTATGTTATCTACATCTTCTGACTGATGCTTATACGCATGAGATAATCGGATGGACTCTCTCTGAAAGCCTCTCGGCCTTGCATACCTTGGCTGCGCTCGAACAAGCCATAACGAATTGTTCAGATATGGATTTGAGTTCTCTTATACATCATTCTGATCGTGGATCGCAGTATTGTTGCACTCTGTATGTAGAACGACTCAAGCAGATTGGCTGCTCAATCAGTATGACTGAAGATGGTAATCCTACAGACAATGCCATAGCTGAACGCGTGAACGGCATTATTAAGCAGGAATGGCTCTATAAGATGAAACGCCCCAAGGATTTCCATGCGGCACAATGCTTACTGGAAGGTATAATTGATTTTTATAACAACAAGAGACCTCACATGAGTAATGGAATGAAAACACCTGCCCAAGTGAGAATGGGTTATACCAAATAAGGCTCTTTGGAGGCTTCGAGCCTCCAGCCGCCAGGCAAACCTCCGCGGTGTTTTTCATAATATAAAGTAGAAAAAATAAAAATATAGTTTGTAACTTTGAAGCATTAAAAGGGTGATTTCTACACATTGTTAAATAAATTCCTCGTGTAAACCATATCAGGAAGAATAAAAAAAGAGTGTGAAGTAAATCAGGAGCATTTCAATAAAGTTGTATAGTCAATCAGTAAGTATAACCCAAAAGTGTAAACTAAATTCAGGCATAGTCAAAAAGGTCAAAAGGAACCGTATGCACGCAGACTTTCATCTGTATGAAATGGATAAAACTAACGGATGAAACAGGAAAAACATCTGTATGCTTTTTCCTGTTTCATCCGTTTTAATCATACCTGATCAGCAACAGCTGAAAGAGGCCGTTTTATTCAATAACCGGAGTGTTCTCCTTGAAGCTTGCCTTCAGAGCTTGAATTACTTCTGTAGCTCTGGCCATGATGTTTCCCATCTCCTGAGATTGTCCAAACTCTTCAATAGAAGTCTTTGTCCCATCAGCAAATAGAGCATTGGTAGCCATCCAGCCTTCTTCCAGATTATCATTGGCATCGGCATGGAATGTAGCAATCAGATTTTTACCGGACATTAGTTTGATGGAAAGGATCTGATTAACATAAGCAGCTTGAGACTCAGCTATCGGTCGTAACGCAGCTTCACGGGCAGCTGCATCAGCATAGGTCTGATGCTGGGCTTCATCGGCGACAACAGACATAGAGTCCATCGCATTGATAAATGCAGGGCCATCCAGAACTTTTCCAACAATCGATAGTTCACCGAGTATCCCGGTAACTTCAACAGCCTTTGTATTAGCTAAGATCTGCATTCCATCCAAACCGTTGCTCATTGTTGCTCCTACTGCAGAGGCTGCAATGGAAATCACTTTATCATCATTTACGGAAATATAAAACTCAGCTGATGACTTTGGTAATTGATCTTTCAGTTCAAAAGCAGTGGCAAACTTACCCATTCCAAAGTTTAAAGCAAAGCTTTTTGGCAATGTAAGTGTATCATATTTTGCATAGGCAAGTGCCATTGAAGCTGTCATCACAGTCTTGTTGCCCACTTTTATTCCTGCGGAGATTGTCTTTGGGATAGTAAGTTCATCCAACAAATAGGTTGTGTACGACAATGTAGCGGTACCAGTGTTGGTTGTAGCAGTCTTGGAAGCAGGAAATTTCAGGATCATCTGTGGCTTTGTGGCGTCCGGTGAAAAGTCAAAGTTCTTAGCATCTTTGTTATATGTGTACGTACCAAGAGATTCAACAGCCCCTCTCATGTCCGTCATCTGGTAAAACATATATAAAGGATTAGTAGTTGATTCCGGCAAGACAAGTGCAGAATATGATCCTACAGCGTAAGAGTTTTGCATCATTGGCAACACAGCGCTCAATGAGGCCATTGCTACCATTCCTTCTTCATCTTGCATTTCGGCAAGAGAATTGACTACATTCAATCCATTCGTTTCAAACAATTGCTTTGCTTCAGTAAATGTGATGGTATCTTTGCTACCACCATCTCCATCACCACTATCATTACTACAGGAAGTAATACATGGCATGACGAGTACTGTGACTGCCGCCATAAAATAAACAAACATTTTCTTTTTCATGATTTCTATTTTTAAGTTTTGAACAATTCAGGAAATGAACTTACAAATATATATATTAGATTAAACAAATCACTCTTTTTTACGGTATTTTTTAATAAAAAGAAGGTATATCATTCAGATATACCTTCTTTTTTGTATGAATAAGATAGAATTAAAGATTAAGCCTTCTCCCATTGTTCACGAAGCAGCTTTACAGCAGCTGGAACGGTGTCTTTCTTATCACCTTTGGAGCCACATTCAAAACTGACATCATGTTGGTAATTGAGCTCTTTCAATGCTTTAAAGCCATCGATATAATTATCTGCAACGCCATCCTCTCCCGGCATGCTTCTACGCATGCGGCTTGCGATGTGAACATGTTGTAAATAGCGTGAGCCTGCTGACAGAAAGGCACCTCTATCGGAAACCTCTTCTTTTGTCATATGCCAGAAGTCGCCCATACATTTTAATCCTTCACAATTTGAATCACGACACATTGAAGCAGCATCTCCTACCTGACGCAGATAAAATGCTTCATTTCTGTTCAATGGTTCCAGGATTAGAGTTGTCTTGTGTTGCAGAGCAAATTCACCCAACTCGGTCAATTCTTCAATCAGGAAGTTTCTGGTTTCTTGGGTATGTGGCAATGCGGGCTTCTGTCCGTTAAAACCAGGCACAAGGATCACGCCCTTGGATTTTAGTTCGCCTGCTGCAGCCAGTATCTCCTTCATGGTATCCATGCATTGCTTGCGAACAGCAGGATCTTCAGCTAGAAGAAACCCTTTGAAGCCGGCACAGATAGCACTGATATGAATGGAGCGTCCTCTCAAGGCTTGATCAAACTCATTGATTCTTGCCGCCAGATTACCTCCTCCGGGTTCAAGTCCGACAATGCCCAACTTCTCCATGTAGTCAAGCTTTTCTGTCAAAGTCGCTCCAATCCCGGTTCCTTCCTGAAAAGTTAGATTCAGTTTAACGGTCTGTTTAGCTTCGCTTTGAACTCTAGTAGCAGCCATTAAAGGATAAGTGCCTACGGAAGCCAACGCCGTACATACTGCAGCAGACTTTAAAAAATCCCTTCTGTTCTTTTCCATGTTTATTGATTTTTATTTCCCAACTCCGGGTTTATGAACTACATATCCAGTCATATCCATTGGTCCAATCTGAGGATTCTCTGGCATCAGATTCATTGTGGATGCAGATATCTCATCCCAAGTAAGCGTTTTACCTGTATAAGCCGATTCACGACCCAACACAGCACAGAGACAAGAATTAGCAGCTGTTTCAGCCTGATTTACTACACTATTGGAGCGTATATGATTGACTATGTCAACGTGTTCTAATACATATGCATTCGTTTGAGTATGTTCCTTACCTTCTGCTTCTCCATCAAATTTCCATAGCTCTTTGCCCTCAAGATCACGTATGGTATTATCTCTGGAACTCCAGGAACCTTTACTTCCCTGAATAAATTCTGATACATTATTGGAACAACCATCAATCTGACGACACATACTGTGCATATGTATGCCACCTTCATATTCAAAGTCAACACTGAAAAAGTCAAACTGATCACCGGTAACACGGCGCACACGATCACCAAAAGCGGTAGCTTTTACCACTTTCTTTCCTGAAAACCAATTGAAAACATCTAAATTATGTACGTGCTGTTCTACAATATGATCACCTGAAAGCCATCCCCAATTCACCCAATCGCGAATCATCCACTCCATATCGCTAAATTCGGGCTTGCGGTCCACATACCAAAGCATACCTCCATTCCAATACACATTACCTCCTGTAATCTCACCGATCATACCATCTTTTACCTTCTTGAAAGCTTCAACATAGCAACGTTGGTGTCGACGCTGTGTGCCTACCACGACATTCAGCTTTTTCACTTCTGCTTGTTTGGAAGCTGCAATGATGGTGCGATATCCTGTAGAGTCAACCAATATTGGTTTTTCCATAAAAGAGTGCTTTCCTTTCTCTACCGCATACTTAAAGTGAATAGGACGGAAAGCCGGCGGTGTAGTAAGGATGACCATATCAAGATCAGTATCCATCAGCTGTTTGTAGGCATCAAAACCTATAAAACATTTATCTTCAGGGATTTCAATTCCTTTTTCGTTTTTCAGTCGATTACGCAAACTGTTCAATCGATCAGGAAATACATCCGCTAAAGCCACAATTTCGACATTATCTCCTGAATCCAAGAAATTAAAAGCAGCTCCGGATCCACGTCCACCACAACCGACAACGCCAGCCTTGACAACTGGACCATCAATTGCTTTATCTGTCAAATCAGGGATATATGTCCCACTCAATTGTTTCAAAGGAGTACTCGCTTTTGATTCATCAGATGAATTTCCAGACCCTGCACATCCGTTCAATAGTATACCGCTTCCAACAGTCAGAGTAGTGGCTGCACCTAGGAAGGATCTTCTGTTCATGTTTCCTGCTTTTCCCATATTCGCTTTAAGTATTAAAAAATTTCATTTCTTTTCTGTATCTTTCGAAACTCCTTTCAGGGCTGAATCTTTATCACAAACGACCCTGAATCCTATCCCTTTTATATCAGAATACCACCAGATACTTTTAGGCTGCTGCGGATCTGTACGCAACCATTGTTCATTCCGTGTATAATCTCTTGCAGCGCATCTAAGTTCTGATGCATCAAGTCCATAATAACCACCTCTTACAACTCTCTCTTCTCCCGTCGCAGGCCCCTTCGGGTCTTTGACAACCTTTTCAGTTTGGGCATAAGCGTCTGGTTGATAGTAATCAGAACAATATTCCATAACATTACCAAGCATATTCTTCAATCCAAATGGATTTGGAGCTACCTGAGAAGGTTCTTTGGATTTATTCCTACTATTCAACTGATACACCACATATCTATTTATGACTGCTGTATCAGGTTCAAAAAAACGATGCAGGAAACCTTGTGACGAAAAAGTCTTAGGATTCCCTTCAAAGAAGTAAGGAGTCTGTGTACCACCACGGGCAGCATATTCCCACTCAGCTTCAGTAGGCAAACGGTAAAGTTTGCCCGTTTTCTTTGTGAGCCACTGGCAGAATGTCTCTGCCGCATAATAGGTCATCGTGATAGCAGGTCTGTCTACACCACCCCATCCTTGATCAGGAAAGCCGAAGGGTGGTGTAGGACCGCTGATTCCATCTACTTCAGGATTGGAAGAATTATTTTTATAAACGAACTCAGGAGCTGTGCGCCCTTCTGAATAGGTTTCTGAGTAAAAAGCCCAGTACTGATCCCAGGTAACCTCTATTTCCGCCATGAAAAATGGTGAAACTGTAACCTCACGAACAGGAGACTCATCTTCTCTCCGGAAGCTTTCTTTTTCTGGACTTCCCATCTGGAAAGTTCCTGCGGGTATCGCCTTCATAGAAAATGAAACGGCTGTTCCCGGTATTTTTTCTATGAAAGACTCAAAAGACTGAACAGGTGTTGAAGCCGTAAAGAGCTCCTTATCAGAAGTTGTACTACCAGGAATACCTGCAAGTTTTTTATGTGTATAATTAGGCATTACATGTCCCACATCAAGGTGACAAGAGATACATTGCAGGTTTAAGCTCTCTTCTTTTTCTGTATAATACAAATGTGCTGTTACTCCCTCATCAGTAATATTTTTTGGAAAAAGATTGGTATGACACTCTTTGCATGACTCATTGGGGATATACTTGACGGCATATTCCAACTGTTGCTTGCTTTCCCAATCTATAGATGCACTGTCTTTCGTCCAATAGGAATACACGTCTTTCACACCCAATTCAACTTTTGATATCCACTGATGGAAACCTTTTTTGCGAGGTAAATGACAATCGACACAATGAACAGTCACCCCCCTCTCGTTATTAACGTGAGTGGATAACGGCCAGGATTCATCAGCCTTAGTATGTATATGACAGGATTGACAATAAGCATCAGAGGAGGTATAGTTATATGTCGTGATAATAGCTAACAAGAGTGAAATTCCTAATGCAACGCCCAAAACGAACCACGCAATAATGTGTTTATTCTTTGTCATAGATTTATTATAATATAGCCGTGGTAAAAATAGTCGAAAAGAAAGAGAATAGAAAGCGAAACGCACTTGTTTTTAGATAGTTTAATACAAAAAAAACTAAACACCCAATATAATTGAATCTGACAAAAAAAAGAGGGCCTTGCGAGCCCTCTTTTTATATCATTACGAACGAAGTTCTTTATTTTGCTTCGAAGATAACCACGCGGTTCCATTCGTTAACATCGTACGGTTGAACTGTATCACCCTTCCATTCCATTGAGATTCTTGAAGAAGAGATACTGTATTTTTCAGTCAACAGTTTAGCAACAGCTTTTGCACGTTTTTCTGACAACTGGTTGTTGTAAGTTGGATTACCAGTCTTCTTATCTGCATAACCAATTACTTTAACTTGTACATCTGATTCAGCTTTCAAGAAATCAGCTACATTGCGAACACTGATCAGCTGATCAGGACGAATAACAGCACTATTAATCTTGAAGTAAACCACGTTAGGAATATAGTTAGTTACATTCTGTACAGTTGGAGTTGGTTGAACAGGTGGTTGACGTCTCGGTCTATTGTTAGCATCAGCCAACTGAGAACGCAAACTATTGATTTCGTCATTCAAACTCTGAATCTGTGCATAATCCATAGGTTCAACTACAGTGAAAGTACGACTTTTGAACTTATATGCAAGACTTAAAGTTGCATCGTAGCAATAATCATAGTTATCATATGGAGTAAAATCAAAAGAGCCAGGAAGATTACTTGCACCCAATTCAAGGTTAAGATCGAAAGCAGAAGAAAGACGGAATTTTCCAATCAAACCGGCATTCATAGTAAAACCTCTTGTCTCACCGTCAACAAGATCATTATTGAATCCTGTAGCCCAACCCACACCTACATAAGGAATCAATGAGAAAATACGTTTTTCATTGTATTGTCCAAATGTATTGAACAAATCCCACATTGCATCCACATGTCCTCCTGCATAATCAAAATCCATGCCAGAAGCATTAGTCGCTGTGTATTGTCCATAAAGTCCTTGCAAACGTAATCCAATCATGGGATTAATCCATTTGCCCACACTTAGCTTTCCGATAGGATTGAATTCTTCAACCTGATCACCGAAAGAAGATGTATTAGTTCCGTAATAGCTTGCAATACCGCCACCAAGTGACAAATACCAATTATCCCAAAACTTATTATTCTTAAATTCAGTCTTGATTCCAGCTTTTTCGCTGTAACCGACTTTCTCTCCACTTTGAGCAAAACTCAAAGAAGAAATACATAGTGATAAAAGTAACAACTTAGTCTTCATACCTTTGTAATTTATTAGTTTAAAATTCGAACGATCATATAGTTTTACGAGACAAATATATATTGTTTTCTTTAACATACAAAAGAAATATCGACTTTTTTTACTAAAAGTGCCTCATTTGGGCTATTTCAATCATTTTTATCAAAGAAAAGGGAATTACTTATAAAAGAAAAGCTTGAATAGCCTTACTGGCAAATCAAGCTTTATTTTATTTACCATATAGTTCTTGTGCACAGGAGGAGATTCGAACTCCCATACCGTAACCGGCACTACCCCCTCAAAGTAGCGTGTCTACCAATTTCACCACCTATGCAAAAAATCCCTTTTTAATGAAAGACTCATATAATAATTGTTTTCGTCCACATTACACTGCTTCTCCTTTCAAAAGTGAGTGCAAAGATATCTCATTTTTTGGTTCCCCCAAAAATATTGCTATCTTTTTTAATCCATACGTGCTTTATAATCCTCATAACCGTATTCCCTCCATATTTCAAGAGTGTTATCACTTCGCCAGCATCCAATTGAAGGATGTGAGATGCCATTAAAAAAAGTCGTTTTAACTAGCGTGTAATGAAGCATATCTTCAAAGATTATTTTATCGCCGGGTTTTAGTTCATTATCAAAAGACCAGTTTCCAATATAATCGCCAGACAAGCAGCTGTTACCACCCATTCTGTAAGTAGGTTTTCCTTCTATTTCATCGGTTGCCCCCAGGATAGATGGCTTGTAGGGCATTTCCAAACAGTCGGGCATGTGGCATGCAAAAGAAACATCCAATATTGCTGTCTTGACCCCTCCGTTCTCCACTATATCTACTACCGAAGAAACCAGATAACCCGTCTGCCACCCAAAGGCACTCCCCGGTTCCATGATAACATGCAGATGAGGATATCTGGCCTTGAAATCATTTAAAAGAGCAATAAGATGAGGAATATCATATTTCTTACTGGTCATCAAGTGACCTCCTCCCATATTTAGCCATTTGATGAAGGGGAAATAGCGTCCAAACTTCTCTTCCACCAGACTGAGTGTTTTTTCCAGATCGTACGATGTTGACTCACACAAGGTATGAAAGTGCAACCCCTCAATGCCATCAGGAAGCTTCATCCCCAAACTGTCAATAGTAAGTCCTAAACGGGATCCCGGAGCGCAGGGATTGTATAAATCGGTCTCTACATCTGAATACTCAGGATTGATCCTCAAACCACAAGAGATGGCAGGAGTATTCTCTTGTATATATGGATAAAAACGTTCAAACTGAGTGAGAGAATTGAAGGTTATATGAGAACTGCACCGTGCTATTGCCGGAAATTCTTTTTCTGTATAGGCAGGAGAGTATGTATGTGCCTTTGTTCCCATCTCTTCGTAAGCCAAACGGGCTTCACAAAGCGAGCTGGCAGTTGTAAAAGGGACATACTCCTTTATTATGGGGAATGCTCTCCATTGGGCAAAAGCTTTAAATGCGAGAATAATCTGCACTCCTGTGGCTCTCTGCACAGATGAAATCAACTCAAGATTGTTACGAAGCAAGGATTCATCCAATACGTAGCATGGGGACTCAACTTTATCAAAATCAATCATTCTTATCGGAATTATATTACTTACAACTTATTAAAACGAGCAAACTTGAGCAATAATTGCTTCTCTCCAACATGGACAAAGGCCACTTTTGCCTTACAACTATCACTTTCTCCTTCCAGACTAATTACTTTGCCTACTCCAAAACGTTCATGTTCAATCTGATCACCTACACAGAGATTGTATTGAGGAAAAGAAGATATATTCTTTTTATTCTCTGTAACACTAGGTATCTTCTTGAAATGAGGAGATGCAGCAAGTGGTAACTTACTTACAGATGGGCGTGGCTGACTTACAGGCTGCGACTGAGCCTTTATTACATTAGAAGTCGGTATATCTAAAAACTGCTGATCAATCTCATACAGGAAGCGGCTGGGACGGCAAAGTTCCATTGACCCATTACGGAAACGGGACTTCGAACAAGAAAGAATACAGTTTTCTTTTGCTCGGGTGATGGCCACATACAGCAGACGCCTCTCCTCTTCAATCGCTTTCGGTGAGTTCATACACATGGATGAAGGGAAAAGATCCTCTTCCAGACCAACAACAAAAACAGTCTTAAATTCCAGACCTTTTGCTGAATGCACAGTCATTAGAGTCACTTTACTGGCATCCTCTTCATCACCAGAATCCTGATCTGTCAGTAAAGAGACCTCAGATAGGAAATCTATCAATCTACCGGAATCATCCCCTTGTTCTTCACGATCCGAAGTAAACATGCTGATCCCATTCAATAATTCTTGAAGGTTCTCCCTTTTAGACTGGTATTCAATAGTCATTTCCGAAGATAACTCTTTCTGAATACCACTCTCAAAGACTATCTTTATAGACAAATCATACGCCGAAATTTCTGAAGAAGCATGCATAAATGACTGGATCAGTTGAGCAAAGGCAATCAGCTTTCTTTTTGTGCCATTATTCACATCCAAAGCATAGGCATCAGGATCACACAGTATAGTCCACATGCTCACCTCATTCATCAAAGCACAGGACAATATTTTACTCACCGTCGTGTCTCCAATGCCACGCAGCGGATAATTGATGACCCGCTTCAATGCTTCTTCATCCATGGGGTTGACAACAAGACGAAAATAGGAAATCACATCTTTAATTTCTTTACGCTGATAAAAAGAAAGTCCGCCATATATACGGTAAGGAATACCTCTCTTGCGTGCCTCTTCTTCAAAGATACGTGATTGCGCATTGGTACGATACAAGATTGCAAAATCAGAGAAAGGGCTAAGCGTCCTCATACGAAGTTCGGCAATCTTCCCTATCACCTGAATCCCTTCTTCCAGATCAGAATAAGCCCGAATCAAACCGATTTTATTTCCCGTAGTATTCTCGGAATAAATCTCTTTGCGAATTTGATTCCTATTTTTATCAATCAGACTATTGGCTGCCTTTACTATCGTTTTCGTGGATCGGTAATTTTGCTCCAGTTTGAAGATACGGCTATCTGTATAGTCTTTGTCAAAAGAAAGAATATTCTCGATTTCCGCTCCACGAAACGAATAGATGCTTTGTGCGTCATCTCCCACAACACAAAAACGATGATGTTTCTCTACCAGCTTCTTGATTATCACATGTTGCGCGAAATTAGTATCCTGATACTCATCCACTAATACATACGTAAAAAAATCACGATATTTCTTAAGCACATCAGGATGGTCGCGAAACAATATATTCGTATTATAAAGTAAATCATCAAAATCCATAGCCTGAGCCATCTTGCATCTGGCAGCATATGCACGGTAAATATCTGAAGCACGGGGAATACCCGCAGTATGATCCGCTTCAACTAATGTTCGATCCATAGCATACGCTTCGGGAGAAATGAGAGAGTTCTTTGCATGAGAGATACGGCCAAAGATTAAACCGGTTTTTATACTTCTTCTCATCCAGAGCAAACTCTTTAATGATCGATCTCAACAAACTCTTCGAATCACTGGTATCATAAATGGTAAAGTCTTTGGTATATCCCAGACTAGCCGCTTCTTTGCGTAGAATACGAACTGAACACAGAGTGAAAGGTTCCCATCCAAAGACGAGAAGCAGTCTCCTGACCCACCATCTCTGCCACGCGATTTTTCATCTCTTTGGCTGCCTTATTGGTAAATGTCAAGGCTAAGATGGTATAAGGAAGATATCCTTGCTGGATCAGATAAGCGATCTTATAGGTGAGTACACGGGTCTTTCCTGACCCTGCTCCGGCTATCACCAAAGCGGGACCATCCGTATACAAAACAGCCTCTCTCTGACTCTCGTTTAATTCAGTTTAGGTAATCTTCCACGTATCGTCCTTTCATTTACTTATTTCTTCAATCAGAATTTGATGCTATTCTCCTTCAGTAATTGCTGAATATAGAGATCTGCAGCCTCTTTATCATCAGCCGCTGAAGCCCAAGGAGCCAAACATTCATGTGTCATTGGTTCAAAAGGTCCGCGTTTCACTTCAAAGATAATCGTTCCGGGTTCCAGAGAAACGGAACAATGCCATACGCCCGGTTCAATATCTATTCCCAAGTTACCCTTCTCTCTATCTAACAGATAACGATCTATGACTTTTTCCTGTCTCATCAAACAAGAAAATCATCAAGCTGCCTCGAAGAATAACAACTGTCTCCTCCTTATCAGGATTCACATGACGGTGAGGTGGTAAATAAGTGCCTGGTTCCATCGCGTTCAGGAATCGGTGAAGCGTATCATTCAGGTCAGTATGAAAATTAAAATTCTTTCGTAAACGTTGATCAGATGCAGCAGATAAAGGATACCATATCCAACAGTTCGGGTGAAATCAGTTTCATGCTATCAGGTGTTAATCATTAGGCGTCCAAGATTTCAAACTCTGAGTTCTTGCTGATAAATTCGGGTACCACCTTTTTCATCACTTTTACTGTCTCCATTGTATCAAACACATAGCTGGCATCTATCAGCTTCTGTATATCATCGCTCACGACATCATAGTCATACTCACGCACCTTCGCAATCATGATTTTTTCATGATGGGTCGGTTTAGTCGTTTCCTTTGTATTCAACAATTCTTCATTATAATTTCTCTCCATGACGCAATCCCATAAAACTCGATCTTAATATCCGTTCTTTCGGAAAGATTGATCATCCTTCGTGCCAGATCCCACAATCTTCACTGGTTTGCCCATATCGAAAACAAAAATCTCGCCTCCACTACCCATCGAACCTGCTTCAAGAACAAGATTACAGGCTTCTGGTATCGTCATAAAATAACGTACTATCTCGGGGTGAGTGACCGTCACCGGGCCTCCTTTTTCTATCTGACTTGTAAAACGTGGTACGACAGAACCATTAGACCCTAGCACATTACCAAAACGGGTTGTCACAATCTGTACGCTCTTCAAACCTTCTTTCTTCAGTTTCTTGGCCAACGACTGAACATAAATCTCGGCCAATCGTTTAGAGAGCATCCCATAATGTTGGTTGGATTAACAGCCTTATCCGTAGAGATCATAACAAACTTCTCAGCATTATACTTCACAGCAAGATCAGCAATATTCTTGGTACCCAGCACATTTGTCTGAATTGATTCAGACACATTATCTTCCATCATCGGCACGTGCTTATAAGCTGCCGCATGAAAGATGTATTGTGGCTTGAACTCTCTTTAAATATCATCTCCATACGCTTATATATTCTGAATATCTGCCACAATCGTCTTGCTCTGGATTTGAGACCAGTTGTCATGCAATTCGATCCGCATATCATGCAAGGGTGATTCCGCCTGGTCAATTAATATAATCTGGTATGGATTGAAAGCCGCCACTTGCCTCACAATTTCACTACCGATAGATCCGGCAGCACCTGTCACCATCACACGTTTTCCTTCAATATGAGAAGCAATCTCGACTTTATTTGTCCGGATGGGAGGACGTTGAAGCAAGTCCTCAAACTTGATATCGCGCAACTGAATTCTTCCCGGAAGATTCTCATTCCACGCATTCATAATAGGAGCAGTTACTAGTTTAATATGGTAGTTGAGCAACTTATCCAACAGATCAGACTGAGCAAGTTCTTCCATTTTGAGCGGCGACACGATAATCACCTCTACATTCTTCTCCAAAAGCACATTAAGTAATTCGTCATCATTGCTATACACAGTAACTCCCATTCAACACTTTTCCAATAAGGCTTGGCTCATCAGCAACAAATCCACAAAGTTTGTAATGATTACCCTTTTCCACCCGAAGGGACTTTGCAATGGCCACTCCCGCCTCTCTGACACCATAGATAAACGTATTCTTACTGTTATGCCCATCAAAGCTTGATCTTCTCTGATTGTAAGTTTCACAATCACTCTTCCAGAAGACATCAAGGTAAAATTGGTGATCATAGCAATTATTACAATAGGCACATTCATATTTTGGATAATCTCCAATGAAGCAAGTATGCTCACACTAACAAAGGCACCAACGTAAGCTACAGTCAAGGCAACAAAAATACGGAGGATATCCAAAAACGATGAATATCTCAAGACTCCGGCATACGTTTTAAAAACATAAAAAGATAGAAATGTAAAAAGAGAAACCAAAGAGGTAAAATAGATCATATCGTAGACTGACGCATTCACTCGTGACACCCCCAAAAAGAGTATATAGGCTAACATACATGAAAAAACTACCGTCAACATATCCAAAAGTAATATGATCCATCGTGGCAACAAATGCTTTGAAATGTACTGATTTAGTATACTGATTTTCATCTTAAAATAATTTATTCAATAATGTTGGTTTATCTTCTGGATATCATTTCCGAAGCACAGGATGCTATTCCCGAACTACAAAGGTATTGTTTTTTAAGATTCACAGTCTCAATACATCGGGAGATTTTCGCATTGGATAAAGATTTACCCATAATTCTCAATCTCTTTTACTCCATGCTTTCAGATTGTAAGAGATTCTTCCTATTTTTGCATCAATATGTAATGAGTTCAAACATAACACAACAATTAAAATGCAAAAACACATCTTTCTTTTAAGCCTTCTACTTGTATTTAACACTGCGATCTACGCTGTATCGAAAGATAAGTCATTAAACGTAATGACGTTCAATATCCGGATGGACACTCCGGATGACGGCGCTAATTCGTGGGGATTCAGAAAAGACTACGCTGCCAATCTAATCAAATTTCATGACGCAGACATCATTGGCACACAGGAAGTACTCAACAATCAGTTAAATGATTTAATTGAAAGACTACCTGAATACAATCATATCAGCGTGGGACGAACAGACGGGAAAAAAGAGGGTGAAGCTTGTGCTATTTTCTTCCGGAAAGAT
>CAXXFJ010000046.1:0-22444 GCA_963677415.2 Bacteroidales bacterium | reverse complement strand
AAGAGCCACAAAACTACATCAAGGCACCTATAAAGATTACTTTTCGATATGAGATACCTGACTATGCACTGTGTGGCTCGGAAGAGCTTCTCTTCAAACCGGTAACGATGTCCGGGATTTATAGCAGCGTTCGTACTTATCTTCGTATCAATACAGATCTGGAAGAACGTAATTATGCATTTAAAGATGCTTGTTCGCGACTGGTTGAACTAGACGAGGAGATTATTGTTCCAAAAGGTTTCAAGATGCTTCAACCTGTGATGGATAAGAATCTGCAAGGCCAAGCTGCTGATTTTGCAGGCACGCTTAATCAACAAGGTAATAGCATTGTCATGCACCAACGCCTGGTCTTGAAGAAACGTGTCTATCAAGCTGCCGATTGGCAGAGCTTTCGTGCTGCTGTCAACGCACACAAATCATTTGGTCAGGATTATTTGATTCTCAAAAAGTAACTATTCATACGTATTCCAATGAAAAAGAAAATATATATCATCTTATTCGTCACTGCATTTATTCTCTCATTAACCCGCGTTAGTGCCGGAGAAGAGGCTGTGTTCAATAAACTGGAGAAGTACTACACACTGCACGCTGACGGTAGTCAGGAGACACGTGTCAGAAAAGAGTTGAAACTTCTCTCTCCGATGTCTTTCAACAAGTTGTACGGAGAGACTTTCATCGTTTATGATCCGACTTTTCAAAGTCTGAAGATCAATGAATCCTATACAATACAGGCGGATGGCACAATCATCAAAACTCCTGAAAATGCATTCAACGAAGTACTTCCTTCTGAAGCGGCCAATGCACCTGCATACAATCATCTGAAAGAGATGGTCGTGACTCACACAGGTGTGGAGATTGGTGCTACAATAATCCTTGACTATACGCTGACGAGTAAGGTCAGTAGTTTTCCATGGATGGACGTGGACGAATTGCTTCAGGAGATTACTCCGGTTGAAGAATACTCAGCAACCATTCGTGTGCCTGAGGGTGTAAAACTTAAGTATCAGTTCACCGGCACCAAGGCAAAATGCACTATTAGTTCAGAAGACGGATATGCAACCTATCAATGGAAGCTGAAACAAATTCCTGCTGCTTCTCATGCGCCATTCCTTCCGGAGAATAATAACAATATACCTCGTCTTACCGCAACTACTTGTCCTTCGCTGCAGGATGCTTTCATCTTTCTAGGAAAGAGATTCTCTTCTCCAACGACAACGACAGTGAAAGAACTGGCGCAGAAGCTGACGGAAAAGGCGAAGACGGACGAAGAGAAGTGCAATGCTCTGCATAAGTATGTTGTTACGCAGATTGGCTACTCCCCTCTCTCATTGCTTCAAACCAATTATTCTTTACGCACGCCCGAACAAGTTATCCAAAGTGCTTACGGTACTCAAGGAGAAAAGATCCGGCTGTTGGCTTCTCTAATGCAAGTTATCGGACTTTCTTCTCAAGTTGTTGCCGTATATCCAGGCACTCTTTCTTCAAAAGAATGCGGACTAAAATCTATAAAAGCATTCTATCTTCAAACAGGAAGCCGCTATTATTCGCTGCTTTCACTTTCAGTGCCGACTTTCCTTAAAAGAGGTTCTTTAGATACCTACTACAGCTTTACTGCATCATCCGGAGTTCCGGTCGAAATCACTTCTAATGGAGGTGTTGAGTCAGTGGAGCAGACTGTGAATGATACTCTGACAAAAAAATATCCTTCCAAAGAAGGCTACTGTGTATATACTCTAACCGGCGCTAATGAAGGTATAGCAAGCTGGGGCATGAGTCTTCTGAACAGCAATCGCGATGAGATTCTAGAGCTGCCCTATCCTACAAAGGAGAAGCGAACATGGAACATCGTACTTGCCCCCGGGATGACGTTAGAAAGTGCAACAAATGAAACTGTGATAAAGTCTTCTGTAGGATCATTACGTCTATCTGTATCACAAAATGGAAATACCGTGTCAGTCACACGCGAGATTGATCTTTCTAAACAACAAATAACACCCGGGGAGTACAAGAGTTTCCGTAAATTATTGGTTGCATGGTACAGTCAAAATGGAAAGACTTTGCTGTTAAAGAAAAATGATTAAGAATAGAAAGCAGGCATATTGTCTTGAAGTCCTGATTGGTCTTCACACTTTATTTGTAGACTAGTTTGATTCTCATCTCGAAATTTAATGTACTTTTGTTGAAATATTGAGTATAAATGAAGCATTATTTCTTTTTTGAGAGTTTGTTCGTATTTGTGTGTATGCTGATTTTCAACCCTTCTGTGGTAAAAAGTCAGAATAATAATCCTTTTATTGTAGTTATTGATGCAGGACATGGAGGAAAAGATCCTGGTGCAGTTGGTTTGATTTCAAAAGAGAAAACCATAAATCTGGATATAGCTCTGAAGTTGGGGAAATTAATTACTGATAACACAGATGCAAAAGTAATTTATACCAGGAAATCTGATGTTTTCGTTGAACTTACCGAACGTGCTGAAATTGCCAACAGGGCCAAAGCAAATCTGTTCATTTCCATTCATACCAATGCGCTTAAGAGCAAAAGCTATTCCGGTGCTGAGACTTACTCTTTGGGACTTGCACGATCAGAAGAAAACCTAGAGGTGGCGAAAAGGGAAAACTCTGTCATCTTACTCGAAGACAATTACTCTACCCGGTATGAAGGATTTGATCCGAACTCAACTGAATCATATATCATTTTTGAAATGATGCAAGGGCAGTATATGGAACAGAGTATTAATCTGGCAAGCTACGTTCAACGAAACTTTGCCAAACAATGTAAGCGCATAAATCGGGGAGTAAAACAGGCGGGGTTCCTAGTGTTACGTAATACAAGTATGCCGAGCATTTTGGTGGAGACTGGATATATTTCTAATAAAACTGAAGAACGCTACTTAAACTCAGAGAATGGAAGAAAAGCTATGTCCACAGCAATATATAATGCTTTTGCTCAATATAAAGAAGATTTCGAAAAGAAGCAAAACGGAAAAATTGTACAACAGGCGGAAATGATTGCCGTGGATAGTAAAGAAGGAACAGAAGTAGTGGAAGATCCAATTGTAACTGAAGAAGTCATTGCACTCAAGGACGTTTCTTCTTCAGAAACAAAGAAAAGCGGAACAATCTACAAAATACAGATTCTTGCATCTGCAAAACCACTCAAAAACAACTCTTCTGAATTTAAAGGATTAAGTAACATAGAACTATTTAAAGAGAATGGATGGTACAAATACACCTATGGCGCTTCTTCAAACTACAAAGAGATCCTCAATTTGAAGAAAAAGATGATAGATAATAAGTTTAAGAAAGCATTTATCATTACTTTTAAAGACGGGAAGAAATTAAATTAATAACAACTCTACTTAAAAATACAAGTATGGATAAGAATATGTTTGCAAAAGAAGGAAAAATAGGATTAGCTACAATCGTTGCTCTACTCCTGCTTTTCTTTGGTTTCAATTTCCTTAAGGGAATCAATGTAATGAAACCATCCAATTACTATTATGCTAAGATAAATAATGTGACAGGTATAGCAGTCTCAACACCAATCCTCGTACATGGTTATAATGTCGGATTGATTCGTAACATCGAGTTCGACTCAAACAATCCATCAGAGCTGATTTTGGAACTTGGTATGAACTCTGATTTCAAATTGCCTGTCGGAGCAAAAGCATACGTATTTACTGAACTGATGGGGACGGCATACGTTAACATCGAGATTGATGATATGGAACGAACCTATTTGAATCCAGGTGATACAATTTTGGCTATTCGTGAAAGTTCTCTAACAGAAAAAGCGACATCTGACATTTTACCAAAACTTGTGGTCACAATGGCAAAGGTAGACTCCGTGCTCACATCTCTTCAGAAAGTATTAGAAAGCCCAACAATAAAACGTTCTCTTGAGTCTGTTGAACAAACAAGCAAACAACTAGAGCTTGCATCCACGCAACTCAACCTACTCATGCGTAAAGACCTGCCAGAAACATTGGGACATATTAATAATCTCTCTGCAAATCTGGAAGAAACTACTGGGAAATTGAACCAAATTGATTTCAATAAGACAATAAATGATGTGGATGAGTTACTTGTTTCAATCCGAACAGCCTCCGATAAATTAAATAGGAATGATAATTCTCTTGGACTTCTGCTTAATGACGATCAACTTTACCGTAACCTTTCGCTAACAACGGAGAAAGCAGGGACCTTGTTGATTGACTTACAAGAGAACCCAAAAAGATATGTGCACTTTTCAATCTTTGGAAGAAAATAATTGAAACCTCTTATCTGAATTTATTCCATATAACAACCATTTTTCGCAAACTGTTAAAAGAGAAGCTAAATACTTCTCCTAGTAGTAAAAAATACGTTTGTTCGGGAAAAACTGAAAAATACACTTGATAAATTAAGGTGTTGGAAGTAAGGAGTTTACAAAATATGAGAACGTATTATTAATTAATAATCAGATGTTTACAAATAACTTACTGAAAACAAAGAGGATATAACAGTTTCGATTTTTGCAAGAAAAGAAAGATTTGTTTTATTCAAAAGTAAGTTGAATATTTGCATTCACAAACGAACAAAATAGAGAGTTTAAGAAAAAGAATGGAAAAAGAGCACCTTAATTTATGGCAAAAATGTCTTATCATAATCCGTGACAATATAGCGGCGGATGCATTCAAGACATTTTTTGAACCTATAATACCAATACAGCTGAAAAACAACGAACTGCTTATCCAGGTACCAAGTATGTTTATATACGAATTTCTGGAAGAGCATTATGTTGATTTGCTGCACAGTGCTCTTCAGAGAGAAGGAGGGGAAGGCATGCGACTTAAATATAAGGTTCGTATGGACAACACGTCAAAATCCGATATGGAATTGGAAGGAACAACTGCCCATACTACTACTCTACCCCAAGCGAACCTGAAAGAAGAGATTAAGAAATATGAGACTCCTTTTGAAACAAGGAAATATCTATCTAATCTGGATCCTCAATTAAACCCTAATTACTCTTTTGATAATTTTCTGGAAGGAAGAAGCAATGCATTGGCTCGTACTGCAGGAAAAGCTGTAGCTGAAAATCCTGGAAAGACCGCATTTAACCCGCTCTTCATATATGGACCCTCAGGAGTTGGAAAGACCCACTTGATGAACGCTATCGGTGTGCAAGCAAAACGCAAAGATCCGCGCACAAGGGTACTATATTTATCTGCACAGCTTTTTAAAGTTCAGTATACAGACTCCATTCGTCAAAACCGCTTTAACGACTTCATGAACTTCTATCAAACGATCGATTTATTGATTATGGATGATATTCAGGAACTTTCCGGCGTTACTGCTACACAAAATACATTCTTTCACATCTTTAATCACCTGCAGCAAAACGGAAAACAAATAATACTTTCAGCTGATAAGCCACCCATCCAAATACAAGGACTTGAAGACCGCTTACTTACACGTTTCAAATGGGGCTTGACCGCTGAGATGGAAAGACCTGACTATCTTCTGAATAAAGCAATTCTTACTCAAAAGATACATAAAGACGGGTTGGACTTTCCAGCAGAAGTTGTCGAATATATTGCCAGAAATGTAAAAGATAATGTTCGGGATCTAGAAGGAGTAATTGTATCTTTAATGGCGCACAGTACTTTTCAGAACAAGGAAATTACACTTGAACTTGCTAAAAAAGAGTTGAGCAAATGTATTCTAATGTCTGAAACCAAGATCTCTATTGATGACATACAGGAGGTAGTCTGTACTCAATTGAAACTGGAGCGTAAGTTGCTCTTCTCAAAATCACGTAAACGTGAAATTGTACAAGCCAGACAGATTGCAATGTTTCTTGCTAAGAAACATACAGAATATTCTCTTTCACGAATTGGCGAAGTTTTGGGAAAGAAAGATCATGCAACAGTCTTACATGCGTGTAAGACTGTTAAGAATCAAATGGATTATGACAAGAACTTTTCTGTGCTTGTTAATCTGATAGAACAGACTCTTCACTCTTGTAATTAGATCTTTGTTAAGAAGGATTAATCCCCCATTACTCCTTTATTCTCATATGTATTGATTCTAGCTATCTGAGCATTGTTTTTTCTATCTTTTGGGCAAAAAAGCACTTTTAATATTTTTTTTTCAAGATTTCCTTTCTTTTTATTGAACTTTTCTTTGCAGTTTCATAAAAACAAGATATTTTTGGCAGAAATTCAAATATCTAAAAACACTATGAAGGATTTATTGACTAAAATCAAAGGTGAGATTGCTGCTTTCTCAGAGAATGCAGACAAACAAGTTGAGAATGGTAACAAGGCTGCAGGCACACGTGCTCGCAAAGCATCCTTGGAGTTGGAAAAATTATTGAAGGAATTCAGAAAAGTTTCCATCGAAGCTGCAAAGTAAGTATAATAAAAGGCTGTGAATAATCACAGCCTTTTATTATACTTACTTTTTTTGTTAAGTTGACTTTTTCTTTGCAAAAACCCTATATGAAAGAGGGCGCCTTTTAAGGGCGCCCTCTTTCATATAGGGAAAAGAGAAGTTCTTAACGATATTCATCCCAACTCTTGATCTGAATATCATCTATATCTAATTTACAGAATGCATTTATAAAGGAACTAGCCAAACGATCATTCGTTAGCAAAGGGATATTAAAGTCAATAGCTGCACGACGTACCTGATACCCATTCTTCAACTCTCCTTGAGTCAGATTCTTTGGGATATTGATTACCAGATCAATCTTCTTCTCTTTGATGAGATCAATTGCCTGAGGCTTCTTATTCACATCACTTGGCCAGTAAACCAAAGTGGCAGGTACTCCATTATCTACCAAAAACTTCTGTGAGCCACCTGTCGCATACAAGTTGTATCCTTTCTCAGACAATAATCGGGCAGCTTCTAAAAGTTCAACCTTAGATTTGGTAGGACCCGTGGAAAAGAGAATATTTTTCTTTGGAATCGTAATACCAACAGAAAGCATAGACTTCAATATCGCTTCATAAAAGTTATCTCCAATGCATCCAACTTCACCCGTTGATGCCATATCAACGCCCAGCACAGGATCAGCCTTCTGAAGGCGTGAAAATGAGAACTGAGAAGCTTTGATACCCACATAGTCCAAATCAAATTCATTCTTATTTGGTTTCTCTACATTTTCACCCATCATCACACGTGTAGCCAATTCAATAAAATTAAGTTTCAAGACCTTGCTGACAAACGGGAAACTTCGTGAAGCTCTCAGATTACATTCGATCACACGCACCTCATTGTTCTTAGCAAGAAACTGAATATTGAATGGACCGGATATATTTAACTCCTGAGCGATTTGCTTCGCCACTTTTTTGATCTGACGTACTGTTTCAACATAGATCCGTTGCGCAGGAAACTGAATCGTTGCATCACCCGAATGCACACCTGCATATTCCACATGTTCGGATATGGCATATACCACAATCTCACCTTTGGACGCAACAGCATCAATCTCTATTTCTTTCGCATTTTGCACAAACTCTGAGACTACTACAGGATGTTTCTTTGAGACATCGGCAGCCAATTGCAGGAATGATTCAAGTTCCTCTTTATTGGAACACACATTCATCGCAGCTCCGGAAAGCACATAAGAAGGACGTACCAATAAAGGAAATCCTACTTCATCAACAAAACCGAAAATTTCTTTCAGGCTTGTCAGCTCTTTCCAGCGTGGTTGATTAATGCCCAGGCGGTCAAGCATCGAAGAAAATTTATGACGATCTTCAGCATTATCTATACTCTGAGCTGTTGTACCAAGGATATGTATATTCTGTTCATCCAGACGCATCGCCAGATTGTTAGGAATCTGTCCACCCACCGAAACAATGACACCTTGCGGATTTTCCAGGTCGAGGATATCCATGACGCGTTCGAAGGTCAATTCGTCAAAGTATAGGCGATCACACATATCATAGTCAGTTGATACCGTTTCAGGATTGTAGTTGATCATGACGGAGCGGAATCCCATCTTACGGACAGTCAGTAAGGCGTTGACACTACACCAGTCAAATTCGACCGAACTACCGATGCGATAAGCACCACTACCCAAAACAACTACTGAACGGTGGTCACCGAGATATTTTACATCATTAGATGTACCATTATAAGTAATATACAGATAATTGGTCTGTGCAGGAAACTCGGCAGCAAGCGTGTCGATCTGCTTAACCACAGGAGTGATCCCTCTTTTCTTGCGTTCTGTGCGAACTTTCAGTATCTCTTCTTCAAGATCTTCAGAGTCATTCTTAATAATGCTCCGAGCAATCTGGAAATCTGAGAATCCCCATTTCTTAGCCTGCCAAAGCAAATCGTCAGGTAATTCAGCATAACTCTTATATTCACTTAATTCTTTCTGGCAATCAATGATATTCTGTAGCTTCTGAAGGAACCAGCGGTCAATCTTCGTTAGCGCATGAATCTGATCAATAGTATATCCCGCTTGAAATGCCTGTGAGATGATAAAGACACGTTTATCTGTGGGAATATTAAGACCTTTATCCAAATCCTCAATGGCAAGATTTTTATTACCTACAAAGCCATGCATACCCTGAGAAATCATACGAAGTCCCTTCTGCATTGCCTCTTCGAAGGTACGTCCGATAGCCATCACCTCTCCAACACTCTTCATGGATGATCCGATCTCTTTGGATACGCCATGAAATTTGCCAAGATCCCAGCGAGGGATCTTAACAACAATATAGTCGAGTGCCGGTTCGAAGAAAGCGGGGGTTGTTTTAGTCACAGAATTCTTCAGTTCTTGCAACCCATATCCTAATCCGAGTTTGGCAGCAACAAAAGCCAGTGGATAACCTGTCGCTTTTGAAGCGAGTGCGGATGAACGACTCAAACGAGCATTCACCTCAATGACACGATAGTCTTCCGATTCTGTATCAAAGGCATACTGCACATTACACTCTCCAACAATTCCTATGTGGCGAACGATACGTATTGCTATCTCACGAAGTTTGTGATATTCACTATTGGTCAAGGTCTGCGAAGGAGCAACGACGATACTCTCACCGGTATGAATACCCAGTGGATCGAAGTTTTCCATATTGCAGACAGTGATACAGTTGTCATAACAGTCACGTACCACCTCATATTCTATCTCTTTCCATCCTTTAAGCGATTTCTCAATCAGCAGCTGATTGGAAAATGTAAAAGCTTTTTCAGCGAGCTTTTGGAGTTCGTCCGCATTGTCACAGAAACCGCTACCCAATCCACCGAGTGCATAAGCAGCACGTACGATTACCGGAAAGCCCAGTTGATCAGCAGCAGCAAGGGCATCTTTCATATTTTCAGCTGCAAAGCTCTTGATGCTCTTCACGTCAATCTGATCCAGTTTCTTGACAAACAACTCACGATCTTCCGTATCCATAATAGCCTGCACCTGAGTACCCAATACCTTCAGGTTGTATTTTTCAAGCACTCCACTTTGATGCAGTTTGACACCACAATTCAGTGCAGTCTGTCCACCAAAAGCAAGCAACAATCCGTCTGGATTCTCTTTTGCAATAACTTTCTCAACAAAATAAGGAGTTACAGGGAGAAAATATATTTTATCAGCAACACCTTCGGAAGTCTGTACAGTTGCAATATTCGGATTGATCAGCACAGTCTCAATTCCCTCTTCACGAAGAGCCTTTAATGCTTGCGAACCCGAATAGTCAAATTCTCCCGCTTCACCGATTTTCAGTGCTCCCGAACCGAGCACCAATACCTTCTTAATATCTTTATTCATACCTCTTATTTTGTATTAATCATCTTCAAGAAATCATCGAACAGGAATTCAGTATCCACAGGTCCGCTACTAGCTTCCGGATGAAACTGTGCAGAGAAGAAAGGTTTGCTCTTGTGGCGTATTCCTTCATTAGTGCCATCATTCATATTGATAAACAACGGTTCCCAGTCAGCGCCCAGAGTGTTGTTATCCACAGCAAATCCATGATTCTGACTCGTGATAAAGCAACGATTAGTGCCTGCCATCTGTACGGGCTGGTTGTGACTCCGATGACCATATTTCAATTTGTAAGTTGAAGCCCCTCCTGCCACAGCAAGCAATTGGTTACCCATACAGATACCAAAGATTGGTTGTTCTTTATTCAGAGCCTGACGAATATGCCCTACAGTCTGACTGCAAAATTCGGGATTGCCCGGACCATTTGATATAAAGAGTCCGTCATATTTTAGTGTGTTGAAGTCATAGTCCCAAGGCACACGGATGATATTTACATCTCTTTTGAGCAGACAACGGATGATGTTATGTTTTATACCACAATCTACTATCGCGATGGTCGTGCGGCCATCTCCATAACGAATGACCTCATTACAGCTGGTAATCGCCACTTGATTTTCAAGATTTGGATCTACAAAGTCAATATCCCCCATCCCTGGAAAAAGGATTTTTCCCTTGATTGAACCCTTCTCGCGAAGTATTTTTTGTCAGTTCACGGGTATCTATGCCATAAATGCCGGGGATATGATTTTCGGTTAACCAGTCACCAAGACTTTTCTTTGCATTCCAGTGACTATACTGGAATGAATAGTCCGAGATAACAAGTCCGGTTACCTGAATTTTTTCTGACTCAAAAAAAACGGAGAGCCGATTATTGATTGATTCATCAGGCACTCCGTAATTACCAACTAAAGGATAAGTTACTGTTAATATTTGACCAGAATAAGAAGGATCGGTCAGGCTCTCTGGATATCCGACCATCGCCGTATTAAAGACGACTTCGCCGGAGACCTGGGTTTCATAACCGAACGACTTGCCATGTAAGACCGTTCCGTCTTCCAGAACTAATTGAGCAGGCTTGCTTTTATACATTCTATATATATTTAAATATGGACACTCTTGTCTGTTACTCTGGGCTGCAAAAGTACAAAAAAAATTTCAATTCTATTTGTCAGGAAGACAATTTTAAGAAGAATAAAGAAAAGAGAAGTATTTATCAATCCACTCTACTACTGAAAGCAAATTGAGAATAAAACAGTGTGGATTGAATGATGATTTCAGTAGAAAAGCCAAATAACGACTAAATTTTAGAATCTCAATATTGAATATATTGCCTTTTTGATATACCTTTGCATCAAATTGAGAACTATGAATTATTACAACCCTAAACGATAGACAAATGCTCAAATTCACAAAAATGCAAGGAGCGGGTAATGATTACGTTTACATTAATGGTTTTGAGACACAGGTGAAAGACCCTGAAACATTAGCTAAACGAATTAGTGACCGCCATTTCGGTATTGGTTCCGACGGACTGGTATTGATTCTTCCATCTCAAACATGCGACTTTCAAATGCGCATGTTCAACGCTGACGGATCAGAAGCTGAGATGTGTGGTAACGCCTCCCGGTGTATCGGAAAGTATGTATATGATCATAAGATGACCTCAAAACGTTCTGTCACTCTTGAGACAAAAGCAGGAATCAAGACACTGAAATTAAGTATCAAAGATAATACTGTATCCGAAGTTGAAGTGGACATGGGATCTCCGGTGCTCAATGGATTGGACATTCCTGTGCGTCTCGAACTGGAAGAAGTAATCAACTACCCTCTTGTTGTCAACAATGAGACATTTCATATTACTTGCGTCTCCATGGGAAATCCCCATGCTATTATCTATGTTGCTGATGTAGACTCTACTGATCCGGCCACTCACGGAAGAAGTATCGAAAATCACCCTTTCTTTCCTAAACAAACCAATGTTGAGTTTGTTCAGGTGGTAAACCGTTCTTTACTGAAGATGCGGGTATGGGAACGCGGGTCAGGAGAAACATTGGCTTGTGGCACTGGCGCTTGTGCCACCTTGGTCGCTTCAGTACTCAATAACGTATGCGAACGAGCAGCAACAGTCCGCCTGCTTGGTGGAGATCTGAAAATAGAATGGCGTGAGAATGGGCATATCTATATGACAGGACCGGCTGTCACAGTCTTTGAAGGCGAAATAGAAGAATAATCAACAACTAACGATAAACATTTATAGACATGGCGAAGATCAATGATAATTTTATCAAGCTACCTGAGAGTTATCTGTTTTCTGACATTTCCAAAAAAGTAAATACCTATAAAGCCGAGCATCCTGAGGCGAAAGTAATTCGAATGGGTATTGGTGATGTGACATTGCCACTGACCGGAGAGGTTATTCATTCATTGCATACAGCAACAGATGAAATGGCGCAAACTGCCACTTTCAAAGGATATGGCCCCGAACAAGGATATCGCTTCCTCACCGAGACAATTATAAAAGAAGCTTACCAGCCATTAGGTGTACAACTTGATCCTGATGAGGTCTTTGTTAGCGATGGCGCAAAAAGTGATACGGGCAATTTTGGAGATATACTCAGCAAAGACAACCGCATTGCTGTGACTGACCCTGTCTATCCTGTTTACATAGACAGCAATGTAATGGGATATCGCGCCGGCACATTGGACTCAAACGGCAAGTGGAGCAATATCGTCTATCTCCCTTGCACCCCTGACAATGATTTTGTACCAGAGCTTCCTAAGGAAAAGATTGATGTGGTTTATCTCTGTTTTCCCAACAATCCAACAGGAACAACCTTGACCCGGGACCAGCTAAAGGTTTGGGTGGACTATGCAATTCAAAATGAAGTACTGATTCTTTTTGATGCAGCTTATGAAGCATTTATTACAGAAAAGGATGTTCCGCACAGTATCTACGAAATAGAAAATGCAAAGAAGGTGGCTGTTGAGTTCAGGAGCTTCTCAAAGACAGCCGGATTTACAGGTACACGTTGCGGCTATACAGTAGTGCCCAAAGATCTTCTTCTTTCTTGTGAGGAAAGCGACAAGAAAGTGTCACTGAACAAACTCTGGAACCGGAGACAATGTACCAAATTTAATGGCACATCTTATATAATACAGAAAGCAGCTGAAGCAACCTTCTCTCCGAAAGGAAAAGAAGAGATAAAAGCTTTGATTGATTACTACATGACCAACGCTAAACTAATTCGCGAGAGTCTGGAAAACATCGGACTAAAGGTCTATGGTGGTGTAAACTCACCTTATATATGGATGAAGACTCCTGACCATATCTCATCATGGGAGATGTTTGACAAGATGCTAAACGAGGTAAATGTAGTCACAACTCCGGGAGTAGGTTTCGGGCCCAGTGGTGAAGGATTTATTCGTTTCTCAGCTTTAGGAAACAGAGAAGACACGATGGAAGCGATGGAACGAATCAAACAGTGGAACATAAAAAAACAATGACTTTATGATATCTGTTTCTCGTAATGCATGTATCTTTGTATCACCAAACAGATAAACCATCATGATCCGCTTCTTTACTTGGAGAAGAATATTAAACGACAATGACTTATATGACAAGCTTACTTTTTAAAGCAGTCGGGAAAGCATTCTGTAAACCTACTGTAGCGGCAGAAATGCCCAAACAGTTTACATCTGATTATTACGGCAAGTACATAGTCAATAAAGTTCAGATGACACTATCCCCGTCTAAAGGAATGCTTCAGATCATATATGATGCCACCATTGATAATGGGGCTCCGTTAAACCGTGACATTGCGGTGCTATATAGCCGCCGAAATAAAGTACCTGCAGGAACAAGACATCATGCCTCCTGCAGGTATTTTTCTTTAAATGAAATAATATATTTGCTATGAGTGATGCTATAAAGCACGAATGCGGCATAGTCATGATACGACTACGTAAACCGCTGGATTATTATCAACAAAAATATGGTTCCTGGCAATATGGGCTTGAAAAGCTCTATTTGCTCATGGAGAAACAGCATAACCGCGGACAAGAAGGAGCGGGTATTTCTGTTGTCAAACTAGGTGCTCAATCTGGTAAAGAGTACCTGTTCAGGGAACGGGAGTTGGGCTCAAATGCTATTCAGGACATATTCGGAAAGGTATATAGTGCAATTTTCAAACGCTCCAGATCCAACTGATCTTCCTTATGCCGGCGAATTATTACTGGGACATCTTCGTTATAGCACCACAGGACATAGCGGTATTTCATACGTTCATCCATTTCTTAGGAGAAACAATTGGAAAAGTCGCACACTGGCTCTTGCAGGCAACTTTAACCTGACCAATGTTGATGAAGTATATGCTCAGCTCATCGAAAAAGGACAACACCCCCGCATTTATGGTGACACTTACATCATGCTCGAACAGATGGGATACTATCTTGACAGGGAAGTGCAACACCTCTACGACATATTAAAGCAAGAAAAAAAAGAAAGTCCCTCGCTGGTTATCAACGATGAGATGGAAAAGCGGCTTGACATAGCCAATGTACTTCAACGTGCCAGCAAGTACTGGGACGGTGGCTATGCTATCACCGGACAAACAGGTCAGGGTGATTCCTTTACATTGCGCGATCCAAATGGTATTCGTCCTGCCTTCTACTATTCTGATGATGAAATCATTGTAGTTGCTTCAGAAAGACCGGTCATTCAGACCGCCTTAAATGTAGATGTGGATGATGTACATGAACTTGAACCCGGGGAGGCTATCATCACCCGAAAGGATGGAAGTTTCTCTATCCATCAGATCTTACCTGCCAGAGAACGGAAAGCTTGCTCATTCGAACGGATATATTTCTCACGCGGTAGTGACCGTGATATCTATTTGGAACGTAAAAAACTGGGTAAGCTCCTCGCCCGCCCAGTCTTGAAGCGAATCGATTACGACATTGAGAATACTGTGTTTTCCTTTATCCCCAATACAGCAGAAGCAGCATACTTTGGTATGCAGCAAGGACTTGAACAGTATCGTTTTGAGCTTGAACAGAAAGAGCCTATTGCTATTCCCCGTTTGCGCTTTGAGAAAGTGGTAATCAAAGACATTAAGTTGCGCACCTTTATTGCACAGGATAACAGCCGCAACGAGTTGGCCACACATGTGTACGACATTACCTATGGGTCAATAAATCCAGGTGTTGACAACCTGGTGGTCATTGATGACAGTATTGTAAGAGGAACCACACTTCGTCAGAGCATCATCAAGATTTTGGATCGCCTTCACCCGCGCAAGATCGTGATCGTCTCCTCCTCTCCGCAGATTCGCTATCCGGACTGCTATGGTATTGACATGTCACGTATGAACGAATTCTGTGCGTTCAAAGCAGCTATCGCACTGCTTCAGGAGCGTGGTATGCAAGATGTCATTGATGAAGTCTATCGCAAAAGCAAGGAACAACTCATTCTTCCGAAAGAAGAAATGGTCAATTACGTGAAAGAGATTTATGCTCCTTTTACAGCGGATGAGATTTCTGCAAAGATTGCCCGGATGCTGACACCTGAAGGTACTCAAGCGAAGGTTGAGATCGTGTTTCAGACTCTTGAGGGTCTGACTAAAGCTTGCCCTAATCATACCGGCAACTGGTACTTCTCAGGCAATTATCCCACACCGGGAGGAAATAAGGTAGTCACTCTGGCTTTTATCAATTACATCGAAGGAATTCAACAACGTAGTTATCAATCGTGAGCCCAAAGAAGGAAAAAGCAGGTTTGATGGAAGATCTGGTCATTGAGAAAATAATTTTCACAGAGGCCACACTAGAACCTGAATACGACAACTGCTTATTTGCAAATTGTGACTTCTCTGAAATTCATTTCGGAGAAGTCATCTTTGAAAACTGCAGATTCGTACAATGCAACCTCAGTTTGGCGAAAATGAATAAGACCTCCTGGTCCAACGTCCGGTTTGAAGATTGCAAGATGACCGGTATAGAATTTACCAACTGCAATAAGTTTACTTTCTCTGCCTGTTTTACCGGATCAAACCTGAACTATGCCCTCTTTATAAGTAACAACCTGCAAGAGACAAAGTTCGTGAACTGTAGTCTGGAAGAAGCAACCTTTAGTGAATCCAATCTGAAAGGTGCTTCCTTTGCAAATTGTGACCTGAATCGGGCAGTCTTTTCATCCTCCAATCTCGAAAAGGCAGACTTCTCCACAGCACTGAATTTTGAAATCAATCCCAATAACAACAGGTTAACAAAAGCTAAGTTCTCTCGTTATGGACTGAGCTGTTTAGTCTCTTCTTTTGGCATTGACCTTGTGGATTAACTACACTTTTGCTTCTTCAATCTCGCCCACAGCACTCTCAAAGAGGGTCTTATTCAAATAAAAGTTCTTCCTCATTTAGTTGAAAACTATATCCAAGTTATGCCTATGGTCCCATTAATAGGATAAAAGGTGGATATCATTCTCGCGGATTATACATTACAATCATCAAATCGCATGAATGGATGAGTAAGATCATTTAGAAAATCGAGTGCTAACTGTAGCCGATAAAAGCACTTATTTGCGCCTGTGAAATGAATATCCACCATTTCTTGCCTGATATCTTTTGCCCTCTGTCAGGAAGAAATGTATGCTTTGTCAGGAAGTAAAGATTATCGCTTCCCAACGCATTATTCATATTAAAGCACGAAATAGCTATCTCGTGCCACAATATAGCTATTTCGTGGCACAGGATAGCTATCTCGTGCCACAAGATAACAAAAACATCCTTGATGCTTACTTTTATCTTCAGGTTTGGGCTATTAATGTCCCCTTATTAAAAGGACTTTCTTCATTGGTTGATTCACCGATTCTAAAGGATTATTTCAAAAAAGTAAAATAGTATAGCGGAATTAAGGGTAAACCAGGCTCCAAATTTCGTCCTTATGAAATGTTCATTGCATAGGCATCCGATGACAATTTCATAGGCATCCGTTCGGCAAAACATACAGACGTTTTTGGATCCGCATTTATATCATTCCCTGCAATCAATTATACTCCACATTTCTGCAATCTTATTAAGATATATTACCTATATTTGCTGCATCGTTCGCTTATTCATTAACCTTGAAAGCAAGAATCAAGCAAATCTATACTCCGATATCACGAAACAGTTCATTTACATTAAAACAAATAGCATGAAAACAATTTGTAGTGTATTACTTTTCTTATGCAGTCTTACTGTTTGTTTCAGTCAAAATGTGACTTCATTCATCGGACAAGACACCACGAAAGCATACAAAGAACCGGGGTATCCTGCCATCTTCATTGACTCCGTCTTTTTTAGTGATAAATGCTTAGTTGGTATAAATCCACGCACTATCAGCAAGATAGATATAAAGAAAGATAGCATTACCATAGATGGAAAACCCTATGGAGGCAGTATATATATCACTTTAAAAGAAGGAAGGGGCGAATATTATACTCTTGATGAGCTAAAGAAAAGGTTTGTAAAAGAGAATCTGTCACAACCGATTTTATATATGATCAACAATGAATTTATTAAAGAGGAGGTACAATCATACAAAATTCAAAAGGATTATATTCTGAAGGTGAATTGTATACAGTCTAAAGAGTTCGAGGGATTTGCTGATACAAACTTTACAATCGTTCAAATCCTTACAAAAACGAATGAAAACCTGAGCGAAGCAAAGAAGGTCCGTATCAGATAAATAAAGGTATGTCCTGTTCATCTCAAGGTGTCAATTTCTTATTCCTAGCGGATCATATAGGGTTCACTGTATTTAGTTAATTATGTGAACCCTATTTATTTTTAATGCACTCGCCATTGACGAATGTTATGCGACTTAATTGATTGCCATCACGATCCCAACGCTCGGCTGTTCCATGGCATTTAAAATTGCGCCAAAATGAGCGAGCTTTCATTTGCCCGTTGGGCCAGTATTGGGTCCAGATGCTTGTTCCATTGTCCTGGTATTCCCATTTCCACAGAATTTGCCCCGTCGGAGACCAGTAAGTCTCCTGCCCGATCTTTCGGCCCAGCCTATAAGTCGCTTCACGCTGCCGGACCCCGTTGTCATAATACCATGTCTGGCTGCCATGCAGCAGAAAACGTCCATCGTTCGCTATACCGCCGGAAAATTCTATCTTCACTTTGCCGGTAGGATACATCTCACTGTATTTCCGGATATCTGAAATCGAGGTCGCCGAAGAAGCCATAAGTTTCTTATCAGAAGCATTTTCATCCTCATTTGACAATATCCATGCCTCATTCAATTCAAAATGCAGACATGGAGTATTCAGGGTTGTAATCAGGTGAATCATGCCATTTGGTGCCTGACAGGCAGCAGAATACCCCAAAGTCGAATGTCCGCCCATTGCATTCGGATTTAGGTGCTGTTGAGTGCCGACCAGAGGTTTAATCGTCCAAGTAATTCCATCATCATCGGACAATGCAACATACGATCCGTTTTGCGTGATTTTTGTTGGTTTTTTACCTTGTATATCCTGGAAATCACCGGCAAAGAACAGGCGTCCGCTTTTAAGACGCAAAAGACTTGGACGCTGATTACCACCTAAGGCCGCAAACGGTGTCTTGCTGACCGTCCATGTTTTGCCGCCGTCTTTAGAAATCGATTGCGGCATATAACCATCAATATTTGAACTCTTGCCGCCCATGCCCAATATCGTTTTGCCGTCGCTTAGAAGGGCGTAAGTCGTATGACGGCCGCCGCTGCGTCCTCCCGTGTCAATCCATGTCTGACCATCATCCCGACTTGCCCACAGAACAGATGTGGAACCGACAGCATCACTGGCGAAAAATAGTGTGCCTTCTTTGTCGCGAAAGGCCGTGTTAATCGGTTGGCAGGAATGCGGACCTATGTCGCCCATAAATCTTGGAAATTTGACCTCATCCCACTCAGACCCGCTGTCTGACGAAGACATCCACTGAAACGGAAAGGCCCCTTCCAATTGCGGCGAACCCCAGAAAAAGTGCATCGTGTTGCCGTCCGTAAACAAAAGAGGTGCGTGATTATTTGCCGTCACAAACGCAAACATTCGATCCGGCATATCCCACTGATCCGCACCAAACCGAAGACGGGTTGCGATCAAAGCGACTTCAGGTTCGTATTCCTTCGGGCTTGCTGAATATGTAATCATCAGGACATCACCATTCGGACAAACCGCAATTGCCGGGCTGTGATTGTGCGGCCTAAACGACGGATGAAAGCCCGCAGCATATATTTCCTCATTGGAATGGCCTTCTGCCAGCGGCATGGGCAACAGGTAACGCTTGCGGAAATATGGACGTTCAAGGTCTGGGCCCTTCTTTACCAGATTAGCATTTTTACGTACACCTTCACGCACAAAGGAATTCACATACGCTGTCCGATTCGTGGCAGGCGGCGTGGCCTGTACCACTCTGAATCCGATCCAGTGGTTGCCGGGGGCCAACCCTGCTTTAGATTCGGAAATCCGAATATCTGCGGAGGCATGAAATAAGGCATCCTCCGAGACTATCTCAGCAGCCTTGCCGGGCCAACTCCAGGACACCTGAATAAGGCCGTCCCCGCCGTCACGACGATAAGCCGCCTCCAATGGATACATTTTATTTTTAACCATTAAGAATTTCCCCGAAGACACACCCTTTTTGTCCCACTGATTAATGACCTCTTGCCCATCTATTGTAAGGATTCCGCCGGTGGAGACTTTCATTTCAAACGTCACCTCGCCGGAATAAGGCGCCTTGATATAACCACGCCACTGCGCTGACCAATCTTGCCCTCGTTGTTGAGCAAAAACAGAGCGTTTATCAAGTTGGCGAATCGACATCAACCCCTGAGGGCGCATAAGATTCGATCCGCCATACCAGACTCCGACCAAACCATTCTGGAAAACAGGAGTATCTGCCCTGCGATTTCCAGTGTTGCTGCTGGAATAGTCCTCTATCATAACACCGAAAGCAGGCGCAATTCCGGATCGATTACTGGAGGCATTGAAAATCTTTCGCCCAAAGTATGCGCCTTCATGATCCAAACACCCGCCCCGCACTACACGCACCATTCCATAATCCGGGCCGACAGGATCGGTCTGAGGTCCATCAGGGTAATCGCCGTACCAATCATAACACCATTCGCGCACGCCGGTGTGCATGTTTTTAATGCCCCACGCATTGGCCCATTCGTGAGCCGGCTCAGTGTCTCCGCCGGCGTACAAGGTGGTCGTGCCCGCTCGACTGGCATACTCCCATTCGGCCTCCGTGGGCAGACGATACGGTTTGTCTTCTTTCTTGCTTAGCCACTCACAAAAAGCCTTCGCATCATACCAACTGATGCCGCTTGCAAAATCGCCGAACCTCCCTTCGATACTGTAATCCGGATCAAACTGTCTGTACTGTTCAACTGTGATCTCTGTTTCGGAAATAAAAAAGGGCTTGCTGATGGTAACTTCTCTCTGCGGCCATTCATCCCAATGATTCACCACCGGCAAATTGCTCCCCATATTGAATGTCCCCTGCGGCACAGGGAGCATTTTCATGCCTATTGAATTAATTAAACCTGCCTGGACTGAAGATGCCGCCGGCATCTGCACCTGAAATAAAAAGCATGCGCATGATAATATGATTGAACCAACCAACGTTTTATTCATATGTTCTCCTTATTTAATAAAAACGTTTTTTTCCCGGAGCGATATGCTTTCAAACCATTATCAAGGAACTGAATGTATTTGTCGATATTTTCATTGTATGAATACGGCTTTGACAAAGGCTTTGCTTTATTATCCAGCAACACATAGAAGGGTTGTGCATTAGCTCCAAACTTCACACGTTGGAGGTAACTCCACTTATCTCCCACTGTACGCAGAGTGCGTGTCTTCCCATTTTCAGTCACAGAGATTGGTTCTGGCAATTCGGTTTTGTCATCGACCATCAAAGTAATCAGCACATAGTCTTCAGTCAAACGTTGCTTCACTCCCGGATCAATCCATACTGAGTTTTCCATCTTGCGGCAGTTGACACATCCATACCCGGAGAAATCAATCATCACCGGTTTGCCTACCGTTGCAGCATAATTTACACCTAGCTCAAAGTCAGAAAAGGGAGCATGTATCTCATCGTCATAGAGACTAAAGTCTTGTGTATAAAGAGGCGGAGCAAACGCACTGATACTACGCAGCGGTGCACCCCAAAGTCCCGGAATCATATAGATTGTAAAAGAAAAGGAGATCAGCGCCATGAAGAAACGAGGCACGGTAACATGTGGAAGATCACTGTCATGTGGGAATTTGATCTTGCCAATCAGGTAGAAACCCAGGAAAGCAAAGATGACAATCCACAACACTAAGAATACTTCACGGTCAAGAATGCCCCAGCCATAAGCCAGGTCGGCTACAGAGAAGAACTTCAAAGCAAGTGCAAGTTCAAGAAAACCAAGCACAACTTTCACAGAGTTGAGCCAACCTCCGGATTTAGGTGCACTCTTTAGCCAAGAAGGGAAAAGAGCGAATAAGCTGAATGGTATGGACAATGCCAATGCAAATCCAAACATCCCAATAGCTGGTGCCAACAAGGAGCCGGTAGATGATACCTGTACGAGTAAAGTACCAATGATTGGTCCGGTACAGGAGAAAGAGACTAATACAAGCGTGAAAGCCATCAGGAAAATACTAAGCAGTCCGCTAGTCTTTCCCGCCTTACTATCAATGGCATTGGACCATGATGAAGGCAGTGTAATATCAAAAGCTCCGAAAAAGGAGACTGCAAACAAGACGAGCAATGCAAAGAAAAAGAGATTAAAGAAGGCATTGGTAGAAAGGCTGTTTAAAGCACTTGCTCCAAATATCAACGTAATCAGTATGCCTAGCAATAGGTAAATAACTATGATAGAAATACCATACAGGAATGCTTCAGCGCGACCTTTGCCACCCGGACGTTTCAGGAAGAAACTAACTGTCATCGGAATGATTGGCCAGACACAAGGCGTGAAAAGAGCTAGTAAACCACCGGCAAAACCGGCAAAGAAAATAAACAACCAGGAAAATGAAGAGGAGCTACTTTTCTCTCCTTCTTTGCTCCATTGATCAAAGACAGGAGCCCAGAGATCATTGCCAGCTATGGCGGGGGTAGTCGATCTGCCAGCAATGCTGTCAGATGCCGTTTTATTTTCTTGTGCGGCAGGAGCGGCAGGAGCTACCGCTGAAGCCGGCACTGCAAGATTTGTGGAAGGGACGTTGGGTGTCACTGGTGTCATCGGGACGGAAGCAACCGGGACAGCAACAACATCTCCTGCTTTGGATGTCACATTGAAAGACTCGGAGGTAGGTGGCAGACAATTCTCGTCGTCACAAACCATAAATCGAACTTCTCCAGCAACAATAGCCTCTGTAGCAGCATCAAATGCAAACTTCTGAGCAAAAGTAACTTCTTTGGTGAACCAACGAAGGTTCATCGCAAAGGTTTTATCAAATTCTTCATGTGGTTTGGTCAATGAATAAACCTCCCCTACTCTTTTGGCACCTTTCAAGGTACTGAAAGTAAACGATGTTGGCACTGGCCCTCCTTCCGGAAGTTTCTGATCATAAAGATGCCATGGAGCTTCAATAGTAGCTTTCATCTGAAGTTCACCTTCCGTGGAAGAAGTTCTTTTCATCTCAAACTTCCATGATACA
>CAXXFJ010000045.1:0-225900 GCA_963677415.2 Bacteroidales bacterium | reverse complement strand
ATTCTGGATGAGGAGTGGAGTAAATGAGATGATCCTCTAATGTCTTGGTTGTAACATCCCTGATATCCTTTTCCGAAAGAGATTCCAGTAAATACAACGCGCAAGGATAGGCTCCATTCATTTTGAGATAGTATTCAATTTCCGCATGATTGCCATAGCTCAACTGCATGAAATGCGCTACTGACTCGCGATTCAGATGAAGAGTATCTGCCAGTTCATATGCATACTCTTGGGTTGGAAAACCATTCATATAACTCTGACGGATAGAATCTTCGCGTGCAAGACGAATACTATTTGCTTTTACCTTTTCTGCCGGAAGCATCTTTACCTTGACTTCTTTAGGTACTGTGAGATCATATTCTTCTGTATATTCCTCACCGGGTTTCTTGGTCAAAGCAAGAGTGAGTGTATCTGTTTTTCCGACAGAGATTACCTTATAATTATAGACCGAATCGGAAGATGCCCAGATGCAGAGGTCTCCCAAACCAATATGCACAGAGCAGTATCCTGTTGAGTCAGTCTTTGCTTTCGCTATCGGATAAAACTCCGCGTAGTTGTAGAGACAAAAATCCACATTTGCACCAACAAGAGTTACTCCTTCAGCATTGGTCACCTTCACAGTCAGCAATTTGCTCTCTGTATAAGAAGGAAGAAGGTTTAGCTCAGAGAAAAGAGATTCTTTTCGAATCACATCTTCCGTACCGTTATAATTGCCAAAAGCTTTCGTATGGATCAGCATAGCCCGCTTAGCAGGAATATCAAACCATCCGACATTCAACTCAGCTTCGGGTTCGCAGGCTCCCATGTACTGCCATTTGCCATCCACATACGCCTCAACCCATGCATGATTGTCATCTTGATGTGCCCAGCGAGGTGTATATACTTGCCGCGCGGGAATACCTACCGAACGCAAAGCTATGACAGTAAAGGTCGATTCTTCCCCACAACGCCCGAAAGCATTCATAAGAGTAGCCAGTGGAGCGGAAGTCCGTCCATCTGTGCCTCGGTAACTGACTTTCTCACGGCACCAATGATTCACCTCCAATGCAGCCTCCACATCAGACAACCCCTTCACGCGATCTTTGAGTTCGTTGAAAAAGACAACACGAGCCGAATCCAGATTCTCTGTATTGACACGATAAGGAAGCACAAAATGGAGAAAGATATCTTCTGGGATCTTTTCTCCCCAGTCAAAAGTCTTACGAGCCTTCAAGGCATAATCGACCTGTTGCAAAAAGAAAGAACCGTTATAATCGGCAAGGTCACTTAAAGGCATATAGGCATAAAGAAACTCCAATCCCTCTTTTTGAGAAATAGTCAGTGGCTGTTTGAAGACGGAAAACAAAGCTGAATCACGAGAGGTAGCCAATGATTTTCTCTTCTCAAATTGTTTCTGAACCTTAGACAAGTACACGGGATCAGAGATAAGGTGCTTCTCCTTGCCACAAGAAACCAGCGTGAGAATAAGAATCAGCAGGGAGATCAGTCGTTTGAAGTAGATCATTTCAATAAAATATTAATCTTGAGCGTGATTGTACAAAATTACAAGTTTTTCGCAAATCAAAGCAACTCTATCCTTCTTTTCTGTTCTTAATTACGTGCCTGGTATCTATTTTGCTGTACAACATTCAATCAAGTGAATTAAATTCAGTATTTTTGCATTCATTATTCAACAGACTTCTTACGTATGAAATACCTCATTCAGGCACCAGGAGCAATTCATTCCGTTGTACAACTTCCGGCTTCAAAAAGCATTAGCAACAGAGCACTGATTATTCATGCCCTCAGCAACACCGATTCCCCTTTGGCTAATCTCTCTGATTGTGACGACACGGATGTGATGATTGCCGCATTGACGCAAGGAAAATCAACCATAGATATAAAAGCGGCGGGCACTGCCATGCGTTTTCTGACAGCATACCTGGCACAACAACCCGGTGACTGGATACTGACAGGCACAGAACGGATGAAAAACCGTCCGATCCGAATTCTATTCGATGCACTTAGTACCTTGGGAGGCAAACTGGAATATATGGACAAAGAGGGATATCCTCCACTGAAGATCACAGGCACAACAATGAAAGGTGGTGAAATTACATTGGATGGGAGTATCAGTTCGCAGTACATCTCTGCATTGCTGATGATCGCCCCGAAGATGCACGACGGTCTGACAATGCATCTCTCCGGCACTGTCATCTCCAAACCTTACATCTATCTGACCTTGAGTCTGATGAAAGAGTTTGGCATAGAAAGCAATTGGACTGACAATGTCATTTCCATTGCTCCACAAGAATACAAACCAACATCCTTTGTAGTCGAGTCTGATTGGTCGGCTGCCTCATACTGGTATCAGATGGCTGCTTTATGCAACGAACAGGATATTGAGCTGCTCGGCCTGAATGAAAACAGCTACCAGGGAGATGCCCGACTGACAGAGATATTCAGCATGCTGGGCATCACTACACACTACACAGGAAGAGGGGTTTTGCTCCGCAAGAACAAAGAGCATTGCAGCAGGTTTATCTACGACTTTGTGGATCAACCAGATCTTGCGCAGACCTTTGTAGTCACATCTGCATTGATGGATATTCCTTTTCGCTTCACCGGACTTCAAAGTCTGAAGATCAAAGAGACGGATCGCATGCTTGCACTGATTCAGGAGATGAAGAAGTTGGGCTATCTGCTCCGTGAGTCTGAGGAGAATGTGCTTGAATGGGATGGAGAGCGCTGCAAAGCAGAAGAAGTTCCGGTCATAGCAACGTATGAAGACCATCGCATGGCTATGGCTTTTGCCCCTGCAGCTCTCAAACTGAAAGAAATACGAATTGAAGATCCACAGGTTGTCTCAAAATCTTATCCCTCCTACTGGGAGAATCTGAAACAAGCGGGATTTACACTACAAACAGAAAACGAATAACATGGAACCTTTTATTATATTGACTCTTTCTCTTGTCATTCTTGGTTTAATCTGTTTCATAGCAGACAAATGGATGCGAAAAACAGGACGACTGACTGATAAACCAAAGAAAACCACTACCTCACAATCAGAAAATGAAGAGGAGGATGGACAAGAAGGATGTTGCGGTCAACATGAGATTTGCGAAAAAGACTCCTTGTTACTGATGAAGGATAAAATAGAATACTACGATGATGAAGAGCTGGACGCTTACATCGGTGTAGCCTCTGAAGCATATTCAGAAGAGGCAATAAGCGAGTTTGCAGAAGTATTCTATACCTTAAAAGAAGCGGAAGTAGCCGGATGGACCCGAAGTCTGCAACTGCGGGGCATTGAAATACCTGAAGCACTGAAAGAAGAGATACTCATGGTAGTCAGCGAACGAAGGTTCAGAAACTCAAAGCAATAAAACCGCCGCTATTCAGTTATTACACTATAAAACAGACGTGAAGAAGAAGCTGAAATATTATCTACCGGCATTTCTAGCTATTGTGATGCTAACGGGGTGTTCTACGAAGAAAAACACGTGGAAGACACGGCAGTTTCACGCCTTCACTACACGGTATAATGTATATTACAATGGACATCAAGCTTATCTAAAAGGAGAAGAAGCTTTAAATACAGCTCACAAAGACGATTATACCAAACCAATCAGTCTCTACCGTATCAGTGATGTAGGTGAAAAAGGAGGAGGCAGAGGCGATTTTGACCGTGCCATTGAGAAAAGCAAGATTGCTATCAAAGCGCACTCTATCAAAGTGAAACCGAAGAAGGACCGAAACAAACTGAAAGACCCCAAATATATCCGCTTCATCAACCAGGAAGAATTTAATCCATTTCTGTATAACGCTTGGTTTCTTTGGGGCAAATCACTGTATCAAAAAGGCGACTTCATGGGTGCCTCCTCGGTCTTTTCATATATGATGCGTCATTATGTAAGTGATGAAAAGATTGTCAATGAAGCACGCATCTGGCAGATGCGCTGCTACAACGACATGAAATGGTATTATGAAGCTGAGGATCTCATTCACAAGATCGATGTTGAGAAACTGGGAGGTACAGCAAAAGAGCAATTCACTGCCGCTTACTGCGATTATCTCCTCAAACTGGAAAAGTACAAAGAAGCAATCCCCTACCTCAAAGAAGCACTCAAATCGGCGAACAAAGATGAGAAGATGAGATGGCATTTTTTGCTGGCACAACTCTATCAAATGGATGGTCAGAAAGAAGAAGCTTATAGCTATTACGGGAAGGTCATTCGTAAAAATCCTCCATATGTAACTGAAATCAGTGCCAGGATTAAACAAACCGAGGTAGCTACCGGTTCCAATACAAAGAAGAGCCTGTCCAAACTGATACGCATGGCTAAAAGTGGAAAAAACACTAACTACCTGGACAAGGTTTACTATGCTTTGGGTAATCTGTATCTTCAAAAGGGAGATACAGTCAAAGCTCTTGAAAGTTATGGCAAAGGGGTATCCTTAAGCAAACGTGCAGGTATTGACAAAGCGGTCTGTCTCTTGAAAATGGGAGATGTGTATTATGCGCAACGAAAATATATGCACGCCCAACCTTGCTATTCGCAGGCATTTGGCCTTTTTGAAAAAGAGAGTGCAGAATACAAGCGTCTTGCAATTCTTTGTCCGGTGCTTGATGATATGAATGTTTATGCCCGAAACATTGAAGAGCAGGATAGCATACAAACACTGGCCCGCATGCCTGAAGAGGAGAAAATGAAAGTCATCAATGCTGTCATCGAACAAGTAAAGAAGGCAAAGAAGGAAGCAGAAGCAGAAAATATTCGGGCAGAGATGGAAACGAAAGGTGGAAAACCTTCTCCTACTACAAACAGACCTACACCTACGCCCAAAAGTACGAACGTGGACAAGTCCTGGTATTTTTACAATCAAACGGCAATGTCGGAAGGGAAAAGTTCTTTTCAGCAGAAATGGGGAAGCCGCAAACTCGAAGACAACTGGCGCAGAAAAACGAAAGCTGCCGCTGTCTTAGCCGACACAAAGGAAGAGACTCCAAAAGCACCGGGTGATTCAACTGCTGCTAAGACTCCAACTGATTCAATTAGGAATGACTCCACCAAAGTTGCTCTAAAAGACTCTCTGGAAGATGAACTGGAAACTCCTGAGTATTACCTTGCACAGTTGCCTTCTACACCAGAAGAATTTGCAGCTTCGGATGTTCTTATCCGCGAAGGTCTTTACAATGTCGGTTTTATATTGAAAAATAATCTCAGTGATTACGATGCTGCGTTGGCTAGCTTTGAGAGTCTCCTCTCCAGATTTCCCGATAATGAATTTCTTGCAGACACTTATTATAATCTGTTCCAGATCTATTATCGAAAGAAAGACAAAGAAAAAGCAGAATACTATCGTTTGAAACTGATTAATGAGTTTCCGGACAACGAAAATTCAATTCTTCTGGCTGATCCGAACTTTGAACAGGAGTTCCTTATGGCACGTCAGATTCAGGATTCAGTCTATGTAGACACCTACAAGGCTTATCTCGATAACCAATCCGGACTGGTAAAGAGCAATTATGAGATGATCCGCGGCAAATATCCAAAGGCTGAACTTATGCCAAAATACATGCTGGTCTATGCTCTTTCTCTATTGAAAGAGGGTGACAAAGAAGGATTTAAGGAGATGATTGATCTACTCTTAAAAGAATATCCTTCCAGTGATGTCAGCGAACTGGCTACAGCTATTGGGAAGGGTATCTTTGAAGGGCGTGACTTGGCAGACGGAGGGGATATTTCTTCTTCAATCTGGGAAAGAAAACTTGCGGCAAATGACTCCACGAAAACAGACTCCGTTAAGATATCCTTCTCAGACGAGAAACAGACACCATACTTACTGCTGTTTGCCTATCCTTCGGGAACGGTGGACAATAACAAACTGCTCTTCAATGTGGCAACGTACAACTTTTCTAACTTCCTGGTCAAGAACTTTGACCTTGCGAGCAGCACCTTTAATGACATTGAATTACTTATCGTTTCCGGTTTCGCAACATATGATGATATCATGTGGTATAAGCAAATGTTTTACGAACGCGAAGTACTTGATAGTGACATGAACAGACAGATAAGACCTGTCATTATCTCTGTGAAGAACTATGAGCTACTAAAGAAATACTTCTCTTTTGAAGACTATTTCAACTATTACGAAGAGCATTATAATCAACCTGAAACACCTTTGGAAGAATGAAACAAGAACGGATCTTATGGGCAGACGATGAAATTGATTTACTACGACCTCACATCGTCTTTTTGCAAAATAAAGGCTTCGATGTGGTCACTGTGACCAATGGTCAGGATGCCGTAGACAAGTGTAAAGAAGAAGACTTTTCAATCATATTTCTGGATGAAAATATGCCGGGTATTAATGGACTTGAAACTCTTTCTTTCATCAAGGAGATCAATCCAAATGTGCCTGTGGTCATGATTACCAAAAGTGAAGAGGAGAATATCATGAACCAGGCGATTGGAAGCAAGATTGCGGACTATCTGATTAAGCCGGTCAATCCCAATCAGATTCTTCTGACAATTAAGAAGTTTGTTCATCAGAAAGAAATCATAAGCGAGACTACTACGACTTCCTATCAGCAGGAGTTCGCAAAGATAAGCACACAGATCAATGAAGCTTCCTCGTATGAAGAGTGGTCTGAGGTCTATAAGAAGATCATTTACTGGGAGTTGGAATTGGAAAGCAGCAACAACTCAATGGATGATATTCTGAAATCACAGAAGCTGGATGCCAACAGTGAGTTTGGAAAGTTTGTCAAACGTAATTACCTGAGTTGGATAAACAACCCGGATGACCGCCCCATCATGAGTCCGGATCTGTTTAAGAAGAAGGTCTTTCCTCTTCTTGATAAAGGTGAAAAGGTATTCTTTATTCTCATCGACAATTTCAGATTGGACCAGTGGCGAGTAGTCCAACAGACACTCTCTGACTATTTCACTTTTGAAGAAGATCTTTATCTGAGCATTCTTCCCACAGCCACTCAATATGCAAGAAACTCCATCTTCTCAGGATTGATGCCACTGCAAATAGAAAAAATGTTTCCAGAGCTTTGGGTTGATGAGGAATCGGAAGAGATGAAAAATCTCAATGAGGCTCCACTCGTACAGACTCATCTGGACCGTTATAGGCGAAAAAATAGCTTCTCCTACAATAAAATCCTGGATTCACAATCGTGCGAAAAGTTGATTCAGAATATCTCACAGCTACAAAACAATGACTTGAATGTCGTCGTATTAAATTTCATTGATATGCTTTCTCATGCACGTACTGAATCAAAGATGATTCGTGAGCTCGCCTCATCTGAAGCTGCATACCGCTCATTGACACTCTCCTGGTTCAAGCATTCTTCTACTCACGAGTTGTTTAAGTCGATAGCTGAGAAGGGGTATAAGATCGTATTGACAACAGATCACGGAACTATTCGCGTGGATAATCCGGTAAAAGTGATCGGCGACCGTAATACCAGCGTCAACCTTCGTTACAAACAAGGAAAGAATCTGAGTTACAACCCAAAACAGGTCTTTGAGATCAAGCAACCGGAAAAAGCAGGTCTGCCTAGTCCGAATGTAAGTACCTCGTATATCTTTGCGCTAAACAACGATTTCTTTGCATATCCCAATAATCACAACTATTACGTCTCTTACTATAAAGGAACTTTCCAACACGGAGGGCTCTCTTTGGAAGAGATGCTGATACCTTTAATCACCCTGACTCCAAAAAAATAAATTATGGAACAATTCACATATCAATTAGACAAAATAGACGAGGCAGCGCACTTTTTCATAGACCACATGGGAGACAACACGGTCTTTGCTTTCCGTGGAAGTATGGGTGCAGGAAAGACTACACTTACAAAAGCCATCTGTGAACAGCTTGGTGTGGATGATCCGGTAAACAGTCCCACATTCGCTCTCGTCAATGAATACCGCACGGCAACGTCCGAACTGATTTATCATTTTGACTTCTACCGTATCAATAAGATTGATGAGGTCTATGACTTCGGATATGAGGACTATTTCTACAGTGGAGCAGTCTGTCTGATTGAATGGCCGGAGAAGATAGAAGAGCTTCTTCCTTCTGATGCTATAAATATCTATATCACAGAACAACCGGACGGTTCAAGACTTCTTCAGATCGGCGATTGAATCGATTACTCGTAAGACACATTCTTCACTCCTTCTATCTTCGCTTTATTGACAGAAGAATAGAAAAGTGCCTGAAGTTCTTCTACCGACAACTCATCTGTAGGGTTAAACTCTTTTGAAGAGACATATCTGCAGATAGCACTGTAAAGTTGATTACACTCTTTGTAGTTCAAATGATTAACCAGATCACTCATACTAACAAAGAGTCTTCCTTTACCTACCTTGCACTCAAACAAAACGCCTAGTTTGTGATTTCTTTCCACGTTATCGATTGCTTCAACAATAGGTGAAATGGATCTTGTAAGATTATCCAAAATCAGCGGGCGCGCATTACGGGCTATTGCCCACCACTGCCAGTCACTGTGAAAGTCGGTCGGAAACTCCTTAAACAAGGGATGTTCATTGTTTATCAGATAACCTAAAGTACCCGGAGAAACGGGCTTCTTTGCATTCTCGGAGATTCTTTTGAACATAGAGTAACTCCAATAGTCACTGGTAAATAAGCCACCCACTGTCTGTTCCATAAATGCATCCGCTTTCGGTATTAATAATGCCGTGCCACCTTTTTGCAGATAGCTGTAGAGCTTCTTATCAACAGTGGTAAATTGTCTGACAGATGCAGAAAGCTTCTCCGCTTTTTGCTTGGGATATACCCACGTGTTGTATTCGTTGGCATAGTTTGTATTACGTATAACGAACCGAAGTTGAAGTTGGGTGGCTTGTTTTATGTCCGACAAGTCAATGTTTAAAGTTGAGAGTTCAGACAGTCCTCCTTGTTTGGCACTCCCTTCTATCGTACCATTCTTTACGATTATTCCATCCGAGGCAACGAGTTGCCAGTCCACAGAGATATCCTTCAAATCATTGGCGGAATAGTTGAACACTTTCACTCGTCCATTCATCACACTATCGTTCATCCAGGTATAGCTATCAGCCACCCATAGAGGAATTACCGGAGCATTGAACTTCGAATATTCTTCCGGTGTAATAATCCCTTTACTTTCCATAAATGCATCCAGGATACCAACCAAAGCTGTGCCTTGTCCGGGGAAATCCTGGATATCAAGCATCTGAAAACCGGCAAAGTTTGGAGTGCGAAATGCCATCTCCATATCTGCCTTATAGCAAAGCAAACTCAAAGCTGCACTGGCTTTGAAGAAGCGTTCTGTCTTCTGCACCCCATGCTTCTCATTTGTCCGATTGATAAACGTGATCAGGTTATACGGAGTTAGCACACCGGTATATTTCTTTATTTCTTTCGGATCGGGATACATTTGAAACTGCCCTACTTCATGACCTACTACAGGTTTGGGCGACTTGGCCGACCCTTTGCTATAATCCATCATTGTATTTGGATAACGGCCATTCAAAGCACCTCCGTCCAACGCATCCACATAAGCAAAAGAGCTGCGGACGTGTGTTTCATAGTTTGCTTCATCACCGGCACCCACTCTGCAAGTAACAAGAAAGTCTTCTCCATCCAATCCTCCACTCCATCCGAGATTGTAGTTTGTGCCAAGGGCAAACAAGAAGCGGTTATCGTATTTCCTGAACTCATCAGTCATGAATTTCATTGCTTTAGGTGTGCCACTGATCTCATTTCCCGTTGAAAACATCACAAACGAAGCATGGTTACCAAAGTCATCCATCACTCCCTTTGCTTCACGTAACAAGAACTGGCTCACCGGATTTTCCATCGTATCAAAGACTTTGCTCCAGATTGGCAACTCGGGTTGTAGATAAAATCCACAAAGATCGGCGGCTTCAAAAGCGGCTTCCGGTGGGCACCAAGAATGGTAGCGCACATGATTGAAACCATACGAATGAAGTATCTCAAAATAGCGCTTCCAATCATCTACGTTCATCGGTGCATATCCTGTCAACGGGAATACACACGCATCGTGTTTGCCGCGAAGGAAGGTCCTCATACCGTTTATGGTAAAGAATTTACCTCCTGCTGCAAAGTCTCTGAGACCCAAATTAAACGTATAGGTATCATTCACAAAGTTCTTATCTTTGAATAGCTGTATGTTTAGTTTGTAAAGATTTGGCGTAAACTCACTCCAGAGCAAAGCCTCTTTACCCAGTTCATACTCAACTGTGTATATCTGCTTTCCTTGTTGGATATCCAAAACGAACTCCTTTTGTAGAGGCATATGATTCCCTTTCGAATTAAACAGATAAGCCGATATATCCAAATTTCCTTTGACGGTTGCTCCTGTGGAATTATCAATAGTTACGGCTAGTTTGACACTTTTCTTTGTAATATCAGGATAGCTCTTCACAAGCTCAATATACAACGGATCTTTTGCCTGCAATACCATCTCTCCCAATATACCATTCCATATTGTTTGAGTTTCATCCGTCCACATATGAGAAGATTTTACTATAGAAGGTAAACCGCAGTCATCTCCATTGTCTACCACAATAGTCAAGGTATGATTGCCAGACGAAAGAAAGGTGGTCAGATCATATTGTTGTGCAGAAGATATGAGAAGGGACGAACCGACATAGGTATCGTCCACCCAAAGATGGGTAACACGGGTCCGTTCCATATTCAGGAGAATCTTCTTACCTACCCAATTGGCAGGTATCGTTACTTGTTTCCGATACCAGGCCTTGCCATAAAAACTATAATTACGGGAGAGACGACCCGTATAGGTCGGCACTTCACCCTTATTGCCTTTTTTAGATTGATCCAGAGTCCCCGGTAAAGTAATCATATCATCAAAGAGGACCTCTTTCATCTGAGTAACCTGATAACTCTTTTTCAAGTCAACAAACAATTGCCAATTGCCACTCAAGTCAATCTTATTTAGATTAGCGGCTTCTGACTTGGAGAAAAAAAGAATGAATAAGAAGGAAACAATCAATATTCCCTTAAAGCGTGCAGCTACTTTCTTCTTCATGGATCTTGTGTTTTTTATGGTGCTTATTGTATAATCGATGCAAAAATAGTCGATTAATTGGAAGATATCCTTCGAAGGGAGATTAATAAAAACTAAGAAAAAGGAATATATCCGCTTTGGACAGATAAAACTATCTTGTATTCACGGCCAGAAGCTGTATCAAAGTCATTTGATATAGCCTCTGATAGGATTTGTGACGTATTACAAGTAACTCCTATGAAGATTAGTCTTATTGTCTTATAAACTTCCTGACATAAGACCCTTCAGAAGTTGTGACTCTCAAGAGATAAAGGCCGGATTTCAGATGACCCACTGGAAGCTGGTAATCTCTACCAACTGCATTCCTGAAATCTACACTCTGACCAGCACTATTGATCACCTCCAACTGTTGAATCTCTCGTTCCGAATCAACCGTCAGATAGTCAGATGCAACTGTAGGATAAACCTTCAAAGAAGAGTCTGTCAATAATTCTTCCATCCCCGTTACATCCTTCGACACTGAGAATGTTCCGATTTGATTTGTTGTGCCCGACAACAACTGTACGTTGTTATTGCCGTCAATATAGTAGAGAGTTACTCTGTAATTTCCTACATTCAGCTCTACAGGAAAAGATAAGTTGATGGTTTGAGTCGTAGCTGTTTCTACAAAAACCGGAAGATAGAAACTCGAAACATTCACACTTTCCAGTGTAGAAATACGGGCAAGCAATGTTCTATCAAAGGGAGCTGATCCGGTATTTTGTACATTCACAGACATTTCCAGGAAGTCTTTAGTTGCAATAGGTGATCTGAGTATCGAGAATCCGGATGCTTGTTTAATCGTATAATGACCGGAAGGTTTTGCATAAACCTGTACTGCTTCAGCCTCATCTTCTGAATAGAGTCTGCTCCATGTTTTTCTGTCATAGGATAAGACCGGATATAGTTTATAGCTGCCAGCCGGCACAGAAATGCTCCCGGAAAAGGTAAAGTCGTAAGAATTGAATGCTGATAAAAAAGGCCTGTTATAATCCACCACCTGATGACTTGTGTCAGACACCGAAACCAGTTCTACTCCCAGATAAGAATTAAACTCATGCGACAGATTCTTTACATTCATTGTAAAATAGCCATTATAAGTCGAATACAATTTATTCGTCACTTTTACAGAAGTAATGTCAAGAGCATCTCTCAGCTTTGGTTCGGAAAAAGTTACTGTAGATGCTGATACATGGACATTATAAAAATTGCGCAATCCGGCTTTCATTCGTATGGGTTCCCAATGATCCGAAGTCTTTGCTTTCGCTACCAGATAAAACTGATAGTCTCCGGAAGAGATATCTGAAGGTATTGAAAAGGCAGAAGAAGAGACGGATATTGTTTTATCACTAGCGATTGTGGCATTGTTACGTACAGTACCCACTAAACAAACCAGACTATTCTCTTTGTACAAAGCACCTGACACAGACCCTGAAAATGCTGTTCCGCAATTATAGAGTGTATTCCCATTCACGATAAAAGAAGCCGAACGAGCAACCTCGGTAGCTTGAACGGTCAACTGATCAATCAAATCTAACTGAGGGGTGTAGTATGTTCCGGAAGTTTTGGGTTGAAGACCGCCAATAAAACTTTGGAAAGAACTCCAATCCAGACCTTCAACTTCAATATTCAACGCGTTTATGACAAAATAGCCATTTAAATCGCCACTCCATCCCCAATTTATATGCATACGACTACTCGTGTCATATCCATCCACAACAAAAGCGTGCCCGTAAGTCTCCTTGGCATCATTGGCAAAATAGAGCAATGGCCTTGCTTCATTCAACTCCTTCTTCAGCATATTCATCCATTCGTTGGAATAGTAATAATCGCGGGAATAATATTGCGTATTCGGATCATAACCAAAATAATTGACCAATGCTTCAACGATACCAAATAATTCAGCGGCACTACCTCTATCCTGAGTATATTGCATATTTACAGAAACTCCGCAATCGTACATCAATGTGGCTACAGCATTTGCCTCAGCAGTTGAATAATTAACACCGGAATAGTCATCGAGCATATTGTTCCAATCATACGTCGACTCGGCAAAATTTGCGGAAAAAGTTCGTCCTTCAAAAGTATAGCTGTATGACCCTACCCCTTTTGCGGGATACTCGTGATATTTCATAACCTGCGCCATTGCTGTTGCCACACATCCGGTATTCACTTTATCGGGAACTTTATTGTTATAAGGTGCACCCTGGTCCCACATTATATTTCCTAAGAGTGGAGAAACTGTGGCAGAATAAGTCGAATTTGAAGCAACGGTTTCATTTGATTGAGTAGCAACGTCGGAGGAGTTCGAGGCAGCATAAATCTCCTTTGCATATACAGACAACCAGTAGCGCATATTCTCAGGTATACTATCCGTATTGAATCGTCCGTCTGAATAACCTAAAATTGGTTTGGCACAATCATCGGAAGACACGATTACAAAACCGCCGGTTGGATATCCATATACATAAAACGCATCGGTGGTATCATATTTAGATTTGAAACTATCTGCAAGTATTTCATTGGAAGAGGAGAGCAATCGGGGGTTACTCTCAGAGATTGAATGAGAAATACCTTGTGCTTGTGCACTGGCAAAATGCGTAGAGGCTATCGTCTCAAGTTGATCTATTGTCCGCTTACGCGCATAACTATCAGTAAAGAGAAAGAAAAGACAAAGCGAAAGAATAAAAGTCTTTTTCATCAATGGATTATTTGAGGCCCATTTGTTCATCAACTGTCTTACGGCTATTTAACTGTCCGTTGAGATATAGTAATCCAATAGAATAGCTTTTGCCTGACTTATTCAGAGTAAGTTGAACTATGTTGCGACTTTTATCATGCCAATAACAAGTAACCGTTTCATCCGTTTCCACAGTCGGCTCACCATATTTTGAGGTTAATGATTCCCGAACACGAAGGAAGGTAAGTGTAGCCTCTTCATTTTCTTTTACTTTCTTTGAGAAGAAGCCCGCAAGAAGTTTGCCATGATAAAAATCGAGTAACACATACTGATAGTGTTCATCATCCAGCAATACATTATCAACTATTATCTGAGTTGTGCCATTTGTTACAGACAAGCCTTTGTTTTCATTCTTTTCCTTTGCAATAGCATAGACAGTCTCCTTATCCATGGAATAGTCCAGACCCCAGAATTTATTCATTTGTTTCACTTGGGCTTGAACCTGAATAATCGAAAACAAACAAAATAAAGCGACATATAACCTTTTCATACTTTCTTCTTTTAGTGATGTGTACTATGATAACGCAAAAATAGCTGATTCCTTTTACTCTGGCAACTAATAGATTTTAAAACTCTTTAATTCTTTTGGAAATGCTGTTTCAGAAACTGTCTGAAACAAATTCTTCCGGGGAACAACTAAGGTATTCACCTTTCGTCGCCATATGATTCAGCAGTTTATTATAGGTCACGTTCACTTTCAGAAGTTCCGGAACTCCTGTCATAAACAGTTGCTTTCTTGCTCTGGTCAAAACGACATTTAATTTGCGGTCTATAGACACCCCATCCTCCTCAATCTCATTGGATAGAACTTGCATCTGAAAGATGTTATTCACACAAAAGGAATAAAGGATAACATCTCTTTGACCACCCTGGAAACGTTCAACAGTATCTACAACCACATTTTCAAGCAGTGGACACTGTTTATTATGTAATGTTTTCCGGATCAAAGCAATTTGGCTCCGATAGGGAGCTATGATGCCAAGAGTAGTATCCGGATTAAACTCCATCCCGTTTTTCTCATACATAGTAACAATCCCGTAGGCCATTTCGGCAATTATCAACGCCTCTGTTTCATTACTCTTGAAGGAGAAGCGATCTGTCTCAACACGGGAGGGAACAAAACCAATCCTGTTCTTTGCAAGAAACGATTCCACCCCTTTGTTCCAATCGTAATCATAGTCAAGTAATTCGAGCTGATGGTCGAGTGGAACCAGTTCCAATTTACCTCCGTAAAATAAGTTATTAGCAAAAGAAGCAACTTCGGGATGCATACGTCCCTGTTGGCAAAGCATGTCATAGCAGAAAGTATTACCCTTGCTTTTGTTCCATCTGTAAAGTCTTTCAAAGAGAGACATATTCAGATTACTGATACCGCATTCCTTCAGCAGAGGATGATGCACCTCTGCATCTTCACTCGATTGCTGCACCACAGCTGGCAATTGCTTATGATCGCCAATCATCACAAACCGCCGGATAGCATTATTCCCTTTGCCTGAACAAGCACTAAGAATACCAAGCAAATGAGGTTCAAGAATCTGAGTGGCCTCATCAATGATGGCCACTTCAAAACTGATCATACTGATCAGAGACATTTTTGATGATATAGAAGCAACCGTTCCGACAAAAATACGATTAGCCTCTATCAATTCTCGCACCTCCTTCCGATTAGTTAATCCTTCCATTAGATTTTCAAGCAAACAAGAGTTCGAGGCATTATCAGCAGTCAATTCATTTCCTATCCGGATATACGGGAGATCGCTGGATATAGATCTTATTGTACGGCAAATCTCATCGACAGCTCTATTGGTATAAGATAACAAGAGGATGCTACCGGAAGTCTTTTCAAGATACATTTGAATCATCTGTTTCAATGCCCGGGATGTCTTTCCTGTGCCTGGAGGACCTACCAATAAGAAATAATCTTGCGCATGAAAAGCTTTTAAAACAGCTCTTTCAGTATCATCTTTTGTCATTTCAATCTCGGCCATCTTCTTCTCATCAACAATTGGATTGCGCTGAGAGAGCAAAAGATCTCTACGTTCTTTCCTTGCATGCATAAAATAATACAACGAACGATACATAGAAAGATAGGTCGTATCCATATAATCATGCTCCAATCCGTATAAGTGTGCATCGGAGAGAATTGAGCGGTTCTTTTGACGGTTTCGAAGTCTGACTGTCAATGTGGTTTCATTAATATCCTCCAACGACCCCTTAAACACTTGTTTGTTACTCACTTTATCTTCGTCGCTGTTACGTTCATAGAGCACCACAACATCTCCCTTACGGAAGTTGGGCAGATAGCCTCCTTCATAGTGCGGGATAGTAAGCATTACCGTATGGTCTTCTTCTGAAGCCCGGTTGGAAATCATCTTCAGATCATAATAAATAGCATCTGCCAGTTTCTTTTCTTCCAGTGAAGCAGTCCAAAGTTTGGTAATGGAAGGCACACTGAATTCATCCCCATTGCCTGTCTGATTCAAATACTGTTCTTTGGTAATAAAAGAATAAATCGACATAAAATAAGCACGTTCCAACTCTCTCAAGCCACTCAACGAAGAGCCAAACTCTTCCAGGGATGGACGAAGGTATTTAGTCCAGTAGTTGTCATTCCTATTTAGTTCATTCAACCTGACCGGCACAATCAGAGAGAGAAAATCATCTGTCACCTGTATATTATTACAGTGCTGAACCCAATATTCGTTAGCAACGATTCGATTGCGCAAATCCATGATCCGGTAGAGTGCTTCCCGAGAGTGTTTCTGACGAACCAATATGGGATATCTTGAATAGAGAAGATAGGAGCTCACTTGTTCGTGTGGCACATCCATCGAGAACTCAAGCATAGCCTGATAAAGCAAGATCTGCATGTAATGGTTCTGCTTTGCTTCTTTATATGTGAGCGATGGCCAACCCTCTTGTGCTTTTCCCGACTTCAATTCTATTAACCGTGAATAGTCATGCATCAACAAGTCGAGTCGTCCCTGAATGCCTAAAGGTTCACAGATAAAAGAAGGTTCCAAAATAACTTGAGTTGCTATTTCACCTTTCGGATCATCACCGAAGAAGTCGCGAACTATCTGCTGGATATTACCAAATTGCTGTTTTGTAGAAACAAAGAACTCCTTTTCACCCGAAGAAGTTTGCAATTCCGGACAGGTAGTCAGTTCAAAAGGATATTGACGGAAAACTTTTCGTATTACTGTCTCATACCTCACATCCCCTGTTTCTCCTCCATAGATTAGCTCATCGAGAAACATATTAGCTGTGTTACCCAGCAGGATATACTTCGAATCAGAGACAGGCATAAACTTAGACAAAACAAAATTGAGCGGATGCGAACCATAATCCTTGTAACATTCAGACAGTGATGTTACATTTAATAAATAATCAGGCTCAAGAATTAGGATTTCGGGGATATAATCGCCCTCTTCATCAACTCGGGTTTGAAGCAGATTGAGAGATGCCCGTTCCCAAAACTTCAACGAAGATGAATACTTTACGCGTATCCTCTCTCCGTCACTCTTCTCTACAAAGAGATAATCTCCATCCTGAGAAAGGAAGGAAACCCGTATACGTTTAATAAAATCCATTTATTGAGTAAGCAATAAGCGTTAATCGTCCAGAAATCGACGGGTTATGCCATCATAACTATCGATGCGTCGATCACGAAGAAAAGGCCAGATGCGTCTTACCTCTTCCGAGCGTTTCATATTAATATCAACGACCAAAGTGGCTTCATCTGTAGGAGAAGCAATCTCCAACAATTCTCCCTGCGGACCAGCTACAAAACTATTTCCCCAGAAGAAGATTCCCTTCGTTTGTCCGGAAGAATCCAGTTCGTGTCCGACACGGTTCACAGAAACCACAGGTAAACCATTGGCAACTGCATGTCCTCGTTGAGAAATACGCCAAGCATCCAGTTGACGTTCTTTTTCCTCTGGAGTATCTGAACTCTCCCATCCTATTGCTGTCGGATAAATAAGTATATCTGCACCGCGAAGTGCCATTAGACGAGCAGCCTCTGGATACCACTGATCCCAACATACCAAAACGCCAAGTGTTCCGACTGATGTCTTTATCGGCTCAAAGCCCAAATCGCCGGGTGTGAAATAAAATTTCTCGTAATAAGCAGGATCATCAGGGATATGCATCTTACGGTATTTGCCAGCAATAGAACCGTCTTTCTCAAAAACCACAGCTGTATTATGATACAAGCCGGGAGCACGCCGTTCAAACAAAGAGGTAACCAGCACAATACCCAGTTCACAGGCGAGCTCTCCATAATAGTCTGTTGAGGGTCCTGGTATTGGTTCGGCCAGATTAAAAAGTTCAGTATCCTCTGTCTGACAGAAATAAAGAGAATTATGTAGTTCCTGTAACACGACCAGCTTAGCACCTCTTTCAGCACACAGACGAATCCCATCTGTCAGGTGTTTCTTATTGCGTTCATGATCGGAAGAAATCTTCCGCTGCACAAGTCCGACTTTTAGTATTGTATCCATAATCTATTGTTCTATCTTAAAAGACACCATCTGGGAATTGCATCGTTGAGCAATGTAATGAACCTCCTTGTGTGATCAATATCAAGCTATTAACACCTCTTACCTCACGATCAGGGAAAAGAGATTGCAGTACAGCAATTGCTTTTTGGTCGATTAGCGGCTGATTATATGTAGGACAAAGCACACGATCGTTCATAATCAGAAAATTGGCATATGTGGCAGGCAGGCGCTTCCCATGATCATAAATGGGATCGGGCATCGGTAAAGGCACAAGTTTGTATGGCTCTCCATCAATATTTCTGAACTTCTTGAGGTCAATTTCCATTAAAGATAATTCGTTATATTGCTCATCTTTCGTATCCTCGCATTGTACATAAGCGATAACATTGTGGGGACAGAAACGTGCGAGTGTATCAATATGTCCATCTGTATCATCGCCAATCAGTGAACCATGGTTTAACCAGAGTATTTGTTCAGCCCCTAACACCCGCAAAAGCTTTACTTCTAGCTGTTCTTTTGTCCATCCGGAATTCCGGTTTGGGGCAAGCAGACATTGACTGGTTGTCATGACACTCTTATTCCCATCTGATTCAATGGATCCACCTTCAAGCACAAAGTTGAGATAACTCTTATACTTCACTGACCGTTTTAGCAATCCAGAGTTTCTCAGATGAGTATTAACCTGATTATCTTTATCGGCTGCAAACTTCATACCCCATGCATTATACTGGAAATCAAGGAAGATAGGCTGCCCTCTTTTCATTAAAGTAATAGCAGCATAGTCGCGGGTCCAGGTATCATTTGTCGGACATTCCAGAAATATCACATTCTGTGGAAAATAGTCTGTCGGGAAAAGCTTGAGCTGTGTTTCATGAGCATCTTGTGCAAGAATAATGATTTTTTGCACAGGCCATATTGCATACACAAGTTCAGAGTAAAAGGCAACGACTTCTTCATAGACCTCACTCCAATCTGAGTCTTTTTGAGGCCATGCAATTAAAATTGCGCTTTGTTTTTCCCATTCTGCAGGTAGCAATAATAATTCTTTCATACTTTCGTAAGTGTTAGCATGCAAATATAGACAAAAACAGAGAAAAAGAGCTACTTTTGTGAGCAAATACGTATGCATACATATTAGAATGGAAAAACTCATTCAAATAAGCGGGAAACTATCTTTCCTGTTTCTCATACTTCAGATTCTTGTATTAGGAACTGCAACATTCATAGAAAAAGACTATGGAACTGATTTTGTCTATGCTTTCTTTTACCATGCCTTCTGGTTTAAACTTCTATGGATGCTCACAGCCGCTTTCGGTGTTATCTTCATCCTTTGTCATGGATATTATCACCAGAAACCGGTATTTCTTCTGCACTGTTCTTTTGTTGTGATACTTTTGGGAGCTTTGACAACGCATCTGACTTCATTCAATGGGTATATTCATTTAAGAACGGGAGAATCTGTGAATACTATTGTTCTTCCTGCTGAACATTCTGTCATTCAGATTCCATTTCAAATCCGTTTGGACGAATTTGAAATTGCTCATTACAAAGGCACTAAGCAACCCCAGGACTATATCAGTCGTGTGAACCTAAGCGATGCCAACAGAAATGTAGAAAAGAATGAAACCATCTCGATGAACCATATTCTGAGTTATCGCGGATATCGCTTTTATCAGTCTTCCTTTGATGAAGATCATCAAGGTAGTATCCTTACCGTTTCCCGTGACATCTTCGGAATTCCTATAACTTACACCGGCTACTTGATGCTCCTCATTGCTTCAATATGGATTCTCATTGCTCCGAAGGGTCGATTTCGAACTTTACTTCGTCACCCTCTGCTAAAAGGGAGTCTCATTCTTTTGCTACTGCTAGCTCCGCCAACTCTTGCAAACAGTGCTACTCTCAATGAAGTTAATAGTACGCTTAGCAAAGAACAGGCACAAGGATTCAATCACTTATGGATACAATACAACGGACGGATCTGTCCTATACAGACCTTTGCTTCAGATTTTGTCCTCAAGCTCACCGGCAAACAAAGCTATGAAGGGATGAATGCAGAACAATTTCTTACCGGTTTTCTCTTCTTCCCTGATATCTGGAACAATGAACCTGTCATTAAGGTCAATGACAGCCAATTAAGAAACGAACTCGGATTGCAAGCCATTGCTGCATTCAATGATTTCTTTGATATCAATGGCAACTATAAGCTCAGTCCTTATGTTGACCAACCCACACAGGGACAAAAAAGCAAGTCTTTTCAAAAAGCATTGCAACAGATTCACGAACAGATTCAGTTGATATGGATGTTACAACAGGGATATTACCTGAATCTCTTCCCTATTAAAGACAATAATGGAGAGATACAATGGGTAGCGCCTGCAGACGAGCTCCCGTCCAATGTTTCTGAAGAACAAAAGAATTTTATCCAAGGAGCTTTTCCCATGTATTTCTTGTGCGTATCCAAGAATGATGAGAAATTAGCCAACCAAATCCTTGATCGTCTTTCATCTTTTCAGCAAGTAAATGGATATGAAACCCTGCCTTCTGAGAGAAAACGGGATGCCGAACTTCTCTATAATCGTCTCAATCCATTCAATACTCTCTTCATGATCAATCTGACAGTTGGTCTCATCCTTCTTTTTACGGTTATTTTCTATGCTGTAAGAAATAAGAAACCAGACAAGATAGTTTATTTTGCGATCCAGTCGATTTTGATTATCCTCTTCCTTGTACAGACTTCTGCCTTACTATTGCGAACATATATTTCGGGACGTCTCCCAATGAGTAATGGTTATGAGACAATGCTAATCGTCTCCTGGAGTGCTTTACTAATAGCCATCCTCTCTATTCGAAAAGGCATACTTCTTACTTCTTTGGGCATTCTCCTCTCAGGGTTCACATTATTGGTCGCTCATATTGCAATGCTCAATCCGCAGATTACTCCACTCGTTCCAGTGCTCAGCTCTCCGTTGCTCACCATCCATGTAGCCATACTCATGATGGCGTATGCTTTAGCCGGATTTATGACACTGAATAGCCTGATTGCTCTTTCTCTCATTCTGTTTGCACGAAAAGAAACTACTTCACACACACTTGAATATGTAGAGCGCATCAAACTTCTTTCTGAACTATTCTTATATCCTTGCACTCTTTTGCTGGGAGTTGGTATCTTCATTGGAGCAGTCTGGGCTAATGTTTCTTGGGGTCGTTACTGGGGATGGGACCCGAAAGAAGTTTGGGCCCTCGTCTCATTTATAGTGTACAGTCTGGCTTTTCATCCTCTCTCTTTGAAATGGTTTAAATCCACTTTCTTCTTTCATTGTTATATACTTTTCGCCTTTTCTTCTATTCTGATGACGTATTTTGGGGTTAACTTTTTCTTGGGTGGTATGCACAGTTATGCAGGAAATGCAGATATAAGTAACAGCTTATCAATTATCATCTTTTCCCTTTTTGTTCTCATTAGCATTACGGAACTAGCTCGGAGGAAATGGAAGAGGCTTCATTCCAGTGATTTAGAAGTTTAAATGGCTAACGCTAACGTAGCGAGAAAGTATCTGGATTACATTCCTATACAGACGAATCAAGCTCGGAAGACATAAATAGCACTACCGAGAAGATTTGAAAGAGAGCAGCATGGAATTCCTGGTAATATATCATTGGATATGAGACCTGCATTCACAATAAAAAAGGCTGATCTATAAAGACCAGCCTTTTTTATTATCTACTATATTTCTTATTCTTTTGTCGCGGGAACTTCAGCAGGAGCCTCAGCAGGAGTAGCTTCCGGTTGAGCAGCATTCTGATCGCCACCAAAGTTAGGAGCTACTAAATTGGGGTCTACTTTAACGGCATTATTTATCTGCTCTGAGATCTCAGATTCATCACCAGACACGGTTCCTCTTGGAATAAAAGCTGAAGCCATCATACTAAAGACACACATGGCAATAACTAATACCCAAGTTGCTTTCTCCAGAAAGTCTGTTGTCTTACGTACACCCATATATTGATTACTGGATGAAAAACCAGAAGCAAGGCCACCACCTTTAGAGTTCTGAACTAAAACAATCAGCACCATCAATACAGATGCCAACAACACAAGAGCAATTAAAAAAATATACATTTTAGTATTCCGTTTTATTTATCGTTATCAGCAAAAACACGCAAAAATTTCATTTGCGCTGCAAAGTAAACACAATTATCCGGATAATTCAAATTTAAGTTGCGAATTTTTTAATAGTGTAGTTAGTTCCATCCTATTTTAAACGAAAAGCCTGCATCATGATTCAATCAAAGCAGGCTTCTCCTTAAAAAAGAGATCTTCAAAAAATAGATTTATAACGGAATCACCTAAAATCTCTTATTTACTACATCCCAGTTCACAATTTTCCACAGATCGTTCAACTGATCCACTCTCCTATTCTGATAATCCAGATAGTATGCATGTTCCCATACATCAAATGCAAGAATCGGTGTATATCCGATCGTAATCGGATTGCCGGCATTACTCTCTTTCAGTATCTCAAGTTTTCCCTCTTTATTTTTTGCCAACCACGCCCATCCAGAGCCAAACAATGAAGCTCCGGCAGCAACAAATTCTTTCTTAAAATTGTCAACACTCTCCCACTTAGCAATGATAGCTTTTAAAAGTTCGCCACCGGGTTCACCGCCGGTACCTTCTTTAGCAAAACTTTCAAAGTAAAAAGTATGATTCCAAATCTGTGCGGCATTGTTAAATATGGCACCATCTGCCAAAGTAACAATAGTGAAAAGAGTCTCGTTTCAAATTTGGAACCAACCAACAGGTTGTTAAGGTTATTCACATATGCAAGATGATGCTTTCCATGATGGAAACTAATCGTCTCAGCACTAATAACAGGTGCTAATGCATCTGCTTCATACGGTAATTTAGGCAATTCAAATTTCATAGTGATGTTATTTAATTGTTTGTACTAAAGCTCTGAAACAAATTCAGTGCTCACAGAATTGTAAACTTTTGATAACTCCCCCTGCCTGGTGCTCGTTCCACCCAAATGGTTCCACTCTGTTTCCAGAGAAACTCTTTGCGTACCACTTGCATTTGTTTTCAGTGAGAAGAAATATTAGTCACAATAGTACGAAAAAAACTACGTAATCGCAATTATTTGAGTCTTTTATTTGTTACGAAGAGAAGGATCCCGAACAAAATATACAGAATTTATACCTGAGGATGATAAAAAAAGAAATCTCAATAGAGGATTTTTAAAATTAATTCCTCTTCTCAGCTTTAGCTATCTGTTCTTCCAGATAATCTATCAACGCCGCAAAATGAATACTTTTTCCCGGGATTTTTAGATACAACTCACGAACAATGTCAAGCGCACGATCATATCGCTGTTGTTTAATATATATATGAGCCAATGTCTCGGTAAAATAGGGCTTACTACCAGCTATTGATTCATCAAAAACAGGTGGTTTTATTGGCTCTTCATCAGAAGAAGAATCAACAAATGGGTGAAGAATATCAGGTGAAGAGCGCACCTCATCCAAGTAGTTATCTATCAAATCCTGATGCTTCATCGGCATACAGTCAAGACTCTCCTGATCATTAAGCTCCTTTTTATCAGTATCATTACTATTATTCAGAGAATAACTCGTGAGCATATCATCAAGTTGCATCAATTCATTTTGTTCAACTTCTCCTTTCCCGGCAAAATAAGCATCAATCAGAGCCAATGTACGATCAGGTTCTGCATGAGACATTTTGTGGGGAGCAAAAGGTGAATCCTTTTCATGAATCAATCTGAAGAGCAAAGTATGATCTGAAAGCAGTAGAGCAGCTTTTTTGAGTTCACCGGTAAAACGGAGGTCTTGTGTCATGCTTAGATTCTTTAGATAAAGCATGCGAAGAACCTCAAAATAGGGGTACTCATCTACCATCTCCTTTAAGATAGCCACCGTACCTTCTGTCAACAGATCCGGGTTTACAAGGTATTTTATCAGTTCTTTACTTGACACAATTAGTTACCATTTAGCAACAGTATCGTTGTATATCAGATCCGCAATCTCATCACATATTTCCTGAATAAGTTCATCTTGAACATCAGTAATCATCCGTTCATTAGAAAAGTCACGGTAAGCAGAATAAAGTTTCTCAAAATCTTCCTCTGAATTAGTGCTATTTGAGAAATTGACACGCACTGTGATCTTCAGACGCGTCTCAGATGCATAAGCATCCTGCTTTACTGCCTGTGGCGTTAATTCATATCCGGTGATCTGTCCTTCAAGATTTAAATCTCCACCTTGTTGCACAAACTTCAGACGAGTCTGAGTAACATAAGCATCTTTCAACTTTTCAGTAAAAACCTGTGAAAGAGGAGCATACACCAAAGGAGCCTGATTGGGAAACTCAGCAATGGTAATAGTTTTAACCTTTGTATAGTCAATGGAAGCACCATTAAACTTATAGGAGATAGCACATGAAATCATGCAACAAAAGAGCAGGAGAACTCCTGCCGACCTTGCAATCTGCAACTTTGTTCTATTCCAAATCATATTCTTTTATCTTTCTATATAATGTACGCTCCGAAATTTTCAGATCAGAGGCAGCCTTATTGCGTTTGCCATGATGACGATCAAGAGCCTTTTTTATCATCTCTTTTTCGACTTCTTCAAGCGAGAGTGTCTCTTCCACATACTCAGCAGTATCTCTCAAGTCATTTTTAGCAGGACTAGTAGGATGAATAGGGGGATAAGTACGCACAACAGGCATATTACGTAAAGCCTCAAAATTACTAATCGGTGAAACATCCTCAGTCTCTTCTAAAGAACCTCTGGACATCAGTTCATTCACCAGCGACTTGAGGTCGTTTACATCTTTACGCATATCAAACAACACCTGATACAAGATTTCCCTTTCACTGCCAAAGACTTTTCCATCTCCTGCATGGCGACCTGTTAATGCAGGCAACCGCTCAGATAAATCAGCCGGCAAATAATGTCGCAATACATCTGGTGTCACTTCACGTGTTTCTTCAATGATTGAAATTTGTTCGGTGATATTCTTAAGCTGACGGATATTGCCCGGCCAGCGATAAGATATTAGTAAAGATTTGGCCTCCTCGGTCAACTGAATGGCAGGCATCCGATACTTTTCTGCAAAGTCACTGGCAAATTTTCTGAATAACAGTACCGCATCATGACCACGTTCGCGTAAAGCAGGAACCTGAATAGGCACCGTATTCAGACGATAATACAGATCTTCACGAAAACGTCCGGATGAAATTGCATCAATCATATTCATATTGGTAGCAGCTACAATTCGCACATTCGTTTTCAGCACCTTAGACGATCCTACCTTAATAAATTCACCAGTCTCGAGTATGCGAAGCAAACGCGCTTGAGTAGGCAACGGAAGTTCACCTACCTCATCCAGAAAAATAGTACCGCCATCTGCAACTTCAAAATAGCCCTTTCGGTCATTTAAAGCACCCGTAAACGAACCCTTCTCATGGCCAAACAGTTCGGAATCGATCGTACCTTCAGGAATAGCCCCACAGTTTACTGCTATATACGAGCCATGTTTCCTATAGCTGAATTGATGAATTATCTGAGGAAAGAACTCTTTACCAACACCGCTCTCTCCCATTATCAACACAGATAGATCAGTAGATGCTACCTGTAATGCAATATCAATAGCTCTGTTCACTTCAGAGGCTGTACCAATAATTCCAAAACGCTGCTTAACCTGTTGAATATCCGGTTTTGCCATAATCAATCTCTTTTCTTAATTACTTCAAAGACGGTATTTATCATCATCACTCGTGAGATTTACATCTTCTGAGCCTCCACTTTTGTCAAAATATTGTTTTCGCAATGGGGTTTTTCTATTCTGGTAATATTGTTCCCTGTTTGCAACTACATCAATAGCCATATACAAAGCATGACGGAAGGAATCTGCCGATGCTATTCCCTGTCCGGCGATATCGTAAGCCGTTCCATGCGCAGGAGATGTACGTACAAAAGGCAATCCGGCAGTGAAGTTAACACCATTTTCCATAGAAAGCGCTTTAAATGGAGCTAATCCCTGATCATGGTACATAGCCAGCACACCATCAAATTTCCTGTAATTGCCCGAGCCGAAGAAACCGTCAGCCGGATAAGGACCAAATACGAGCAAACCCTTCTCTTTAGCTGCATTCAGTGCGGGAATAATGACCAAACGTTCTTCATCGCCAATCAATCCACCGTCACTAGCATGAGGATTCAAAGCCAAGACAGCAATTCGAGGACGAACAATAGCAAAATCATAACGAAGACTCTGATTGAAGACCTGAATCTTCTCCAGTATATTTTCCACTGTCAACGAAGACGCAATCTTAGAAACAGGCACGTGCCCGGTTACCAATGCAACACGAAGTTCACCGCTACAAAGTATCATTAAAGCTTTCTGGCCTTTTGCAGCAGCTGATTGTTGCAAGTATTCAGTATGTCCCGGAAATTCAAAATCCTTAGACTGAATATTGTTTTTGTTAATCGGAGCTGTTATCAGCGCATCAATCTGCCGGTTTTGAAGATCTTCAGAAGCACGCTCTAATGCCATAAACGCAGCCTTACCAGCCTCTGGTGTAGACTTTGAAACTTCAACCTTCAAATCTTCCGGCACACAATCAATCACATTTAATCGTCGAGGCAATGCTTCTATCGGATTATTGATAAGATTAAAATTTATACCTTCAATCTCCAACAGCTTCTTATAATACGAAGCAATCTTCATCGATCCATACAATATCGGTGTACAAATACTCTGCAGATGAGGCTCTTCCATCGCTTTCAGTATCACTTCATATCCTATACCATTAAAATCACCATGCGTAATGGCAATTCTTGCTTTTCTTTCTTCCATTGTTTTTCAATCAAATGTTATTCTTTCGCACTCTCAGATGCAATTGTGTCGGTAACGCTCACTGGAACTCCAGTGATGTCCTTGACTGGCATCTTCACTGTATATAAAGCAGATTCCAATATCCGCATCAGATTTCTCTTTTTCTGACCCGGTTCATAGACAAACGCCTCCACAGTGACCACCCGATTATTCAGTTCGTCAATTTGTGTATGACTTACAAATGGTCCACCCATATTATCGCCTACGACTTCCCATAGACCACGAAGTTCCATACAATACTTTCCATCCACAGTTACTACAGATGAATCAGGAATCCATGTCTGTTGAGTACCCATAAACGACCCATCCGGGCCTCCGGGCATATTTACTTTCATCACTGAATCTCTTTTATGAATCAGATAATCAATTGTAAATGTATTCTTATCTGTATAAGGATATGTATATACCACAATATCCTGTCTTTTCTTTCCAGCCCCATTAGAAATCCAGAAGAATCCCTCTGCTTTTTTTGTCTTATTCAATGGTAACGGGATACACATCTCAATATTTAGATGCTGTTTAAGAAGTTTTGATCCTGATTTATTGTACTTCTTTTCAATATGATTCTTGGATAATTCCAACTCATGATCGACAAACAACTTGATAATATTCTTATCGTTCATAAGTACATACTGTTCAAAGCTTGATGCATTGGGTGCATTGATAGTCAAGATCATTTGACCATTAGCCCATTGATTCTGGGAGAAAGACATCTTGGCTTTAGTAAACTGTTGAGGGTCAATATTTACAATTACAATACTACGTACCGATTTATAAATATTTTTGAAACGATCAGGGGGAGTGTAAGAAAGTCTAAACTGAGGCTCAGATTGAGGCAAACCAGGAACATCTGAATTCAACACTTCAAAAAGAGCTCGTCCGGCAGGTGCATTCCATTGAACTTTATTCATAACAACTAATAACTCAAAAGGAATACCTGTAGCGCGGGGCAACAAGGGATTAGAACTATCCTTGCAAGAAAATAAAGTTGCAAGTGAAAGTACAGAAAGCAATAAGCAAGTAATCTTTTTCATTGTAATTCTATTTTTGATTTAGTTTTGCCGTTGAAAGCATACCGCAAGCTGCAAGTATATCTTCGCCACGAGAGGCGCGGATCGTACTAACTATTCCACCACCGGTCAGTGCATCGCGAAAATTAATCATTGTCAACTCGTCTGAACATTCCAGTTCCACTCCGGGAATCGCATGAAAACGAATCAGATTGACCCGACAAAGCATTCCTCTGAGCAATAATTTCACCAGTTTGACATGTTGAGGGGTGTCATTGACTCCTTTAAACATGATATATTCAAATGAGACACGACGTTGATGGCTAAAATCATATTTGCGTATCTCATCCAATACCTGAACGAGCGGATAAACCTTTTCAACAGGCATCAGCGCAAAACGTTCCACAGATTTAGCATTATGCAGACTGATAGCCACATGACAATCACTCTCAGCAAGCAGACGTTTCAGACCCGGAAGCAATCCTATCGTTGATACAGTGATCCGTTTCGGGCTCCATGCATATCCATAAGGAGCTGTCATGATTTCAAGTACTTTCAGCACTTCATCAATATTATCCATCGGTTCGCCCATTCCCATAAACACAACATTCGTCAGCAAAGAGGCCTCATTTATTGACTGCATCTGATTGATTATCTCACAGGCAGTAAGATTTCCCTTGAAACCCTGTTTGCCAGTCATGCAAAAGACACAACCCATCTTACACCCCACCTGCGAAGAGACGCAAAGAGTATGACGTTCTTCGTCAGGAATATAAACGGTTTCAATTGCACCTTTTTCTCCTACATCGAAAAGATATTTTATTGTTCCGTCCGCTGAATATTGTGCATCAGAAAATTTAATTGCACCTGTCACATACTTCTCATTGAGCAGTGCGCGATGTTTCACTGAGAGATTGGTCATCTCATCAATAGAGGTTACTTTTTTCTTATAAAGCCAGTCCGTAATTTGCTTCGCAGAGAATGCCGGCATATCCAGTTCTTTTACAATTAACTGTATATCAGACAGTGTTTTACCTAATAATGTATCTTTATCCATTTCTTTTTCTTTTTAATCTCTTCATTTCTAATTGAAGCTTGTGTGCAAAAGTAACAAAAAAGAACAGCAAATGCGCCATTTTGTCCGATTAATATTCACAGAACCTCTTTCAAACTGTTTGGTGCTGCTCAACTTCTCTTCTTATTCCTGATCCATGAAGTATTCTTTCAGAATTGAGGCTTATACAGTGATGTAAATAATGAATCGCTTCATTTTCTATCCAAAAGATAGATGAAAAATAAAAAAATCAGTTTACTTTGCACTACTTAATAGCGTGCAATAAGAAATCGTTGTTAAGTAATGAATCTCGTGTAACCGAAAAAACTATTTACTTGTTTAGAATCAGGATCCAAGCTTCTTTTTTGATATTAAATATTTTACTAATACTGGATTTGATGCAATACAACTTCAATCCAATTAATACAAAGTGACTATGAAAATTACATGCATTGGTGCCGGTTATGTAGGTGGCCCAACGATGGCTGTTATCGCCGATAAATGTCCGGATATTCAAGTAACCATTGTGGATATCAACCCAAAACGCATCGCAGAATGGAATGACGAAGATCTGAGTAATCTTCCAATTTATGAACCGGGACTTGCCGATGTTGTCAAGAATTCTCGTAATCGCAATTTGTTTTTCTCCACGGATGTGGACAAAGGCATCCGGGATGCAGATATCATCTTTATTTCTGTCAACACTCCAACCAAAACCTATGGTATCGGCAAGAATATGGCAGCTGATCTGAAGTTCGTCGAACTTTGTGCTCGTCAAATAGCCAACAATGCGGAGGGCAATAAGATTGTGGTGGAAAAATCAACCTTACCGGTACGTACAGCCGAATCAATTAAGACTATTTTGAATAACAACTCGAAGGGATTGAAGTTTCAGGTGCTTTCCAACCCGGAGTTCCTGGCTGAGGGAACTGCTATTCAGGACCTTTTCAATCCGGATCGTGTACTGATCGGTGGAGATATGACTCCTGAAGGATTGGAAGCGATTGAAACGCTAACGGCTGTTTATGCGCGCTGGGTTCCTCGTGAACGAATCCTTCAAACGAATGTATGGAGCAGTGAGCTTTCCAAACTAACGGCGAATGCCTTTCTGGCACAACGTATCTCCAGCATCAACTCCATCTCTGCTTTATGCGAACGCACCGGTGCTGATGTGGATGAGATTGCCAGAGCAATCGGTGCGGATAGCCGTATTGGACATAAGTTTCTGAAAGCATCCGTAGGTTATGGTGGAAGTTGTTTTCAGAAAGATATCCTTAATCTGGTCTATCTGTGCCGACATTTCAATCTGCCGGAAGTAGCCGAATACTGGGAACAGGTGATCAAGATGAATGATTATCAGAAACGTCGTTTCTCTCAGCAGATCATTGACTCTTTATTTAATACGGTTTCCGGCAAAAAGATTGCCTTCCTCGGATGGGCATTCAAGAAAGACACGAATGATACCCGCGAATCTGCTGCTATCTATGTGGCGGATGATTTGATGCAAGACCGTGCACAGATTCATATCTATGATCCAAAAGTAACAGCGGAGCGCGTCTATGAAGATCTTGAATATCTCCAGGTGCACCGCAGAAGCAGTGGCAGCTGTGAATGTATGGGCGAACCGATATCCAAAGAAGAGATTCATTCATTGATCACAGTGCATACTGAACCTTATGAAACGCTGAAAGATGCACATGCTATTGCCGTTCTTACAGAGTGGGATGAGTTTCGCGCGTATGACTGGAATAAAATCTACAAAGATATGTACAAACCAGCCTTTGTCTTTGACGGACGAAACATTCTGGATGCAAAGCAACTGAGGGAGATCGGATTTGAAGTGAAACGTATCGGAAAGTAAGCCTATAAAAGAACAACATTTCTTATAAGCAATGCAGAAAAAGCTACTTTACTGTTTGGCCTTTATCTTGCTGTCTGTATCTCAGGCCTTTTCCTCTGAGCCGCCACACTGGAATCCGCAAACCACAGACTGGAACCGCAAACTCAGTATTGGAGATTGGGGATTTGATCGTCCGGGTTTTCCGAAAGGATTATATATTAATGGGATAACAGTCAAAGAAGGAGAAAAAGTAAAGAATCCTGTTATATATGATAATGATGTTTATGACGATGTCATTGATGATGAGTGGATGTTTGCAATGGCGAGTCTAAAAGAAATGAGTTTGGTCGCTCAGATACTCACCCCGGTGTATGCCGAAAAATGGAAATTCTATTGGGGTGATGAGTGGATACAAACAGCTTATGAGGCAATGGAGAATGCACGTAAGGGCGGAATTGACATGAAACGGATACCCTCAATAACCATAGGAACAGAAGCTCCCAATGAAAAGGCCGGAGAATGCAAGGAATCGGAAGGAGCTCGTTTATATGTCAAACTTATAAATCGCTATTATAAAAAGAATCCGGATCTACCTGTAATTATCAATATGGGAGGTCAATGTGCTACCTTAGCATCTGCTTGGTGCCTAGACAATAGTATTGCAAAGAAATGCATTGTTTACTACACTGATCTGGGAGGTTATAACGGTGATTATACCTGGGCTTCTCAATTAGTAGCTAAAAACTTCCGGATAATCAACTTTGGAACTCCGGGTGCCTGGTGGAAAAGTAAGCTTTATCAAAATCAATGGAATGTATTTCCTCGCCCCCAATATCCGGAAGCTGACCAAAATGATGTGAACAGTGGAGAATGGAAACTATTTACCCAAACAGGAAATTATCTACTGCAACATATCGTAACAGACTTCTTTAAACAGCGTAAAGAGATCTGCATGAAAGGTTGGAAAGCGGACGGTTATTGCGACGGGACTTTTATCCATGCCTGGCTACCCGGCATCTTTTCAGGAGCTACACTTCAAACGGTACGGGGTGGCGAGGTACTGCAAATAACTCAATTTGGCGAGGAAAATGAAAAGCGGGTAAAACACTATACGATGGAAATTCTACTCAATAAGAAAGCATATACTCATGCGAAGAAGAGTGACTATTCAGCCCCCTCTTCTTCTGAATGAGATAAACAAAACCGAATTTTGTTATATACCGGCTCTGCGTTTTGCGTTTGCTTTACTGTCAATCAACAGTGGCATTATATTCACCACGACGTGCTAATAAATTACACTTCGCACGATGATATAAAGCCTTCTGAGCTTCCTTTACATTTGTTTCTTTTCCTAACCAGATTTCCATTGCCGGCTGTTGGATAGCCCTGGCAAAAGAGAAAGACACTCCCCATGGAAGGTGCGATTTAAACCGTACATTCATAGCATTCAAGCGCGCTGAAGCCAGTTCAGATGATTGCCCTCCAGACAAAAAAGCAACGCCTGGAACAGCAGCCGGAACAGTACGCAACAGACACTTAACTGTTGCATCGGCCACTTCTTCAACCGATTCCTGCTTCACACAAGCCAAACCGGGCACTACCATATTAGGCTTAAGGATGATACCTTCCAGCATCACTCCTTGCGCATTGAGCTGTTCAAACAAGGCATGCTGTACCTTCTCTGTCACTTCAAAACAGCGCTCCATGGTATGATCACCATTCATAAGCACTTCAGGTTCAACGATTGGAACCAGTCCGGCTTCCTGACACAAAGCGGCATAACGGGCTAAAGCATGCGCATTCGCTTCGATGCATGTCCGTGTTGGGATGTCTTTATCCACTGCAATTACTGCACGCCATTTTGCAAAACGCAAACCCAATTGAGCATATTCTTTCAGCCGTTCACGTAAGCCATCCAAACCCTCTGTCACTTTTTCTCCGGGATGTCCTGCCAGCTCTTTTGCTCCGGCATCAAGTTTAATACCTGGGATGATTCCTACATCTGTAAGGGCTTTAATAAAGGAGTCACCATTTTTCAGATGCTGACGCACAGTCTCATCATAGAGTATTGCTCCACTAATGCTTTCATTAAGGCCAGGTGTAGTCACAATCATTTCCCGATAAGCACATCTCATTTCCTCTGTTTGTGGTATACCAAGTTTAGCAAAACGCGAGTTACATGTTGGATTACTTTCATCCATTGCCAACAAACCTTTATCGTTAGCAACCATCGCTTTTGCGGTATCAACGAGTTCTTTTGCTTTCATCATTTTTAATATTTAATGCGTTTCTATTCTATTTATCTATTCTCAAGTGCTAGCAACAATTGCTTCTAAAGATCAGATGCAAAGTCTACACTTCTTTCGCAATTATAGTTAAATTAAATAAGACCACCAAATATATCTGCTTTTAATTCTCTAAATTACACACAATTAACCTTGTCAATTAAAGAATTAACGCTCTTCTTGAGATAACAACAAGCCATTAGTTACTCAAAAAACAGAGGTACGAAGGCTAGAATGGATAGCCAATAGCCAAATGAAGACCCAGTCCATCCTTAAAACGGGGCACGTTATAATAACCAGACTTTGTGGTCTCATAGGGTAAGTGCAGCGCAACTCCCAGATCAAGTCGGAGGATCAGAAATGTGAGGTCATATCGCAATCCACAACCCGTGCCCAGGGCTATCTGTTCGGCGAGGCTTTTCAGTTTGATTTGTCCTAGCGGACGGTCCGAATCATACTTTAAAAGCCAATTGTTTCCAGCGTCCACAAAGAGAGCTCCTTTCAGGCTACCTACCAGACTGAAACGATATTCCACATTGGCCTCCAGTTTGATATCACCTGTCTGGTCAAGGTATGAATACCGGTTTGCCGTATTGGGCACCGTTCCTCCCGGACCAATTGAACGAATGGTAAACGCACGGATACTGTTTGCTCCACCCACATAAAACTGTTCGGCAAAGGGTGCTACTCCGTCTTTGCCATACGCATAAATCACACCAGCTCCCAGTCGCATGGCAATACTCTGATTATTATCTATCCGGAGGTTATAACGAACCTCAGAAGTTAGTTTTAAGAACTGGGCATAAGGTATATTAAACAATTCTTTTTGGCTATTAAAAGGTTCTCCTTTCAACATGTATAGAGAAGAGAGAATCACTCCGGCAGTAGATGCTGAAGTCTGCCACCAAAAAGTATTTCCTACTCTTCGTGTCGATGAGTTGTCATAGGTATAGGTATACCCCATCTTGGGCACAAACTGATTCTTAAAGCTCAAAGCCAGTGCCGGATTGACGGTCAGGATGGAATCAAACTGATCAGACACATAGCTGAGGTAGTTGTAAGCAAGATCAAAAGGGACAAGCGTATGATTGCTCAACCTGGTCGTCTTAAAGTTATACGTAGTGCTTCCTCCAAAAGAGAAGAGTTGAAAATAGCCCGCACGGCTCAGTCGGTTACCATAAAGCTTGACAATCGTTGACGCCTGGTAGTTGCGTTTTTTATTGTATTGATACGGGAATAATATCTGGGGGAACGTGAGTGAAACAGACGAACCCAACTCATAGGAGTTGATTGCTGAACGACTTTTCCCTGCCCAGTTGCCTGTCTGCCATTCATACGATCCTCGTAGTGTAAATGAAAATAGCTCTCCTCCTCTGAATACATTCCTCTTTGACAAACTAAAAAGGGCTCCCGGTCCAACCTGATCATTACTCTTGGTGGTAAGGTTCAACTCTATCTTACCATCCAGAGGCAGATCAACAGTACTAAGTATGCGCATGTTCAGCGTATCGCACCAAAGCGTATCCGATAGGGGTGTAAACTGAATCTCCGAAGAACTGAAGATACCCAGTCTGCTGAGTGCAGACAAGGAGCGCGAGTTTTTGCGCTGTGTATATTCATCACCTTTCAGCAAGCGGAGCTGGCGATACAACACCGACGGACGCACCTGCAACGGATCATTATAGGCGATAGACAACCCTTTATAATTGATTGTATCTGAAATCGCACTTGTTTGATAGTCTGAAAGTACGTACGAAATATCGCCGATGTACCAGGGATGACAGAGCGATAAAGAAAGCGAAGATGTTGGCACAACACGCAGATGGACAGCTCCTGGAGTCAGAAGGGTATCCGCTTCAAAGATGATATCCTCAGACTTTGCATAGTAAAAGCCATGGTTTTTCAACAGTGTGGTGAGGACGTTGCCTTTCCGCCTCCAGTTTGCCGGCATTGAACACGTCTCCTTTTTTCAGCAGAGGGATCTCTTCTGTCAGAGTAAGAGTCGAGTCTGCCCCTACTGAGGTTCTCCTGTATAAGAAGGAACGTGTTGAGACTTTCCTCGCAGTATCACTTCGGTATTTGAGGGAGATTATTGAGTCCGCCGCTGGAGAGATACTCCTGTATTCAATGGAATCATAGCGATATGGCTTATTCATTGTTATCGTATATCTCAAGGAGGCCTTTCGGGTATTTGAGTCAGGATGTTGTTCGAAAGAGGCATACCCGTTAAAGAAACCATTTTCGCGGAGGATATTATTTACTACCTTGACACGCAACTCCGGATTGACCGTTGAGATCAACACCGGATGAGCGGCCATGTGATTAAATATCCATCGCCCGGGCCCATTCGTATAATGTTCAAACCCATTGTAAATCCACAGTCCGATAGGAAACGGCAGGCGTTTCGACGAACTGCCAAACAACGCATTATTCGGTGCACAGGCTAGAGCAGCTTTAATCTCAACGAGTGCAGCATTAGCTTCCCGACTTTTATCACTATTCAACACAATCTGCTTCTTTAAACCGGTATAGAGCACCTCCCCTTCAGGCAGATTGCGGGTCACAGAGCAGCTTGTCAGCAGGATCATGCCGACCAACATAAACCGGAAGACGAACAGTAAAGATTCCTGTTTCGATCCGGAAAGAGATACTATGTCTTGAATTCTTCTCATCATTCTATTTCTTGAACTTAAATAACTCAAGCAGGTTACTCATCCTCTTTTGCAACACCAGACCGGTACCCATCTGAATGACCTCACCTTCCAGAAGACTTTCGTAAGTTCTGTCATAGAAAAGGCGTATAAAACGTGTACCAGAAATATCAAGCCTGTATTCGACGGAGATGTTGTCTATGAAAGACTCCTCGTTCTGAGTCGTTTGTGTATTCTGCCCCGTCGTGACTTTTCCTCCAATCACAAAGCGTATCCGGTTGTTGTAAAACTTCTGAGCAAAACTAAAGGAATAGTCAGTGCGTGCCTGAGTTCCATCTGCCTGGTAGTTTTCCACACCGATACTGAATTCAGTGTTCTTCAAACCGTCGCCCACCAAACCGGCAATTTCATTTTGCAGGAAATTGCTTAGGGCACTCGTCATATTGACACTACTTGATGAAGAAGAGGAGGCTGAACGATAAGAGTTAGACACCAAAACATTCAGAGCCTGCAGACTCCGTTCTTCTGCTGTCATTGCGGTTAGTTCATTTTGAATCGTCATATCTTCCGGCGCGGACAAGTCAAAAGTGAGGTTCAGATTATTTAATCTGTTTTGGATGCCGATAATTACATCAAAGTGAACCGTTCGCGAAGCTTGTCCTTCGGGGATGACCGATGTATTCACCTTATTGATTGCTTTCAGACTCAATGTTGGATCTTCGACGGCACCATTCCACTCCATGTAGCTCCCTTCCTGAATGGCAAAGACCTTGGAAGGAATCACAGAATAGGCGTACTTTACGGATCCACCGGTAAGTGTGTAGCGCCCATTCAGATACATATCTCCTGTCGGAGTATATTGATACGTGAGGTTACCTCCACCAATCAACTCAATATAACTCTCATTTTGATCTGACATATCCACATTAACCCGAACAGCAGGATCCAGACGAACATTCATCAACATATCCATGCCCCCTATCAACACCATCTTCGGAGCCTCCATCTTACGTGTCGTATCGGCAAAAGAGACAAAAGTAACCAGTCCATCGAGACGATCATCAGCAGTAAGCCGGGAGTCTTTCATCAGATAAGTTATATCCGATGTGCCCAACAGATGAACATCTCCACGCATCTTCAAGGCTTGAAGCGAACCTCTAATCTTTGCATCCAGGTTGATAAAAGCTTTCCCGAAGATCAATGATTCCTTGCGTTGTCTGGAATTCATCAGTTGATAGTTGGTCGCTTTCAAATCTATGGAAGCAGTCATCACATTGAGATCTATCACCCCGTCAACGACCAATGGATTCTTACCCGAAGCAGAGATATTATACTTGTAAAAGACCAATCTGTTATCCTTAATGAATATCTCTTTATTTTCAAAGGCAAACCGTGAATCAGCGGATGGAATAAACACTTTTGCTGTATCAAGCCTCATCGAGCCCTCAATCAGAGGTTTGGCTACTGTGCCCTGCACGGTAAAGTTGCCATTGAAAGCACCTGACAGCAAGGCAGCCCGATCAGGAATAAACAGATTAGCGGGCCACAATGGACATTTATTAATCGTCAGAGTGCCATTGATACTATCAGACTTTCCAAGTTTTTTATACATCGCATTGGCTTGGAGCACCTGAATGGTATCAAACCGTAAAGTTGCAGCAAGCTGATGTGATTGGTCTGCACCGGGAAGATATGAAAGAGTACACTTGATATTTCCAATCGGATGCTTCTGATAGACAAAGGAACGGACACCGGCTTCAGCATCGAGAGAGAAGCTGCTATCCGAGATCGCATAATAGACATCTGCATCAACCAGTCCGGCCATACTTGGCAGAAAAGGGGAGAGCCCGGTAATGGGCGCCAACGGCAGACTGTGGACATACAATTGAAGTTTATTGTGTAGCAAGGTATCATTCTTAGAGAGGAAGGATACTTCCGAACCATTATCACCGGTCATCTTTATATTAGCGACAATTCTTTTGTCGAGCATATTGACACGCATCTGCTGATCTTCGTTCAAGGTATATTGGGTGAAGGCGATGATCGGATTGTCTGCCAAACGAATATCCAACAAGGAATCGAGTCTGGTCGCATGAAGCTGCCATTGCATCCCCTTCACTCCTTCTCCATTCTTATATAGCATACCCAAATCCAGAGATTGGTCACCCAATGCTGCATTCACGTTTCCGGAAAAGCGAAAGCGAGGGTCTCCATATTTCTTTGTCGCTCCTAAGGAGAAATAGAGTAAAGAATCTTGATTCAGAGACAAACTGACAGAATCCACAGAGATGGTATCTATTTGCAAGCCTAGCAATGTTCCACTTCCGGAAAACCCCTTTTCAGGAGAAACGGCCAGATTGAGATCAAGAGAGGAGAAGCAAAGCCTGTTTCGCTTCAGGTAATTATTCAGCGGATTGTCACTGCCTGCTTTGAATACCAGTTGAATGGCAGGAAGAGTTTCTTTCAGCGCTTCAAGATGAAAAGCTTGTTCCTTTACCTGACGATTGACTTCTTTGCTCAGTTTGCCAAACACCAGCATCAGTGACTCAGGATCATCATTGGCAGATGCTTTCAGGTTTAGATCACCGGCTTCTAAAGTAACATCAGTGAGTAGGTCATTGGTGGTTGCATTCAGACGAATGGTCTTCAACGTGTCTTTCTTTCCATCGGTCACGAAGCGTCCCTTACTCAGTTCCAATTCTACTTGATGCGTTTTTTTCATGTCAGTGGCTCCATTCACTTTCAGATTGAAGGAAGTAGTGGCCTGTGGCGTTACCCATTGAAAATAGTGCAGATCAAGGTTCCGGACCTGCAAAGCCAGTTGTGCTGTCACCTTTTTACGGGTAAGAGTGCCATCCAGCTGTGCAGTGAGGTCCATTGGCTTCAGCGAACTCTCCACCTTTAGCGTCCCTTTATTTACCGCGTAGTTTCCTTTTGCAGTCATTCCTGAATAGTCTTTCCCTCCAAAGCGGAAAGCATCCAAAGCAGCATCAAGCACCCATGTCGTATTCCTGTTATACGGATCAATGCCCAGCATCTCCATATTCACAGTTGCTGTCACCCTACCCACGGAGTCATCCGGAAAAAAGTCCTGCAAGGGGAAATCAACCATCGTCAACTTCGCATTGCCTCTCTTCTCTGAAAATTTACCTGCTGCAGTCAGCAACATATCACCCTTTCCTTCACTGAAGCGAAGATCTGTATCAAAAGTGGTACCTTTCACGGAAGCCGTTCCATCAAAACGCATACCAACAGGCAAGCGATAGCGGCTTTTCTTTCCATTGTCCAAGAGCACTTTTACAAACGACAGATCACCACTCTTGACATTCCAGTTTAGGTTTGCTCTGCGGAGGAGCGAATCTGAAGGATCAAAGAGAGTACCGGAGGCAAACATGTTTAATGCCCCGGGAAGAGAAACCGTCATCTCTTCCAGTTTGATCTTCTCCCCTGTTCCGGACAATAATAACCGTATGTCACAAGGATCTTTCGGAAAACTTTGAGAAAGCGTGCTGTCATGTCTCCCTATAAAGTAGAAAAAGTCTTCTTTCCGAAGAGTTGCTTCCAGATTGAGAGTGACTGAATCTTTCAGGTTCCGGGTAAACATACCCAGCGGTATCGAACCGTCCAACGCCAGCGAGGAGAATGGGGTATGGAAGGACATTCCTTCTATCTGTAGCAGTTCTTGAGTAAGGATGAAGCGGGCTTCCATCGACGAGAGTTCGAATCCACACTTCTCTTTGAAAGAAAAAGAGGCAACTTTCGCACGTGTCTTATCCGCAGAATAAAAGATCGAATCCACCTCTATTTGGATATCTGTCAACCGAAGATGAGAGAGATCCACACCTCTAGCTACTTGCGGCACTGAGTCCTGATCGTAAGAGAAGGCAACTCCTTTGGCATTCATGGATTCCACCTGATAGCGCTTGGCAAACAGGTCGGCAAATCCGTTCTTCAGTTCGAAGTCACCGGAATGAAGTTGCAGATGCATGCTATCATCGGGCATAGCCATTGTCAAAGCCACATCCTTCAGTTTCAAGTTGCGAAGATTTACTTTCCAACGCACCTGAGTGGTATCTGTCTTTTGCAGAGCAACTTTCTTTTGTATCGTATCTTGCTGGATGAGCACACTAAGATCTGAGTTCTTCAGAAGAACATTATCCAGTGTTACTATCTGGTTTTTCAGATCAGCATCTTCAATCGAAAGTTCCAGGAGATCCATCTCTCCATCTACCGTTACTCCACCTATCAGCGAACCGGAATGCACCCTTGCTCTTTGCAGACTGATAATACCTACCTGAACTTTTCCTCTAAACAGTGGGAAAAACTCTACATTTGCCGCAAACTTGTCAAAAGCTGCGATGGTATCACCGGGTTGCGCAGCGGGATCAATCAGCGAGGCATTACTGGCTGTCAGTTTGATAGGAAAAGCGAGACGCACCTCTTCCACAGAGAGTTTCATACCGGTAGCCGTAGTGACATAGTCAGTAAGAAGTGTTACTGCTTTTTGCTGCACCAAAGGTATGTATAGAAGTATTCCTGCCAACAGCAACAAAGTCACCGGCAGAAGAATGAGTATCCCCAATCCTTTAAAAATCTTCTTCTTCATCGTCAAAGTTCACGTCATCTATACTCAACCACTGGTTATTCCCACAAAAATAGCTAAAATGCGGAGATATATGGGTTCTTTTGGGATAAATGAGTGAGAACAGACGTAATACGCATGAAAAGAGCATTTTCTGAGTCAAGCCCTGTAATGATATTGACCGTGAACCAAGAAGATCCACAAATACAGAGTCTTTGAATATGACGGGAGCGTTTGGATATGTATCAAGCAAGCCCTTTGAGAGATTCTTCTTGTCACTGAGAAGTGTTGCGTATGATTGATTAGCGATACTTCGTTGAAGTTCATGCTTGTTCAATATTTCTTTGTGGGCATAGAGAATGTAGAACAGCCGTTCTTCGTTACTGTGGCATTTGCATAAAATCTCAGTAAGATTAGTAAAGGTGATCATTGTAAGAACCATCTGTAGTTGTCCAGTTCTTGGCTGGACAATCTCAGAAGATACCATTGTGTCCGTATTTTCGTTTTCACCCTTTAAAATCACTTCCTGACACAACTGTCACATCAAATGTAGAAGCATAATCCGGCAAGGGAAAATGTTTCTTGCATTCAATATCCAGTTCATTATCAAAACCTAAACCTACGCGATAATAAGCCTCGAATATATCAGTCATGCCAGCAAAAGCATTAAACACCTCTTCTTTCTCAGCATAGTCTTTGAACTTGTCGCGCTCACATATATAGAAGCCACACATTTCAAGTTCATCAAAGCAAATAAGGTGTTCCTGATAACGTTCACGATACTCAAGGAATTCAACAAACCGGTCACATGCTAGAGATGGTAGTCTCTTTTTTAGTATGAGTACAAATGATTCCAAATCGTCAACGCAAACAGACCACGGATAAAAATCATCTTCATCTTTTTTCAATAGTTGACTAAGATTAGTTTGAATAGGACCATACCTGTATTGTGTCACTACTATGGTAAAGCAGCTTTGCACTCTGTTTGTCTTGACATGGTAAAGAGGTTGCTTCATATTGCGTCCATCCTTCAAATTAAAATCTTTATTTGAGAATAACAAATCCTCCATGCGTTTGCATTGCTCATAACCTTTTTGAATTGCTGAGGAAAAATCCCTACATATCCTATCATAAGCCTTAATGGGATCTCGCATTGGTTCACGGAAATTACAATCCTTTACCTCTACTACGATGTAATTTCCTTTATAGATAACAAGGATGTCTTGTTCGCTTTTCCCATCGCATGAATAATTTCGGAAGATGGTTGCCTTCTTTCCGAATAATTTACGAAAAACGGATACAACCTTTTCTTCCAATGCTTCATCCTTATATTGCTTATACTTTACACCGATTGTAGGATCTTTTGCCAATAGGTAATCAATTCGGTTATATAGAGATTCTAATACGAACTTGTTGAATGGACAAATATAACTATCACTCAACTTCAGCAAAGGACGCTCTGTATAATAGTTCTTACCAGCATAAAAGATAGTCTGATTGACGGGCTCTTGGTAGTCATATTGCAGGAATTTAATAAGATTGTCCAATGTTGTTTTCTCTATACCACAATCCTCAACTTCGTTAATAGAATGTTGAAAAATCATCCCAGGATTTGAAGTCAATAAAATTTTGAGCTCTTTTATTTCTGGTTGATCGCCCCATTCTTCTGGAGAAATTCCTTTCTGCTCATAAGATGTTACTAGTTTAAGCCATTCGTCAGGATGAGATGAATAATAGCTATAAACATCGCAAGCAGGCTTAAATGAATCATTAAGTTTCTGATTATTCAGATTTCTTAGATGGTTTGCAAAGACTACTGCGTCACCCACAGAAATGCCAAGCAACTGCTTCACTTTGTCATCATACTGGCCACAATACCTCTCCAAACGTTCAAGTGTTTGTTCCTCATAAGAGAGTTGGGCATTGCAAAAATGGTTCAAAAAAGTTGCCAATGAAACACTGACCTTATTATCACGCTCATCATGAAAGAGATCCCCACCGTTACAGAAACCAATACTGACGAAATAGCTCATTTCCATCTCTTCAAGCAGACAAGTGATCTTTTTCCAAGTTATTTTGTCAATCTCTTCTGTTTCATAACGATTCTCAATAGAGTAATACACATCAATCAGGTAGGTCATCTGCCGCATAGGAGACTTCAGATCCTCAAAGAGCTCAGTATCTCGGTATTCAATGCTATTGAGCACATTCATCACGAATAGCAAAAAAGGTTCAGCCTTCAGATGAATAATAACAGCTTTCAAGTCAATTAATATTTCCTCTTGGGGACGAAAATTTTCCTTCGCCTCCATGAGTTTATTGTATGAATCCCGTAAGTCAATATTCTTAAAGGGCATTGTTATGTATTCATATTATTATTTTCAATTAGTTCGCTACGAAATTAAACAAAAAGTTTCAAATCCGGCAAAGTCATTGTGCAAATAAATTGATTTAGAGCAGGATTGTCACTATTTATTAGAATACAATTACTTTTGCATTATAGAAACCGCTATTTCAAACAGACTGTTTCTGAACAATTCAATTTAGAAATCCACAGGCGAATTAGTCGATTAGAGAATCAAACTGAAAGGACTATCCATGAGTGATATATAGAAAAGGCAGATGTTGGAAGCAGACAAGAAAGTATCAAAATTCATCGTTACAGGCTTTATTCTGAGTTTCTTATTAATTACGTAGCTAAAATGGTTTATTTGAGTATTTTTGCTGAAAATAAAAATCTCAATGATGAAAAATATTGTAAAATCCACATTTCCATTTCTATTTATATTGTTTGTGTGGGTTCTGTTTGAGGACAAATTAGTAGGGATGTTTGATAAGAATATCCTTCCTTTTCTTTCTAATGTAGAGTTTAATATAATTAGCACCGTTGTATTTTTTCTCTTAATGATATTCCCTGCCTATACCATATACCAGTGCTTCAGAAATAAATTCTTCATTCCATATTATTCGACTTTTTTATTTTTGTCTTTTCTATCCTTTATTTATGCCAAATATAGACTTTGGGAGACTATATTTCTATACCTCCAGTTATAGGAAATATAGGATATACTGATTGTGTAATTATTCTTCTAGCACTATTTCTTATTAGTTGCATACATTCATATGTACATTCATTTAAACACAGTAATCAAAAAAGCATAAGTAACAATTGTGTTTTCAGACCAGATTCTGCGATAGCTATACCTGAATTAGATATTCTAGACTACTCAGAAAGTGCAAAACAATTAGCTAAAGATTTAGAAACAATTCAAAGTGAAAACTCATGTAGCATTGGTCTTATTGCTCCATGGGGAACTGGCAAGACTTCTTATTTAAATCTCTTGGAGTACCATTTAAGTAACAAAAAGTTTATCATAATAAAATTTAATCCAAGGCACTCCTATAAAGCATCTAATATTCAAAAAGATTTTTTTGAAGAATTATTTTCCAAACTTAAAAGGTTTGATTCTCGGTTTTCCTCATCTTTTCATGACTACTTAAAAGCAATAAACGTCCTTAGTGCTAATAAAGTATTTTCATTTTTGTTTGCTCTACATAAAACTTGGAGTAAAGAATCAGAAAAAGAAAAAATCAATCATGCAATCCGCAGATTGAATAAAAGAATTATTGTTATAATAGATGACTTTGACCGTTTATTGTCTGATGAAATAATTGAAGTTTTCAAATTAATTGACGGAAATGCATCTTTCACAAATTTGATTTTTATTACGGCATATGACAAAAAGCATATTAACGAAATTATTGGGAAAACATACTCTAATGAGAATACTTTCTTTTCGGATAAATTTTTTTCTATAGAAATGCAAATACCACTAAGACCATACGAAAAAATACAAAATTATCTATTGGCTAATCTACTTGATAGTTTATCAGTTAAAAATGAAGATAAAGAATTCTTTGAAATATTATTAGCTAATCGTATGGATATATTAAAAAAGAACCTCACTACACTTAGGGATGTCAAACGTTTCCTTAATTTATTTTTAAGACAATACAAGCATGTACAAGAAGAAGTTGAGTTTGAGGATTTTTTCTTGTTATATATAATAAAGTATAGATATATAGAGGAGTATTTGATATTATATAAGAAGGAATACATTCAATCAAATATTATAAAGGGAAATAACCGCTATTTCTGCAATAATGAACTAAACGTTGGCTCGAAAGATATTTTAGAAGTTCTATTTTCAGAAACAAATAAATATTCCATACGTTCAATAAATAATGAACTAGCATTTGACATATACTTTCATGAATCTGTTTATGGGGGATTAACGATTCAAGAAATGAACAACTTATTTCAAATACCTTTAAATGAGGCTCAAATATTTATTGATAATTCAGTATCAGAAAAAACATTACAAGACTTGCTTTCTTTTTTAGACTCTCGCAACATTCTCGCATTTAAAAGCAAAAAAACTTTTAGACAATTCTTAGATTTATTAGTATATATAAATTGCAAGAATTATGATACCAGTATTCCTTATTTTACACTACTTAAGCTTATATATGAGGAAAAACAAAAACCAGATTTCAAACATATATGGCTATGAGGAAATAGAGTATAAAACTCTAATAACTTCTATATTAACAGGTAATTATCCCTATTATCCGAATTATTTCACAAAAGGAATTTGTATCGGAATAATCAATAAGGAATTTAATAATAAAATTATATTTTCAAAAGAAGACATTCTTGGAATAGCAAAAAATGCTTTAAATGATCTTAGAAATCACGATTGCGAAGTAAAATCGAGACATATTGAATTGTTATATAGTTGTATATCTGATATAGACCAAAAGACTAGATTGGTTAAACTAGACGAGGAAGCATGTTCCAATGTATCCGAGTTAATAAAAAAACAGCCTTCTGGGTATTTCGAAAATTTTGTTCACCTAGGAATGATAAGTATCAACCAAGAGTTCAATTCTGTTGCATGTGAACCATTCTGGGAGCAACTGTTTGGCGTAGCCGACAATTTAAAGTCATATATTAATGGATTAGATGATAAATCTGTTCCTAAAATAAATCTTGTTAAGAACTTCTGGAGATTATATGAAAACAACAATTACAAGCCGATTGAATTCCAAAATCAAGGGAATGTGCAAGAAATGATTGATGATGAATTATTCAGGGAGGTTGAAAAACTTAATGAACTATTGAGTATAGAAGTTCAGTTTAATGAATACGAAAATGGGAGAATTGAAAAACGACATAGGGTGGAGAATAGATACTACCTAAATCAATATCAAAAATTACTTAATCGCATCGATAATATTGCACTATATATATCTAAGACAGGAGATATTAAGAAAAAAATCAAGAATGCAATCTCTTTGATTACAACATCTTAAGAATTTAGTCTTTTTGGTACTTTTCCCTCGTATCAGTGCATTGGGAAGAAAGAGCTATTTGTTCTGCGAAAATCATGATGCTGCAAAGAAGACATCCTTGATACACTCTCTGCAATACTGTTTTAAGACAGCAGGATCGCATGAACGGATGAGTAGGATCATTCAAAAATCGAGTGCTAACTGTAACTGCTCCTCTTTCGTATAAGAGGAACGAGAAAGTTCGCGCACTCCGCCACGTATAAGATGGCAATGCGAATCAGTATCACGTATCAATTCTTTGCCTGCTCTATAATTGATACCGCTCACTTGCAGACTGGTGGCATTGTGTTTGGATTCTTCTCCGTTAATGGTGTCCATCTCCTTATCTTCACGAACACCAATTGATGCCTTGAATATACCGAGACCATCGACAGAAACGCTATAGCCGTCTGCCATTGCTCTAGCCATTTCATCTTTCAGTGATGGAAGCACATGCGACACAGTACCCTCAATAAAGCTGAGGGGATTGCGGGTCGAGCCCGCAATGACGAAGTGGGTGGCCGATGGGAAAGGGACTGTTTTTGAGGGTAATGAAATTCAGCGAACCATATTTACACCTTCCAGGGTACAAGATTAAGGCTCTATGACGTATTGTATTTGTAATCCGTCAAAATGCGTATCTTTGCATCATGCAAACACTAGAAGTGAAAACAAACAGCATTGAGGTGAGGAACTTCACAAAGAAATTCGGCAATTTTACTGCAGTCGATAATATATCGTTTGATGTGGAACAGGGAACGATCTTTGCTTTCCTGGGTCCGAATGGAGCAGGTAAAAGTACCACCATTAACACCTTGTGCACTATACTGGATAAGACAGAAGGGGAGTTAAAAATAAATGGAAATGACGTGACGCTTCAGAAAGACAAGGTGAGAAAGGATATCGGAATTGTTTTTCAGGAATCGACCATGGATGGAAAGCTCACCGTGGAAGAAAATCTGAAACTTCATTGTGATTTCTACAAAGTACCAAAAGCAGAAGTGAAAGAGCGGATTGACTTTGTACTTGATCTGGTGGATATTAAAAGCAGAAAGAAATCGCCGGTTGACACTCTTTCGGGTGGAATGAAAAGAAGAGCCGAAATAGCCCGGGGACTGGTGCACTTTCCCAAAGTTTTGTTTCTGGACGAACCCACCACAGGTTTAGACCCGCAAACCCGGGCAAATGTATGGGATTATATCCACAAGCTCCAGAAACAAAAAAACATCACCATCTTCCTGACCACACACTACATGGATGAAGCCGAAATATGTAATCAGGTGGCCATTATTGATGGAGGAAAAATTATAGCGCATGATACACCTGCCAACCTAAAAAAAAGATATACCAGCACCACGATAAAGATTAAGACATCGGATGAAGCCAATCTGATACATTATCTGAAGGAACGTTCCATAAAACACAGTACCGACAATGATCTGGTGACTGTTTATGTCACCAGCACAGCAGATGTATTGGACATCTGCAATACGTTTAGAGAATCAATAGAAGATATAGAAATTAACAAAGGCACGCTGAACGACGTGTTTATTGCCATAACAGGAAAGGAAATAAGAGAATGATACGACCCATTAAAGCAATACTGTTACGCAACCTGCTTAAACTGCAAAGAGATCGGATAAAGCTATTTATGAATCTCTTCATGTCAGGTATATTTCTTTTTATATTTTCGTTTATTATGAAATCATCGGCTATGGGGCTGGATCACCCCATGAACTACCTTATTTCCGGTATTATCATTATGACAGTGTTTCAATCGGCACTCAGCAATTCGATGAACATTCTGGAAGATATTACTTCGGGGGTAATGAAAGAAATTCTGGTGGCACCCATTAGCCGTTGGCAAATTGCCATCGGACATGTACTTTCGGCCATGGTAATTTCTGTGATACAGGGTTTAATCATTGTGGTTATTGGTGTATTTATGGGGTTGACCATAAGCTTTCTGTCCGCAATAGCCATGATAGCACTTATGTTTTTAGTGGGATTGACCTTTAGTGCACTGGGTCTCTATTTGGCCACCTTGGCGAAAGACTCAAGCAATTTTCAATTAATTATCATGATTTTCTCGATTCCGCTGACTTTTCTGTCTGGAGCATATATTCCTACGATGGCGTTGCCGGACATTCTGTTGCCTATTGTTTATCTGAATCCGTTAACTTACGCAACAGCAGCATTCCGGTTTGTTACTTTGCACATGTCAGGTATGCCTTCAGCAGAATTGGTAAAAGCAGGGATTGCTTTTAATATTCATGGATTTATAATTATGCCTTATATGAGTATTCTGTTTATTGGTGCGATGTGTGCCCTGTTTTTTGTTCTGTGTGTGAATCGTTTCAATACGGCCGACTTTTCCAACGTAAAGATTTTCAAGCATAAACATTAATTGGATAAAAGGAGGATAGACTATGCTGTCAAGTATTGTTCATTTAATTGTTACACTCGTTTGACGTACAACTTACTAACACCTATCCCAGAAGAAGTAATACCAGTCTCTGTATTCTCCCTAAACTCAACAAGTTCTCTGGAAGCCATCGGTTTAGACAATCCGGTCAGTGAAACATAATCATCTAATCGCATGAACGGATGAGTAGGATCATTCAGATAATCGACTGCCAACTGCAACCGCTCCTCTTTGGTATAAGGTGAACGGCAAAGTTCGCGCACTCCGCCGCGTACCAGATGGCAATGTAAATCAGTGTCACGTATCAATTCTTTGTTTGCTCTATAATTGATACCGGTCACTTGCAGACTGGTGGCATTATGCTTTGGTCCATCCCCGTCGATGGTGTCCATCTCCTTGTCTTCACGAACACCAATCGATGCCTTGAATATACCGAGACCATCGACAGAAACGCTATAGCCGTCTGCCATTGCTCTTGCCATTTCATCAGTCAGTGATTGAAGAACATGCGCCAAAGTGCCCTCACTCAATCCCGAACCGGGTTGAGCAATACGTTTAATCAACTCTTTTGAACTCAGATTACCGCTTGACTGTAACCGATAAAAGCACTTGTTTTCGCCTGTGCCTTGAATGTCAGCCATTTCTTGCTTGATATATTTTGCCATCTTGTAGGAATTAAAGTTTTCTCTGTCAGGATGTAAAGATAATCATTTCCTGGCACATTTCTCATTTCAAAGCACGAAATTATTGTTTCAAAGCTTGAAATGATTGTTTCAAAGCTTGAAATAATCGTTTCATGCTTTGAAATAACTTATGCATCTTGGATGCTAAATTTTGTATTCCGGTTTGGGTTATTTTTGTTGCCTGATTAAATGAGTTTTTCATCTGGTTGATTTTCAGATTCCAAACAAGTTGGTGAGAAACGATTATTACTCATGGATGCTTAGTGAGGGGATTGAGGGTCAAGCCCGCAATGACGAAGTGGTAAATGGAACTGTTTTTGAGAGTAAATTTGCTGGCTATAACGTTATGCAACAGGCTATTCACTGTGATTTCAGGGTAAAATAATTATTTTTTTTTTTTACTTTCAGAATGGGAGGATACCCGCATTTCAATGCACCAATTCCACCATGCCATGCCTCTCAATATACTGTAGGACAGTTTGGCTTGTATCGATTTTACTTGCTCGCTCATATTTTGCTTACAAAAAAACTTGCTATTACCCGTTTTTGATACAGTATTTGCATCAACTAGCTTGGTAATTCACGAAAAAGGATCTTACAAAGCAAATAAATCAGGCTTTAATGCAAACTTTTTAAAGGGTTGGAACTATCCAGATTCTCATCCATTGTGTCGTCTATAACCGAAAGACTGTTATTACCTCAATTAGCCATTCTTGGCTCAATGAGTATCGGCGGAGCAATCATTGGTTCAGATAATTTAAGTGAGATCTGCAAGTAGCCGTAGATAGTGGGGCGAAAAAAATACTTATTCCGGCAGTGGATATCTCTCAACTGGGCAAAGTGCCCACTGACCTGATATCAAAGTTCAGTCTTGTTATTTATTCTGATCAGATTGACGCGGCTTTTAAATCCATGGGGTTGGAGTAAGTACTAAAAGACCAGGCGAGCCCCACAAGAGTGTGTTTCTTGATCTAAGCAAGTTTCAACAGCAGACAAAAATACAAGTTGAGATTAATAGTCATATTATTTGTTGGTTTTTACATTCATCCTGTACCTTTGCCTCTACCTCCTTATTCCATTGTTTCAATAAATTCTGCTTGATTGTAGGGGATAAGGAGTTAAATTCAAGCAACCTGTCGCCTAAAAAGCTTAAAGCAAGTTTTATAAAGACAGGTTTACTGACAGGCATTTTACCTTCACGTCCTTTATATAGAATATCAATCTCATCAATGAGCTGTAGTTTATCTTCTGATAGGTTAATAAACTTGCCATCTGTCATGGCCAAAAGGAAATAATTAAACTTTAAATCAAAAATAGTACTATCAAATTTATCTTTCATTTCATCCTTAGCTGATTCTTTGTTACAGAAACTGATAGAATTGCTTAGGTATGGCGTTACCGTGCAATTAAATTTTTTAGAATAATATGGCTGTGCAGTTGGATAAAAATGTCTTTGAATAAAAATACAAAGGTCTAATTCATTATTAAGCTCTGCTATAATAGCTGAGTAAAGTTGCACGTTAGTAAAACAATTTACTGGAAGTTTCTTATTGCGAATATAAAGAATCACAAAATAAGTACCTTTCTTTTCAAATAGATCATCATTCTCACATACATAAGCTGTCTCATTGGGTTTTAATATGGGTAGAAGGATTGATTTATTATATATTTCCATCCTCCGAATGACAATATTCATAATAGGCTGAAAATCTTCAATAGAACTAGTTGTAGTCCAACGTTCTCCTTCACCATATGGATTTAAATGTTCTGGTTTAGCTCCATCCTTAATTTTTTGAAGAAAGCTTCCATCTTTATGGTATGACATCTCTACATGCTGAACGAATCTAGATTCCTCCATTTCCTCTTCTGTCAAATACCCTTTCTCATCATTGGTACTTTTTGATACAATAACCAAATTACTATAGTAGTCAGTAATCTTAATATCCACTATTCCATCTTTGCCCATCTGAATAACATTGAACAGTCCATAATGACGACCATTCATTTTGAAATAAACTTTTATTTTTTCTCCTTTATTCATTATATATACAAATTGCTAGATACTTAATGCAAAAATATAAATAAATATCTTGCCTATGACTATATATTATGATAATTGACATTATTCCTCAATCTTTAGGGAGAGCCGTTGCATGTCTTCTTCTATATTCACCCATGTTATATCTGCATAAATTTTTGTAGTTTTGATATCTCCGTGTCCCGTCATTTGCTAAGTATCTCTATTAAAACGAATTGCATCATACAAATGAACGTTCTGAATCAATGATGATTCATATGAAATCATGGACAAAGAGCAAGCAATACAGCTATTTGAAGATAAGAAAATTCGCACCGTATGGGACGAAGAACAAGAAAAATGGTTCTTCTCTATTATTAATGTGGTTGAAATACTGACTGATCAAACTGATTATCAAGGTGCAAGAAATTATTGGAAAGTACTAAAGAACAGACTATTGAAAGAAGGGAATCAAACGGTTACAAATTGTAACCAGTTCAAATTACTTGCTTCTGATGGGAAGATGTGAATGACTGATGCGGCTGACAAAGATCAACTCTTCAGACATATTCAATCGCTACTTTTTCGGTTATTATATAGATTGCGATTTTTACATTATTGTAAATAGTAATCGAAAAAGATACCACGTAGTAATTGAAAAGTGTACCACTTGTGTAGGTTGCAAAAACAGTTAAATACTTGAATTCTTTTTATTATTTGCTTGTATTTTCTTCATCATTCTCTGTGTTTCCTTAAGCCTGTATGATTCCCCATTCGTTTCTATCTTCCAACGTCGTAAATAAATCTCCACAACGTCGTAAGCGGACAGATCCATGTTGTTGGTTAGAAAGATATTTACCTTGTTCTTGACTTTGTCCCAATAAGCTATACGTCGGCATACATGCTGATTGTCGCCTTTATCATGGATCTGTATTGTCATTCTTTCGTCAATTAATACCGCTTTGTCTTCAAGCCTGTTAATATCCTTGTGGTTGCTGCTTTTCGCATTGCTCTTTAACTTTGTCACATAGGTTATGCCACGACTTGTAAAATCTTCATATACCGCATAGTCAACATATCCTTTGTCAAAAACAAGATAGGAACCTACCGGTATATTCACTTCTGAAAGAAGCGTATGGTCATGGACTGCCGCAGCAGTGATACGTACAAAACACGGAGTAAAGTCGGACACCTTGATAATGGTATGCGCCTTTACGCCACCCTTATGCCTTCCGTCCGCTTTTGATTGCCCTGTACCCTTTAAAATCGCCTTAAAGAGTGCTATAGTGGTCGAGTCCATCACATAAAGCTTCTGATCAATTGCATCCAAATGGCGATTTCGGCTGTCCGATAAACTTTCACGGTATTTTTCCAGTAGCAAATAGTACACTTTTTCGAAGAACTCCGGAGGTCTGCGCTTATTCGCATCTGCCAATGTGCTTCTTGGGACGCATTCCAATACACCTAAATGAGTGATCTTATTGGCTATTGAAAGCATACCTACAGAGATTTCCCGAAGAGAATTCATGTCACTTATCACTGCATATAGCAATGTAACCAAATGGGTGTAACTGTCAAAGCGCTTTATATAACGATCTGAGGAGAGATACTCAGCTATTGACTTCACTTTTTGCTTGGGAAGAAAAGAAAGAAGCTGCGAAAAGATCGGTTCTCCCGAAAAATAACTACTTTTGCTCATGGTAATCAAGTTTGTTTGCACTGCAAAATTACCATTTTGGGCTGATTCCTTATAGGGTCGGCCCATTCTAATTCAAAAAACTTTTATCGGACAGCAATAATTATATTTCTTGATTCTAAACCCTAAGATATATTCTTTGTCTCATTTTTGAATTATATGAAGTTGCTTATCAATTGAAGAATAAATCCCACGATTACCATCATCAAACCCAATCTGGATAGAGATTTATATTTCATTGCTTTCTTTTTTTCATCTTCATCCACTTGCTCTGAAACAAAATAAACACTTCCATTTACGTCTAGCATAGGAGAAATACCATAACAAAAGATCAATATGACACCAATTATGTCAATAATCAATCCTAAAGAATTCAGTACATTTGAAGTTTCCATAATAAGTTGTTTTAAATTTTTACCTACTCGCAAAATTATAGATATTCACTCCCTACTCTTTGATGAATTTTCGGGTTGCTTCATATATCATTTTCTTCACTTTTGGGCATAAAAAAAGCGTGGCACTTTAACAATATCGCACTTCAGGTTCCTTCTAAAGCCCAGTACTTGTAATAAGTTAAAGTCCAAGCCATTTGGCACAGGCGTTTACTAACTCATTCCAACGTTCTTATGAAAGTGTCGAAGTTTCTGAAGTAGTATTAAAAGCTAACGCTTTTGATAATATATAATGCCGCTGTCGCTTCAGCTGGCGAAGTAATCTAATTGAACTTGTATTTAAAGAAATAAATAATTATGATTGTCCGAGCAGTTTTAAACCGTAGCACAGCAACAATTCATTAAAACGCAAAGATATGAAATTTCATGAAATTCCTTTTAAATCTCATGCATAATATTCATTAGGTAAGATATTGTTTTATAGAATTATAGAGTGTTTATATTCCTGAATCTAAGTATTTCATTGCAATACACCCTGTACACCCAGTTTCCCAAAACAACGAATTTGTTTCGGAATATATGCACCCAATTTTTAGTCTTCTAACTGCAAGTAAGCCCCACAAAAGTGGGCTTTTTGATCTAAGTAAATTACAATTGCATACAAAAGGGCCTTTTAGCAAATAAAACTGTATGCAAAATTAGGACGAGAAAATGTAAATTGAGGAAATTGACATGCCATACAGCATACTGAGAGGCAGCTCTGGGGTGTAGGGGTGTAGATAAATAGTACTTTTTTACTCATTCCTAAATCGAAATTCGAAAAAAACAACAGAGAGGTCTGAATATGGTCTCGTGGCAAGCCAATATGGGAATGAACTATTAAGGAATCCTTAGAGGAGATTGCGGGTCAAGCCCGCAATGACGAACGGGGTGGCTGACGAACGGGGTGGCTGACGGTAAGGGGCGACCGTCATTGCGGGTTATTACTGCCTTTTAAGTCGTTCAAGCATTTTGATGGAGGACTCTTTTGCCAATGCTACTATTTCCGCTCCACCGGGCACCTTGTGATTTTCCATCAGGATACGGCCATTACATAGTACCGTGTCAATCACACTATTGTCGGCTGAATAGACACAATTGGAAATAAGATTGTAGCAAGGGATCATCCGTTCATTATTCAAGTCAAGCAGTAAGGCATCGGCAGCTTTACCGACTGCGATCTTTCCCGAATTGAGTCCGAAACACTCGGCTCCCCACTTAGTTGCCATCTTAAAGACGGTGGCTGCCGGCAGTAATTCGACGTCTTTGTATCTGGACTTCGCAACCAAAGCTGCCACTTTCATCTCTTCACGCATATCAAGGTTGTTGTTGGACGAACATCCGTCTGTGCCCAAGATATAGCGGCAACCTGCTTCCTGCGCCTTTTGAAAATGAAAGACCCCCGAACAAAGTTTCATGTTTGATACAGGGTTGTGCACCAAGGTGACATCTCTTCGGGCAAGGATATCAAACTCTTCTTCATCGACATGAATGACATGTGCTGCCACTACCTGAGGTTCGAGCGCGCCGATATGCTCGAGCCATCGCACCGGAGTCATGCCATGTGCTTTTACACAATCTTCCACTTCCTGTTTGGTCTCAGACAAGTGGATATGAAAGACCAGATTGTGTTCGGCAGCGTAGGTGGCACAACGACGGAGCAAATCTTCTCCTACCGTATATATCGCATGGGGTGCAACAGTCAACGTGATACCTTCAGGCAAAGTATCGTGATTAGAATGAGCATCCAGATAATTGAAGTTTTCATCTATCTTCTTCTTTCCGAGACCATCCATAAAGGTTACACCGATGGCAGCTTTCAATCCCATCTCCTCCACCGCACGGATAGTCACATCTTGTAGCCAATACATGTCGTTAAAGAAAATCGTACCTGAACGGATCATCTCATACAAAGCCAAACGTGTGCCATTGTAGATATCATGTTCATTCATTACTTTTTCCATCGGCCAGATATAATCATTCAGCCATTGGAAAAGAGGAATATCATCTGCATATCCACGTAAAAGAGTCATTGGTGAGTGAGTATGCCCATTGTAAAACGGAGGGATTATCGCTTTGTCTGTTCCATCGATCACTTTGTCGGCAAGAGTTGGATCTATACCCGGTTGTATCCGGTAAAAGATCTTGTTTTTGATAAACACATCCGTAATTTCTCCGTTATGGAGCACATTCTTTATAAGCAAACTACCCATTCTTCTTTTATTTAATTGGAATTTGTCACAAAGTTAAAATAATTATTCTGCGCGAGTAACTTCAGCTATTTAATTTAAATGGCTGATTGAGATTTTAGAGTTATTTGATATATTAAGGACTGAATAACGAGAGATAGGCTCGTTTTGAAAGAAAAACTACTTAAAACAGTAAAAAAAAACCGATTATATTTCATTGTCTAAAGGTTTTCTCTATTTTTGTGTAGAAATTTTGACTGATATGACCGAAGAGTACAAGAAGTTACTGACTGATTTCGATGCCAGGCTTAAACAATTGATGCTTTTATGTGATAAACTGAAAGCGGAGAATGAAAGTCTGTCACATGCTCTTAAGGAGGAAAAGACGAAAGTGTCGGACGCAAACGACTCTCTTCATGTCTTGGCAGCAAAATATGATCGTCTGAAGTTGGCAAGATATATCACTGCTACAAAAAGTGATGTGACTACGGCCAAACTCAGGGTAAACAAATTAGTGCGGGAAATTGACAAATGCATCGCTTTATTAAACGAATAGCATATGGATAATGAAGAGATGTTAGCAATAACGGTTTTGATTGCAGATCGTACGTATCGCCTCAATATCAAACGAGAAGAGGAGGAGATAATACGTAAGGCAACCAAAATGATTGAAGATAAACTGAATATTTACGGTAACAGATACAAGGTTGATAAAGATGAACGGGACAGATATCTGTCTATGATTGCACTCGATCTAGCTGTTAAATTCTGTAAGATGGAAAGTGAGAAGGATATGGAACCTATGGCAGATAAGATGAAAGAACTTAATCTGGAATTGAAGAAATACCTGGGAATCTGATCGTTATTGTTTAATAGAAAGAAATGCCGCACTACTTTGGGAATGGGAGAACCATTCTTAAGGTGGTGCTTTTTATTATATTAATTATTAAATGATGTAGAATATGATTATAGAAATCATTGTAGTCGGTATTGTAGCGTTTATCCTCGGCGGAGGAGTAAGCTGGTATCTGATACAAAATCAGACTAAAAGCAAGTCTGCTGCTATTATTAAGGAGGCCGAAACGGAAGCCGAAGTGATAAAAAAGAATAAACTTCTAGAGGTCAAAGAGAAGTTTATTAATATGAAAGCTGAACTTGAGAAACAGATTAGTTCCCGTAATGCCAAGATCCAACAGATGGAAAACAGGCTCAAACAACGGGAAATTCAGTTGAACCAGAAGCAAGAAGACATTGCTCGCCGCAAACAGGAAGTTGAGACCACTAAAGAGAATCTTGAGAGTCAACTTGATCTTGTTGAGAAAAAGAAACATGAATTGGATAAAGCACACCAACAAGAGATTGAACGTCTGGAAGTGATTTCCGGACTTTCGGCTGAAGATGCTAAAGACCGGCTTGTAGAGTCTTTGAAGGATGAAGCCAAATCAGCTGCTTCATCACTGATCAGCGAAATCATGGAAGAGGCTAAACTGAATGCCAACAAAGAGGCTAAACGCATTGTAGTGCAGTCTATTCAACGCGTTGCTACAGAAACTGCAATTGAAAACTCCGTGACTGTATTCCATATCGACTCGGATGAAATCAAAGGAAGAATCATTGGTCGTGAAGGTCGTAACATTCGTGCGCTGGAAGCTGCTACAGGTGTGGAAATCATCGTGGATGATACTCCTGAAGCAATTGTGCTTTCTGCCTTCGACCCTGTGCGCCGTGAAATAGCTCGTCTGGCTCTGCATCAGCTGGTCACAGACGGTAGAATCCACCCGGCTCGTATTGAAGAGGTGGTGACCAAAGTACGTAAACAAATTGAAGATGAAATAGCCGAGACGGGTAAACGTACTACTATTGACCTTGGCGTGCATGGATTGCATCCTGAGTTGGTACGTCTGATCGGTAAGATGAAGTATCGTTCTTCGTATGGCCAGAACTTGCTGCAACACTCTCGTGAAACGGCTAACTTATGTGGAATTATGGCTGCCGAACTTGGTTTGAATCCTAAGAAAGCACGGAGAGCAGGATTACTGCATGACATAGGAAAAGTGCCGGATGATGAACCGGAATTGCCACATGCATTACTGGGTATGAAGCTTGCTGAGAAATTTAAAGAAAAACCGGAAATCTGTAATGCTATCGGTGCTCACCACGATGAAGTGGAAATGAGTTCGCTGATTGCTCCGCTGGTACAGGTGTGCGATGCAATCTCAGGTGCCCGACCGGGTGCTCGTCGCGAAGTAGTGGAAGCGTATATTAAACGATTGAATGATCTTGAGCAATTGGCTCTCTCTTATCCGGGTGTACTGAAGACCTATGCTATTCAGGCTGGTCGTGAGCTCCGGGTGATTGTGGGTGCTGATAAAATAGATGATCAGGAAACGGAAAAGCTTTCTGCTGAGATCGCTAAGAAGATCCAGGATGAGATGACTTATCCGGGACAGGTGAAGATCACCGTTATCCGTGAGACTCGTGCAATAAGCTTTGCTAAATAATAGGAGAAAAGAATTGGTAAAGAGTCGGGTGACACGGCTTTTACATCTAAAACTCAACAAAAAGAAAAGATGAAAAAACTTCTACTTTCGGCTTTATGGCTCGCTACTACACTTAGTGTATCAGCGCAACACAATGACAACTGCAAAGTAAATATGCCCGAAGAATCGCAAGTTCCTGCCTACACGAATGAGGATACTTGGGTAGCTTACGAAGCATTCAACAGGTATTTACTGGATCCACAAAAAAACATCTACAAAGAATTTACGACAGACAAAGCTGCCGTTGAACGTGAAAAAGGAGCTGCTGCCATCTGGTGCCAACCGATGTATGTAGATATGGCAATGAATGCTTATAAACGTGCTCAAAAAGAGAGAAACAAAAATCTCAGAAAGAAATATGAGAAGCTTTCTAAAGAGCTGATTGCAGGGAACAAGGCACACTATGTAAATTTTAACTTTGATGACCAGAATATTCCCAGAGGTTGGTTTATCTATGACGATATCATGTGGTGGACCATCACTTTAGCCCGCGCTTATGATACTTTTGACGACAAGAGTTATCTGGAAGCATCAGAAAGAAGTTTTGCGCGTGTATGGTACGGCTCTCCAAAAGAGTTGGGAGGTATAGGTGATCATGGCTCTTATGACCCTAAAACGGGTGGAATGTTCTGGGATTGGGACCAGAAGAATCCGGGTGACAACACCGGACATTACCAAAATGCCTGCATCAACTTTCCGGTAGTAGTGGCTGCTATGACTCTTTATAACAATGTGCCCAAAGGCAGGAAAGAAATTACAGGTTCGCTCCGTCCGGAATATCAGACCAAAGAACAATATCTGGAAAAGGCGAAAGAGGTGTATCAATGGGGAATAAACAATCTATTCGACTCCAAAACAGGAGTTATTGCTGATGGTCGCCATGGTACAGGCAGACCGGCGTGGGGACAATGCCTTGTTTACAACCAAGCCACGTTCATTGGTGCTTCGGTATTACTTTATAAAGCGACAGGTGACGAACTATATTTGAAAAATGCAATTTTAGCCGCTGATCATACAATGAATGTACTATCCGCACCACTGGGTATCTTGCCTTTCAAAAAGGGGATCGAACAAGGTATTTATACTACTATCTTCGCCCAATATATTGCTATGCTGGTTTACGAATGTGACCAGGCACAGTATATTCCGTTTATCCGACGCACGATCAATTACGGTTGGATGAATCGTGATGAAAGCCGTAATCTGACAGGTGGCGATTACTCTAAGAAATGGAACGAAGGTGCAAAGATAGAAAGCTACTCTGCTTCAGGAATCCCTGCACTGATGTTACTATTCCCCGCAGAAAAGAAATAAAAGAAGTACTGTCGGACCCTGAAAGGGATTGACTCTTTTTTTATCTTAAACCCAACAGATTACAGAAAATATGTCTATCTTTGCAGCACTTAATAACACTAAGCTTAGGGGTTGACTGGTTTTGACAGCGGGCAGAAGTGGTTTGTAAGCATGCAGTGCGTCGTTGGCTTGCACTATAATCTCAGACTTCAAACAATTAACTGGCGAAACAAATTACGCTCTTGCTGCTTAATCGAATTATAGTAGATAAAGCTTAATCCCCGCACGGGTGTGGGGACGAGACATTACCCGGATGCTGTGGTTCCGAAGCGGTCCGATCAGGTAGTGCAGAAATATCGGAGATAGTTGGGAGAAGGCCTTGGTCTCTCAGCGAAATTAAAAGGATACGGATTACAATGGTGGCTTCGGTCTTGCGTTTTCCCGACAATTTAAGCGAAGATAAGCATGTAGAAAGCGAATTAATTCCTCGTTTGGACAGGGGTTCAAGTCCCCTCAGCTCCACTTCTATGAAAGCCGTACAGTTTCGATTGTACGGCTTTTTTATAAATGATAACAATCAAATATATGGTTATCAGGAAGAGTTAACTATCTTTGCAAGGTTCGACTAACACATTCTAAAAAAGCTGTTTATGTTTCTTGAAATCGCTATCCTGCTGACAATCCTTATCATTATTCCTGATATTTATATCTACAGAGCTTATATCCATAAAGCGCCGGCAAGAAAAAGAGTGAAGATGCTCTATTTCATCCCGACACTTTTGTTGATCGCAGGACTTTGTCTCTTTCCATTTATCAAAGGAGCTGAAATGTCGCCCAAACAGATGATCTATTTTGGCTGGTTTCTTATTGCCTTTTTCGTATTTGTACTACCCAAGTTCCTTTTTACCTTCGTTGTACTCTTTGGATGGCCTTTCAGACGTGTATTCAACTGTCCGCGCTTGCCTTTTACTCTCATGGGAGTGATATTGGCTATACTGCTTGCCAGCATTATTTTGCACGGAGCTATAATCGGACGAACACACTTCAATGTAAAGGAGGTTGACTTCCATTCGCCAGAACTTCCTAAGGGCTTTGATGGCTATCGGATTGTTCAAATATCGGACATTCATACCGGTGGATGGATTGGCTACGAAGAGGAACTACAAAAGGCTATTCAACTGATCAACAACCAAAAAGCGGACATGATTGTCTTCACAGGCGATCTTATTAATGGCAGAGCGGTAGAACTAAATGGGTTCGGAGCAATTTATAAACAACTGAAAGCCAAAGATGGAGTCTATTCGATCATGGGAAATCATGACTATGGATCCTATATTCATTGGAATTCGAAAGAAGAGGAACAGGCCAATATAGATTCTCTGCAGCTGAAAGAGGGTTCCTTTGGATGGGAAATGTTGAACAATGAAAACAGAATCATTTACCACCAAGGAGACAGTATCGCATTGATTGGAGTGGAGAACTGTGGTGAACGACGCTTTCCAGGCCGGGGTAATCTGAACGAGGCTGTCAAAGGAATCGAAAATATTCCGTTTAAAATACTTCTTACACACAATCCAAAACACTGGCGGGAAGAGGTGATTCCGAATACAGATATCGAGCTTTCGCTTTCCGGACACACACATGCCTGGCAAATCTCAGTGGCAGGTTATTCACCTGCGGTGTTTATGTATCCGGAGTGGCAGGGTATGTACAGCGAAGGAAAACAATCACTCTATGTGAATGTCGGACTGGGTATCATTGGTTTCCCGATGCGCATTGGTGCATGGCCAGAGATTACTGTGATCACGCTGAGAAAATAACTTCCTGAAAGATAAGGCAAGAGAAACTTCTTCATTCAAAGTTTTTCTTTACTTTTGCATCATTCAATTCCTTTAAATCTATGTAATAATGAAGACAAAAGCATCCGTGTATCTGGCTTTAGCAATTATCTGTTTGTCAGTGTGCCCTACTCGTACACTCATCGCTCAAAAACCACAGTCATTCAATATGTCTCCTAACTATGCAACGATAGGCATTGACAAAAGCAGGTTGGCAAAGATTGACTCGTTACTGCAACTGCAAGTTGACAAAGGAATCTTGCCACATGCTCTTACATTTGTGGCAAAAAATGGGTATGTTATTCACAACAAAGCTTTTGGTTTTAAAGATGTGGAGAGCCAAACCGCCCTTAAGAAAGACGATATCTTCAGAATGTATTCCCAGACAAAGGCCATCGTGACTACCGCTCTGATGACTCTATTTGAAGAAGGAAAGTTTCAATTGGATGATCCTGTAAAGAAATATATTCCTGAAATGACGGATCTTGTTGTGGGTATGATCAACCCGGATGGAAGTTACACAACTCGAAAGGCTTCTTCTCCGGCAACTATACGTCAGCTATTAAGCCACTCTTCCGGTATAGGAAGTGGAAAAGGATCTGATACTTTCCGGAAAGACAGAGAAGGGAAAGAACCTTTTACCAACTTGAAAGAGTATGTAAAGGAGCTTGTGAAATATCCGCTTGCTTTCGATCCGGGGAGTAACTTCAACTACCATCCCGCGGCGGATGTAGTCGGATATCTTGTCGAATACTTCTCAGGACAACCTCTAAATGTCTATATAAAGAAGAAGCTTCTGGACCCGATGGGAATTCAGGATATGGGCTATTATTTCGAAGGCAATCAGGCTGGAAGATTGGTTACCATCTACTCCGAAAAAGAAGGAAAACTAAGTCCAATGAAGATGTGGAGTGGCGAGCAAGACCCCAATATTGGTACTAAGATGACTTACTTTCAAGGGGGAACCGGCATGTATGGAACCATTGAGGGATATGCCCGATTTTGTCAGATGATAGCCAATGGTGGAACATTTAATGGAAACCGAATACTGGGACGTCGCACTATCGAAATGATGAGTCAGGATCAACTAGCCCATCCCAATAATGGCGGAAAGGACTTTTGTTACGGTTTGGGATTTCAGGTTTATCCGGAAAGAAGAAGTGAAGGACTTGATATTTCGAACTTCACTCCGATGGTTTCTGCGGGTTCACTCACTTGGGGAGGAATGGCAAACACCGATTACCTGATAGATCCGAAAGAAGGATTGATCATTCTACTCTACACCAATCGGACACCGGATACTAAAACGTGGGAGATGTTTTTGAATACTGTGTATCAAACTTTGGAGTAATGGGATACCCTGCTAAGAGGAAATCCTCTCTTTCGCCAGAGTGAAAATGAATTCTAATCCTCCGTTAGCGACATTCTTAGCAGAGATAGTTCCTCCATGTAATACTACAGCATTCTTTACGATTGCCAATCCCAAACCCGTGCCACCGAGCTTGCGCGAACGGCCTTTATCTACCCGGTAGAATCGTTCAAAAAGACGGTCAAGGTGTTCTGGAGCAACGCCAACACCTGTATCGGTAACACTAAAATAATAGTACTTTCTATCTTCATGAAAGCAACGTATGGTAATCGTTACACCTCTGCCGGCATAAGCAATCGCATTGTCTACGAGATTGCGAAAGATGGAATATATGAGCGATGCATTTCCCTTAATGACTGTTGACTCCTGTAAGTTCAACTTCAAACTGATTATTTTCTCTTCGAGTTGCAAAGAGACTTCATCTGAAACAGTCTCAATGATAGAGTTTATATCAATCTGATCTATATCAAACATTTCAGAAGCATCATCGAGGCTTGAAAGAACGGAGATGTCTTTTAATAATCGACTCAACCGGTTACTTTGTGCATAACATCGTTCGATGAATAAATCTTTTTTATCTTCAGAAAGATCTTTATTGGTAACAACTGTCTCCAAATATCCTTGAATACTAGTCACCGGAGTTTTCAATTCGTGCGCTATATTCTGAGTCAGTTGTCGTTTGATACGGGATTGCTCTTCTTTCTGGGCTATCAATATCTCTTGTTCATTGACCAGCTCCTCTTTCGTTTCTATCAGGTGTTTGTAGAGCTGAATAATATGTTTTGAAATATCTCCGAGCTCATTCTTAGGGAATGAATGAAAAAGCTCCTCGTCAATAGGTTCATTTAGATCCGCCTTTTTCGCAAATTCACGAAGGCGAACGATAGACTTACCAATTCGATCAGTCTGTTTCCAATAAATTACACCCATTAAAACGATAATGATGCATATAACAATCAAGGAACTCTTGTCCGGTTTCAGCATATTCCTTAAAGATGTTGAATAAGGGAGTGCACTTCTCAATATATACTTTCCCGGATAATAGGAGGCAGAATAGAAAAATGGGATGCCGATTGTAGCCGACAAACGACGTACATCGTGACCTGTTCGTTCACGAAGTGCTTGTCTGACTTCAGGTCTGGTGAGATGATTCTCAATAGAATCGTATCGCTTAATCTGATTGTCGTAAATGACTACTCCATCAACTGTTAACACAGTGACCCGTAAATCTGGCAAGTGATGTTCTGCAATATAGAAGTTAAGCATAGACTCGATATTGCTGATTGAATCACCAAGCACCTCATGGATTTGTTCGTTGTAGTCCTGGAGTTTAGTGTTCAACACACCTATCTTATATTCTTTTTCGCGCGAATACTGATAGACTAGTACACATAAGGCAAAGAAAACAAATAAAGAAAACATACTCAGAAATAGTCTCTGAGCAAAAGAAACTCTATAAGTCATAACATGATATCATTAGATTTCAGGTTCAAAACAATATCCGTACCCTAAACGGGTAATAATACATTTTCCGTATTCCCCTATCTTTTTTCGTAGACGTGTCATATTAACATCTACTGTCCGGTCAAGTACATAGACATCCTCTTTCCATATACGATTGAGTATTTCCTCTCGAGAGAAGACGTGTCCTATGTTTTGGAGGAGAAGCGCCAATATCTCAAATTCTTTTCTTGTCAGAAAGATATCCGAGTCATTAATCTTTACCTTTTTGCTGGATGCATCGATAACCAGGTTTTTGTATGAAATAAATGTCGGTTCATCCACAGATTCAACAGCTGTCCTCCGCAATACTGCCTTGACACGCAAAAGAACTTCGCGGATTGAGAATGGCTTTGATATATAATCATCGGCACCGACGTTGAAGCCTGTTAAGAGATCATTCTCTGTATCTTTAGCTGTAATAAAAATGATCGGGATGGATGCTGTCTCTTTATTTTTCTTCAAGAGACTAGCCATCTTGAAACCAGAGATTTCTCCCATCATAATATCCAGTAATAATAGCTGATACTGTGCGAGATTTAACTTAAGAGCTTCTTCAGCAGAATTAGCGGTATCGACATCATATCCTTCTGTCTCCAGATTGAACTTTAATATCTCACACAGATCTTCTTCATCATCAACTACCAAAATCCGATTCTTTTCCATACTCATTTATTCTTTTAAGGCAGCATATATATCAGATTATAAGCTTAGTAAATCAATTTCGTTTCATGAGAATCAGTTCTATTAATCCTGAAATCTCTTACAGATCTTCAGTAGATTGGTAAGATTATTTACCATACTTTGTAATTCTTGAATGGTGGTCAAATAGACCATACTCATCTTAATGCTATCTTTATGTTGTCTGATGCGTGTAAGTTCCTCACGTCTCAAATGTCCAAGCTGTTTATTTAAAGCTTCTGCTGCTATCTGATAGCTATCAAAATGTTCATAGTTCTTCTCATTCATAACCTCGCGTCCTTGTTTCATCAGAACTAGAATCGTATCAGAAACATCTTTCAATTCTTCTTTCTGATGATCGCGAAGTGGTGAGAAGTTGTTATCGATATGTTCGTAGCAAGGCTCACAAATACGTGATATACTATACAGCACTTCAGTAGCAAACGTACTCCCTTGCTGATAGGATAATCCTTTCTCGAACGCCATAACATTATCAAAATTGCTTACAGCAACAACACCCACGCGTCTTACCTGTTTCATGTGCTGCTTTGCAAACTTAATCTTGCCGGATGCCTGACGAAGACCTCTGAGATTCTCCTTGAGAAAAGAAGAAATTGTAAGATCAAAGGTCTCAATAGAGAATGCCATCAATTTATCAATTTGCTTAAATGTATACTCACGGAATGCTGTCAAAGGATCTTTTGTTGTATTTTCAGCTATTTCTTTTTGCAATTGTACCGCTTCTTTTTCTTTCTGGTTTTTCTTCGAATATACAATCTGGCTACGAACTAATAAAAATAGTGCCAAGGCAATCAAGATAAAGATTGCTGTTGCTCCACCAAAGTAAATGACAGTTGCCACTATCATACAGAAACTAAATGCCGCACCGGCAGTGATGAACCATCCTCCGATTACACTTAATACACCTGTAATACGATAGACTGCAGAATCGCGAGACCATGCACGGTCGGCCAAAGAAGTACCCATGGCAACCATAAAAGTGACATAAGTGGTAGAAAGAGGTAACTTCAAAGAAGTACCTAGAGCTATCAGCGAACCTGCAAGTACCAGATTGACTGATGCACGCACCAAGTCAAATGCTGCACCATCAGCAATAATCGCATCTTCTTTTCTAAAGCGGGTTTCTACCCATTGCTTAGCAGATTGGGGTACATACTTATTGACACTATTGGAAAACAAGAGGCCTACACGAACCAGAGAGCGGGCCATTGGCGTACTACCAAACGATTCTTCTCCTTCATCCTGACGAGAAAGATCTACGGACGTTTTCACTACTGCTTGCGCTTTCTTAGAGCGAACTAAGGTTATCACCATAACTAATCCAGCCCCAAACAGAAAATACCAGGGAGTGTTTGCAGAGCCATTTAAGGAAGTCATCAAAAGAGTGTCTGGCGTTGCTCCGGGAGTATTGATAAAGTCAAGATAGGAAGAATAACCTGCCAACGGAACTCCAATAAAATTGACCAGGTCATTACCGGCAAAAGCCAACGCAAGAGCAAATGTTCCCAGTAATACTATTACTCTGAAGACATTCACTTTTAGCATATGAAGAGCCTGCATAAATAAAGTTGAAACAACAAAGAACAATGGTACCAACATGCCCATATTGTTATCAATCCAACTCTTAACATCTCCATTGATAAAGGTCGTATCTTTGAGTCCTTTCAAAAACATATAATAGATGATTGCTGTTGCCGAAAAGCCTCCGAATACTCCGATAAAATACTTCAGCTTCTTCTGATAACTGAAGGAGAATATCATACGTGATATATACTGAACAATCAATCCAAAGAAGAAAGCGATTGCAACAGAAACGAAAATAGCCATGATTACAGACAATGCTTTATCTGTGTTGACTAGCTGGCTCATCTGAAGTGAAGGGTCATTGGCCGTCTTAATAAGTGCAATGGCAAAAGTACCACCTAACAGTTCGAAAACCAAAGAAACGGTTGTAGAAGTAGGCAACCCTAGTGAATTAAAGAAGTCGAGTAAAACAACATCCGTAAGCATTACAGCCACTAGAATGCACATAATCTCTTGAAAATAGAAATACTCCGGCTGATAAATCCCATGTCGTGCAATATCCATCATTCCGTTGGAAAAAGAAGCTCCAACAAATATACCCATTGCGGCTATTATCATGATAGTCTTGAACGATGCAACTTTTGCCCCTATTGCTGAATTTAAGAAATTGACCGCGTCATTGCTGACTCCAACAACTAAGTCAAAGATGGCCAACATGAAAAGGAAGACTACAATGATTAAATAAAACGTATCCATTTGGTATGTAATTAAGATGTACTTTAATTTTCAATGCAAAGTAACGTCATTCATATTACAGAAATCAAACACAGGTGTTACATTTATGTTTCAAAGATAATTAACTATCTGAATAATCAGGTAGAACATCTGCTTTTTAACAAAATAAATATGATTCGTTCTTTTCAGGCTGGCTACTGTATTTGCATAATAGAATAAATCCTCAGGTTTTGCAGTTGATCCTTGATCCGCAGTTGATCCTAAACCTTGAATCCGGAGTAAAGAGTACAAAAAAGGAAAAGAGCAGAACTTTCGTCCTGCTCTTTGTGACTGCGGAGGGATTCAAACCCACAACCGGCTGATCCGTAGTCAGCTACTCTATTCAGTTGAGCTACGCAGCCATTTTCCTGAAACGCGATGCAAAGGTAAGCTCTTTATTTTAATTCTGCAAGCCCTTGAGGCGATTTTTATCCTATTTATTCAACAAGCTTCGGCGTAAAAAGCAGGTATCCGATGTTAAACCCTACATTCCAGCTGCTTACAGGCGCTTTGTAATAATTGATATAAGCACTCAGGCTTATCTTTGAAAACTGTGCAACAGCACTCATCTCTCCCATCAATTTAATGGTACGAAAATCTTTAGCATAATAGGCATGTCTATTGGCATCACTTTTGATCTCTTTATAGGGTAAAAAAGCATATAGCTCACTCCTTAGATGGAAGTTGTCATTAAACCGCCAAAGAGGTTTAATGCCTGCGGCAGCAAATTGATTGGCACGAAAAGCTTCATTAAAGATCATCTTGCTATGAGGGGTTGGGGTAAAAGCCGGAGAGGCAATTATTGTAGAAGTGTAGTTATTTAGAAACCTGGATGAGGAAAAAGCCAAATCAATAGAATGACCTAAAACAAAATGAGAACCAATACGTTTGTAAGACTCATAATTAGCCGTAAACTGTAAATATGCCAGATTTCCCCGATCAGTAGTTGTGTTGGCATCATTCTTGAAATAATATTCTGTTCCCCAAACGATTTGAGACATCATGCTTGTCCGCCGTCCTCTGGTGGGATACTGAATGTCATTCAATGTATTGCTATCAAATAAAACAGATCCTACCGCTAAATTATAGTGACTTTTATCAAAGTTTCTATTTACTGTAGAACTTAAAGATGACTGATAATAATTATCTACTTGTGCACCATAGCCTAATCCTAGTTCTACTTTTCCTTTTGTACGAAAAGGAAAGCCCAACTTAAGCTTTAAATAATAGTCTTTCTGGAAAATAAAGGCTGTGTTGTCACGGAAATCAAATATTTTTTCTCCTTCATAGTACCTGCGTCCACTGAATGCTGTAATTAGATGTAACGACATAGGCACACTGAAAGAAGGAATATCGGTACGAGCACGTAAAGACACACTGTTATAGGTCTTGCCAAGTTGCAAGTCCATAGCATATGTATGTGACATTGGTGCCAAACTCTGATAGGTAGCTCCGAGGTATATCTCATTGAAGTTTTGAGACGAAATAAGACCCCCAAAAGACAAAAGAATCTTATCTTCTATCTTGAAGTCAAGATACAGGTCATAGGATCTCTCATAATAGTTATATACTGCATGAGGCATAATCTCGGATATCTTAGGATTGGAGAGTAGTCTGAAATAAGATCGCTTAAACTCTTCGTATGTAAAAGTATGTCCCTCTTCAGGTAGTTCATTTTTAATATAATCCTTTTGCTGCTGACTGACACCATTAATAATTATTTTATTGAAGATTAGTTCAGGCTGTTGACTCTTAAAACGTTTGCGCTTCTCCTTAACATCTTCTGATGCAACTCTTCGCGACACGTTTCTTTGAATAGAATCCAAGGCATCAATCACCCTATCATAACCCAACTTGTAGATTGAATCCGCTTTATTAAAGTCCAATAATCCCACCTCTTGGAGTTGGAAGGAGAGTAAAATACCCTTTTCTTCCGGTACTGAATAGTCTGTTTTATCCATCACCATATTTTCCATCTGGCCAATAATATCACCTTCATCTGCAGCTAGTCTTCCCGAAGCGACTTTACTGCCTATAATATAATCTGGATTAAAGTCTTCTACCATCGTACGTACAGGAAAATTATCAAAGATGCCACCATCATAGGCAAGAACTCCATCAAGCTTAATGGGTTTAAAAATAAAAGGAAAAGTCATTGAAGCACGAATCGCATCTCCTAAGTCGCCTTTCTTGCAGATGATTGGTTTGCGTTCATATACATCAGATGCGACACATCTGAAAGGTACCATAAGATAATCAAAATCATAGTCACATGATGCATTCGCAGGTCCGAATAGCTGAGTGAAAACAAGATTCATCTGTCTAGGATTAACAATATTCGTCGGAAGAAAAAAGTTCTTATTTGCAGACAAAGAGTCTTTCGCCCATATACTAAGATTGAACATTTCCGGTGTCGGACTTTCTTTTCTAAAATAGTATTGATATTTCTCTTCTACCTTTCCGGACATCCAGTTTTGGAAATCATCTGATTTGAGAAGTTCCATCATTTCCTCCGGCGAGTATCCAGCTGCATACAATCCACCAACAATCGCACCCATTGAGGTCCCGGTGACGTAATCAATCGGAATATTATTATCTTCCAAAGCCTTGATCATGCCAATATGAGCAATCCCCTTTGCGCCACCTCCACTCAGTACAAGCCCAACTTTCTGGGCATGCAGAGAGGTAAAGGAGCACACACTTAGCACAATTATCAGAAGCCTTATTCTCATCACAAATGGCGTATCTTATTTCAGAATGTCAAATATACAAACAAAATCATAAAACATTTTTTATTCCGGCTAAAATCAGACTTATATAACATAATCTCAGACATAAAACACAGAGAGGAGATATCCGCAAGGATTCTCCTCTCTGTAAGTCTGTATTTTGACACCTTTTTTAGGATCAAATCATCTGAAAACTTCGTTTCACAAAGTTGCTCAGAGCCTCTCCTTTCAACATATTGTTGGACAAAAGAGCCAAGTCTATCAGCTGGCTAACCAGCTTATTCTCTTTCGCATACGTAGTAAGGATTGTATCAAGATTAGTTTGCAACTCTTCCACTTTTTTCTTTGCAACCTCAAGTGCCTCTTTATCATCTAAGGAGAGCTCCTCGTCTTTCTTGCCTTTCTGAGCATCTTGAAGTTCATCACGCTTAGCCTCTGCTACTTTGAGCTCTGTATTAAGAGGTGCCACTTTTTCGTTACAAGCAGCCTCTTCCTCTTGAAGGAGTCTTTGTGCCAAAGGATGATTCGTATTTACTACCAGATTGTATGAATCAGGCATTTCTCCATAGAAGTTGAAACCTGTCTGACTAGCAGACATCTCTTTCATACGACGCATGTATTCGTTTTGAGTCAGCATGACCGGATTGGCATTGGCACCTAGTGCTTCAAATTGAACCATAAACTCAACCTTCTCCAGTTTAGGAGCCTGAGACTGCAATATGGTCTTTAATGCTGTTTTCTGTTCGGAGCTCCATTCAACTTTTGCAGCATCTTCTTTTTTAATCAGATTGTCCACAACGTCACTATCCACACGAACGAAACGAACTTTCTCTTTTTCTTCAATCTTGCTGATAAAATGAACATCTAACTGACCATCCATTACCACGACATCATAGCCTTTATCCTTTGCAGCATCGATATAGCTGAACTGTTGATCAAGGTTGGTCGTATAGAGATAGATCAATTGTTTGTCTTTGTCTGTCTGATTTCCCTCTACTAGCTTCTTGTATTCTTCAAGTGTGAAATAACTATTATCCGAGTTCTTCAGTAAAGTAAACTTCTCTGCTCTTTCAAAAAACTTCTCATCGGTAAGTTCACCATACTCTACGAATATCTTCAGGTCATCCCATTTTGATTCAAATTGAGCACGATCTTCTTTAAATAGCTCCTGCAAGCGGTCTGCAACTTTCTTTGTAATGTGAGAAGAGATCTTTTTGACATTGGCATCACTTTGCAAGTAGGATCGTGAGACATTCAGAGGAATATCCGGCGAATCAATTACACCATGGAGTAATGTCATGAATTCAGGAACAATGCCCTCTACCGAATCCGAAACAAACACTTGATTACAGTACAATTGAATCTTGTTTTTATGCAAGTCTACATTGCTCTTTATCTTTGGGAAATAGAGAATACCTGTCAACGTAAAAGGATAATCCACATTCAGATGGATATGAAACAGTGGTTCGTCCGTGTAAGGATATAATTCCTGGTAGAAACCCTTGTAGTCTTCCTCTTTGAGGTCAGCGGGTTTGCGTGTCCAAGCAGGGCTAACGTTATTAATGATATTATCATCTGCCGTTTCTACATCTTTACCCTCTTTCCACTCTTTCTTTTTTCCAAAAGCAATAGGGATGGGTAAGAAACTGCAATACTTCTTCAACAATCCAGAGATTTTGGCCTCTTCGAGAAATTCCTTATTATCATCATCGATGTACATGATAATTTCAGTACCTCTCTCCTTCTTTGAATCTTCTTCCATCGTAAATTCGGGAGAACCATCACAACTCCATTTCACACCATTTGAGTCTTCTTTGAAAGACTTGGTTACGACTTCCACTTTACTGGAAACCATAAAAGAAGAGTAAAATCCTAATCCGAAATGACCGATGATATTATTTGCTTCATTCTTGTATTTCTCTACAAACTCTTCAGCTCCCGAAAAGGCTATCTGATTGAGATATCTGCTCATCTCATCTTCTGTCATACCAACACCATGGTCAGTCACAGTGATTGTTCCTTTGTCTTTGTCCAATTTGACCTGTATCGTCAAATCTCCCAGTTCACCTTTAAACTCACCGACAGAAGCCAGTGTTTTGATCTTTTGTGTGGCATCAACTGCATTTGAGATAATCTCACGAAGGAATATCTCGTGATCACTATACAAGAATTTCTTGATGATGGGGAAAATGTTTTCTGTTGTTACCCCAATACTTCCGTTTTGCATACTATGATTTGTTATTAGTTTATGTTCATTCGTTCCTCTAACTCACAAATCATATACCATTCGAATTTTCTGACAAATTGACTGTACAAATGGCACAAACAATGCTATTCGGACATATTTTTAATATAAGGTAGTATCGGCAGATTCTTGAAACCGTAAAACTCAAGGGCGTTCTTCCCTAGAAAGAGCTCCTTATCAGCTTCTGTTATTTCATTCGACTTGCACACAAAGTCATAGGACATTTTATAAGTAATAGCTGTAATGGTACGTGGGTAATCAGATCCCCACATCAATTTGTCCATTCCAACCAGTTCGGCAGATTGGCAGATAGCCTTCACCGCACCTTTAAAGGGATAAAACTCATCGTTGAAAAGCCATGTTATTCCACCCGACTCAATATAGACATTGGAATAACGTGCCAGTTTGATTTGTTCTTCCCATTTCGGTCGCGTCACCATCCCGAAATGGCCGATAGCAATCTTCAATTTGGGACACTCTTGAATAACTTCTTCCAGCTCACCAGTTTGCATATCACCATCTGCCAGATCAATCGAGAGAATAATATTTCTCTCTTCCATGTAATGGAAAAGTTGTATCATCTCATCGGAAGTCAGATACACTCTTCCCTCTTTCAGAAATAATCGCTGTGCCGGAATCTTGATTCCTTTAAATCCTGAAGATATCAACTCTTTACCCTGTTCAAAGAATCCAGGACGACGAAACTCACACATACCACATACAAAGAATCGATCGGGGTATTGTTTCATTACCTGTAAAAGATAATCATTCTGAAGTCCATCGATATACTCCTGAGTCACGACTGCCCCGGATACCTGAGCATAATCCATATTGGAAAGAAAAACTTCCGCACTGTTGCGACCATCAATCATAAAAGGAGGAATCATCTGCCGCATCTCACCCATAAAGAGAGAGCGGCCGTTTTCCATGGTTTTGATTGGCATTCCGTCTACCACTGTGTCTTGATTCAGCCAAAGATGAGAATGTGCATCAATTATTTGATAATCCATACATTTATGTGATTATTACGTCAGGAGGTAAATTTATCAGAACTGTTCCAGTATTTCGATTCTCTTTTTGATAGGCGGATGTGTTGCAAACAAGCCACTTAATCCACTGAAAGAGTTTTCAGTTTTTGAATGCGGATGTTCTATGAACAATTGAGCAACATCGTTGCGTGTCACAGCCTCAATATCCGGATCGTTGGATATCTTGCGCAAAGCACTTGCCAATGCATGAGGGTTCTTAGTCATCTCTGCTGCACCGGCATCTGCCATGAATTCACGGTTACGCGAGATGGCAAAGCGCATTAAAGACGCAAAGAAGAATCCTATTGCCGCCACCACCATAACAATTAAAAGAATTGGCAATGCGCCACCACCTTTATTATTCCGGTTACTTCGCCCCATAGACGAATAGAATAGCGAACGGATCGCAATCTGCGCCAGCATAGAAAAAAGGCCGACAAAGACAATAGAGACAATCAATACCCGAACATCACGGTTACGGATATGCGTTAGTTCATGCGCAATCACGGTCTCCAGCTCTGCATCATCCAATTTATCTATGATTCCCTTAGAAAGAGTCACTGTATAGCTTCTTTCATTGATGCCACTTGCATATGCATTCAACGAATCATCATATATAATATTGACTTTTGGCATCTTCATTCCCCTGCTCATACAAAGATTCTCAACAAGGTTATATACCCTTTTATTATCTCTGCGATCCAATGGAACTGCTCCTGTTGAATTGTTTATAATCCAGGAATTGGCAAAATAGGCGATTGCAAACCAGACTATCACACCCATACTGACAGCCGGTGCATAGTTGATAAACATTGCATAGACTGCCTCAAAGGGAAGAGGATCTCCCTGATAACGCTGAACTGTCACCATGGTTAACAGAAAACAGAATATATAAGTCAGAAGGACGACCAGGCAGGGAAAAAGAAAAAGTAGCACAACAGAGCGAAGATTATTCGTTCTCTGTTGTGTCTCTATTCCAACATATTGCATGTGTAGTGATTTTAGAACTTAATATTAGGAGCTTCTTCCAGATTAGCACGTTGTTCGCCTAAGTCAAACATCATTTCCTTATGAAACCCGAACATACCAGCAATCAGGTTGGAAGGGAAAACCAGCACTGCATTGTTAAATTCTTTCGTAGCAGAATTGAAGAAACGACGTACAGCAGAAAGTTTGTTCTCAATATCAGAGATCTCTTCCTGTAATTGCATGAAGTTTTGATTTGCTTTCAGATCAGGATAAGCCTCTACTGTAACTTTTAGTCCTGCTAAAGCAGAAGTCAGCATATTCTCAGCTGCAATTTTATCATCTATAGAACGAGCTCCAACTGCACCATTACGTGCGCTTACAACTCGGTCCAGCGTCTCTTTTTCATGAGATGCATATCCTTTTACTGTTTCTACCAACTGAGGGATCAAATCATGACGCTGTTTCAACTGTACGTCAATGTCAGCGAACGCATTCTCGCGGTTATTTCTGAGTCTGACCAGCGAGTTGTACATAGAAATAACCCAAATTACGATTATTACTAAAACTCCTAATACAATAAGTAAAGCCATAGTTCTCTCTTTTTAAATTTATTATTCATCAAAGATAATGGATTTACAAATACCTAAGCATACTTCAAGCAAAAATAACACTTATTCATTTCATTTGTATCAAAACATAAAAAAGGAAGTCTCATCAGAAACTTCCTTTTTTATAGTAAAGTATTTACCTAACTATTTCTTTATGATTTTATAGCTCTTATCTCCAGCTTTGAGATAGTATAAGCCGGCATCATTACCTCTGAGGTCTATCTGCATCTGCTCTTCTTTGGCTTTCTCTGAATAAAGAGTCCGTCCGAATGAGTCAAATATCATAACTGGAGTACCTGGTACTAAGTTACTGATCGTCAAGAAATCAGATACCGGATTCGGATATATACCTACAGAAATGGCTTCATCATCTGCACTAGACTGTATGGAACCAATAGTCAACACCCCATTAACCGGGACTATGGTGTAGTTCACCCTTGCCAGTACAAAGCCATTGGATACAACAATCGGATACTCTCCATCAGGAGATTCAGTGGTTGCATCACAAGATAGAGTCGGATATATTGAGAACACCTGAGACAAATTATCTGTAGGTAACAACCCTTCGTAACGTAGAGTCCAGTCTGGATTAACTGTACCCGTCTCTTTCTGCTTATCATCAGCAATAACATACAGATTCTTCTTATATACTTTCATAAAGATAGATGTATCTACTCTAGCATATGTATCAGTATATGATTGTGTTACATTCATTAATAATGCACCAGCTCTCAAAGGAGTCATTATTGTCGAGTCTGCATTCAATGATAAGATATCTGCAACAGAGAATGAATATTTGACTGGTACTTCTTTATTGGCAGATGTCAGAGCGAAACTAAATGGTTCATCTCCATACGTTATAGTGTCTGGTATAGACAATGTTATGGTAGGTGATATTTTACCAAGACTCCCGTAATCATATTGATAATCCAGATATGCAATCCTCCTGGTAATCCAGTCCGAAAGATAATTCATTTCGGTCTGAAAATTCATATTGCTCAAACCAGATCCGTTCCAACGGGATATTTCTCGTGCACTTGCACCACTCTTTTCGAACATCGCATTGTATGATGTAAAGCGACTGATCAGTTGCTCAGGAGAAAAATAAGTACTGCGAAGTTGAGCATATCGTGCTCTCAAAGCACTGTTAAAACCATTCACATTATTTTGCATCAGCCGCAGGAAAACATTGCTCTGCCCATGCTCATTTGTGACTACAAAGTTGGTAAAGTCCTGTTCTGGAAGACAATTTCCAGATCCCCAATCTTTAGCCGCGCTCCATCTTCTACCGAAGGTACCATCGCAATCCCACGGAGCTATACCAATCTTACCGGAAACATTCTTATCGTATGCATAAAAGAACATATTCTTTCCTTGATTATCTGATGCCAGTAGTAACTCTATAAATAGATAATAGTCTGTCCAAACCGGTAAATCAAAGACATCACTTACTCTTGATGCAAAATCGGGATCCGATGCAAAGGCCGAAAAATTGACCGCAGAATATATAGGCCTCCAGTCTACGACCTCACCATCACCTAAATCAGGACATTTCACTTCGTACCCATTCCATGTTTCAGCTTGGTAATCAATTGGATCCGGAATCGAAGCCTTTTTAGGTTGGTCATTGTTTAGTCCCCCCATAAAGACTTCAAAGGACCAATCAGTAGTCTTGTAAAGCACACCATTGACTTGTTTGGTTACGTCATCATATTTCTTTAGTTGAAGTTGCTTCCTGTCCACCTTCTCGGTCATACAATAAAGACCATTATATTCATTATTAATGAACACTTCGACATATTGTCCACGGGTTCCGTTTATAACTCCATTCTCAAATTCGGTTTGATAGGGTGGTGTGGAAAAATCATTCCACAAATCTGTAGACACTCTGTTTCGCATACGGGCATAATCAATAGCCATAGCATCCAACACCCAGTTATTATCTTCACGTAAACCATAAAAGCTCTTGTGCATCTTTTCACCGAGAGCGTCTTTCAACTTTATATTAAATGATTTCTTGGCAAAACCCATTGCAGTGGCTCCGCGCCACTTGTATTCCGAGTTCAGTTTTTCAGGAGTTACATTCTTGGCAGGCTCATGAACTGTGATAAAACCGGGAGAATAGACATTTCCATTAACAGTACCATATTCAACCTGTACTATTGGCAGACCGGTAAATGTAAGTGTGGAAGAAACCATCTCTTTTGTCCCATTCAGAACCTTTATCGTGAAATTCTTCCCGGCAGAAACAGTGGTAAATGTGTAGTCACTCTCATTAGTGACTTTCGTGCCATTGATAGTTACAGAATATGCAGTATTTTTTACCGTAAAATGAACAGTTCGATCCACATCATTATCCATTAAATTGAGAGGAACAGAAAAGAAATAGTTACTGAATCCACCTCTTTTATTGTACACCAATGGCTTACCGCTTAATGAGAATTCGCCCAAGTAGGCAGCTAAAGGTCCAGAAACGGCTAAAGGAGTTCCTTCATCAACAATTACAGTTACTGCATCGTCTTTTACCGAAGCTCCACTCACATCAAAAAAAACATACTGTTCATTTGGGCTTGTACCATCATGAGCATATAGTCCTAGCATATTCTCTTTATTTGCACCTCTTCGGTTAAACACCAAAGTAGGATCAGCTACAGATGTAATTGAATAATAACTTATCCCATCCACAGTAAATAACGTAAACCTGAATAAAGTAGTGTCGCCATTCAACGCATCTACTAAGTGTAAGTTTCTGTTTGGATCGTAATTTGTGTCGTATGAGATATACTGCTTTGTAGATGCATTCTGAATGGTATATTTACCGGATCCAACAGCAGTTTCAGCAATGGTCCAAAATGCATCGCTCGTCGCAGCAGTTGCAGATGATTTGTAAATTATCGGATAAGTACTTCCATTTTCACTTCCGACAACAAGACCACCAACACCACCATCTTGCAAACAAGCGATTCGGTAATTCGTATTTGTTTTAAATGCAGGGCTTGCTATTGATAATAGCGGGCAGAAGACAATTAATAGGGTAATAATAAAATATTTCACGTCATTTATAGATAAGTATTGTGGGCAAATATACAAATTAAAATCGACACGAGGCTCTTCTTAGAGTTATTTTAGATAATCAGATGATAATTACATGTTTAATAACCTTCCCAATAACAAAGGCTACCTGTTTGCAGATAGCCTTTGTTTATGAATAGTAATCTCCTATTGCTTGATGATCGAATGAGTCTTCTCTCCTATTTTCAGATAATAAATGCCTGGAGATTCACCTGCCGTACGAATCTGAAGCGTAGATTCTTTTGCTTTGTCTATATAGATCACTCGTCCGCTTGAATCGAAAAGTTGAACAAGCACTCCTGGTGTCAGTTGAGAGAGATTCAATATATCGATTACGGGATTGGGAGCAATGCCAACTTGAAGAGTTTCAACTTCAACAGCCGTACCCGTATTGGGAACAATTGTCAAAGCTCCGGCTTTTCTAACCAATAAATAGTTGGCTGAGACGGAACCTCCACTGAGCAGAATAGGATATTCTCCCTCTTCAGAGTCAGCAGTTGCTTTACATGAGACAATAGGAGCACTGGTAACCACGTTACTGAGCAAATCGGAAGGAACCAAACCTTCATAACGAATCGTGAAGGATGGATTGTCAACACCTTGCTCTTTTGTCTGATCTTCAGCAATGGCGTAGAGCATCTTCTTTTGAACTGCAATCGAGAACTTAATAACCGCATTTGTTGCTGCAAAAATTTCATTTCCCGGCTGTGAAGCGATTAGATACAACGTACCAACATTCAATACATTCATTTTCGAATCTGCGACTTGAATGATTCCTGACTTTGAAGGATATAAAGTTACTGGTGAATAAGTGTTTGTCGAGACAGGATTGAGCTCAATCGGAGCATCACCATAGGTTATAGTATCGGGCAATTCAAGAGTAATAACAGGAGTCTTCTTCACCTTACGAGCATTGACTGTCAAAGTGCCATTTTGCGTACTAAATGTATAATTATCGCTGGCAGTACCCCCTTCAAGTGTAATCGGATAGGCACCAACCGGAGAGTCGATTTCTGCCGAACAAGTAATGGACGGCAAACTGGTAACTACCAGTTCAGGAGTATCACCTGTAGCCAAGCCATCATATGAGATCGTAAGCGCCGGATTTTCATCTCCGATTTCTTTTACCAAATTATCTGCTTTTGCTACAAGATTCTTCTTTTCAACTTGCAGATAGAAAGAAGTATTAATCGCTGAATAGCCAACAGAAGCTGCTTGAGAAACATACATATAGGTTGATCCTGCACTTAAAATCTTTAAGGTGTTAGCGTTCACTTCAACAACACCATTCTTTGAGAAGGAAATCTGAAGTGGTGTATTCGGATTGGTTGAAGACAACAGATTGGCAATTGCCGGATCTCCATACGTAATTGTTTTAGGAGCAGAAAGCGTAATCACAGGATATTGCATTGGCAAATGAGCAATATCAAATTCCGTTACGTCCAAATAGTTAAGCCGTTCATCAAGCCAGGTGGAGAGATAGGTCATCTCGGCATTCAAATCTATCCCAACATTTGTGCCATTCCATTTAGCTATTTCACGGGCACCCGCTCCACTTTTGTCAAACATCTCTTTGTACTTTAAGAAACGAGCCATCAGACTCTCTTTTGTAAAGTATGTCTGACGCAACTCTGCATATCTATAGCGAAGATTCAGATTATAATTGTCCGGATTAAATTTCTTCAGATTTCTGAATACGGCATATTCACCATGCTCGTATTGCATAAGAAAGGAAACAAAATCCTGATTGGGAGTAGTTATATTATTAGAGCCATCCCACCTTCGGCCAAAAGTACCATCCAGATCCCAGGGTGCTATACTCATCACATTTGATTTGTTCTTATCGTATGTATATATAAAGGTATTCTTGCCATGGTTATCTGTAGCCAGCAAGAGATCAATAAACAGATAATAGTCGAGCCAGACAGGCATATCAAAATTAGATTTGTATCCATTGACAAACTTAGCACTATCGACAGCTGCAGTAGCATTAAAAGAGACAAGATCATACAAAGGCTTCCAATCGATTAGCATATTATCACCCATATCCGGATATTTAACTTCAAATCCATCCCATGTCTCACTATTATTATTAAAATCAGGAGGGTTAATTCCCGGATAATTCTGATTATCAGAATAGTGTCCCATAAAATTAGAATAACTCCAACCAGACGACTTATAGAGTACTCCGCGAACCGTAGCGGTAGAATCATCATATTTCTTCAATTGTAACTGTTTCCTATCTACTTTCTCCGTCATACAATACAGTCCATTGTATTGATCATTGATAAACAACTCAACAAACTGCCCTCTTGTTCCATTTATGACATTACTTTCTTTTTCACTATGATAGGGTAACCTTGAGAAATCATTCCAAAGATCAGTACAAACACGGTTACGCATTCGTCCCGGATCTATAGCCATGGCATCCAATACCCAATTGTTATCTTCACGCAGACCGAAGAAACTCCTAAAAAGTTTTTGATCCGAAGCATCTTTCAATTTTATACTATAAGCTTTCTTTGGTTGTCCCAAAGCTGTAGCACCTCTGTATTTATACTCAGAATGGAGAAACTCCGGTACGGTTTTCTTGTCAGGCTCATGCACTTTGATATATCCGCCCAAATAATTACTCGAGTTGACAGCATCATAGTAGATCTGAACGATTGGAAGTCCTGTAAAAGTCAGATAGAGTGTAGCCTTTAGAGTCGTTCCATCCTTAATTTCCATACTATATTTTTTTCCAGCAGTTACATCAGCAAAGATATAATCATCTAAATCAAAAAGAGGAGCACCATCAATAGTCACAGAATAGTTGGCACTCTTTGCTGAAAAGTGTATTGTACGTTCTACATCCGTATCCATCATATTTAACGGAATGGAAAAGAAATAAGAACCATCTGTGCTATTATACACCAAAGGCTTCCCACTCAACGTAAACTCTGTAAAATAAGTTGCCAGAGGACCCGCAACCACAGGATCTGGTTTCTGCGGAATAACAATAATTTGATCATCCTTTACTACATTATTGTCAACATCATAAAAGGCAAACAGCTCATTTGCACCAGTTCCACCGCCCTTATATAACCCTAAAGCACCATAACTTCTTCTATCAAAAACCATAGATGGATCTTCCTCTGAAGTAATTGAATAATAATCAACTCCACCTGTAGCATGTAATGTCAATGAAAATAAGGTCATATCTCCATTCAATGCATCTGCAAAATCAATACTCTTTTTTTTATCGTAATCCAGATCATATGTGATATACTTGTTTGTGGAAGCATTTTTGAAAGTATATGTGCCATTGTATTCAGTAATATACCAGTAAGCATCTGCAGTTGATGAAGTGGCAGAAGGATCATACATCAAGGGATATATCGTGGTTGATAAGCCGCTATGTAAACTTCCGACTACAGCACTACCCAAACTACCATCTTGCAAACATGCAATACGGTACTTCTTTGTTGGGTTAAATACAGGACTGGCAAATGCCGACAAGGGGAAAAGACATATTAAAAGGAAGGTGACAATATTTTTCATAAATAAGATGATTATCAGTTTAATGCGCGGCAAAGATATATAATCTGCAAATAAAAAACATATAAAACGCTTCTTTTATAAGTTGTTAAAAGCAACAAGGCCACTGAGATATCCCAGAGGCCTTGTTGCTTTTGACTTTATAGATGATATCGTTATTTCTTTATAACCTTTTCGGTTCGATTGCCAGCTTTGACAATGTACAAACCGGAGGAGTAATCTGCAAAATCTATTGCCATTGCATCCATATCTGCACGCTGTTGGTGCAACACACGACCTTGCTGATCATACACAGTAACAACTTCTCCAGTTACAAGATTACTTATAATCAAAACATTACTAACCGGATTTGGAGCAACATTTAGTTTGAGTGCAGTCACCATAATGCCTTCATTCGTATTAGTATACCCATATTGCCCATCCAAATAGGCTATACGTGCATTAATCCAGGATGTTAGATAAGCTATTTCGGAGGTAAAATTCACACCAGAAGCCATTGAAGACCAAGTCTTGACTTCTCTTTCAGCAGCACCACTAAGAACAAAATCATCTCTGTATTCCACAAAACGGTTAATCAGATTCTCTGGTTTAAAGAAGTTCTGACGTAACTCTGCATATCTTGATTTAAGTTGATCATTAAAGCCACTTGCATTTCTTCTCTTTAAACGTTGGAAAAGATAATTTTCAGCATGTTCGTTTGTCTTGAGAAAGTTAATAAAATCCTGATCAGGATTAGCTCCGTAAGTTGCACCTCCTCCACCAAACCCACCAAGTGACCATGTAATGTTTCCATTCCAGCGACGGCCAAAGGTTCCGTCCATATCCCACGGGGTAATGGTCACCTTTTGTGATTTATTCTTATCATATACGGAAAAGAATGTATTCTTACCATGGTTATCTGTAGCAAGCTGCAGTTCTATCAATAAATAATAATCTCTGAGTACGGGTAAATCAAGCCATTCATCTGCCTGAGCGGAAAATAAAGAATCTGAAGAAAGAGCGACAAACGCCACGGCATCACGTAAAGGTCTCCAATCAGTAAAGCTTGAACTACTGAGATAGGTAAGCAACGTATCTTTTCCATTCCAATTAACAATACCTGTTACCGTATCCCATGCTTGTGCCGCACCATCCGAAGAATTTGGATACTTCACTTCCCAGCCATCCCAAGATTCCGAGTCATTATTAAAAGAAGAAAGTTTGGATATGGTAGGAAGAGCATTTTGTTGATCAGGGGTGTTTCCGAAAAGAACAGAGAATGACCAGTTTTTCGCTTTATACAAAACTCCTTTTATGGTGTCTGGAGTCGTGAATGTTGCACCTTCATCAAACTTCTTCAGCTTCAGTTGTTTCCTGTCCACTTTCTCTGTCATGCAATATAAACCACTATACACATTATTGATAAACACCTCAACAAACTTGCCACGTGTTCCATTAACAGCTTTAGGCTCTTTTGAAAAGAAATAAGGTTTGGCCGAGAAATCATTCCACAAATCAGTAGATACGCGGTTTCTCATACGCGCAGGATCAATTGCCATGGCATCCAATATCCAGTTATTATCCTCTCTCAAACCTAAAAAACTTTTATCAACACTGTCATAATAAGTATACTCACCAATAACAATCGGCTCAACTAATTTAATACCATATGACTTCTTAGCATAACTTTGAGCAGTCGCTCCACGATACTTATATTGAGCATAAACGGTATCCGGCTGCACATTGGAAGAAGGATCGTTAACCAGCAATTTACCTAACGTATAATTGTACGAATTAACTCTATTACAAAACACCTGAACAATGGGCATACTTGAAAAACGCAGAGAGGCGTATGCCAATTCATTCTCACCTTGTGCAATAATAACTTTAAACACTTTCGTTCCAGTTACGTAACCAAAGGAATATTCATCACCACTAACAACTGGATTTCCATCAATTGTAAATGTTATATCAGATGGAGTATCACTTTTAAATTTATAATCGATAATCTTAGACACGTTTGAGTTCATCTGTCGGCCAGGCATTGTATAATAAAAACCCGCCTTCACCTGATCATAGACAGGAGTACGTCCATTGATTGTGCAAGTCTCCAAATACTTGAAAAAATCACCACCTTTATCCGTATCAACAACTTGTACAGAATCAGTCTGAAAGAGACCGAATAATTCGTTTTTCAGTCCGCTGTATTCACTAAGTGTGATGGCACTTCCAAAGTCTCCTACTGACAATCCTAGTGTTGTATATCCATTTATAGTAGATTTAATGCCATAATAAGCATTCCCTCCTCTACTTATCATACTCATTGTGAAATTTATTGTAGAATCTTCTGAGTTGATCGCTGATCCTACTGTCAGAGTAGCACCACTTTCAGAAGGAATAAGCTTTATGTATTTTTTTGTCTTAGCGTTAAAGAAAGAATATTTCTCAGTTACAGTAGACTTAGAAAGACGCCACATCGCACTATCGCCAAAGGCAGTAACATCCTTCTCGTATACAAGTTTCAATCCTTCGGGAGTTGACCTAACAACCATTCCTCCTAATCCCGATGCACTGAGAGAGGCAATTCGATACTTGGATGTTTTTGAATAAACAGGAGATGCCTCTACGGTAGAGCAAAACAGACACACTGTCGCAAAAAAAAGTAATAAATGTTTCATGCTAATAGTTCTATGATTTAAGATTATAAATTTAATGGCAATATTTCCTTTACTTAAGAAGATGTGTTATTTCCCCAACGGCTTATTTTTATACTCACAATGCGCTTTCCCTTTTACAATTAGATTCAATTTTCCTTTGATAAGTTGTCTCCTGATTGGAGATACATGGTCAATAAATAATTTTCCATCCAGATGATCATATTCATGCATCACTACGCGTGCTAAATAATCGGTAAAGATCTCGTCATGTTCAACCAACTGTTCATCCAGATATTTCATCCGTATCTTACTCTTTCGTGCTACCTTCTCATGAATTCCCGGCAAACTCAGGCAAGCCTCATCAATCATGATATCCTCACCTTCACTTTCAAGAAGATGAGCGTTAATCATAACTCTCTTGAAATCTTTGAATGCAGGAGTATCTTCGGACAAAGGAGTCAGATCAATCACGAGAAGCCGGATTGATAAACCCACTTGTGGGGCAGCCAAACCAATACCTTCCGATTTATACATTGTTTCAAACATAGATGCAATCAAAGTCTTCAATTCCGGATAATCTGGATTAATATCTTCTGCTACTTTTCGAAGCACTGGCTGTCCATATAAATAAATTGGTAAAATCATTTCTCTGCTTTTAATTTCTAATCAATATACATTCATTTCGCAAACCGGATACTTTCCATATAACTCTGAAGAATAATCACAGCACTGATTTCATCCACCAAGGCTTTATTCTGACGATCCTTTTTTTGAGTCCCCCATCAATCATCGCCTGATGTGCAATACTTGACGTAAACCTTTCATCAACCATCTCCACAGGAATAACCGGAAAATGCTTCTTAAGCAATTTCACAAATTGTTCGACGAAAGGTAGATTATCAGAGGGTTCATTACGCAAAGTAACGGGATGACCTACGATAAACAGCTCAACCGATTCTTTCTCTATATAGCTTTTGAGAAAAGACAGAAGAGTATGTGTCGGCACCGTTGTAAGTCCGGTAGCAATAATCTTCAGCGTATCAGTAACAGCTAAACCAGTTCGTTTACGACCATAATCTATCGCAAGAATTCGTCCCACTGTTTTTGTTATATAAAATGAAAGGGCAAATTTACAAATAAAAAAGAAGCAGACTAGAAATTGATGCCAAAAAATACAAAATAAGTGAAACCTCTTTTCTACAAGACTTCTATCATCTAGACATAAGGTAGAAAAGCATTTAATATACATTACCACGAAGAACTCCTTTCATCTTCATGCTTCGAAAACTGGAATAAACTGATAGACAATCGATCTAAATTGTTAAAAGGCTGTTCCAAGAAATAAGCTCGAATCTGTTATCAGCCATAAAAAATATTACTACTTTTGTGCATTATTTATTACCGATCACTCATTAACGATATTATAAATGGATATAGCAAGCAAATACGATCCGACTGAAGTAGAGGACAAATGGTACCAATATTGGATGGAAAACGGTTTTTTTCATTCAACACCCGATTCACGTGAACCATATACCGTGGTGATTCCACCACCAAACGTAACAGGAGTGTTACATATGGGACATATGCTCAACAATACCATTCAGGATATTCTGGTGCGCAGGGCACGTATGCTTGGTAAAAACGCATGCTGGGTACCTGGTACTGATCATGCCTCTATCGCAACTGAAGCTAAAGTCGTAGCAAAACTTGCTGCCGAGGGAATCAAGAAAACAGATCTTAAACGTGATGATTTTCTGAAACATGCATGGGTATGGAAAGAAAAACACGGTGGAATCATTTTGGAACAACTTAAGAAACTGGGAGCCTCCTGCGACTGGGATCGTACTGCTTTTACTATGGATGAAGAGCGCAGTGAAAGCGTGCTTCGTGTGTTTATGGATCTATACAACAAAGGCCTTATATATAGAGGAGTCCGGATGGTAAACTGGGATCCTCAAGCTCTCACTGCATTATCTGACGAAGAGGTTGTTTACAAGGAAGAACATAGCAAACTATTTTACCTGCGTTACAGGATAGAAAACGATGATAAATATATTGTTGTAGCCACTACCCGCCCAGAGACAATTTTGGGTGATAGTGCCGTTTGTGTTAACCCAAACGATCCTCGCTATAGTTGGCTGAAAGGGAAGAAAGTGATCATCCCATTGGTCAACCGTGTGATTCCAATCATCATGGATGAGTATGTAGATATTGAATTTGGTACCGGTTGTTTGAAAGTGACACCAGCTCACGACATCAATGACTATATGCTTGGAGAAAAATACAATCTGGATACCATAGATATCTTTGAAGATAACGGTACTATTTCTGCACGTGCCGGAATGTATGTTGGAAAAGATCGTTTTGAGGTACGTAATCAGATTGCTATCGATATTGAAGCTGCCGGACTGATGGAAAAAACGGAAGCCTACGAGAATAAAGTCGGCTATTCTGAACGAACCAATGTAGCCATTGAACCAAAACTTTCAATGCAATGGTTCCTCAACATGAAAGAGATTGCAAAGCCTGCGCTCGACGCGGTTATGAATGATGATATAAAATTTCACCCTGCGAAGTTCAAGAACACTTACCGTCACTGGATGGAAAATGTGAAGGACTGGTGTATCAGCCGACAGCTTTGGTGGGGACATCGTATTCCTGCTTTCTACTTGCCTCAAGGAGGATATGTGGTTGCCATGAGTATCGAGGAGGCGCTACCTCTTGCCCGCGAAAAATCAGGTAATGAAAACCTTAAGATTACAGATCTTCGTCAGGATGAAGACTGTCTGGATACATGGTTCTCATCCTGGTTGTGGCCAATCTCCCTATTTAATGGTATCAACACGCCAAAGAATGATGAAATAGAATACTATTATCCAACCTCAGACCTTGTTACCGGTCCGGATATCATCTTCTTCTGGGTTGCCCGTATGATTATGGCCGGATACGAATTCAAGAAAGAAATGCCATTCAAGAATGTGTACTTCACAGGAATCGTGCGCGATAAACTCGGTCGCAAAATGTCTAAGAGTCTGGGAAACTCCCCTGATCCACTCGACCTGATTACAAAATTCGGCGCAGACGGTGTTCGAATGGGAATGATGCTTTCTGCTCCTGCAGGTAACGATATCCTCTTTGACGATATGCTATGCGAGCAGGGCCGTAACTTCAACAACAAAATATGGAATGCTTTTCGCTTGGTGAGAGGATGGGAGATTGATGCTACCATTGAACAGCCTGAATCATCCGTCGTCGCCATCCGCTGGTTTGAGTCCATGCTAAACAAGACCATCTTGGAAATGGATGATCTGTTTGACAAATACCGCATCTCAGAAGCATTGATGAATATTTACAAGCTCTTCTGGGATGAGTTCTCTTCTTGGTACTTAGAAATTATCAAACCGGGGTATCAGCAACCAATTGATGTGAAAACCTATCAGGCAACAATCGGATTTTTTGATGCCTTGTTGAGAATACTGCATCCATTCATGCCGTTTATCACAGAAGAACTGTGGCAAGCCCTGGATACACGTAAAGAGGGCGACAGTATCATGATCAGTTTACTTCCTAGAGCAGGAATGATAGATGACAAACTGATAAATGGAATTGAAGTGACCAAAGAGATTATCGCTGCTATCCGTTCGATTCGTTTGGAAAAGAATATTCCTATCAAAGAAAAATTGGAACTTCAGGTCCTGAGCGAAGGTCATGATAAAAGCTTCGATTCTGTCATCATCAAAGTGGCCAACCTGACCAACATCTCCGAAAGCAAAGAAAAGACAGCAGGTGCTTCTTCTTTCTTAACCGGAACTACCGAATATGCGGTTCCTGTTGGCAATCATATAGATGTGGAAGCTGAGTTGAAGAAACAGCAGGAAGAACTTACTTACCTTGTAGGTTTCCGCAATTCGGTGCTGAAGAAACTCAGCAATGATAGTTTTGTATCCAAAGCTCCTGCAATGGTTATTGAGATGGAACGAAAGAAACTTGCTGATGCAGAAAGTAAGATAAACTCATTACAGGAAAGCATCGCACTTATGAAATATTAATATGACATGAAAGAGAGACTAGTCGGAGTATTATTCTCACTTACCAGCATCCTTCTTCTTGTAGGTTGCTCCTCTATGAAAACGCTTACTATTGAAGTCCGTGAGCCGGCTACCCACCCGTTACCGGCCTCGGTTTCTTCGATTGCAATAGTCAATAATGCAGGTAAACAACCTGCTGATTTCCAAAACAGAGTCATCCTATTCAAAGAAAAGAGAGATGATTCCACAATCAATGCAGACAGTCTGGGCTTTTACGCCTGTTTCGGTCTCCATGATGCACTGCTTGAAAGTGGCTTCCCTTCTGTGAATATTCTCCCGAAAGCATTGAGAAGCGATAGTTTACTCCAACCGGCAGTTCCTTTGACACACACTTTCGTAGATTCTATTTGTAAAGAAACTAATTCAGAAGTTCTGATATCTGTTGATCAGTTGCTGGTCGGATCACTGCTGGATATAGAAGAGGAAGCACCACAAGGATTCAGAATAGCTCGCGCTACTTTTAGCACGCAGCGGTTGTCAACATTCCGCATTGCAATCCCTGCGGATTCATCTCCCTGGCAATCTATTCAGAGGTCTGACACTCTTTACTGGGACACTCAAGAGCCCATTGTTTGGGGAGAACTTAACCTCAACCAAGTGTTGTCTAAACTTCCAATTGGAAGAGATGCCATGCATGAAGCTGCCTATTCCGCCGGTGTTGAACTGGCACACATCCTTTATCCTTATTGGGAACAAACCGAACGGGCGATTTACACAACTGGGAATTCTCAAATGAGACGGGCATTTTCTTTGGCAAAAAAGGAAAAATGGGAAGAGGCAGCAACTATATGGGAAAGTGTTTTTAAACAAAAGAAAGGGAAGTGCAAAGCTTTCGCTTGCACCAACCTGGCCTTATACAATGAGCTGAAGGATAATTTCACTGAAGCAATCAAATGGCAGGAGATTTCCACAGAAGCATTACCTAGTGCGAATGAGGACTATCTTTACTTTCGGGAGTATCTTAATCTTCTGAAACAAAGAGCCTCTCAGGCTCAAAATCAACAACAACCTAAAATCAACAACATCATCGACTAGAACACCTATACTCTGTTATTTCCTTTTATCTGGTACACTCTTTTACGGGCCTTAATATAGAGATAGCTATAGGTTATGAAAGAAAAAGACTTTTCGTGTTTTTTCTTTGATTATTATCAGATTATATATACTTTTACAGCATTAAATACTAGAACTTATAAGAGATGGAGAATAAAGGACAATTACAGTCAAGCATCGAAACTGCATTATGCAAAGCTGCTAATCAGTATAAGAACGAGTATCCTGAATCTGCATTGACAGACTTGTTCATTCAGGCCAATCAGGACAAAGCTGAATTGTCATTTTACGATGATGAGAATCATCTTCTTTATTCAACCAAAATACAAACATGGGAGAATGACGAAGAAGAGGATAAAGACGAAGAAACCTTTAATTTAGAAGCTGAACTAACGGTTGGTGCGGCTGTCAGAAAATGCAATGCCAATGGTTTATTTAAAGAGCTAAGCATCATGGAACCTTTCTCTGTCATTCTTGTAGATGATCAGTTTGATACTATTGCCGAACTATTTACTATCAACAACGATCAACTGGTTATTGGCGAAGAGCTAATGGCAGACTGGGAAAAAGATCTGGATAACTTCATGGAGCAAATAGCCCGCGATTTTAAATAAGTTTTTATTCGTGATGATAAGGTTCTCCACTAAGAATGGTCATCGCTCTGTATAGCTGTTCAACAAATAATATGCGAATCATCTGATGCGAAAACGTCATCTTCGAAAGAGATATTTTCTCATTTGCCAATCCATACATTTCCTCTGAAAACCCATAAGGTCCTCCAATTATGAAGACAAGCCGTTTACTTACTTTCTGCTGTTTCATAGCGATATAATCAGAAAAACCCACCGATGTGAATTCTTTTCCTTTCTCGTCAAGCAAAACTATATAGTCTCCTTGTTTCAATGCTTTTTTGATCAACTCTCCTTCCCTTTCCTTCTGCAGTTCAGTCTGGAGGTTTTTTGTCTTTTTCAGTTCGGGAATTACCTCTGATTCAAAAGAGATATAATGCTTCAACCTGCCCACATATTCATCAATTGCCTGTGTATAATAAGACTCTGTGGTCTTCCCAACCATTAATAATACTATCTTCATCTCTTTATATTTTTACAAAAGTACAACGAAGAATATAAACTACCAAATAATGAACTATCCCTGATAACAAAGAAAACCAGCTCTCAACTAATACGTGTTCCTACTCATTTAAGAACATTTGCACTTTGCATGTCCGGAGAATTCGTATTTTTTGTTTTACTTTGTATCTTGATTATATGTCCAATCAATAAATTTAAAATTCAATGGATGAATTATTTGATAAACTGATCGCCATCGCTTTCCGGCGAAGATATTGGCGATGGAGACCATACAACACTTTCGTGTATTCCCGCCAATGCCATGGGACGTTCACGCCTCATTATCAAAGAAGAAGGTATTTTGGCCGGTGTAGACGTAGCCGTCAAAGTGTTTAACAGATTTGACTCCGACCTAAAAATCACATTATTGATTAAGGACGGAGATCTGGTAAAACCTGGTGATATTGCTTTTATAGTGGAAGGTAAAATTCAATCATTGTTGCAGGCAGAGCGTCTTGTGCTTAATATCATGCAGCGCATGAGTGGGATAGCTACTGTAACTGGTCACTACGTAAAACAATTGGAAGGATATCATAACGCGCATACTTGATACCCGTAAAACTACACCAGGTATGCGGGTGCTGGAAAAAGAAGCTGTTAAAATAGGTGGAGGAGTCAATCACCGTATTGGACTCTTCGACATGATTCTTTTAAAGGACAATCATGTCGATTTTGCCGGAGGTATTGAAAATGCCATTGACCGGGCTAAAGCTTATCTGAAAGAGAAAGGAAAAGATCTAAAGATAGAAATTGAAGTTCGCACTATGGATGAGCTGGAACGTGTCATGAAAAAAGGAGGCGTTGACCGTATCATGTTTGACAACTTCACTCCTGAACAAACCAAAGAAGCGGTAGCTCGTGTCGCCGGTATATATGAAACGGAATCTTCAGGTGGCATTACTTTCAACACCCTTCGTGACTATGCAGCAAGTGGTGTTGATTATATCTCTGTAGGTGCTCTCACACACTCAGTAAAAAGTCTGGATATGAGCCTGAAGGCATTCTAACAGACAGCTATCCTTGACAGCCTGATACAAGAAACGTCTTACACAGCAAGAGTGTGTAAGATGTTTCTTGTATTCTAAAAAAAAGTAAGCCACCCGGAAGATTAGTCTGTCAGAAAAAGATCATTCTTCAGCGGAAAGCGCTTCAGTTGTTCGGAAATCTTTTTGTACGTATTACCCTGTAAGAAAGTATCCAACATCTCTAGCTGACGGAAATTGTGAACATCCGTTCCCATAAAATCTATCATACCTTCAGAAAGAAGCCATAGGGCAAAGTCACGGGTTGACAATCCATAATAGCCTGTAAAAGAAAGAAGATTGACCTGAAAAAGACATCCTTGTTTTTTGTATCCTTCGACTTTTGCCCTATCATTATTATAATAAGTATATCGTTCGACATGTGCAATAATCGGGTTCAGCTGTTCAGTCTGCATATCAAAAATCAGCTTTTCCAGTGCCCAGTAAGGCTGAATGAATGAATTTTCTATCAAAACACAATTCTTTGGAAACGGAATCAAGGCTTTCTCTGCATGCATTTTGTCAAATAGTTCATCAAGACGATACTCCGCCGAGTAAACCACCTCTACATCAATCCCTTCTTTTTCAAGTGCCGGCATCAGCCTATTCCATGAAGCTTCAATGGTCTCTCTTGTGTTGGGAAATGTTTCACTGGTTATATGTGGAGTGGCTATAATCTTTCGAATACCCATCGTCTGAAGTTTCCTTATGATCTCAATAGAAGTCTCCAATGTTTTAGAGCCGTCATCAATTCCAGGCAATACGTGACAATGAACTTCAACTTGAAAAGGGAGTTTACCGCTATTCTTAGATTCTGTTTTTTTTCTTAAAAAGTTAAACATAGAGCTCGGAAATTTTTTGCTTGTTGCTATAATCAGACAAAGTTAAACATAATCGCGGAATAAGAGGGTCTTTTCAATCATTTTATGATTTGGTATAACCTACAGCAGTCATCTTTACATCTATCTACTTATCAAAAACTTGAGGAACAATATAAGGGTTAGCCCTAAAATCAAACACAACTTTTCATTCCCTTTGATGAGCGATAGCGATCATGTATGTTTCATCCAAATGCTTTTAATCAACTGTCAAATGACAGGAGAAAAACTTTTGTATATTTCTAATTGGTCTTCAGCATGCAACTTCTTCTCAAAAATAGTCTGGGCAAAACTTGGACTTACCCCCTTATTCCGCTAGTCAATCAATTGAAGAAGAATAATTTATATGAATATACGACTCTGACAGTGCGCACCAATAACAATAAATAAAACACAGGATAACAACAGAAATTCTTTTTTGGAAAACTTTTTAATACAAATTATTTTATATCTATCTATCTATCAGTAAGATAGTATTTAAAATGGAAAACTTTCATTATTTATTGAAAACTAGTTGTTAATATATTTGGATGATAAGATATAGATTACTAATATTGCAACAGAATAAATTTGAAATTCTTACAAACTTACTATATTCACACTCTAACAATTTCAATATCAGTGGAAAATAAAGGTTACGACTACGATGAAGCATTTAAATCCTCTCTTGAGTATTTTACTGGAGACGAACTTGCTGCCCGTGTTTGGGTAAACAAGTATGCATTAAAAGATTCTTACGGGAATATTTTCGAAAAAAATCCAAGTGACATGCATTGGCGTTTGGCTAATGAAGTAGCTAGGATCGAGCAGAAATACCCAAACCCAATCAGTGGAGAGGAGCTATTTAAACTATTCGATCACTTCAATTACATTATCCCTCAAGGAAGTCCGATGACCGGTATTGGCAACAATTTTCAGATCGGTTCGTTGTCCAACTGTTTTGTAATTGGCATGGATGGAGCATCAGATTCCTACGGAGCTATTATGAAGGTTGACGAGGAACAGGTACAGTTAATGAAACGTCGTGGTGGAGTAGGCCATGACCTTTCACATATCCGTCCGTATGGCTCACCGGTAAAGAATTCGGCACTTACCTCCACCGGATTGGTTCCATTCATGGAACGCTACTCCAACTCTACCCGTGAAGTAGCACAAGACGGTCGACGTGGCGCATTGATGTTGAGTGTTTCCATTAATCATCCTGATTCAGAGTCTTTTATCGATGCAAAGATGACTGAAGGTAAAGTGACTGGTGCCAACGTTTCTGTAAAGATGGACGATGCTTTCATGGAGGCTGCTATTGGTGGAACAAAATACTCCCAGAAATATCCTATCTACAGCGAAAATCCAATAGTAGAAAAGTCTGTTGAAGCAAAGAGAATCTGGAAAAAAATCATTCACAATGCATGGAAATCAGCAGAACCCGGTATCCTGTTCTGGGATACCATTATTCGCGAGTCTGTGCCTGATTGTTATGCAGACCTCGGCTATCACACTGTTTCAACCAATCCATGCGGAGAGATTCCTTTGTGCCCGTATGACAGTTGCCGCCTTCTTGCCATCAACCTGTATTCATACGTAGTCAATCCGTTCAAATCAGATGCTTATTTTGACTTTGAACTTTTCAAGAAGCATGTAGGTTTGGCTCAGCGCATCATGGATGATATCATCGACCTTGAAATGGAAAAAATCGATGCAATTATCTTGAAAATCAATAATGACCCTGAATCTGAAGATGTAAAACACACAGAAAGAGAACTTTGGGAGAAAATCAAGGAGAAAACGATCAAAGGCCGTCGTACTGGTGTCGGTATCACCGCTGAGGGAGATATGCTAGCTGGGCTGAATCTACGTTATGGTACTGATGAAGCAACCTCATTCGCTGAATCTGTTCAGAAAACAGTTGCCTTGGAAGCTTATCGTTCTTCTGTTTATCTGGCCAAAGACCGTGGAGCTTTCGAACTCTTCAATATTGAACGTGAGAAAAACAATCCCTTTATCAACCGACTGCGCAAAGCTGATAAAAGTTTGTATGAGGATATGAAAAAGTATGGTCGCCGCAACATTGCTTGCCTCACCATAGCTCCAACAGGAACAACCAGTCTCATGTCGCAAACGACTTCCGGCATTGAACCGGTATTTCTTCCTGTGTACAGAAGAAGAAGAAAAATCAATCCTAATGATTCTGAATCTCATGTTGACTTTATAGATGAGGTTGGAGACGCCTATGAAGAGTATGTAGTATTCCACCATAAATTTGTGGACTGGATGAATGCAAATGGGTATGACACAACAAAAAAATACACACAAGAAGAGGTAGACAAACTCATTCAGAGTTCTCCCTATTATAAAGCAACAGCCAATGATGTGGATTGGATGGCAAAAGTACGGATGCAGGGACGAATACAGAAATGGGTTGATCATTCCATTAGTGTGACTATCAATCTTCCGTCAACTGCAACAGAAGAACTGGTCGGTCAACTCTATGAAGAGGCTTGGCGATCAGGGTGCAAAGGATGCACAGTATATCGTGATGGGTCACGATCAGGCATCCTGTCTGCAATAGAGAAAAAATCGGAGGATAAACCGGAAGTGATTCACGAGATTGTTACTGTGCGCCCAAAAGCATTAGAGGCAGATGTTGTTCGTTTCCAGAACAATAAAGAGAAATGGATAGCCTTCGTAGGATTACACGACGGAAAGCCTTACGAAATATTTACCGGTATCCAGGATGATGAAGATGGAATCATGCTACCTAAAAATATCAATAAAGGAAAGATCATAAAGAACTATGAAGATGACGGTACCAAACATTATGACTTCCAATTCTGCAACAAACGCGGATATAAGACAACAATTGAGGGATTAAATGGAAAGTTCAATCCTGAATACTGGAACTATGCCAAACTAATTTCCGGTGTATTGCGTTATGGTATGCCTATTGATCAAGTTATGAAGCTGGTAAGTGCTCTCGAACTGAATGACGCTTCTATCAATACATGGAAAAATGGTGTGGAACGTGCTTTGAAAAGATATATGCCTGATGGTGCTGCAGCTACCGGACAGAAATGTCCAAACTGCGGACAAGAGACATTGGTTTATCAGGAAGGGTGTCTCACCTGTAAGTCCTGTGGAACCTCTAAGTGTGGATGATGTAATAGAAATTCCCGATTACTTTTTAAAAGACTCGCTTCACAAAAGCGAGTCTTTTATTTACTATATCAAACATTATCATTAATATTGCAGTAACGAATTCATATTTTGATACTAACATGAAAGTAACCTTCAATATACACTTTGACTCCAGATGGGGACAAAATATCCTAATTACCGGTTCGACTCCCGAACTCGGTGAATGGCAGCGAGATAGAGCTGTCACTATGTTTTATACAGAAAATGGAGATTGGGAACTCACGCTTGATCTTGCCTATTCCGACCAACCAGTCCTATACTCTTATTTAGTTGGTGAAATAAACCAGATGGATATTCGTGAATATGGTTATCCACATTCCATCGAATATTGCGGGAATGATCTCTTATGCCTTGACCAATGGCAAGAAGAAGACTCGTGCAAATTGTTTCGTGATAAGAAGCCCCATTGGCGTGCAGCAGGTGTGGCAATTCCTGTATTCTCTTTACGTTCCGAAAGAAGCTTTGGCATTGGTGAATTTGAAGATTTGAAGCTACTCGTGGATTGGGCCAAACAGACCGGACTGCAAATCATTCAGGTTCTGCCAGTCAATGATACCACCATGACACATACAAAATATGATTCCTATCCGTACAATGCTATCTCCATCTATGCGCTTCATCCGCTCTATCTGAACATACAAAAGATGGGAATACTAAAATACAAGGAACAAGCCAATCGGTTAGAACTTTTACAGCAACAGTTGAATGTTGAGGATACTTTACATTACGAACAGGTAGATGCACTGAAATGGGAGTATTTCCGGTTCCTGTATGAACAGGAGGGACAAGAGGTTCTGAATAGCTCCGAATGTCAATGGTTTATCTATGAAAACAAAGAATGGTTGTACCCCTACTCATTGTATTGTTACTTTCGCGACCGATTCAACACTTCTAATTTCCAGGATTGGGGTGAATATGCTGATTATCATACCGCAAGCACTCTTATTTCCAAGGACGAAGAGACAGTACGCCAAACACAGTTTTACATTTTTCTGCAGTTTCATCTACATCTTCAGTTGCAAGACGTACATAATTACGCTGATAAGAAAGGTGTTTTACTAAAAGGAGATATCCCTATTGGTATAAGCCGTAATAGTGTTGAGGCATGGATTGAACCGGAATATTTCCACTTGGATGCACAAACCGGTGCTCCGCCTGACCCATTCTCCAAGACCGGACAAAACTGGGGCTTTCCTACTTACAATTGGGAAGCAATGGCGAAAGATGACTATCGATGGTGGAAGAAACGGTTTAAGAACATGGCGATCTATTTTGACGCATACCGCATTGACCATATCCTTGGATTCTTTCGTATCTGGGAGATCCCTGAAGAGTCTATTCAGGGAATGCTAGGTTGTTTCAGTCCTGCATTACCACTCAGTGTGGAAGAGATTGAGACATCCGGATTGCACTTCAATGAAGATAGGATGACGATACCCTATATTACTGACGAACTGATTCTGATGATATTTGGCGAATATGCAGAAGAAGTGACAATCTGTTTTTTCGAGCGAAATGCAAATGGAACGTATCGATTCAAGAAGGAGTTTAACTCACAACTGCGGATTGCCAATCAAACCGGCTGGCAAAATGACAAGAAAAACAACTTCATTCGTGAGGGGTTATACGCACTAATTAATGAAGTGCTCTTTATTGAGGACTCGCGTAAAAAAGGCAACTATCATCCACGTATTGCTTGCCGGGATAGCTACAGCTTTAGCCAACTGACAGAAAAAGAGCAAGAATGTATGGTCCGGATGCATGACGATTTTTATTATTTCAGACATTCTGAATTCTGGATGAGAGAAGCAATGAAAAGACTTCCTCCCTTGCTTTCATCCACTGACATGCTAGGTTGCGGTGAGGATCTGGGAATGATTCCTTCTTGTGTACCTGAAGTAATGGAAAAGCTTCAACTACTCAGTCTGGAGATACAAAGAATGCCCAAACAGTATGGAGTAGAGTTTGGAGATACAAGCAACTATCCTTATCGGTCTGTATGCTCCACTTCAACACATGACATGTCCGGTATCCGCGGATGGTGGCAGGAAAGTAAAGACTCTACACAACGATATTACAATCACATATTGAAGAAAGAAGGGGAAGCTCCGCAGGACCTGACCCCGGAATTGTGCCAGGAGATATTAGAGATGCATCTTCAGTCTCCTTCCATGCTTGCGATCTTCCCTTTACAAGACTGGCTCTCCATGGATGCTGCAGTCCGGAGAAAGGAGTATGATACGGAACGGATCAACGTGCCCGCTGATCCTAAAAACAATTGGTGCTATAGGATGCATTTAACTTTGGAATCCTTGAAAAGGAAGAGAAATATCAATACAAAGTTGAAAGAGATGATTGAATTAAGTAATAGAACAGAGAATTATGAGCAGTAATATTTTTCTAAAAGGGTTGGAGTTTTATGCATTTCATGGAGTCTCCTTGCAAGAGAGAGAGGTCGGAAATACTTTCCTTGTCGATATTACAATTACGTGTGACCTGTTAAAGGCGTCAATCAGTGATGATCTGAATGACACTATCGACTACGGAAAAGTCTTTGAGATTGTAAAGCAGGAGATGGAAATTCCGTCTTTATTGATTGAGCATGTCGGTGGCAGGATATTGAGAGCTATCCTGGAACAGTTTAAACAAGCTGCGAGAGTAGAAGTGGTAGTTAGCAAGGTAAACCCTCCTCTTGGCGGACAAGTTGAGAGGGTTGGCATCACTCTTTCAGCATCCCGTTCCTGACTCTTTTGCTAATCCATATATACACAAAAAGAGGCTGTCTCAAAATAGTTTGAGTCAGTCTCTTTTTTTATGCTCAATAATTTGTTGTTTTAAAAAAGAGTCGCTATCTTTATATCGTTGATATACAATTAAATATATGCGATTTAAAGAATATATTCAGAACAACCAAGAGTTATTTCCTTATACTTTTGATGATTTTATACCTCAAAACGATCCGGTTCGGATAGTAGATTCTATAGTTGAGCATCTGGATTTGCGAAAACTGCTAAATAGGTATAAAAATGTAGGCTGTCCGGGTTATCATCCAAAGATGATGATGAAAATTATTATCTATGCCTATTTGCGCAACACTTACTCCTCTCGAAAGATAGAGGATTTTACAGCCAACGATATCCGTTTCATGTGGCTTTCAGGGATGCAGCGTCCCGACCATAATACGATAAATACTTTTCGCAGCGGGAAACTCAAAGGCACATTAAAAGAAGTATTTGCACAGATAGTCCATTTTCTGGTGGAACAAAAAATGGTAAGTCTGGAAAAAGCCTATACTGATGGCACCAAGATTGAAGCCAATGCCAACCGCTATAGTTTTGTATGGGGTAAAGCCATTCAAACCCGCATAGGCAAGATGGCCGAACAACTCAATGAACTTTGGGCATATGCCGAAGCGGTTACCAAAGAAGAATTGCTGGATAAAACTCCCATTACTTATCAGGATATCACATCAGAGCAACTGGAAGGATTGGTAGACAAAATAGATCAGGCACTTCAGGGGGTTGAAACAGACCCCAAAGTAAAGAGTAAAATCCGTTATATCAAAAAGAACTGGCCGGGAAAGATCAAACAATACGAGGAGCAAAACAAGGAACTTGGGGATAGAAACTCCATGAGCAAGACCGATGAGGATGCCACTTTCATGCGCATGAAGGAAGACCACATGGGTAACGGTCAGCTCAAGCCTGCATTTAATACACAGATTTCAACCGAAGAGGGTTTTGTCACCAATTATACTATTCACCAAACCACAACCGATACAACCACCTATCAGGATCACATGGCTGCTTTCAAAGAATTGCATGGACATTACCCCACAGAAAGCATAGCAGATGCCGGATATGGTAGCGAAGAAAACTACCTGTTTGCAAAAGAAAACGATATTACACCATTTATCAAATATAACTACTTCCACAAAGAACAAACAAAAAAATGGAAGAATGACCCTTTTAAAAGCAGCAACTTCTATTACAACAAAGAAAAGGATTGCTGTTATTGCCCGATGGGACAAGAAATGCACAAGGTGGGAGAGCGAACTACAAAAACAAAAACAGGATTCATTCAAACCGCCTCACTGTACCAGGCTAAACGATGTGCCGATTGTCCATTACGATGTTTATGCCACGATGCCAAAGAGGAGCGAATAGTTCAAATCAACCACAGACTAAAAGATTTGAAAAACTGGGCAAAGGGGTTGCTTACCAGCGAAAAAGGTTTAAAACACCGAAGTCAGCGACCGGCAGATGTAGAACAGACCTTCGGAAACCTCAAAGCCAACAAAAACTTTAAAAGATTCCTGCTGCGTGGCCTGGAAAAGGTCGACATTGAGTTTGGTTTGCTATGCATATCTCATAATCTGGCGAAATATGCCGTAAATATGAACAAATAACAGGAGAAATCCTTGTTTTTTGCTCTAAAACCAACTAATCCTAAAAAAATCTCTTCCTGAGAATTGAACAGATGATTCTTTTTTGAAGAAATTCATTTTTCTATTTTATACGAAAGAGGCTGACTCAACTTGGATTTTGAGACAGCCTCTTTTTGTGTATATAATGTTTGGTATGAGTAGAGATTCATTCGTTTGGATGCAGCCTGAAGTCTTTGGCAACGCATACCTATCCGAGGTGGAAGACAACCTGAAGAGTAAATAGTCGTCCCTTAAGAAGTATATTATATGCTGATTAGCAACAATATAGTAGCATAAATCCTTTGATAAATCTGCAAGTTTTTGTACCTTTGAATGTATAAACTTGCAGATTTTTATGATACAAACAACTCCATCCTCTCCATCTCTGTTTTCATCTCTGGATGATTTACTGAACCAGCATCATCCTTTGCACAAGCTCTCGCACAAGATTAACTGGTCAGTGTTTGAAACCGCATTCACCCCTCTTTACTGTTCAGATAACGGTCGTCCTGCTAAACCGATCCGTCTGATGTGCGGTTTACTGATTCTCAAACATCTTCGCAACATCTCTGATGAGTCCGTTGTAGAACAATGGAGTGAGAACGCCTATTTTCAATACTTCTGCGGTATGCATGAATTTGTGCCTTCTTTTCCTTGCAATGCATCCGAACTTGTTCATTTCCGCAAGCGGATAGGTGAAAAAGGGATAGAGCTTATTCTTGCGGAAAGCATCCGTGTAAATGATGACAAGAGCGACGACGAGCATCATGGTACTGCCTTTATAGATTCTACCGTACAGGAAAAGAATGTCACTTATCCCACAGATGCAAAACTGCATAAAAAGATAGTTGGGAAAGTGCTTAAGATTGTAAAGGAGTTAAATCTGCCTATACGTCAATCATACACATTTGTTTTGAAAGGAATTTATCGGGATCAACGTTTTCGTAATCATCCCAGGAACCGGAAAAAATCCATAAGAGCCGATAAGCGTTTACGCACGATTGCCGGGCGTCTGGTCAGAGAACTGAAACGTAATTTAGGCGAGAAGCGGGAATATGATGAATTACTATCCATTTTCAGCAAGATACTTTTACAACGTCGTACTTCTTCCTATAAGATTTATTCTATCCATGAACCGGCAGTTCAATGCATCAGTAAAGGAAAAGAACACAAGAAATACGAATTTGGTAACAAAGTCTCCATCATACGCTCTGCCACCGGTGTCATTCTTGGTGCCACCTCTTTCCGCAACGAATACGATGGGCATACGATTGAGAATAGCTTGGAACAGGTGGTTCGGATGACGGGAAAAAACATCAAGCGATTAGCCGGAGATAGGGGCTATCGTGGCAAGAAAGAGATAAACGGGACACAAATACTGATTCCTGATACGCCAAAAGCCAAAGAGACATACTATCAACGCAAGAAGAAACATGACCTGTTTTGCAAGCGTGCAGGAATAGAGCCAACCATCGGACATCTGAAGAGTGATCATCGTTTAGGACGAAACTTTTACAAAGGATTATTAGGGGATGCTATCAATGTCATGTTAGCGGCAGCTGCATATAACTTCAAAAGAGCCATGAGGGTTCTTTGGCTACTCTTAAAAAGAATCAGCGAAACACTCACTCAAGGAGATATTTCGCTGAAATTTACTTTTTAAGGGACGACTAAATATGCCTAAATCCAGTAGTTCTTGGTCAATTTGGTTGAATACAACCTGACCTTTCAGAAACAATCATTAGGAATCAGTGAATCAATCAATGAAGAAAGTCTTTTTAATAGGGGGCACAAATAGCCCCAACCAAAAGATAAAAGTCATCGGCAAAGACGTCTTTGTTATCCCAAACCGTGGAATGATCGTTCTGAAGTTCAGAACGATCATTCCACGGTTTGGAACAATGGTTCCGTGCTTTGGAATGAGTAATGTATCAAGAAATGATGACTTTTTCAACCTTATAAAGCATACATTTCTTCCTGACAGATGGCAAAAGATAACAAGCAAGATCCACCTTTTATCCAATGAATGGGACTAAACGCATAATACGGATAGAGCTTTCAACTCAATTGACCAACAACCAATTCTGTTTACACTTTTGGGTTATACTTACTGATTGACTATACAACTTTATTGAAATGTTCCTGATTTACTTCACACTCTTTTTACATTCTTTCTGATCAGGTTTACACGAGCAACTTTAATCTCAGCCGTTCAATAATCAGATTCTTTGACATCATATTGCTTTTGCAGACGTTCCAACTCTGTTTTCAGTTCAACAACTTTGTCCGCATATTTCTCATTCCCATACAGATTATTCATCTCCATAGGGTCTTTCTTTAAGTCATAGAGTTCCCATGTATTCACATCTGCTCCGTAAAACCGAATCAGCTTATAGCGCTCAGTGCGCACCCCATAATGACGGCGCACTTCATGTTCGCCGGGATACTCATAATAATGATAATAGAGCGATTTACGCCAGTTATCCACTTTCTTTTCTTCCAGTAACGGGAGCAATGAGACACCCTGAATATCTGAAGGAATCTTTACTCCTGCTAAATCAAGAAAGGTAGGTGCATAGTCAATATTTTGCACCATTTCCTTCACCTCACCGCGTTTGTTCATTCCTTTAGGTAAACGCATGATAAGTGGGGTACGCATTGATTCTTCATACATAAATCGTTTGTCAAACCAGCCATGTTCTCCTATATAAAAACCCTGATCCGATTGTATATACAATCAGCGTATTATCCAACAATCCATTCTTTTCAAGATAATCATAGAGCCTTCCGATATTGTCATCCAGCGACTTTACGCACGTCATATAGTCGGTCATATAACGTTGATATTTCCACTCCACAAGTTGCTTCCCCTCTAGTTTATCCTCTACAAACTTCTTGATGATCGGATCATAATGTGCATCCCATATCTTCTTCTGCTCCTCATCCATACGTCCATACGATCCTTTGACAAAGTTTTCACCATACCATGTCTTAGCTCCTGATCCTTTCATCTTCAAGTCATAGATCAGGTCCATGTTCTTATCAATGCTCATGGCCTGTTTGCCAGCAGCCTCACGTCCGTTGTAATCATCCCAGAAGTTTTTCGGCATCTTAAACTTCTTCCCATTATAGGCATCCAGATCCTTCAGATCACCCATCCATGTACGATGCACCGCCTTGTGATGCAGCATCAAACAAAAAGGTTTATCTTTCTCGCGGTTTTCCAAGAACTGAATTCCCTTGTCTGTAATCACATTCGTTACATAACCCGGGTTACGGCTCTTGCCATCCTTTGTGATAAAGTCTGGATTATAATACTCTCCCTGTCCAGGAAGTATCTCCCAGTAATCAAAACCTTGAGGGGTTCCCTCCAGATGCCATTTACCAATCATGGCGGTTTGATAACCAGCTATCTGAAGCAATTTTGGGAAAGTCTGCTGATCATTATTGAACGCAACATTATTATCTTTCTTCCCGTTTTTATGACTATGTTTCCCAGTCAACAGGGCTGCACGGCTAGGTCCCGATATAGAATTGCATACAAAACTATTTGCGAACAGCACTCCCTCGGCTGCAAGACGGTCAAGGTTTGGAGTCCGGTTATAACGTTTGTCATAACAACTAATCGTTTGCTGTGCATGATCATCCGTCATAATATAGATGATATTCATGGGCTTATCCCGCGACACTTTCACATCATTCCCAGCCTGAACAGCCTGCACGCCAGTGATCGTAACTACACTCAGCACAGGTAATAAATGAGTTGTTCTTTTCATAAATAAGTCTATTATTATCAGTTCCCGTTCATCTCTTTATAAACATACTTGTTCATTCCGGGAGACATTGCAATCTGATACTCCCCTTTTACATCCGAATAAACAAAATAAGCCTCTATATCTCTGTGTGTTTTAACATATTCCATGCTTTTTTCCAACCCCATTACCATGAAAGAAGTAGCAAACGCATCGGCAGTCATACAATCTTTAGCTATGACTGAAGCACTCAATAATGAATGCTGAACCGGATAGCCGGTAGAAGGATCAATGGTGTGCGCATATTTCTTTCCGTCTTTTATATAGAAGTTCCGATAATTTCCGGATGTTGCCAATCCAACATTTTCCAAAGCAAGTACAGCAATAAGATCATTATTAATTACGGAATCCTCTTCCTCCGGCTTGGTAATTCCGATGTGCCAAAGTTCACCTTTAGGATTCATCCCTTTTGTCACAACTTCTCCTCCTATCTCAATCATGTAGTTCTCCACTCCTTTACTCTTCAGGTATTCAGCAACAATATCACTTGAAAAACCTTTTGCGATTGCGCTGGCATCAAAGATAGTACGGGGATCAGCTTTTATTACTTTTCCATTTTCCATACGCACTTTTTTATATCCAACAAAAGCTTTCATGCTGTCAATCATCTCAGGTGTCACGTTTTCACTATTTTTGAAACCAAATCCCCAAATATTCACAAAGGGAGCAACTGTAATATCAAAAGCGCCATCGGTTAATTGAGAGATTTCCATCGCTCTCTTAAATACTTTAGTAAACAATTCATCCACTACAACTGTTGAATCGTTTCTATTTATTCGGGCAATTGTAGATGTATCATTAAACATGGAAAGAGAACCATCAAACTTCTTCAGTTCAGCCACTATTTCCTCCTGTAGGTTTTCCGGAGAAGAATAGGTCATGGAGTATAAAGTATGAAAAATAGTACCATTGTCTTTCTGATAGGTATTATTAGCCTCTTGTTTCATCCCGGTACAGGAAAACAGGATTAAAGCGAACAAAATCGCTACTGAAGAATTGATATTCGTTTTCATTATATTATTGTAATAGAGTATGTTCAATCAATATTCTTGTTCCGATTAGAATAAGGATTATGCCACCCAGAATTTCGCTCGGAAACGGGACTTTGTGTCCATACTTACATCCTATATATACACCTGATAAAGAGATCAGAAATGTAACGACTCCGATGATGATAAAAGGCAACGTAACTTCCATGGGAAGAAAAGAAAAAGAGAGTCCTACAGCCATGGCATCAATGCTAGTGGCTAAAGCCAATCCGAGCAAAACATACCAATTTAAAGGATCGAAACAGGCATCATTCTCTGGAAAGAACCCATCATAAATCATCTTTGCGCCCAGAAGAAGTAAAATACTGAATGCAACCCAGTGGTCAAAGTCTGCAATCAGCTCTTTGAATCCATATCCAAGCCACCATCCGACCACCGGCATCAACGCCTGGAAGAGTCCCATCAATAAAGCGATCCGAAAGGCTTGACTGAGGCGGAAGCGTTTTAAAATAATTCCTGACGTAATAGATATAGCAAGACAATCCATGGCCAAACCTATCGCAATCAAGATCACCGATAAAATATCCATGTTTTCTTTTTTAGAATGAAAAATAAACAGAATAATTCATCGAAGTGCCGCTTGAATTATTTGTCCCATATCCTGGCACATAGAAAGGCTCTCCTGCCGAACTACTCGTTTGGGCAATTCGGAAATGATAACGAAAAATCCAACCCATACTTACCTGTTTGTATATCTGCACCCGCACACCTGCTAAGAGTTCGACCCAATGCGTCTGAGCAGACTTGCCCATGAGATTTGTGATTCGTGATGTCTTCCAGTAGCCTTCGACTGTGCTCAGACCCTTATAATCATATTTCTCTGTCGCAAATCCATATCGGCCGCCGATATAGCCAAAAAACTTCGCTTGATTGTTGGCAAAAAGATTACGGTTAACACCTATACGTCCAAAAGCACCATTCATACTAAAAGAAAGACCCTCTTTTTCACTCATAAAGGTTCCTCCTCCCAGTTCGATTGTTGGAAAATAGCGATGTTTCAAATCCACATCCAGAGATATCTCCGAACCAGTAAATCCATTGCCTAAGATCGAACTGACCGGAGACAACAAATCCACTCCGATATTGAAGCCATTAAAAAATGGGATCGTATCCGGAATCTGGACTTTGACTTTCTCAAGTGCCTGAGCTGAGAAAGCAAAAAGACACCCGACCAGCAGACTAGAAATAAATACGGATATTCTCTTCATCACTTGTTCCTATAGCTTTATTTCTGATAACCAAAGAATCTATTGTATGTCTGGAATAGTCTATGGAATTAATCGTTGAGAAAGTGGCGCAGCCACAATCCATCGAAATGACTTTGTCTTTATTTGTATGTCTGATAAATATAGTGTCATTATCCACATCATCTGCAGGGAATGCCAATACAAATGCGGTAAAAGAAGTATCCTGCTTTAAGAAAAATTCAAAAGTAGATACTTTAGCCACATTATCATATAGCAGGGAATCATTGCCTACTCCTTTTAAGGTTAGAGTCAATGCTAATGGTTCATTCGAAGCCTTATCAAAGAAACGGGCATTAACTTTGACAATACGGCTCTCCTGACACCCTTCCTCAGCACAAGAGACAAGAGAGAAAATAATGAGAAGTAGCTGCAAAGCAATCCTTCCTTTTAAATAATATTTATTCAATAAGTTTCCCATCTGACAATCTCATCCACTAATTTACGATTTCTAACTGACGGTTCGCTCTTGACAGGATAGCCAACAGGGATCAAAGCAACTGGTTCGATATGCTCAGGCAAGTTTAAAAACTCCTTGCACATTGAAACATCAAAATTACAAACCCAGCAGGTGCCCAACCCTAGATCTGTTGCTGTCAGACAGAGATGTTCAATAGCTATGCCAAGATCTATATCGCAATGGTCTTTGTTGTCCATTCTTCGTTTCCACGAAACCTGATGATCGCCGCAAGCCACAATAATTGCAGGAGCTGAGCGCACCCATTCTCTCTTATAGCAATCACATAGCTTTGCACATCGTTGAGGATCCGTGATGATAATAAAGCACCAAGGCTGAAGATTACAAGCAGACGGAGCTATTCGGGCAGCATCAATAAGTTGCAACAACTTCTCTTTGTCCACTGAAATCGGTTGAAAATCACGTACCGAGACTCTATTCTCAATGCAAGTCTTTAGTTCCATTTTAAAGTTCTTCTTCTATGTTGTAATTATTCCTTTCAGGAGCATTACGTGCAATCAGTTCGCCGACAAATCCGGCAAGAAATAACTGAGTTCCAAGAATCATTAACACCAGTGAAAGATAGAAATATGGAGAATCAGTAACCAGCCCATAAGGTTGTCCACTATACATATGATACAATTTCATTGCCCCTACAACAATGACAGCAAAAAAGCCTAGAATAAACATCAGACTTCCCAACAATCCAAAAAAGTGCATCGGTTTAACACCAAATCGATGGAGAAACCACAAAGTAATTAAATCAAGATATCCATTGACAAAGCGGTTGAGACCAAACTTAGTGGTGCCATACTGACGCGCACGGTGTTGAACAATCCTCTCTCCTATCTTCTTATAACCGGCATTCTTAGCCAGAAAAGGAATGTAGCGATGCATATCGCCATACACTTCAATACTCTTGACTACATCCAGACGATAAGCTTTCAGTCCGCAGTTGAAGTCATGTAAATGAATACCTGACACAAATCGTGCCGTAGAATTAAACAATTTGGTTGGTATCGTTTTAGAGAGTGGATCATATCTCTTTTTCTTCCATCCCGAAACCATATCATATTTCTCATCAATAATCATGTGATACAAACCCGGAATCTCATCCGGGCTGTCCTGCATATCGGCATCCATAGTGATAACCACGTTTCCTTCAGCTTTTCGGAAACCACAAAACAAAGCAGGTGATTTTCCGTAATTTCTTTTAAACATGATCGCTTTCACACAGTTTGACTCTTTCTGCAGCTCTTTGATGATCTTCCAAGAGGCATCTGTGCTTCCATCATTCACAAAAATCACTTCGTACGAAAAATGGTTAGTTTCCATAACCCTTTTGATCCAAGCAAAGAGTTCGGGAAGCGACTCTTCCTCATTATATAAGGGTACAACAACAGATATGTCCATGATGCATTAATTTCAATATTCGATTATTCTTCAATGATTGGATCTTTATTTGATTCATTATCGGTAAAAGGAGGGTTCTTCCTTACAAAAAAGCTCACCAAAAGGGCGGTGATAAAACCTCCGTTCAATACTACCCAAAAGAACTGAACAGCCATCTCAATCGGAGTAGGCAGTGGCGCCTTCTTTACTGTCTCAAGTAACTCGGACACAGAAGAAACATCCACCTCTTTTGATGCTTGCTGTATATATTGCTCCAGATAATGAATCGAGGTTTGCATGATCCAAGATGCATATTCCTTATTCAGGAATGCGCCATAGATATAGATGAAAAATGAAAACAAAAGGCTGGAAAAAACAAAAAGGGTTGCACAGAAGCGCCAGGCATTGATATAACTCAGAACTCCCCCGGCAAATATGTCACGATATTTTCTTGCATACTTATAAGTCAGTACAGGAACCATAAGAGCTAGAACAAACAATATCAGGGAATATTGATTCTTCTCATAGACAAGATTCATCAAAAAAAATAAGCCAATAAAGTAAGCAGCTAAAGGTAGTGCCAGCTTCGAAGCAACTGAATATAAACTTTCGGAGGTATTTTTCATTCAGCAAACAATTATTCATGCGTTTAAGATGCAAAGATACATCATTATTTCGAATTCTTTTCGCAGGGAGATACAAAAAAGGCCAACCTATCAGGCTGACCTTTGTTTGAATGGGTGACTGATGGGGTTTGAACCCACGACCTTCGGAACCACAATCCGACGCTCTAACCAACTGAACTACAGCCACCATCTTGTTTTGCGGTGCAAAGATAAAGAGAATCTTTGTTTTTTCAAAAAAATACGCCATAAAGTTATTGAGAAGGCACTAATATATCCTTTCCAATGCTTTTTCTGTCTCTTCTTCCACTCCACCAAAGTGCTTTATCATTAAATCACGGGTATCGGTTGCAAACTGGTCCATGCGATAAGCTGCATCTGGAGACAGGGAATCACGGGGGTATTCATCGACCGGAATAACTTTATAGTTCTTCTTTCCACTTAGTACCGGACGTAGCGTCCAGACCAAACTATAACTACTTTGATTCAGACGCACCGTCGAATCTTTCTCTAAAGCTAGCCTCACCATCAGTCCGCCATCAGTACCTCTCTGAGACATATTAGAAATATAGTTTCCCAAAGAATAAACGACCAGATGCTGTATCTGAGTCAGGGAGTCTCTCCGTAGTTCCAAGGGTTGAACGACATGAGGATGAGATCCAATAACATGTGTAACCCCTTGTTTTATAAGCCAGTCCACCCACTGCTTCTGTTTATTTCCGGGCAATGATTTATACTCTTCCCCCCAATGCATGAAAGCAATGATCACGTCTGGAGAGAGTTTCTTTGCCTTCTCAATGTCAGCTTGCACAAGCTTCTTATCCATATAATTGACTACTGTGGGATACTTTGCGGTTATACCATTGGTTAACTCCGTATAACTTAAGAATGCAATACGAAAACCTTTCTTTTCAACAAGCAAAGGATAGCATGAATTACGCTCAGTAGAGTCACGATAAGCACCTACTCTGAGAATCTGAAGCGAATCAAGCATCCTGTTTGTTCGGATCAGACCTCGGGTTCCTCGATCAAGACAATGGTTATTGGCAGTTGTGAGTATATCAAACCCTGCTTGTTTAATACTATACAAGAACTCATCCGGAGCTGAAAATGAAGGATAACCGGCATACGGTTTACCTGCCAGAGTCACTTCCAGATTACCGATGGTCAGATCAGCTCTGCCAATTTCACCTTGCACTTCACTGAAACATTCAGAATAATCATAGCCACCTTCCTTCTTGGCGGCATTGATCTGTTCCATGTGTTGCATCAAATCACCAATAAATAAAAGAGAGATGGTATCTGAATGAACGCTATCTATTGCCTGTGTTAAAGCAGAGTGCTGCTCCTGCGAATTAGACACGCAAGAACAGCACAAAAAGAGTATACCTGAAAGAAGCTGTACACGCATGGCAACTTCTTGTTTGGTTATTTGTAAATAGCTTTCTTACCTGCCAACAAAGTATTGCGCATCAATGAGACGATCGTCATCGGTCCTACTCCACCGGGAACCGGGGTGATGAATGAACATTTAGGAGCTACCTCGTCAAACTTCACATCTCCTGTCAGTTTAAAACCAGATTTTGTCACTGTGGAAGGTACACGAGTAGTTCCCACATCAATCACAACTGCTCCTTCTTTAACCATTTCTGCTTTCAGAAACTCTGGTTGTCCCAAAGCAGCGATAATAATATCAGCACGAAGACACTCCTCTTTGATGTTTTTCGAACGGCTGTGGCATACAGTTACTGTCGCATCACCGGGATAAGCCTTCTGCATCATCAGGGATGCCATCGGTTTGCCGACTATATTACTTCTTCCCAGCACCACACAATGCTTGCCGGAAGTCTCAATGTTATATCGTTTCAACAGTTCCAAGATACCATAGGGTGTCGCAGATACATAGCACGGCAATCCAATAGACATACGACCTACATTGATTGGATGAAAGCCATCCACATCTTTGCGATAGTCAATTGTCTCAATGACCTTCTGTTCGGAAATATGCTTTGGTAAAGGCAACTGTACGATAAATCCGTCTACATCTGCATCGTCATTCAATTCGCGAACCTTGGCGAGCAATATTTCTTCCGTTACGTCTGCCTCAAAGCGAATCAGTGATGATTTGAAACCACACTCTGCACAAGATTTCACCTTATTAGCCACATAGGTTTCACTACCTCCATCATGACCGACCAAAATAGCAGCGAGATGAGGACTTTTACCTCCGTTCTTCAGAATTTCTTCTACTTCTGCTGCAATCTCTTGCTTTATCTGAGCAGATACTGCTTTCCCATCTATTAATTGCATATCCTACACTATTACTATAAATATTTTCAAATAATGGATCTCAACGTCTCTTCATGCCGCTCATCAAGCGAGATGGACTCTTAGACTGCGACACCATATGCATCATCTTACGTGTCTCATCAAACTGTTTGACTAGTTTGTTTACTGCCTGAATAGATGTACCACTTCCCTTGGCAACTCGCTGACGGCGACTTCCGTTCAGAATCTCCGGATGAGTCCGTTCTTTTGGAGTCATCGAGTGGATGATTGCTTCAATATCTTTGAAAGCATTATCATCAATATCAACATCCTGTATAGCTTTTCCTACCCCAGGGATCATTGACGCAAGATCTTTCAGATTACCCATCTTCTTAATCTGTTGAATCTGAGACATGAAGTCATTAAAATCAAATTGATTCTTGGCTATCTTTTTCTGAAGTCTCTTCGCCTCCTCTTCGTCATACTGCTCTTGGGCACGTTCTACCAATGAAACAATGTCACCCATTCCGAGGATACGGTCAGCCATACGTTGAGGATGGAATACATCAATAGCTTCCATCTTCTCACCGGTTCCCACATACTTGATTGGCTTGGTTACTACAGAGCGGATTGACAATGCCGCACCACCACGAGTATCTCCATCAAGTTTGGTCAGTACAACACCATCGAAATCAAGACGGTCATTAAACTCTTTTGCAGTATTTACAGCATCTTGTCCGGTCATGGCATCCACCACAAAGATGATTTCATCCGGATTGATTGCCTTCTTAATATTCGCAATCTCATTCATCATCAGCTCATCAACGGCCAAACGACCAGCTGTATCGATGATAACAAGATCATAATGATTGCTTTTAGCATGTTGCACGGCATCTAATGCAATGCGTACAGGATCTTTGCTTGTCAGATCTGAATAAACCGGGACATTAATCTGAGCACCAAGCACCTTCAGCTGCTCAATAGCAGCCGGACGATATACATCACATGCTGCCAACAAAGGGTTCTTCCCTTTCTTTGTCTTCAGCATGTTGGCCAACTTACCGGAGAAAGTAGTTTTTCCGGAACCTTGAAGACCAGCCATCAGGACAACAGTCGGATTGGATGTTAGTTTGATTTCAGAAGCAGAACCTCCCATCAGTTCGGCAAGTTCGTCATGCACGATCTTAACCATCAACTGACTCGGTTTCAATGAAGTCAACACATTCTGACCCATTGCCTTCTCTTTCACCGTTTCGGTAAACAGTTTGGCTGTTTTGAAGTTCACATCTGCCTCTAGCAATGCTTTGCGAACATCTTTTAATGTCTCCGCAACATTTATCTCGGTGATCTTTCCTTCACCTTTCAGGATCTTAAAAGACCGTTCTAATCTTTCACTTAGACTCTCAAACATACAGGTATATTGTAATTAGATTATTTTTCTGAGTCGGCAAAAGTACAAAAAAGCTCTCATATTCCTTCTATGATAACTAGAAATTCTCACCTACGTGCCGGAAAGAGGGAGAGATAAGAAGAATGAGATCAGATCTTTGTTTTCTTCGGGAAGCTAAATCCTCTTTTCGCTACATACACTCCATAAAGTACAAGCGCTGAACCAAGGATTGCAACTGAAGTTATATGTTCATTCAATACAATGGAAGAGGTGATGAGGGTAGAGACGGGGTTCAGATAAATGTAATTTGTGGCAGAGACGACTCCTAGCTTTCTTACCACAATATTCCATACCAAATAGCAGGCTAGAGAGCCAATCAGAGATAAAAATATCAGATTAGTAGCAACAACCGGTTGCAGAAGGAGGTTCCAATCCATCCGAATCGGAGAAAAAGCAAAGAAAGGAAGGATGGTGATGATACCATAGAAGAATACTTTCCGGGTAATAAAAAGTGCCGAATAATGGTTGCCGAAATTTCGAAGTACCATACTATAGAATGCCCAGAGAAGGGCCGCCAGCAATGTAAGTGCATCGCCAAGTGGATTGACTTTCAACAGGAAACGTCCGTTGAGCACTACCAGAAAAACGCCGCCAATAGCAATAAGAGAACCGTACAACAGACGCCGCGACAATGACTCCCCTGCTGTTTTCTGTTCTTTTCGGAAGAGATAATGAGAGAGCACCGCAGTCATCAAAGGAGTAACACTTATGAGTATGGAGACGTTGGACGCTAGTGTGTAGCGCAATGCAGTATTCTCTGCCAGAAAGTAAAAGGAGCCGCCTGTGATTCCCGCTACTACAAACAGGAGCTCGTCCTTCCAGTTTCGCGCAAAAAAAGGACGAGGCACCATCACGATAACACCTAAGTATGCAATAATAAAGCGGTAGAGCATGATTTCCTCCGGTCGCAGTCCGTAATTGATGAGTATCTTTGTGGAAACAAACGTGGTTCCCCAGATCACAGCTGTGAGAATTGCAAGTAAGTGATATCCGTATGTTGAGAAAAGTGATTTATTCATTCTTAGTATCTTGCTGCAAAAGTACGCATTCCATCCTTACTCCACATGCATCCAGGCAAATAAGTTACTTAACAATTTCTTTATTCGATTTTAGTTACGATCAATACGATTCACTTGTTTGACTCCTTTGACAGTCCGAATTTTCTTGATTAGTGAGTCAAGTTTGGATGTATCACCAATCAACACAGTAATTGTACCCTCAAACAATCCGGCGTGAGAATCGATGCTAATTGAACGGACAGAGACATTATCTTCTTTGGAAATAATTGATGTGATATTTGTGACTATGCCAATATCATCATGACCAACCACCCGAATACCAATCGGATATTGCGAAGTGGACTTGCCTGCCCAACGTGCTTTCACAATGCGATAGCCAAAACGGGTCATCATATCCGTCGCATTCGTACAATCCATTCGATGTATTTTGATACCTCCATGCGAAGAAACAAAGCCAAACACCTCATCTCCGTAGATTGGAGAGCAACATCTGGCGAGTGAAAAATCGATATCTTTTAAAGTCTCACCAATGACCAGCACATCCTCTTTCTTATGCGTCTTCTCTTCAACAGGAGCAGTAACAACGAAGTTCTCTGCTTTTCGTGCATCCAGATCCACTTCCGTCTCCTTCTTAATCATCTCCTCATAGAGCGTGATTGCCTGACTCACATCCAGCTTCTCAGAAGCAATATCCGCATAAAACTCAGTTGCAGTCTTATATCCAATTTTCTTAATCAGACGAGTCTGAATAGCATCATCATATTCAATTTTACGGTTCTTGAAGCGCCTTTGGAGAATCTCTTTACCGTATTCTGCCTCCTTGCTCTCTGCTTCTTTGAGCGATTGCTTTATTTTCGTACGTGCCTTACTCGACACAACAAAATTAATCCAGTCCTGTTTGGGCTTTTGCGAAGGAGCAGTCAGTACTTCAATCAAATCGCCGTTTTGAAGACGATGTTTGATCGGCACATTCTTCCCATTTATCTTTGCCCCGACACATTTGCAACCTAATGCAGAGTGAATATTGAAGGCAAAATCCAACACCGTTGCACCTTTCGGCAACTTCATCAATTCGCCTTTGGGTGTAAAGACAAAGACCTCTTCATCATACAAATCAAGCTTAAACTCGTCCATCAGGTCAGCAGGTTTCGCTTCCGAATTCTGCAACATATCACGCACGTTATTCAGCCACGAATCCATAGCAGACTCATCTTTGATTCCTTTGTATTTCCAATGTGCTGCCAGTCCTTTTTCAGCCACTTCATCCATCCGTGTCGTGCGAATCTGAATCTCCACCCATTTACCTTGCGGGCCCATCACTGTCGTGTGAAGGGATTCGTATCCATTATTTTTCGGCACAGAAAGCCAGTCTCTCATTCGTCTCGGGTCTGGCGTAAACATATCAGTGACGATGGAATACACCTTCCAACAATCTCCTTTTTCATTTTCCGAAGGAGAGTTCAGGATGACACGAATGGCAAAGAGGTCATAGATTCCCTCTAAGGTCACATTCTGTTTACGAATCTTATTCCATATTGAATGAATGGATTTTGTACGTCCTTTAATGGAAAACGACAAACCGCTTTCTTCCAGACGCTTCTTGACCGGTTCAATAAAGGAGGCGATATAAGCTTCACGCGAACGTTTTGTTTCATTCAGCTTGTTGGCTATTTCATCATAAATTTTCCTATTCAGATATTTCAGGGAGGTATCTTCCAGTTCAGACTTCAATTTATAAAGTCCTAAACGGTGAGCCAGCGGAGCATATAAATAGGATGCTTCACTCGCAACCCTTCTCCGAAACTCACTATCGCTACGTTGGTTCAGTTCGCGCATCATATAGATACGATCGGCAATCATGATAAGAATTACCCGAACATCTTCCGCAAAAGACATCAGCAATTTTCTGAAATTCTCAGTCTCTACTGCGGCACCTTTCTGATACAGCTCTTTGGTCTTAACAAGTCCTTTGATGATCACAGCCACCTCTACTCCAAAATGGGTAGCTATGTAATCCAACGTATATAGTTGTCCTACAGTCTCCTGAAGCAAAAGACTGAGCACAGAAGAGCGCTTCAATCCAATCTCCTCTGTAACAATTCTAGCAGTGGCAAGATGTTGTATCACTGGGTGAATATTCAATTCACTCCGCTTATAGCAGCCTATTTCCAAAGCTTTCTGGATGGCTTCTCTTACCGATCGTATATCCTCTCCGGAAAGTGCGTTTCCCAGATTCCTTCTGATAACTTTATAATCGGAAAGCAGTTGAGCTCTCTCCTCGATTGTAAAAATTGTTCCTTTCTCCATACCTGATACCTACTGATATAAATAACGTTGTAAAAGTAGCTTTTTTATTTGTTCACTCCTCTAAAATCAGATTACTATTTGTACTTTTGAGCATTCAAAGCGTATTATTTGCACTCACTTTAAACAGAAAGAGATGATGTACACACAAGATGACCGGATCTTTTTAGCTCATAAAGGGATTACAGAACAACAGATCAACGCTCAACTTGAGTGTTTTAAGAATGGGTTTCCTTTTCTGGAATTAGCCGGAGCAGCCTCAGTCAAAAAAGGTATTCTGAAACTGGAAGAACACGAAGAAAAAGAAATTCTGAAAGTCTGGGATCAGTACCTTCAGAAGAAAAATACCATATTGAAGTTTGTTCCAGCTTCGGGAGCAGCCAGTAGGATGTTTAAGGATTTATTCGAGTTCCTTGACGCCACCTATGATACACCTCAAACTCCGTTTGAGCAAACATTCTTTCACGAAATAGACAAATTTGCTTTTTACAGCGAACTGAATGATTGCTGCATTAAAAAAACAATGAAAGATATCCCCTCCCTGATAGACGCCGGACAATTTAAATTAATCGTACGTTCTCTTCTTTCCTCAGAAGACTTGAACTACGGAAATCTGCCCAAGGGGCTGCTGAAATTCCATAATTACCCTTCCGGACCTCGTACCCCAATGGAAGAGCATTTGGTGGAAGGCGCTTTATATGCCAAAGGAGGCGAAACAATACATATCCACTTTACGGTGTCATCGGAACATCGCGCTGAATTTGAGAAGCTGACTGCATTGAAAAAAACAGATCTCGAAAATATGTTTGGAGTGAACTATGACATAACCTTCTCCGAGCAGAAACCGAACACAGATACAATTGCGGCTGATATGGACAATAATCCTTTCCGTGATGATAATGGCAAACTGGTTTTCCGCCCAGGTGGTCATGGAGCACTGATTGAAAATCTCAATGACCTGAATGCAGATATCGTTTTCATCAAAAACATTGACAATGTAGTGCCCGACAATTTTAAAGAGGATACCGTAAAATACAAAAAAGTCATTGCTGGCAAACTGGTTCAAATGCAAGAGCAGATTTTCGAGTTTATTCGCTTACTGGACAGTGGTAAGCAAACTCGCAATGAGATGATTGAGATTGCTCAGTTCCTTCAACGAAAACTTTATACCCGTAATCCGGATCTAAAATTTCTGGAAGACTCCACATTAGCTTTGTACCTGAAAGAGAAACTGAATCGTCCGATTCGTGTCTGTGGCATGGTAAAAAATACAGGAGAAGCAGGTGGAGGTCCTTTCCTAACGTTTATCTCCGACGGAACGATTTCATTACAGATATTGGAAAGCTCACAGATTGATCTCAAAGATCCTTCCAAGAAAGAGATGTTTGTAAATGGGACGCACTTCAATCCAGTCGACCTAGTCTGTTCACTCAAAGATTATCAGGGAAAGAAGTTTGATCTGGCTGCTTTTGTGGACAAGAACACCGGATTTATATCTATCAAATCAAAAAATGGAAAAGATCTCAAAGCCCTTGAGCTTCCCGGTCTGTGGAATGGAGCCATGTCAAACTGGAACACTATTTTCGTTGAGGTCCCTATTGACACTTTTAATCCCGTAAAAACGGTTAACGATCTGCTACGTGTACAACATCAGTAACCAAAGCATATTTTACATAAGAAAGGCTTTCAGAGTATACTGAAAGCCTTTCTTATTATATAGAATTTTTACAAGTTGTCATCTCAGACGATTCAGCGAACGAATTAAAGCCTCATCTCTGCCAATCGCCCTAACAGCCAGATATTCGAGAATCAGGCAAATAAACGGCAATCCCAGAACAAATTTCAAATGTACATCAGCTTTAAGATCATCCGTAAACAAGAATGTCAAAAAGCCAAACAAGAGATAAAATCCGATAAGCAACAGCATTGAAAACACACCTAAACGTATCTGTAAGACCCGTTTTTTATAAAGAAATAATTCGGCTACTGCCAAGAGAAAAACTCCAAGGAGTACTGTAAGTAATCCTGCAGTATTGAAAACCATTCCATGTTCAGCATTGAGGTTATATACCCCGGACAATTTCATCTCATAAATCGCATTGTCAGCTGTAGAGATAAATTCGGCCAAAGGAAAGAGCGCTGTCAGAATAGAAAGAGCAATAACCAGTAGCAGATAAACAGACTGAATTCGTTGAATCATAGTCTGATCTGATTATAGTTTTTCCTTTTCTTTCGATGGATTACGAAAGTAAATTTTATCTTCAATATATTCCTGTATCGCAATCAAATCAGCTTTCGGCAACTTCTCGTAATAACGAGAGATTTCGATCTGTTCTCTATTTTCAAACACTTCCTCCAAATTATCATTATAAGATGCAAATTCCTGCAATTTCTTTTGAAGGTCTGTCTTCATCTCAACAGCAATCTGATTTGCACGTTTTCCAATAATTTCCACCATCTCATATCTATTTCCGATAGGATCGGAAAGAGATACGAGATCTCTGCTAATAGTATTACTCGGAGCATTTGTTTTTTTGTAGTCCATCTTATTGTTCAGTTTTTGTATCTTTATTAATTTTCTTCGAAGATTTATCAAACATCGACTTCGCTTCGTTCAGATTAGCTGATTCCGGATAGTCGTTTTTAAATGCATAATACTCATCGATTACATCCCGGAAGCGTTCATCTTTCTTATCCTCGACACTCTGTTCTGCCATTGCATACTTGGATTTCAATATATAGTAAGAAAACTCCTCTTTAAATTTCGAATAGGGATACTCTTGTAAAGCATTCTTAGCAGTCACAATGGCAGACAGATAATTATTACCAAGATAATTGCCCAAATTAAAATAGAGCTTAACATTATTCAAAGCCTTTTGTGCCAGCTGTTCCTGCAACTCAAACAGTAAATTCCTTGCCTGATCCGCTTTTTCACTCCTTGGGTAATATTCAAGAAAAGTTTGCAATTCCTCAAGAGCCTGATAGGTTGCCGATTGATCCAAACTTGGATCAGGTACATCTTTATAATAGCAATTAGCAGCGTTAAACCTCGCTTCCTCACTATACTTACCCTTCTGATATGCTGAATAATAACTTGTATAGTAATGAGAAGCCATCACAAAGTCTTTTCGCTTCTCATACGATTTTGCCAACATATAAAGAGATTCTTCCCCCTTTTCCTTTCCTTTAAATATGGGGGCCAGCTCTTCAAAAAGTGTGATTGCCCGTGTATATTTTCCTGATTGATAATATTTATGTGCATAATCATATTTCAGATTATAATCATCGCTCTTGAGAAGCTTACTATATTCTCCACAAGAGGTGAAAATCAACAGAAGAACAAGGAGATAGATATATTTTCCTTTCATTGTACGCAAATAATGTGCAAAGTTAGACATTCGCTTTGAATTGAGAAAGCATTTCAAAGTTTTTAACCGGAAGTGGATAAAAAAGAACCTGATAAGAGGACAAAATGTCTCTCTTTCTCTTTATCAACTACTATTTAGAGACGATAAAGATCGCTGGCAGCGAGCAATTGAAGTTTGGCTTCCTGCAATATATCCATGCAACGTTCAATATCGTCTGGTCTGATGATTACATTTGCCGTTTCACCATTAGCAAAGGCATACATATATTCAAAGAATACGCCCTGATCAGAAAGAAGTTTCAAGGCCTTAGCCAGAGCACCCGGTGTATTCGGGCAACTCAAACACAGCACATCCGTCAGTTTGGCGGCAAAATGCTGATCCTTCAAAATCTTATACGCCTTTTCAGGGTCGGATACAATCATACGAAGAATACCAAACTCCGAGTTTTCAGCAATACTGAAAGCTGTCAGGTTAATCCCCGCTTCCCCTAAAAGAGAAGTAACCTCTGTTAGTCTCCCCGATTTATTCTCGAGGAAGACTGAAATCTGTTGTGCAATCATTTCAGCTGTTAATTGAAAGTAATTATTTTAGTTTTCTATTGTCAAATACCCGTTTTGCTTTTCCGGTACTTCTCTCCAACGAACGAGGTTCAACGATCATCACTTTTACAGCAATACCCAAAACACTATTCAATCTGGAAGAAAGTTTCTTATTCAACGCAATAATGTCATTCATATTGTCTGAATAAGAATCCGGACGTGCCTCAACTTTCAGTTCCATGATATCCAGATTATTGATTCGATCCACATATATCTCATAATGAGGCTCAAACTCCGGCATTTCCAATATCACACTTTCTATCTGTGATGGGAACACATTCACTCCTCGGATAATCAACATATCATCACAACGTCCGAGAATACGATCCATCTTCACCAAAGTACGTCCACACTCACAAGTGCCATAATGAAGACGGGTAAGGTCTTTCGTGCGATAACGAAGCAAAGGCATACCTTCTTTGGTGAGATGAGTAAATATCAGTTCACCTTCTTTATCCTTCACCTGTTCAGAAGTGATCGGATCGATGATCTCCGGATAAAAGTGATCCTCATTCAAGTGTGTGCCATTCTGGCATTGACACTCAAAGCCTACACCCGGACCGGCTATTTCGCTCAAGCCATAGATATCATACGCTTTGATCTCCAGCTTCTGCTCCAACTCGCGACGCATGTTTTCCGTCCAGGGTTCAGCTCCAAAGATGCCATATTTGAGTTTGAACTCTTCTCTGGGAACACCTGAGTCCTTGATATAATCAGCAATAAAGAGGGCATAGGATGGCGTACAGCACAAAGCCGTCGAACCAAAGTCATGCATGATCTGCACCTGTTTTTGAGTATTTCCACTTGACATCGGTATGACCGAAGCGCCAATATGTTCAGCTCCATAATGAGCTCCCAGTCCGCCGGTAAACAGCCCATACCCATATGAGACTTGAAACAAGTCATGTTTCGTCGCACCATATGCAGTAAAGCAGCGTGCCAGACATTCTGACCAAGCCCGTGATATCGCGACGGGTATACCCTACTACAGTCGGACGACCGGTAGTGCCTGAAGAGGCATGGATACGGACGATCTCCGACATCGGCACAGCCATGAGCCCGAAGGGATAATTATTACGTAAGTCATCTTTCGTTGTAAACGGAAGTTTGACAATATCATCTATATCGTTGATATCATCCGGAGTGATTCCCATCTCCATCATTTTCTTCCTGTAAAAAGGGGTGTTGGCATAGACATGTTCCACTACCCTCTTGAGTCTGATACTTTGCAATTTATGCATCTCATCAGCACTCAATGCCTCCATAGTCTCATTCCACATCATAAGTTCTTGTGATCTTTTTTTGTTTCGCTTCTGTTTAAAGCGATAAAAGTACTTATTATTTCCATTATATATCGTACTTTTACCAAAATTTCTCTTCCCCATGGATTTCAAATTAGTCTCTTCCTACCAGCCCACCGGCGATCAGCCCGAAGCCATCGATCAATTGGTGAGCGGACTGGAAACCGACATTCCTTTTCAGACATTGCTGGGAGTAACCGGTTCAGGCAAGACCTTTACTGTAGCCAATGTAATCGAACGTGTAAATCGCCCCACATTAGTACTCAGCCATAACAAGACCCTTGCCGCACAGCTATATAGTGAGTTTAAGAGTTTCTTCCCTGACAATGCTGTAGAGTACTTCGTCTCTTATTACGATTATTTCCAACCGGAAGCATACATTCCAACCACAGGCACATACATAGAGAAAGATCTCTCCATCAATGCTGAGATTGAAAAGTTACGCCTTGCCACCACTTCTTCACTCCTTTCAGGCCGACGCGACGTGATTGTCGTCTCCTCTGTCTCCTGTTTGTATGGCATTGGCAATCCTGAGGACTTCCACAATAGTGTGGTTTCCATTCACAGAGGACTAAAGATTACCCGTCAGCACTTTCTCAGACTTCTGGTTTCCAGTCTTTACTCCCGTAATGAAACCGAGCTCAACCGTGGCAATTTCCGAGTGAAGGGAGATACGGTGGATGTATTCCTTGCTTATGCCGACTACATCCTACGGGTCATCTTCTGGGGCGATGAGATAGAAAGCATTGAACGAATCGATCCGCTTACCACTACCCATGAAGAGACTTTCGAGGAGTTTAATATCTATCCGGCCAACCTTTTTGTCACCACTCAGGAACGCATCAACCGCGCCATTCAGGAGATTGAGTTGGATCTGGGACTTCAGGTTGAATTTTTCAAGGAAGTGGGCAAGCCTCTCGAAGCAAAACGTATTGAAGAACGCACGACATATGACCTGGAGATGATCCGAGAGATTGGACACTGTTCGGGCATCGAAAACTATTCGCGATACTTTGACGGCCGTAACCCCGGCACCCGCCCATTCTGTCTGTTAGACTTCTTTCCAAAAGATTTTCTGGTGGTCATTGATGAGAGTCATGTCACCATCCCGCAGGTACGGGCAATGTATGGCGGCGACCATTCCCGCAAGTCAACGCTCATCGAATACGGCTTCCGGCTTCCGGCAGCATTTGATAACCGTCCGCTGAAGTTTGAAGAATTTGAAGGATTTGACAAACAGACGATCTATGTCAGTGCCACTCCGGCTGACTATGAACTCAACCGCTGTGAGGGTGTTGTCGTCGAACAAGTAGTGCGTCCCACCGGACTGCTGGATCCACCGATAGAAGTACGTCCAAGTCTCAACCAGATTGATGACCTTATGGAAGAGATAGCATTACGGGTAGAGAAAGATGAACGGGTATTGGTGACTACCCTTACCAAACGAATGGCAGAAGAACTAAATTCGATACCTCGAGCGTCTTGGTGTGCGCTGCCGTTATATCCACTCCGATGTAGAAACCATGCAACGCATTGAGATTATGGATCAGCTGCGGCAAGGACTCTTTGATGTACTGATCGGAGTCAACCTGCTTCGTGAAGGGCTCGACTTCCCTGAAGTATCACTGGTAGCGATACTTGATGCAGATAAAGAAGGATTTCTCCGCTCACACCGTTCCCTTACCCAAACAGCAGGACGTGCGGCACGTAACCTCCATGGTAGAGTCATCATGTATGCAGACAAGATTACAGAAAGCATGCGCAAGACCATGGAAGAAACTGATCGCCGACGTGAGAAACAGATAAAGTACAACGAAGAGCACCATATCACGCCCCAAGCTATTAAGAGAGCCAAACCGGTTCCGATTACTCCGGAGTATGATCCAATACTCATGGCTGTCGATAAAGAACAAAAAATGATGGCCGCCGCCGAAGCGATGGCCATTTATAAGGATCTTCCTTCTTTGAAGAAACAACTCGACAAGACTCGTAAGCGATGGAAGCAGCGGCTAGCAAACTAGAATTTCAAGAGGCAGCCAAGCTACGCGACGAACTATTTCTACTGGAAAGAACGCTCAAAGAGCGCACGCAAACAAACAACGGATAATTACTCCTCTTTATTTGCGGCCATACATCTTGTCACGCAACTCTTTTATCTGCGGACTAACGATATACTCATCATATTCCATCATCTTATCGATGATACCATTCGGAGTCAACTCAATCACACGATTACAGACAGTCTCAATAAACTCATGGTCATGAGAAGCCATTAATATATTACCTTTAAATAATTTCAATGTATTGTTGAAAGCCTGAATAGACTCCATATCCAAATGGTTCGTCGGAGAATCAAGCACCAGACAGTTTGCACTCTTCAGCATCATCCGTGAGATCATGCAACGAATCTTCTCTCCTCCTGAAATCACAGACGCTTTCTTAAGTATTTCCTCACCCGAAAACAACATCTTGCCCAAGAACCCCTTTAGCACAACATCATTCATACCGGGTTCGGCAAATTGTCCAAGCCAGTCCAACAAGTTAAGATCGGTATCAAAGAACTTCGAATTATCCAGAGGCAGATACGCCTTGGTAATTGTCACGCCCCAATCAAACGTGCCCTCATCGGCATGCATTTCCCCATTGATAATCTCAAAGAAAGCAGTCATCGCACGAGGATCTCTGGATAGAAATACAATCTTATCATCTTTCTCCACGGAGAAGTTTACATCCTTAAACAGACGTTCGCCTTCTACGCTACAACCCAATCCAATGCGCTTCAAACACCACATTACCCGGTTCGCGATCTGGTGAAAAGATAATACCCGGATATTTTCTGGAAGAAGGTTTGATATCCTCAATATTAAGCTTCTCCAGCATCTTCTTACGGCTGGTTGTCTGTTTGGATTTCGCCACATTGGCACTGAAACGGCGGATAAACTCTTCCAGTTCTTTCTTCTTCTCTTCCGCCTTCTTATTTTGATTGGACTGCTGACGGAGAGCCAGCTGACTGGATTCGTACCAAAAACTATAGTTACCAGAAAAGAGGTTGATCTTTCCGTAATCAATATCAATCGTATGTGTACACACAGAGTCCAGGAAGTAACGGTCATGTGATACAATCAACACCGTGTTCTCAAAGTTAGCCAGATAATCCTGAAGCCACATCACAGTTTCGATGTCGAGGTCATTGGTAGGCTCATCAAGCAGCAAGTTGTCCGGTTTACCAAACAGTGCCTGAGCAAGCAGCACACGCACTTTTTCCTTCGCACTCACATCCTTCATCAGCATGTAATGAAAATCTTCTTTGATACCCAGACCGCTCAGCAAGGTAGCCACATTACTCTCCGTATTCCATCCATCAAGTTCCGCAAACTTCTCCTCCAGTTCGGAAGCACGGATACCATCCGCATCCGTAAAGTCCTCTTTTGCATACAGCGCGTCTTTCTCTTTCATGATAGACCACAACACAGTATGTCCCATCATGACAGTATCCATTACCGTACACTCATCAAACTCAAAGTGGTCCTGCTTCAAGATGGAAAGACGTTCGCCCGTTCCGATCTTTATTGATCCTCTGGTCGGATCCAGATCCCCACTGAGCATACGAAGGAAGGTGGACTTTCCGGCGCCATTCGCACCGATAATTCCATAGCAGTTACCACTCGTGAACCTGAGGTTCACATCCTGAAATAAGATCCTTTTACCAAACTGGATAGATAATTCTGAAACAGTAATCATTCTGACTTTTTATTTGAGCGTGCAAAGGTACGCTATTTTTATCAGAAAACAAAGCAATTATTTGAAAGCCTTTTCACTTATCCCTTCACCATCAAGAGTGAGCCGTTCCATGAATTCCGGCACTGCCTTGCCCATCACCTGATCCACATACAATTTGGCAAGATATTGCGAAAGCATGAAGCCATGTCCCTGCATACCCACAAACAGTCCATTCGCCGGATCAATGATATAACGCGGCTCCACATAATAGCCGGCCCAAGTCGATTGGAGTGGCACAGAAGCCATAGCAGGTATCCAATCACTAAATACTTCAGAGACAATCTCCATAAAAGCACGCGTGTTAAACTTTAGATCATCAAAGCGATGAATCGAGTCTTTCGCATCCACCGCCGGCGATGCACATGCAATAATCTGTCCCGTCTCGGCAAACTGCTGTCCATAGACCGCGGAAAAGTCATTGCGCTTCTGTCTGTCAATCAACATATCCAGTATATCCCCATCTTTACCCAGACGTGGCAACCGTTGCGTTATCAAAGCCTGATGTTTCACCGAATAGAGTCCGGTGTACAGTCCCAGCATCCGCGCAAAGTGTTCGGCATTATAGCCCAGTGCATTTACAAAGTGATCACAGATATACTCCACATACTTCTGATCATGCGTCATCAGTAACACATGAAACTTATCACCCTCCTTATGCACTTCCACCACCCGTGTATCTTCCATCAATAAGCCACCATTCTCATTGCCCTTCCAGCGGATAAAGTCGACTACCCGTCCCGGTGAAGCTTGCCAGCAATGCTGCGACACCTGCGCTGCAAAATAAGTCTTCTGATTCGGATTGAAGTACGGAGACACCTCTTTTATAAAATCTTTCTTATCGATCAGATAAGCATTGGACCACGAGCAAGAGCTTTCCAGCGATCGATATGTAGCCTCATCATGCGCAAAAGTAATATACCGTGTTTCCCTATAATGAATATTATATTCCCTCTGAATCTCCTTAAATATCTCCTGATTATGCACAGCTATCTCCGACAGTTCAGGCACAGAGAAAGCAGGTCTTCCGCCACCTATCGCACGCCAGGAAGCCCCTCTATCCACATTTACCAATACCACCTTCTTGCCCGCTTCTGCAAAATAGCGGTAGAGTGCACTACCAGCGATACCGCCACCAGCTATCAGCACCTCCGTCTCTCTCACCTCTTTCGGTGCATCCACTGTATAACACTCCAGTCTACCCTGTTTCGGATAGATATCTTTCATCAACATACGCGTAGACATCGGAGCCCTCGGAGTAGCATCACCCACCAGTTCGATGCCTTTCTCACGCAGTTTCATTCGAAGTCGGGAGATGCAACGCTTGCCACGGCAAGGTCCCATACCCAACCGGGTCACATGCTTGACCTCATCGATAGAAATAAACTTTCGATCACCGATCATCTCCATCAAGTCACCCATGCTCACATCCTCACAATGACAGACAAACCCCTCTGCTACACTCTCAACGTAAGGTTTCATCTCTATCTTCTCAGGATACATAAACTTGGGAATAAAACCGGTAACCTGCATCAGACTTTCCCCTTCCAGATGAGCCACTTTGATCCGCGCCAGATTAGTCTTGGTTTTCTTTATCAAGATCCTCTCCACTACACCCTGGTCAATCCGCAATCCGGTATTATCGACCAACCACACCTCGCAACCCTCTTTCACATCAAACTCCACAGGCAACGTCAGCAACTGCTTTCTCAGATCATAGCCAAATATAGCCAGTCCGGGACATTGTGACACACAATCCATGCAACCGATACACTTCGTATAATCAATCTCAGGGGTGGTAGCCGCCGAACTCTTTGTGATAGCACCATATTTACAGGAAAACGAACACGGATTACATGCAAAACCATAGAGACAGTCCAACATCACAAACGGTTTGCTGATAGCTCTTTCACTATCCGGTTGCGCAGCCTTCTCCTTGATCCGTACCGGATGCTGCTGTGACTCAATATATTCCTTCGACACATTCAAAAATGTCTGATAATCATAACGCACACCCAGTTGCTGAGCCAACTCGTAAGCCGCCTGTTTGCCACGCAGCACCGCTGTCGTTCCCTCACCGATACGCACCGCATCACCAATACCCACACACTTCTTACCAAAATACAGTTCCCCTTTCGAAAGCAGTTGATTGTCAGGAAGCAGTCCGGTACAAATATTTATCGCATCAATCCCATCCAAAACCTTTTCTGTACCGGGAATCGGTTTAAAGTTAACACACTCCGCAATCACAGCTCCCGTTATTCCCGAATAATCCTCATTGGGAATCGCCCGGAGCAACATCTGCGATGTCATGACAGGAATACCCAGACGTCGTACACGGTTAGCCTGCACAGGAAAACCTCCTTCACGTGGCATTGCCTCAATGATTGCCTTCACACTGGCACCCGCCTGCATCAACTGATACGAAGTAAGATAACCAATATTTCCCGCTCCCACCGTCAGCACATTCTTACCCAGTAAAGTAAATTCCGTGTTCATCATCTTCTGCACTACTGCTGCAGTGTACACACCCGGCACATCATCATTCTCAAAAGCCGGCATAAAAGGTACAGCACCGGTGGCGACCACCAATGCCTGAGGTTCTATATAAAAGTTTCGCTTATTCTTCAGATCCTTGACGGCGACCCGTCCGTCGTCCAATATATCCCATACGGTAGAGTTCAGGAAGATGCCATCATGGCTATCCCCCGCCAAAGTACGAGCAATATCAAATCCCCTCATTCCACCAAATCGCTTCTCCTTCTCAAAGAAAAAGAACGCATGCGTCTGCATCAGAAACTGTCCGCCGATGCAATCATTACTATCTACCACAATCGAATGAATACCCAGTTCTTTCAACGTCTCCCTACAAGCCAGTCCGGCAGGCCCCGCTCCTACAATCGCCACATCCGTACGATACACCGGAATCGGTTCGTCGCACGTATCCACCCGTTGTTCCGGAATAAAATTTTGTTCCTTCACTTCGACTACCTCCCTCACATCATCCACTTTGGTGATGCAGATCCGTCTCGTCTCCCCATCCACCATCATTTCACAGGCACCACATTTACCAATACCACAGTTGAGCGAACGGTTTCGCCCCCTCACACTATGACTATGCACGGGAAAACCTGCCTGATGCAAAGCAGCCGCTATTGTAAAGCCCTTGATGGCTGAAACTGGAACACCATTAAAAAGGAAGGTCGTCGGTTCCCCTTCGGAAACAGGTAATACCGGGTGAGAAATAATTCTTTTCATAAAAGGGTATAAAATAAAGTGCAGCAAAAATACTACTTTTTCCGACTTGTGCCTCCATTCGAGTCAAAAAGAGTTTCAATATATTCAGTTCTTGGAATTAATATCTGAAAGCATTTCTGACTAGCTCCTGCTCAGACCTTGAGATACCATATTTACTGGCCATCTTTTGCCATTTGGAAACAGATGTTTTCACTTCATTCAAGATCTCTTCAGCCTGCTTGCCATTTAAGCCGAAGTATTCCGCCACACTTACAGCCAGTTCAAAGTCTAGCGCATTATCATCTTCCGAAATATTTAGTTTTAACCCCATGCCCATCTCATCCGGATTTATATCATAAGCCGGAGAGAGCGTCCAACCTTTTGGAGTTAGCAAAAACCCATGATTCCGTAAATGATCATCACAATTAGAAACGGCAATATTAAATACTATCCTTCGCCATAACTGTTCCAGGTTAGCCGATACATTGTCACAGTTCCTCGTGACCCATTCGGCAAGTTCCAGATAGCTGACCCCTTCTGCACCATCAGCTCCATCCGTATAACCAAGCAGTGTCATTGCTGAAGCGAAATGGATGCGTTTACCCTTTTCGCTCCGGTCAAACCGTTTGGTAAGAAACGTATGTTGCCTGCTGCTAAACCGATCGGCTTTGCAATCTGCCATTACAACACCACATTCCTGCGCCAGTATAGCGGTCACCAACTCCCATGCACCGATATCTTTAGTGTCATGTCCGCTTGGAAACTTTGCAATCCAGAGTGCACCATTCTCATCAAGCACATTTGCTTTCGGTCTGGCACCACCCAGTGAAGAACCCGGGGCCATAAGCATATTCAGCCAGCGTACATAATCCGCTTCATTCTCAATCTCATCCTTCTCCAGTTGCAGACTGGCAAATTCCAGATCACGGATAAAAGTCCATGGCGGAGTTGCCATCGCCTTGTTATTATCCATAAAGTCTTGCTCCGGTGACAACTTAAAGCGCAAAGCGCCCATCCTATTGCCATCATAAACACCCAGCAGATAATCCACTTCCGTCAATGTCCGGGCAGCTCTTCCCTCGTTACGAGCCATAATCACTTCACGTCTCCGCATCAAAGTTCTTCCCCAACGGTCAGGAGCTGAATCCAGGAATAAGCCAAAATTATTCTTATTTGTAGGGAGATACTGCTTACCGACAAACAAAGCCAAATCCGGATCCACTACCCGGGCACGTCTGTCTCTCAGCCATCCGGGATCATTCTCAAATGAGAATACCTCTTTGCCACGCAGCATTTCGCAGTGAAGCATTCCCATAAAGAGAGGAGAATCTGAATCCTCCAGATCTATATAAACAAATAAATCCCTGTTTTGCGACATCTTTTATTTCTTTGAGGCCCGTTCCTTTACAACCAACTTAGCATCCTGCAACTTTCGTCCCAGCTCATCATCCTTAGCCACAAGCAGTAAGTCCTTATCTAATCCGAGTACGGCAATCACCCGGAAATAAAAGCCTATCGCAACACCCTCATCCCCTTTTTCTATTTTGATTAGTGTATTGCGAGATATACCGGCACGCTCGGCAACCTGTTCGGATGACAAGTCCCGTCGAAGGCGCGCAAACTTAATATTTTCCCCAAAGGCACTCAACGTCCTTTGCTGGCTTGGCAAAAGTGCTCTCTTCATCTTGATAATGTTTATAATTATGCGCAAATATAATTTGATTTGTTCATATTTGCAAACATTATCGATATAAAATAGTTCGAACAATTAAAGCTATCTACACATCCTTCTTCCAATGCACAATCCTTACTATCGGATTAGCATCCCCTTCCAGCGGTTCCAATATCCGTTGAAACTTACCTTCCTGATCTTTCAGCTTCGCTTCTACCCCCGGAGTGAAATAGCTGTTGTATATCTCTTCATCATTCTTGAGGTCTTCTACAGAGAGGCTTTTATAAGAATCTAACGATAAAATATCCGGTCCGCCGTCCAGATCATTAATAATCCGTGCATCATAGTAAGAGATGGTGCCATCCTTCAGATTGAGCAACGCATAATAACACCTCTCATCCTCTCCTTCCCGATACTTGCATACAGCCAAAAGTTTGCTATCAAATATCTGGAATGAGGCAACACTCACATAATGCCCCTCTTTCGTAAACACAGCTTGATTAATCTGACCGTTCTTATCGTGAATGCCCTCAATTTCTATCCGGCAGACCGCGCTAACCGTCTTACCCTGGAGACAAAAAACGGTATCTCTTGATGGCTGATAATAGTAATATTTGTCACCTCTCGATCCACTACTTGGATTCTCAAAAAGGGACAGGCCAACCTTATGTCCAAGAGAAAAAGTTTCATGAAAAGGATGCTTCGTCTCAAACAGCACCTTCTCACTCTCCACATCAATGAGTGCCCATTGCGTTGTGTCTTTACTATAAATATCTGAATATAAATAGAGCAGCCCATTATACACCCTAAATCTACCCGAATAATCATACGGATGTTCGATGGTTTTAAGGTACTTCCCATTTTCATCATAACACTTTATTATGTTTTGACCCGCTTCTATGTAAAAATGGTTATCAACCGGATCTTCCTGTGAAGAGCCCAACTTAGCATATTCTTCTTCAGATCCACCCATTCTTCCTATTTTGTGCAAGAACCTACCGGAATTGATATCAAAGCAAGCAACTTCTTTATTTTCTATGGCTAACGAAAAAGAGTAGATGCGTCCTTCACAGGGAACCGCAAAAGTTGCCAAACAATCATCATTCGTTTCCATCGCAACATAGCTCACACTATCAGCCAGCTGGGATAGATCCAGTTTGGGAAGTTCACCCTCCGGAACACTCAGATTAAATACTTTCAGTTCGGAAGAAGATTGTCCTTCCGGGGTGTTGTTCTTGCATGAGAACAAGGTTAAAGTTGCAGCCAGCAGGAGTGCCGCGTTGTTTGTGTATTTCATTTCTATCACAAATATTACTTGTTTGTAGTTGGTTATTTCTTGTTATCAAGTAGATTTGACAAAATATCCATATATGCATCTATTGGTTGCCCCATAGCAACAATAGTCCCTTCTTGATTAATCAAGACATGATACGGTATTCCATAAAAATTATAGGCTTTACGAGTGGGTGATTTACTTCCCATGAGGTCACACAAATGAGGCCAGGTTGTATCGATTTCTTTCAAACCATTCCTCCAGCTGTTATTGTCACCATCCAATGAGATTCCAACAATTTCAAGCCCTTTATCCTTATATTTCTTATATATTTCTTTTACGACGGGTTGCTCTGCCATGCAGGGTCCACACCAGGAAGCCCAGAAATCAAGCAAAACAAATCTTGTCTTTCCTACATAGTCAGAAAGTTTTTTCTCCTCGCCTTTGGAATTTACAAAAGACAAATCAGTGTAAGTTGTCCCTTTTAGTTTGTTGTCATCAAAAGATTTCATTGTTATTTCAATCTTCTCTTTTAACCAATTGATATTTCTAACTACAGTGGAATCGCTCTTTAACTCAGGTCCTGCACAAGCCATAATAGAATCAACAACTTCTAAGTCAAAATTTAAGTATTTTTCTTTGAAGAGTATTACCCCTAATGGATTCTTTATGTTATCCCTAATGAAATTAATTTCGTATTTGGATCGTTTCTGCCACAAATTACCGAATTCCGTATCATCAGTAACAGATTTAATGCTATCACTTAAGATTTGCCGCCTTTTCAAGAATGCTTGGTAAAGATTATTCATTGGTGTCCCTTCTACTGTTGAAGGATTAGCTAGCTTTACTTTTATTGATCCTTTTTCTAGCAATACTCTGGCAGAATAGACTTCTTCCGGATAATTTCCCGTCGAAACGATAGCATATCGGACAGTATCTGAATTCCCTTTGAAGAAAAATCTACCGTTACGTATTATTGTCGTATCAACTGATAATATTGTTTTATCCTGAAAAACAAATAACATCGCTTGGTTACCATCCAATTTTGGATCACACTCGCCAACAATATGGAATCTTGTACAGCCTGAAAGCGCAAATAGCACAAATATCTGACAGAATAATAGAAACTTTGTATTTCTCATAGTTTTGATTTAGTTTTGTAAATGAGAATACCATATCGAGCCTTTTCTCCATAAAGTAATATCGCTTCTTTAGGTACGAGAATGTCTGAAGTTAAGATGCTGCTCACATTCTCAGCCCTTTCTAATTCCTCTTTTGTAATATACTTGCCATCTAACATTAGCAAAACCAAAGGATCGAAATGAATTTCCCTAGGATCAAAATCTTCTTGTACTCCTTTCTGAGTATGTTGATTTGATAGGACGGACTTTGACTCACTTTTGTCCGATGAACAGGAATTTGCTGTAAAGAGCAAAAGACCTAGAAGAAAGAGCATCATTCTTGTATTTCCCATGGCACTAAACTATATTAATATATCATTCTCGTTCTGTCACTGTTACCCGTTAAAAGTAGAACTGAATTCCTGTTGTATATGATGACCTATTTATTCCCGGTAATTTATCACCTACTTGATATAGCTTCGACATTGAGTTAAACATGCCGCTCATCGCGAAATTAACTCCGATCTTTTTTGACAACATATATTCAAGCCTAAGATCGAAGTTTGATCCAATGCCAGTATGTTGGCTAGAACCATCATCGAAATATCCTATACCCACGCCAAGACCTAAACGGCCTATAAAGCGGTCTACACGGAAAGTATAAGTCACTGCCGGAGCCAGATAGTTTAGATAAAGATTAGCATATGCCAGCGAAGAAGTGATTTCACGATGGTATCCGGCATAAATAGCACTTATACCAAATCCATTCTTATATGTATGGTTGAATTCAGCTCTCCATTCTAATCCCCCTAATGGGCTTACTTTTGTTCCATCAACCAGATACATATCACTTGTAATCAAACCATATCCATATTGCAGGTACAAGGTATTGGCAGGTGCTTCATATCTTTTTCGCTCTTTGATAATAATCTCTTGCTGTTTGGCTTCTGCTTCCATAATTGGATTTTGCGTTGTGGTGTCGATAACCATATCTGTGAGATGGAGCATCTTTCCTTCTATCTGATGACAAGAACCATTTATTAAAGATGGCATTTTATGCCATGTCAGCATCAAACCATTTCCTCCTACTTCGGCTGTCTTTTCTTTTGCTAATTTCAATACCTCACCATATTGACAATTGGTTGAGAATCCGTTGTCAACTACAGCAACGCGTCCAATAACTTCAGATGTATTGGGAACTTCTTGTCCTATTTCGAAGACGTGTACTGAATCTGATACAGTTTTCGGATAAGACTTCATCACATCTACCATAATTTTGGGACTGCAACTACATAAACCTAAAAGACAAACTCCAACAATTAAACCTTTCCCCTTTTTCATTTTTATCATTTTTTTATTTGAATACAAAAGAACTATCAATCATAACCTCAACATTACAAAGAAAGAGCAATATCCTGCTTTATGGTGACTAATTTTCATTACATCAGATACTACTATTTAATGATCATCTTCAATTTAAAAAACATCAATGGACTAACCAACACACAAAACATGATTTGCACCAAGAAACAAGCTCACAAGAGAAACTCCAAATTGTCCTAAAACACCGATTCTCAAGATCCGAACACTTCAAGAAAAACGGACTGAAAAGAGCCGAATTTCTTCTAATAGTTTTTGTAAAGACATCAGATAGTTTTTGTCATCGGATGCCTATGCAATAAACATTTCTTCAGGTCGAAATTAGTCATGCATACGGAGGGATTTCCTGAAAATACAACTCGCTACTTATCAGCGATATAGAACAATTGAAAAACCGCTAAAAAGCTCCGATTTTGCCTCAAGGATCAAAATCAAACTAGATTGAACTATTTTTGTATGCAAGGCAAATTGTTCTAAAACACCGATTTCATGTTATTGATATAATGGTTAGCATTACATTATAATTTGATTAGTATTTATTTTTGCCCACGGGTATTAGCCCATAACTGATCATACTGTTTCTTTGCATTTTCTTCTTTTGATGGTTTGGAATCATAAAACTCAAGCTTCCTGTTAACCGGATCGATACAAAACTTGGAGTAGCGCCGTAGAAACTCGCTTGTTATTATCCCATCAAATTTATCTTTAAACTTATTCTTTAGGGAAGAGTCTTTAGGAACAAAGAATTGGATGACAGGATATTTCAAAGAATAATTATCAATCGCAAGTTCTTTTATTATCATCAAAGAACCCGGATCTGAGTTTCTTTGAAAGAGCATATCAGTATTGTTTGAATCATTTTTTGCAATCAAAGAGTCTTTATCAATAAACAGAGTTATATCACTTCCGGTGATTGCGCCACTGCTATCCGAAACTCCACGATAGCCGGTATCAAAAAGTAAATCTAACGAATGTTCATTAATTGGTATAGTAACATGCATAACACCTTGAACTAATGAATAGTTCAATTCAAGTTTCTTTACACCAAAAATAAACAGGGGAGACTTTGAAATTGTTGCAACCTTTTCATCAAAATCGAAGCACCAATAAAATTTGGAGATCACGTTCATTCCTAAGAAATTGACAGCTTTTGTTGTTTTACGTGAATCTTGAAAAAAGGATGTCTGAGTTTGGAATCCCCCGATATTAAAATTGATTGCTGAATAGCGATCCAGAAGCAATGTTTGATTCCACGTTTGGACCTCACTTTTTCCTATTATTGTGCATTTTCCTGCAATACTGTCTTTGTACTTTTCATTGATGGTAGTGGATGATGCTCCTGTATCAAAACCAAAAGAATAAGGCTTCCCATCAATTGCGATAGGGATATTCATTTTTCCGGTATCATCAATAGAGAAGCGAATGCTTTCTTGCTTGCAACCAAACAAGAAAACAGATAATATCAGAGATACAAAGAGGCATTTAAAGGAGATGTTAGTCGTGGCTTTCATTCTATAGAAATCTTTTTCGAGGGGTGTCATTTTATTTATTATTTAATAGCTCTCAGAGAAACCTTTTAAAACAAACAAATACTTAATTTGCTCAAGTATTTAGTTGACGGCAAAGTTAAATGAAACTTTCAACATGACAATAAAAAGCCGGTGGACATCTTTGCCTTGGAATAATTTAATATATTACTGTAATTCAATCACTTATGTTATATTCGGACAGATGGCTAGTGGACATCTTTATTATTCATGAAGGAAATGAAGAAAATAAGATGTATTTTTGTCCAAATTATCGGATACACTTCATGATTGTCCGTTTATATTTCTCTACCAGGGAGGATGAGATTATTTGTGAGAAAGGGCCACTACTATCAAATGATTTTATCTATTTTTGTACTATAAAAGTCTTCTTGTCTATGAAAAATGTCTGGTTCATGCTTCTGATTTGTGTCGTGATCTTCGTACTCCCGGCAGGCAGTGCAAGCGCATTGTCAGTAACGGTGGCTCCGGACTCACTCGTACAAACAGCTCGGACAGATACGACCCTTCCGAAAGAGGGAAAGGATGACTGCCTACATGTATTGATCAATTATCTTGCTACTGATTCTCTGCTGACGGACAGTCTCCAGTTGTATAGCTACTGCGCTGCAAAGTTGGATACCACAAAGGAGATTACAATGGAGACTGCGAAGAGCTACTATAAGGATGCCAAGCAAAAAGCGGATTCGGTCATACGTATGGCGATCAAACTGATACAGACGGACAAATATCCAGAAGTGATTCGTCTGCTGGAAGAGAATCTCTTTTGTTTTTATGCATATCCCGGGAGCTCGCTTGTGATGGAACGTGATTTGCATTATACGCTTGCAAGGGTCTATGCTACTTACTATACAAAGGAGAAAGCGATGCTGCGGCTCGATGCACTGCAACTTTATACGCAGAAGCATTTTGAGTTACTGCAACAGTTGACGGGAATTAAGAATATATTCTTGCCAGAGTATATCTATCAGCTTTCCGTCTTTTATTACAACAATGGCGATCCGCAACGCTCCATCAACACACTGAAAGAACTGTTGAAGCTCATCAGTCCGGATAATGGAAATCCGGAATACCTCTATATGACTACTCTCACTCGTCTGGGAGCTTTGTATGAGGAAATAGGAGATCTGAAGGAAGCGGCAAAATGCAAACTTGAGTTTGACTTGATGGTCAAATTGATCAAGAAAAAGAAATAGTCTTTTCTAATTCAAAAGGCATGAAATCATAAACTTTTCGCCGTATCAAATATATCATTCACCAGTCTTTTTCAATCCATTCACCGAAAAAGTATTGTGAGAGAATTCTAAGCTACCTACTTTTGTTGCATCATTAAAAAAAATACTAACATCTCTTCATTTATGAAACTTGGTCATTTATTTCAGAAAGGGTTCAATTCTCTAACGTTTCACACATCAGCTAGAATCTTTATCCTTCTTTTTGTCTGTTCGTTTGACTCTGTGGCAAACAGTAGCCCGTCCGTATCAATGAATCCAACGGATATCCCAGTGACTCGCGTGGATAAGTTTAAAGTCTCCGGTAGTGTCAGAGACTCCGAAACAAAAGAGCCTCTATTTTATGTAACCGTGACCGTGAAAGAGCTGAAAAAGTCAACTGCCACTAATGCGGACGGCACTTATTCTTTTTCATTGCCCAAAGGAACGTACACCTTCGTATTATCCTATATCGGGTATAAAACCTCGTCTACGAAGATAAAGATTGATGCTGACATGAAGCGCAACTTCAGTCTTGTAACTGATACTCTTCTAATGAGTGAGGTAGTGGTGGAAGAGAGTGTAACCTTTAAAGAAAAGAAAGACGAGATTGTGTCGCGGACTATCATGGGGGTGGATAAACTCAGCATCAGTGAGATTAAGCGAATGCCTGCCTTGATGGGCGAAGTGGATGTAATCAAAGCTATTCAATTGTTACCGGGCGTTCAACCAACTTCGGAAGGTAGCTCGGGATACAGCGTACGAGGGGGATCTGCAGACCAGAATCTGATCCTGATAGACAACTCAACGGTATATAATGCGGCTCATATGTTTGGTTTCTTTTCTGTATTCAACAACGACATCGTGGATAAAGTGAAATTGTATAAAGGGGATTTGCCGATGATGTATGGAGGGAGGTTATCTTCTTTGTTGGACGTACAACTCAAGGAGGATTATACGGGCAAACTGAGAGGGAGTGGCGGACTGGGATTGATCTCAAGCCGACTGATGCTGGAAGGATCACTGGGGAAAAACACCTCGTGGCTGGTAAGCGGAAGGCGTAGTTATGCGGATCTGTTTCTGAAACTCTCATCCGACAAGTCGATGCGGGAAACGTCCATCTACTTTTACGACCTGAATGCAAAGATGACGCACCGGTTTTCTGTACGCGACAAGCTCTCCATGAATCTCTATATGGGAAATGATAACTTCGGAGCATCAGTAGCCAAATTTAGCTATGGCAATAAAGTGGGATCACTCAACTGGAAACATGTATATCAAGAGAATCTGTATTCTAATCTGAGTATGAATGTGACGGATTACCATTTCTTATTGCAGTCTGATATGGAGAACGCGAAAGTAAAATGGGTGTCAAACATCACTGATCTGACGTTGAGATGGGACTTCAACCACTCCATCAATCCGGGAATGGTGCTTTCTTATGGGGCTACCTCTACATTACACCGGTTTAATCCAGGACTGATTACTCAACCGGATTATGATGATTTCAGGATTCCTGCCAATAATACGCTGGAGCACAGTCTGTATCTCTCTTCCGAACAGGAAATAACGGATAAACTGACGGTGAGATATGGTCTTCGATGGGCTATCTTTCAGAATATAGGTAGTGCCACAGCATATACATACGATACCAATTATGAAGCGACGGATTCGACACACTATGGAGCGGGCAAGATATATAATACGTATCATGCACTGGAGCCAAGAGTGGGAGTCGTTTATAAACTGACGGATCAGTCATCTGTCAAAGCTAATTATACAAGGAATACTCAGTTTATCCAGCTGGCGAATAACTCTTCATCGGGAAGCCCGCTTGACTTGTGGTTTCCTGCTAATACGAATATAAAACCGCAAGGGATGGATATGGTCTCCACTGGATATTTCCAAAACTTCAACAAGGATGCCATTGAAGCTTCTGTGGAGGTTTATTACAAGAAGATGAGTAATCTGATTGACTTTGCTGATCATGCGCAACTTATGCTGAACAAGAAACTCGATGGAGAGATACGGGTGGGAAATGGTAAGGCGTATGGTGTGGAACTGATGGTAAAGAAGAATACGGGTGCATTGACGGGATTTATCAATTATACATTGTCTCGCTCTGAGCGTACCATACCGGAGATCAACAATGGGAAGACCTATCTATCTCCTTATGATAAGACGCATAGTGTCAATGTCTCTGTGTCGTATGAGCTTTCAAAGAAGTGGAATCTCTCTGCCGCTTGGGTCTATTCAACCGGCAATCCAACCTCGTACCCAACCGGTCGCTTTGAGGTCGGGGGTGAATACTTTCCAATCTACTCGGGCAGGAATGAATATCGTCGAACGGACTATCACCGACTGGATCTGTCTGTCAACTATGTGCCGAAACATAATACGAAAAGGTTCTGGACCGGAGAATGGAATTTCTCTGTCTATAATGCATACGGGAAAAAGAATCCCTGGATCATTACCTATGACCAGAATACCCCAACCGCATACCGGAGGCTAATATGACCTATCTGTTTGGTGTCGTTCCTTCTATTACGTATAACTTTAAATTTTAATGAAAATGTCACAGCATAACTTACATAGACTTATAATCAAAATAGCAGCTTCTTTCATCGCTGTATTTCTCTACGGATGCACAGAGACTATCGAACTGAACACTGATAACGCCAAACCGGTCATCGTGATCTACGGACTACTGACTGATGTGCCATCGTATCAAGAAATACAGATAAGCAGTTCGACGGGATATTTCAACAACATGCCGAACCCGAGGATATCGGATGCCATAGTAAGTATCACGTCGGAAGATGGTACTAAATATACGCTTCAGGAAGTGGACACAGTGCCCGGACTGTATAGAACATCCGTGCTAATGAGTGGTATCCCGGGCAAGACCTATACGCTTGAAGTGAAGACTGATTTTGATGGCGATGGTACGGGTGAGACCTATAGTGCGGAAGCAAAAATGGAAGAAAAAGCAATCCTGGACTCTATAGACATTACAACTCCTGATATGATGGGATATGAATTCTTCTCAGTCAATGTCTATATGCAGGACCCTGCTGCAAAGAATTACTATTTTGTACGCTATCAGATAAATGACTCTTTGTATAGTAAGATAAGCAGAAACATCGTGTTTGATGATCTGGGGGTAGAAAATCAATATATTGAAGGGGCTTCCATTGGCTTTTTCCCAGACTGGAAGGAGAAGGATAAGTACACTGAGGAGGATGCTCATTTGATGGCATTCATGCGTACCGGAGATACGGTCAGACTACAACTGTGCTGCACCAGCAAAGGATATTATAATTTCTTATTGCAATGCCAAAAAGAGATTGTCGGAGAGAATCCTTTCTTTGGCGGTCCTCTGAGCAATGTAGTAACGAATCTTTCTAATGGTGCTATCGGTTATTTTGCAGCATGTACACTATCAGAAAAGCAGGCTATTGCTCCCGAGAGGAAGTAATAGCCTGCTTTTGATTGTAGTTTCTGTCATTGTCGGCGAACGCCTTTGTCTCAGTCTCCGAAGTAATAATCGGTAAGGAAATAGCGTGCAAAGAAGTCTTTGTTATCCTGTAACAAAGCTTTGGATTTTGCTTTTTCTTTGACTTTGGCTTTAAGCTCCTGTGACTGAAATGCGGCATCAGGGATCAGATTGTCTTTCTCTAGCCTTTTGAGCAGATCTATCGGACAGAGTCCTGGAATAAAATAGAGCATCTTTGCTTCTTCAATTGCCTCTTCGGCGTTGTAGTAAGGGTTGGCAGGATCTTTTACCAGACTACATATATCAGGAGCAATGAGTATCCCTTTTTCCTTGTTGACATAGAGGACAAAGTTTTCATTTTCCTTGAGCACCGGAAGGGTCTCATCTTCATTGTCCGCCCATCCCAGTGTATCCACAAGAAAGGATTTCAACGTATCATACGATTCGATGTAGGCAAGGTCATAGTTATTATTTGCTTTCATGAATGCCGCGTAGTCTTTATGTTCGATAGCGGGAGCTTCTTCAGGAGCAGGCTTGATCTCAGAGGGATTCTCTTGTTTGTTATCCAGAATGATGCTACCATTAAACCACCACTCATCATGATAGCTTACACAGGCGACAGAAATAATGGACTTGCCCGGAAGAATACTGTTTAAGGTCTCCGAAGATACTGTCTTGCTGAGGGCCTTGATGGTCTCTCCTCCCTCTTTGGCTACCAAGGTCAGATGAATCGGATCTTTCTCTTGTACAAAATACCAGCCGCGTTCACGCACTGAGACTCCTGTCAACAATTCTTTCACCCAAGGAGAATCTTCATACATAGCCGCCATCCACTCATTGATAGTAAGTGCCAATGGTCCGCTGTGGGAAGAGAAAAGTATATGATAGCGGGCATCGTAAAAGATACGCGCGAGTTCATCTTTGGTGTACTGACTTTGTATCTCTTTCATCTCTTCATAGAGACCGTTGAGACGTTCTTCATTTGAAGGTCCGTGCAGGTATGAGAAAAAGTAGAGCCATTCGGCATTGCGCTTGAAGGTAAAATAATCATCATACATCTTTGGATTGAGATAGTCCTGCATCGCTGTGCTTTCCGGAGCTGTCTCATATTCTTCTTCCAGCAGTTTTGTTATTTCCGGGGCTATGAGGGTGATCCTCGGATCTTCCGGACTGATCATTTCATCGTTCTCATTTCCATGAAAGCGTTGGATCAGATGCCAGATCAGGAACTGTATATCAGGCTGGTTCACTTCACCTTCAAAGTAATCCGTTTCATCAATCATTGGAAACGGGAGGCTCTTGGCGTAAAGCTTATGGCAAGTACGGGTAAAGGAATCCCATATATGAAGTCCGGAAATGATATCTTCAAACCAGGCTGCAACATGGACACTGACCTCCTTGGCCACATCCACTACAAAGAGCTCAGGAGGCAGAGTGGCTTCAATTGTTTTCAGCATACGGTTTGCCAACTGAATATAATAAAGATCCGAGTTGCTTTGTTTGATTTCGGGATGCACATTCATCCAGTCTTTGAGATAGATGGTCTTATTGCCTGCTTGTTTCATATCGTTCGTTGTTAGTAGTTTCCTCGATGGAAGAGGTACAATTATGAGAAGGCAAAGGTACACATTATTTCTTTTTCACTCCTAGAGATAGAGATCTTTTGAAACGGCCATCTTTTATCAGAGAGAGGCATATCAAAGTCAACAAGTACAAACAGCTTATTCATTTCAAACTTCAAGACAATCATTTTGAACCGCGAAACAATTGTATCACACTTTGAAATAGCTATTTCACGGTTTGAAATAACTAATCCATCCTTATGGCTTCGTTTTATCTGACTATGCCTGAATTTAGTTTACACTTTTGGGTTATACTTACTGATTGACTATACAACTTTATTGAAATGCTCCTGATTTACTTCACACTCTTTTTTTATTCTTCCTGATATGGTTTACACGAGGAATTTATTTAACAATGTGTAGAAATCACCCTTTTAATGCTTCAAAGTTACAAACTATATTTTTATTTTTTCTACTTTATATTATGAAAAACACCGCGGAGGTTTGCCTGGCGGCTGGAGGCTCGAAGCCTCCAAAGAGCCTTATTTGGTATAACCCATTCTCACTTGGGCAGGTGTTTTCATTCCATTACTCATGTGAGGTCTCTTGTTGTTATAAAAATCAATTATACCTTCCAGTAAGCATTGTGCCGCATGGAAATCCTTGGGGCGTTTCATCTTATAGAGCCATTCCTGCTTAATAATGCCGTTCACGCGTTCAGCTATGGCATTGTCTGTAGGATTACCATCTTCAGTCATACTGATTGAGCAGCCAATCTGCTTGAGTCGTTCTACATACAGAGTGCAACAATACTGCGATCCACGATCAGAATGATGTATAAGAGAACTCAAATCCATATCTGAACAATTCGTTATGGCTTGTTCGAGCGCAGCCAAGGTATGCAAGGCCGAGAGGCTTTCAGAGAGAGTCCATCCGATTATCTCATGCGTATAAGCATCAGTCAGAAGATGTAAGATAACATACGCCTTCATCCGTATCTATATAGGTTATATCTGCCACCCATAACTGACAAGGAGATGTTGGCTTAAATCCCTTTACCAGATTCTTATACTTGCGATAATTATGGTTGGAGTTAGTTGTGTGTCTACGGCGCAAGGCCGGCAGCATCAGGTGTTTGCGATGCATCAGCTCATAAAACTTATCACGTCCCACCATCTTGTGTTCATACACATGCTTCAATATAAGAAAGAGCTTGTAAGCACCGATTCCGGGGGCTTCAATCCTTATCTGAATCACCATGTCAACAACATTAGTTTCAAGCAACGCACGTTCGCACAGTTTCTCTTTGCTTACAGCGTAATAGCCTTCACGGGTCTTGCCAAACAGTTCACTCAGACATCCGATTGAGTATTCAGGATGTCTGAGTCGAAGACCATTTACTGCTTGGCGCCAGCTTTTTTTAGCAAGTCAAGACCATATTCCTCGCGGCCAATCTTTAAAACTTCCTGCAGTGCGTCGTTACGTAACTCAGAGTATTCCAATGCTTTACGCAAACGGGCAATCTCAGCCTGAAGAGCTTCTTTGCTTTCCAGGACCTCTGATTCAATTTCCTGTCGTTTAGTGCGCATATCGGATAGTTTATTTAATAACTCATCCGACAAAGATAGAGATTTTGAACTTGTTTCAAACTCATTATTCCACCGAAAGACCGTTGCTTTAGAAATAGAATACTTATTGCTAATAAAACCGATAGACTCTCCCGAAGAATAATAGTCCGAAAGAACTTGGAATTTAAACGATACCGCATAAGAACGGATGAATACTTTTTTCTTTTCCATATTACACCTTTAATTGTTAAATCGGTGTAAACCTTTTCTGTATTAAGTCAATCTTCAGGTTGGGTTGATTTATGTTCCTGTACGAAAAGAGTATTTTCTCCTGTAAGAGAGTGTCCGGAAAAAGAGAAGAAGAGGTATCGTCACTCTTTTCAGGATAAGCGAAAGATATGAAAAGGGAGGTCAATCTATAAAAAGAACAGAGGATGCATCCCTATAGATACACCCTCTGTTCTTTCTCTCTTCCGGCTATTATTGAATGATATAGCTGATGGTAGCCTCTTTGTTGGTTGACAGTTTGGCAGTCTTCACATGAAGACGACCACCACGGTCGGTTGCATCAAAGAAGTAACCGTCCGACGCTTTCTCAAACTCTGCTTTTGACGTGTAAGACTTCAATGCCTGATCATTAGCCTTTACTGTTTGTGGAGCACTCTTTGCCTGAATGTCACAGTTGTAAGCACGCATCGCATATCTGCCTTTGAAATCACCTTTGGCGGCAGCAATCGTGACGAGGGTCTCACCGATTCCGTTTTCCGCTGCTTTAACTGTGATTTTGGTTGTTGCACATTCTCCTTTCTTATAGTCACGGGTCAATCCGTCGTCTTCATACAGATCAAAGGATGTCACACCTTCGGGCCACAACTGAAGAGTCAACACATCGGTTGGCTTCTCACCTACATAATTCATATCCGGATACATCGGGATGATGGCGCCGGCTTTGATGAATACCGGACATATATCCAGTTTGGCTTCATATTTGTCTAACCATTTTCCTCCTTCAAACTCTTTTCCATTCCAGAAATCATACCATTTTCCTTTCGGGAAGTAGATATTTGTACGCCAATTGCCTGCTTTGTAAACAGGGGCAACAAGCATCCACTCGCCACTCATAAACTGATACTGGGTGGAAGAGCTCCAGGTGGTAGTATCTTGCGGAAACTCAAGTACCATCGCACGTGCCATTGGGACACCGGTCTCATTGGCTTCATGACAGTAAGTATAGGTATATGGATTTGAGAACGCATCTTCAGACGCAGGAAATCACGGTTGATATCGGTGTAAGGATGCCCGTAGTTCCAAGGTTGTCTGTCTACATCTGCCCATCCACTCATGGTCATCATGATGGGCGTGAAACATTTCCATTGCAGGTCGCGCGTATATGTACGGGCTGATCCGCCAAAGATACCATCGATATCGCTGGTTGCAGCATTCTGTGCAGAGAGTCCGGCACCAATAACGGTAGGAATATGATAACGGATATAATCCCAGTTACTGCTTTGGTCTCCACTCCATACGGTAGAATAGCGTTGAGTACCTGCCCAACCACATACTGACCATACAAAACCTCTTTCATTGGTATTATTTTCAATGCCTTCGAAAGCCGATTTACATCCATTAAGTGCAAATTGATAACCTGAACCTACCCAAGCAACATCAAGTTTGCAGAGACGAGTGCCGCAGGTTCCAACTTCATAAGCGATTTTATCGACACCATTCTCTGTCCAGAGTCCGGTGTGAAATCCACGTTTTCCTAATTCTGTTACCACAGAATCAAGTTTCTGATAACTGCAACCATACCCATCGTTCGGGAGGATCCAGCCACGAGGCATATCATATTCCACATACTTATCTGCAATCTGAGTGATAACATCCGGAGTAGTTTGAGGCCATCCTACCCTTTGTTCAGGTTTATTATAGCAGTCTGCATCACCCATGGTAAGCATCCACATAGCCGGCATGAAAGGTTTGCCGGTAATATCGGTATAGTCATTAAGGATATTCTTCAAAGTCGGTCCATAGAAATAGAATGCATCGAAACGGTTTTCGTTATGCGTCAGACGACTTGTGAAACCCTGTACATTAAAACCGTTGAGGGGAGCCATTTCCTGCATGCCACTGAAAGAGTATTTACCGCGTGCAAAGGTGTTGCGGAATACTCCATACCCTTTGGATGACATATAGAAAGGAGCCGGATTGGAAGCTTCTCCCTCATCCCATCCTGTGACAGAGATATCCAGATCTTTTCCTGCGTGTGAGAAGCGACCTTGTTGCATTCCTCCTCCGTACACGAATTCGTCCGTATTACGTTTTAAGGTCTGAATGGTCTTGGTTCCAAACGTAAGAGGTTCAGCTTCTTCAAATATAACAGTTTTGTTATCTTTCTCATAGAGAGCTATACGCAACGGAGTTTTATAAACACGCACCACACACTTTGGAGTTTCAAACTTATAATAAGTGCTGGTGCTACCGGTGGAAACTTTCGGGTTCTTCACACCATAATCAATGACAATCTCATCGGCTGCCGGATTAGTATATTCCCCATCTGGAGCAAGCCATACACGGAAGATATCATCACGATAGAAAATCAGTTTGACTTTGGAATAGTTGCTTGCAAATTCAAACTCGTGTCCATTGATCTTCTTGTATCCGGTCACATTGCCGAGTTTCATCTCAGAAGCATAGAGTTTGACAGCTAGAGTGTCATTGCTGATCCGCTGGTCACCGGCCAACTGTGCCACAAAATTAATCTTGTGCGAGCCAAGACCATCGAGTGCTACCGGCGGGAAGCTTACAGTCATCTCTTCATTGAATGCAAGCGGAGATTTTGAGGCTTCAACTGTTGTTTCGAGTTTTTGTTTACCATCGAGGGTTGCTACTACCTTAAAATCACTGTTGATAGTCTGCGCACCAACGTTCTTCACTTTAATAGTCAGTGTATCGCTCTTGGTGAATACATTGTTTTCTGATTCGTGAGAGGTAAGAGCGGTAATAGTAATGTCTTTCTGCAAGGGTTCGCAAAGCTGAATATCATCAACCATCCAAAACCAGGAGAAGATGTTCTTCCAGAAGAAACGGATATATACAGTTTTCTGGTTTCCTGCTATATCTGTGATATTGATCTCTTCTTTGATTGGAGTATGTACACTTGTCTCAGCAGGAATAGAGGAGATGACATTAAACTGAGTCCATGTTTTATTATCGTTACTGACACCTACAAAGAGCCCGGCGCCTTTTCCCATGAACCATCTGTTCCATCGGAAATTGTGTTCGAACTTCAGAATCACCTGGCTTTTGCCTTCGCAGTTGATAGCTGATGTCTGTACAAGAGCACTCGGATATTCTTTTTTTTGATTCCACTTTGTCACCTCTTCGCCGGTAATTACACCCGGTTGAAATTGCAGGTGAAAGCCACGACTTGTGGAAGCAATAGGTGGCTGTTGCTGATTAAACTGGAAAGAACCCGGATAGGGTTGATCAGTCACAAGCCATGTGCACTTTCCGGTATTGCTTGAGTCTGCAAGTACCCATCCCTGAGGTAGTTTGCCTGAGGAAAAGTCCTCACTCCAGAAAGCCTTTTGTTGTTGTGTCTGCGCTGATGCATCGGCGAGAGCTAAAATGGCAAATAAAGCCAGTAGTTGTTTTTTCATTCTTATCTTATTATTAGGTATTTCCTTCTGTCTTATGGTACTCTTTTTCTGATAAAAGAAGAAAGGGTAGATCTGCCGAAACTTTTAAAAAGGCCAATTCTACTTCCAATTTCACATAATTGTTGCAAATATACAACTATCATAAGATGAGTTGCATAATTTGTGGTTAAAGAATTTAAATGCGAACCATTCATTAGTAATAGATTAAAATATTCAGGAAGAGATTATCGAGTGTCACCCATATTCGCTAACTTGCAGCCATAAATTTAATGAATCAAACCATGCGAAATCTATTCTTATGCATCTTCCTCTGTTTGGGACTGATGCAATCTTCTCTTGCCTCAGCGCAAGAAAAAGCGAAACTCTCTGATCCAACCTCTTTTTCAATGATCCTCCTGCCCGACCCGCAAACATACAACAAGTTTGATTATAACCAGGGTATCTTTGACCTTATGCTGGGGTGGGTTTCTCACAATGTGGACTCTCTATCGATCAAAGCTGTACTCTGCACCGGTGATCTCGTGGAACAAAACGATTTGTTGATACCAAGTGGCGTGAACGGAAACCAGACAAGCACAGAGATGTGGAAGAATATCTCCCACTCTTTTGAACGGCTTGATCAGAAAGTTCCATATATGATCAGTACCGGGAATCATGACTATGGGTATGTGAGTGGCGAGAACAGGCAGAGTCAGTTTCCTGATTACTTTTCTGTAGAACGCAACAGTTGCTGGAGATCAACTTTAGTCAGCGTGTGTAATAATGCCTTTGGACGACCGACTCTTGAGAATGCTGCTTATGAGATAAAGTCTGACACTTGGGGGAATCTATTGATCATCTGCGCAGAATTTGCTCCAAGGGATGAAGTGCTCAGTTGGGCAACTAATCTATGTAACAAATCTGTTTATAAAAACCACAAGGTGATTTTTCTTACTCATTCATATATGAAATGTGATGGATCTATTATTGAGAAAGAAAGCTATAAAATGACTCCTGCTAACTATGGAAAGACTATATGGGAAAAGGTAATCTATCCGTGCGAGAATGTGAAGATGGTAGTTTGCGGTCATTCTGCAGCTGAAGGTAGTTATGAGAAAAATATTGCTTTTCGTACAGACAAGAATGCAGCCGGCAAACCGGTTGCTCAGATGATGTTTAACGCACAGACTGCAGGAGGTGGGTGGCATGGCAATGGTGGTGAAGGATGGTTGAGAATACTGGAGTTCATGCCGGATGGGAAAACAATTAAAGTGCGTACTTTTTCACCGCTCTTCGCAGTATCTCCGACAACCAAACAGTATGCGTGGCGTAATGAACCGTATGACAACTTTAGCATAACCATCAAATAAGTGGAAGGCATCAAACAAAAAAGAGGCTGTCTCAAAATAGTTTGAGTCAGTCTCTTTTTTTATGCTCAATAATTTGTTGTTTTAAAAAAGAGTCGCTATCTTTATATCGTTGATATACAATTAAATATATGCGATTTAAAGAATATATTCAGAACAACCAAGAGTTATTTCCTTATACTTTTGATGATTTTATACCTCAAAACGATCCGGTTCGGATAGTAGATTCTATAGTTGAGCATCTGGATTTGCGAAAACTGCTAAATAGGTATAAAAATGTAGGCTGTCCGGGTTATCATCCAAAGATGATGATGAAAATTATTATCTATGCCTATTTGCGCAACACTTACTCCTCTCGAAAGATAGAGGATTTTACAGCCAACGATATCCGTTTCATGTGGCTTTCAGGGATGCAGCGTCCCGACCATAATACGATAAATACTTTTCGCAGCGGGAAACTCAAAGGCACATTAAAAGAAGTATTTGCACAGATAGTCCATTTTCTGGTGGAACAAAAAATGGTAAGTCTGGAAAAAGCCTATACTGATGGCACCAAGATTGAAGCCAATGCCAACCGCTATAGTTTTGTATGGGGTAAAGCCATTCAAACCCGCATAGGCAAGATGGCCGAACAACTCAATGAACTTTGGGCATATGCCGAAGCAGTTACCAAAGAAGAATTGCTGGATAAAACTCCCATTACTTATCAGGATATCACATCAGAGCAACTGGAAGGATTGGTAGACAAAATAGATCAGGCACTTCAGGGCGTTGAAACAGACCCCAAAGTAAAGAGTAAAATCCGTTATATCAAAAAGAACTGGCCGGGAAAGATCAAACAATACGAGGAGCAAAACAAGGAACTTGGGGATAGAAACTCCATGAGCAAGACCGATGAGGATGCCACTTTCATGCGCATGAAGGAAGACCACATGGGTAACGGTCAGCTCAAGCCTGCATTTAATACACAGATTTCAACCGAAGAGGGTTTTGTCACCAATTATACTATTCACCAAACCACAACCGACACAACCACCTATCAGGATCACATGGCTGCTTTCAAAGAATTGCATGGACATTACCCCACAGAAAGCATAGCAGATGCCGGATATGGTAGCGAAGAAAACTACCTGTTTGCAAAAGAAAACGATATTACACCATTTATCAAATATAACTACTTCCACAAAGAACAAACAAAAAAATGGAAGAATGACCCTTTTAAAAGCAGCAACTTCTATTACAACAAAGAAAAGGATTGCTGTTATTGCCCGATGGGACAAGAAATGCACAAGGTGGGAGAGCGAACTACAAAAACAAAAACAGGATTCATTCAAACCGCCTCACTGTACCAGGCTAAACGATGTGCCGATTGTCCATTACGATGTTTATGCCACGATGCCAAAGAGGAGCGAATAGTTCAAATCAACCACAGACTAAAAGATTTGAAAAACTGGGCAAAGGGGTTGCTTACCAGCGAAAAAGGTTTAAAACACCGAAGTCAGCGACCGGCAGATGTAGAACAGACCTTCGGAAACCTCAAAGCCAACAAAAACTTTAAAAGATTCCTGCTGCGTGGCCTGGAAAAGGTCGACATTGAGTTTGGTTTGCTATGCATATCTCATAATCTGGCGAAATATGCCGTAAATATGAACAAATAACAGGAGAAATCCTTGTTTTTTGCTCTAAAACCAACTAATCCTAAAAAAATCTCTTCCTGAGAATTGAACAGATGATTCTTTTTTGAAGAAATTCATTTTTCTATTTTATACGAAAGAGGCTGACTCAACTTGGATTTTGAGACAGCCTCTTTTTTGTTTGTAATATCTCGTTTTGATCAGAAGAAGCGAATACGGAAGTCTTCAACATCATTCTTCTGTTTCATGACCGGTACAAGCTGATAACCGATGCGACTTTGTAAAGTCATATTCATTCCTGCTTTTTCCTTATCAATATCACCAATAGGATTTTCAACCTTCTTGAATACATTAATCATATACACTCCGCTTTTACCCTGAATAGGTCCGGTAATAGTATTCTCCTTCGATACCGGAGCTGCGCCAATCAAAGCATTGTCGGCACCAATACCTGTAATCTGACGGGTAGCAAAAGTGACAAACTTAGCAGTATCCACTTTGGATGACATAGCAACTGATGCTTCAGCCATTGAGGTGAATTTCTTTGAAGAAAGATCTGCAATCATCTTCTCAGCTTTCTTATCTGCAATCAATTCCATTTTCAAAGAAGGAGCAACATTTGTCAAAGGCATGTAACCTTTGTCATTCAGTTCTGAGATACATGCCACTGCAAAACGATTTCCACAGTCATAAATATCAGAGATAGCACCTACTTTATTCTCAAAAGCCCAACGGACAATTTTTCTGGAATCTTTCAGGTCTGCAATCTTCTCAGTCTCAGAAGTTACCATATTATCAAGCTGGAAGAAATAGCCACTCTTTGACGCTTTTGATTCAAGAGAATCAATATTGTTATTAGAAGTTGCAATCATCTGGTTAATATCATTGTAAAGCTGACTGTAAGTACGTGAGCTGGCTGAAACAGCCATTGAAATAACAGCAACTTTTGCCATCTGAACAGGAGCTGATTTTTCAGTCACCTGAAAAATCGAAACGCCATTAGCTGAAGGAGATTTGATATATTCATTCAAACCTGCAGCTTGAATAGCATCACTGCTCTCTTTACCCAGAGCAGAGACAGTTCCAACTTCGGTCATCCAACCGATTTCGCCAGCATTTTCTTTTGTCTGAGCCAAAGAGAACTGGGTACAAAGAGCAACAAAGTCACCACCATTCTTTAATACGCCCATCAAGCTATCAGCTAAAGCATTTGTCTGTGCTTCATCCGCTCTTTGAAGATAAATGTGACGTATCTTCAAGGAATCAGGAGCAGTAGTCGTTGCCATCAAACGCATCATGGTATAGGTGTCGTTAGCAAATACAGGTCCCTCAACCGCACCTACACTAGCACTTTTTACAAATGCAAGAGTCTGAGGATCAAGCTGTGTGTAAGGAACAAAAGCATCTACATAGGGCACATCTGAATTTTCTGCGATTACAGCTGACACATCATCTGTTGTCTCAAACTCAGTCTTTGCTTTATTAATTTTCTCTTCTACTCCCTTAAAATCACTTTCGCTTGGGCGAATGTCAACAGCAAGAAATTTAACCGTACGATATGGCAGTGTCTTGTAACGCTCCAAACGGGAATTGTAAAGTTTATTAATATCTGATTCACTTACAGAAATCGTTGAATCAGGAATCGATGCATAAGGTTGCATTACATATTCGAAGTCTACATTCAAAGAGCGGTCCTTCAAAGAAGACTCTCCTTCCAGTTCGTTAGCACTCATCGCTTTTACAAAGAGTGAGCCATATTTCTCTGATATACGAGCCTTCTTGATCAGTTTCTCATAGAAAAGCCAGTATTTCTTATATTGTCCGATTTGCTGAGCACCTTCGGCACCATATTTAGATAAATCGGTAGACTGAATCGTCTGGAGAAAGTTTAACAAAGCATCTTTATCAAACTGTCCGGTTTTCGGATCTGTAAACATGGGCATCTGTTTGATCAAAGGATACACATCATCTCCATTTACCATATCAAACAGCTCTTCTGGAGTAACAGTCATTCCGATTTTATCTGTCTGAGCGGCAAATAATCGTTCATTAACCATTTCATCCCACACACTTTGGCGTATCTGACCGGTAACTTCCTCATTGATATTTCCATCGCCGTATTGAATCTTATATACATCGGTCATCTCTTGCACTTTCGCTTCATATTCGAAAATAGTAAACTTTTTACCATCCACCTTTCCGATTACTTCCTGAGATTCTCTCCAGAAGCCTGAACCTGAATTTAATAAGTCTCCGATAATAAACGCAAACAATGCCAAACCTACCACACTGACAAGCAGTCCGGCTTTACTTCTCATTTTTTCTAATGTTGCCATCTTAAAGTATAGTCTATTTTATATTATTTCAAATAAAATCAAAAATCAAGGGGCGAAGGTACAAAAAAGGAACAGATTGAGAAGTGTTTTTTAGAAAATAATTACTTTCTGTTCACTTTCAGTCTTACTAATTCAATTTTCGTATTGGTCGCCTTTATAACTTTGAATGTAAAATTATCAATCTCAACCGATTCGTTAATCTTTGGAAAGCTCTGATAATGATGGAGAATAAACCCAGCAATCGTTAAATAGTCATCCTTTTCCGGAATACCCAGTGCAAACTTCTCATTCAGAAAATCGATCTCTATCCTTCCTGAAAGAATATAGTCATCGTTATCTACTTTCTTAGCGACGAAGTTCTTTATATCATGCTCATCATTGATCTCTCCAAATATCTCTTCAACCAAATCCTCAAGTGTGACAACACCACTTACTCCCCCAAATTCATCAACAACAACCGCCATACTTTTTTTCTGAGTCATCATCAGCTTCATAAGTTTGTTGGCAGCCATGGTTTCCGGTACAATGGGCACAGGCATCATATGTTCTTTCCAGTTTTCCGGTTTTGCAAACATCTCAGAGGAGTGAATATAACCCACCACATTATCAATATGATCTTTATATACGAGTATCTTCGAAATACCCGTCTCTACAAACTCTTGCATCAATTCGTTTAAAGGGGTATTGTACTCCACAGAGATCAATTCAGTGCGAGGCACCATGCAATCACGTAGTTTTACATTCGAAAAGTCAAGCACATTCTGAAACATTTTAACCTCAGTGTCTACTTCGGTCTGTTCCAACAGATCAAGTGAGGACTGTATAAAATAGTCCAGATCTACCTTATTAATAGTGCGGTCTGCAGTATGGTTGATCAAACGGACTCCCATCAGCCGCAAAAAGAATTTTGAAGTAAGTGAAGTAAGTATTGAAAACGGATAGAGGATAAGATAACTAATGAGAACAGGGATAGAGAAGAACTTCAAGGAGAAATTGGGATCTATTCGGAAAAGTGTTTTCGGTAGAAACTCGGCAGTGACAAGAATAATAATGGTGGAAACGATGGTCTGTACAATCACTATAATTATATCACTCGAAATCAGACTTCTTAAAAAAGGATCAAGCAGAATGGCCATTTGGATACCATAAACGACCAATGCAATGTTATTTCCCACAAGCATGGTTGATATGAACTGATTCGGATTCTTGTAAAAGAAGCTCAGTATGTGACTGGTAAAGTTCTTCTGTTGCTTATCCAGTTCAAACCGAAGTTTGTTGGATGAGACAAAAGCAATCTCTGTCCCTGAAAACATGGCAGAGAGTGCTAGTGAAATGAGAATTACTATTATCGTCGTATTCATGGCTTCTTAGTTGAAGGGACCGAATCACTCTTGGCAGAAGAAATGGAATCTGCCGGTTCTGATGTAATTGAATCTTCTCCAAAGAACATCTCTCCGTTACGAGGATCCCGGATAATATATTTTGTCATACTTTGATCCGACTCAAATCCATAGGCATAGGTATAAGAACTGTCACTTTCAATCTTTATCAGTTTATCAGAATACACAAGATGGGTTTTCTCATTCCAGAACAGTTCCTCACCGCTAAACTTCTCACCCTTTCGGTTCATCACCTTTACATTCCCACGTAGTTCAAATAACTTTGCATCGGTATAATACCATGCAGTATCACTTTCAACAGTGGCTTCGACATGCAATAAGGTATCGAATTGTTCCAGATAAATACCCTTTGGAAAGTATTGGTAAGGATCTTTTTTGCGATCGAATACTTGCCACACTTCTGCTTTAATACGATAGCGGGTCACACCTGAATCTGATATCAGCATTGTCATCCCGCGGGTATCCATTTCCGGAACACTATCTTTATTAGAGAATGAAGGGACGAATTCTTTCTTTTCTTTCCGGCAGGATGCGAATGTAAGAAGCATAACAACAGCTAGAAAGGCTGTTGTTATGCTCTTAGTTATCGTATTGCCGGCATCTTTTTCCATTCAGATTAGCGAACCGTTGTCCGCTCCTGAATCCAACCTCCGACAGTAATCTGTTTACCAACTTCCAGCTCAGGATGCATAAAGATATCATCTTTGGTTGGGAACTGCTTACGATATTCAGAGATCCATTTATCAGCATCTGCAGCACAACTTGGATCAACCTTTTTAGCCTCTACCATTTTGTCATTAGCCACATAATAAACAGTGCGTTGCAACACTGGATCATCCGGATATATACTTGAAGCAGACATTGCATAAAGCTGTCCAATCAAAATATATGATTTGCCGAAGTTCGGAGAAAATCCTATTGCCTGACGAGCAAAATCCCGGGACTGTGAATATTGTTTATTATCAGCGTAAAGGAGTGCAATCCTATGAGCATCTTCCGCTTTATCTGCATTCGTTGTTTCCATAGACATAGCTTCTTTGAAAAAATTGATTGCACCCTCATAATCTTTACTTTTAAGGGCCTGCTGAGCCATCCCTTGTGCTGATTCGGCAGTCGGTTTGATTTTGTGCATATAGGCTGCAACCTGCAAATAGAGGTCACTTTCTGTACATTTGCATCTCTTCAACAACTGTATGACATTGCTTAATAACTCACCATTCGTTTTATTCGCCTCTACTTGTGGACCAAAAATTTCAGCAAGGGTCTCGCAATTTGCCGCACTACTTGTTGCAAAGATTCTATTAATATTACCTTTTGCACCAGCCAGCTCCTCAAACTTGCGGTTTCCTCTATTCGGATTCAGACCTTCCGGTCTATCCTGACCTCTGTTCGGATTCATACCACCCGGCTGATCCTGGTCACGATTCGGATTCATATTAGCTGGTCCATCAGGTCCAGCTTCTCTTTGGTTCTCTGCTTTTTCCATCTCATCCAGATAGGAGCTCACTGCCGTATAATCTTTAATAAATTGCTCTTTATGAGAGGGATCTTTCTTGAGAATAAGATCAGAAGTTTCAACAACACGAACAAAGACAAGTATATCGGTTCTTTCTTTTTGAAGCTCCATGGATTTATTAAACCACTCATAGGCCTGCTTCATGGCTTTCAGATCATTATGGTTTGAGAAATCAAAATAAACTTTTGCTTTCTCACCAATAATCCATCCTTCTGGATTTCTCAGACTTCCACCGAAGTATTTAATCTGTTTGTCATACATGGCTATCCATTGATTCAGAATATCTGCTCTCTTCACAGAATCTTTTTCATTTTTTATTTTCCAGAAAAAGATTCTAGGCGCAACTCGCGAATACAAATTCTCGCTACATTCAGGGCATTCGCTATAGACAATATTAAATGCTTTTTCAGCGTCAGGATAGTTCTCCAACTTTATATCATTAAATAACTGAGTCAAATTCTGAACACAACGGACACTATCCTCACCATGACCAAATCTGGATCCATCATCAATCCCTTTCTGTGCATATCCGTTTGCCATACTTATCAGCAATCCGGCAACTAACAATTTAGCTTTCATATAACCTTTCATTTACTATATATTTATTTAAATACTCTCTTTTTAAACCAAAGTTCGCTGAATAAGATCCCCAGAGTCACTTTGTAGCCTCTTTCTTCAACTCTGGTTACACTTGTTGAAGGAATCAATGAATACTCAAAACCCAGATTAATCATTGATCCTGAAGAACGATACGGAATGCCGATACCTACAGTTGCACGATAGGCATTTACCGAATTTCCATTTACCTGAATATAGGACTGTTCACAGGAGAAACCAGCCCTGTAATGTAAAGATCGTAATAGATTACGGCTAACCAAAGAGGGGATATACTCCGCTCCCAACGACAAACGCATTCTATTGTTTAATGTATCCTTCTGACTAAAATAACGTGCGTCACTCCACATTTGGTATTCCAAATCAGCTGCAAGGGTAATTCTATTATCTTTATTATAGGAAAGTCCAATTCCTAACGTATTCGGCAGATCAAAAGAACCTGTATTGTTTACAGTGATTGTCGTATCTGTTGTTGAACCTGAGCCATAACTCTTATTAATTTCAGTATTTGCATGCAAACTCTTTCCCGGACTAAAAACAGCACCTACTGTCAGATTTTCACGCGCACTGAGACGATGAGTATATTGCATTCCCAGATCAAACGACAGATCATTAATCAGTATCTTGTTGTCATAATTAATAAAATAGATGGAGGAACTCTGGGGAAATGAGGTCTTACGGGAATTTGATAAAGATCCAAAAAGATATCTGACATTGAATCCGACCGACAGATCTTTTTTCAATGAATAACCCAATCCGGCATATAGTTGGGAGACACCCCCTGAACCGATATAATCCTGTTGAGCAATTATTCCCGTACTCAGACCATCCGACTGCTTAATTGTCTCTGATGAACTGAAGTTATAACCGGTAGTTGAATAAGGCAAAAGACCGCCACTGAAGCCTAATTTTGAAGATAGAGGAAAAGCTAATGTAATATAGTCTAGGCCACCGTTGTTGTACCTTTGTTTGTTTTGCGAATCGCTTAATCTTGAGATCTCCGCCGAAACGCCGATATCAAACAAAAAGTTATTCGTTTCAATATCCGAATAGGTTGCAGGATTCGATGGATTAATCTGCGACAAAGAACGTATCCCATATGCCGTTCCTCCCATTGAGCGACTAGCCCCAATACTATTATCAGACAGCCTGCCCAAACCAAAACGGGAGTATGGCGAGTTTGTACTGTTTTGAGCAACCACGCAAATAGGCAAAAATGCCAGCAGCAGATACCCTATTACTTTATTTTTATTTGACATTATAATTCAATATTCTGTTAAGGCCTTTAAGGACCAAGAAATAATCGACAAAGTTCGCACTTTTTAGCCGTGATTCAAAGAAAAAAGCATCTCCTCCGGTTAAAAAAACATAAAGATCAGGATGGCTTGCTTTCAACGCATTAACTACTCCTTCCATTTCAAACAACATTCCATTAACAACTCCCGATCGAATCGCAGTTTCTGTGTCTGTACCCAGTAACGGAATCACCCCTTCATACCCACAGAGTGGCAGTTTGGATGTAAATTCGTGTAAAGCGCGAAAACGCAATTGTAAACCAGGAGCAATATTGCCACCATGATAAACTCCTTCTTGAATAAAATCATACGTAACGGCTGTTCCTGAATCTATGACCAATAACGATGCATTCGGTTTAATATTGTCCGCACCAATTACCGCAGCCAAACGATCAGGTCCAAGCGTTTGGGGCGTCTGATAAAGATTCTTGATAGGCAACGGGGTCTGATGATCAAGATAAATAAAAGAGTCCAGCTGTTTTTGGAAAAAACCGGATAATTCAGCAGAAGATCTATTTACATTGGAAAATATAGCGGCACGTATGGAATAAAAATCACAAAGAGCACGAATCCGGTCCTGCTGCAGCAGTTCATGAGTCTCTTCTAATAGCATAGTATCAGAGTCAAACACAGCAACTTTAGCAGTAGTATTGCCTTGGTCAATAATTAAATTCGGCACTATTTCTTCAGTTATTCAATTCATTAATAACACACTCCGTTGCATAATAGAGCTTTATGGATTTATAAGATCTTTATTCGAAAAATCCAATATATTCTGAATATGTTCTATTGCCATTCTTGCGACTCCTTCAGGATTCAGCTCTAATGCTTCATGAAAATTATTTAACGCATGCTGCCAGTCTCCCCGTTTTCGGTAAAGGTTGCCTAACAAGAGAAAAACAGCCTCCGATGGTTCATCCTGAGACAGAAGCTGCAATTCTTTTTCCGCTTCGTCCAACTTGTTTGTTTGAATAAGATCGCGAATCTCGTCCAGTTTCATATTACTTTCATTTATCAGGGCAAAAGTATAAAAAAGACGGATATGTTTCTCGTTTTTCGGTAAATAAACGTCATTTATATATGCACTCCATTTTCTACCCAACCACAGGCGTTCTCAGGAACGACTGATTTGTAGCCCTTTTTCCGACAAGGTCATATCTACAAACCTTGCACCGGGAGACAATTGATTCTGATTCAGCGTATTTTTTATACGGGCAGCAGCTTCAGGATCTTTAGCAATCATATAGAGAAATCCTCCACCACCAGCTCCCGGCAACTTATAGCCAATACAATAATCTTTTATCTGACGAATAATCGCTTCCACCTCTGCTGGGTTTGTGCCTGCATCTAATTGTTTGTTTTGTTCCCATGTTTTGCTAACCAGTTTGCCTGTCTCTGCAAAATTCCCCCGCTGAATAGCATCATAAAGATCAAGAGCATGAGACTTCATCTCATTCAGTAATGAAAGATGCAGAGTTGAGTTAAGAAACATACCACGTACTATCTCCGCTAATATGCCTTTTGCTGTACGGGTAAGACCTGTATAATATAAAAGATGACATTTCTGATACTCCGGCTGGGTAAACAAATAATCCGGCAACCATCTTACCAGAGGAGACTGATTAAATCCGGAAGTTGTCTGGAGAAGTTTTACCCCTTGCAGCACACCTCCATATTGGTCTTGCCATCCACCACCGGTGGTAAGAAGCTGTTCAAGAACAAGAGTTCGCTGACATATTTCATTCTTATCCCAAGCCAAACTACAGAAATCAGAGATAGCACCCAAAACTGTTGAAGCCAATATTGAACTGGTTCCCAATCCGGAACCGGCAGGAACAGCCGCTAAAAGAGTAATTTCAATACCTGAACCAAAGCTGCTCAGCTGTGCATGAAGAGTAGTATACGGTTCTGCAGAGAAGCGTGGAGAAAATCCCGCCAAGATCAAAGCTGCTTTTGGAATGGAAAAAGGAGAACCCACTTTAATAAACTGAGACAATTCGTCGTATGTCGTTATTTCTTCGCGAGCTCCCAAATCAATGGAACGAAGAATTATCTTCATCTCAGTAGATGGTTTAATATAAACCTGAAGTGGTGGTTGCCCATTTAATTCTATGGCTATATTTACTACATTGCCCCCTTCATTCAAACAATAAGGAGGTGTATCCGTCCATCCGCCTGCCAGATCAATTCGTACAGGACTTCGCCCCCACACAATCTGATCTTTGTAAATATCCAGGCGAGGGTATTGTTTCTTTTCCAGCATTGGTGCAGTAAGGCCTTCACGCAACAAAGCAAAAGCGTTCTCTTCCTCTGTTTTGAACGGAAGTCCTTTGATTTGTTCAAGACGAGCTCGAAACATGCTGTCGTGGATGCGAGTCATCAAAGGAACACTCTCTGGCAAAGGTTGGGGTGCTGGTATATCATGTTGCGCAAACTCAATAGCCGCATCATCCAGATTCAATTGATAAAAGACGCTCTTATCAAAGTTCTTCGCCAAAATGGGCCAGTTGAAAGCACGAAAAGAGTCACGTTGCTGATTCAAACGTTTCAGATTGGCTATTGCAGAAAGCTGATCAGCAGAAAGCCGTTGGCTTTCCATCCACAATTCCTTGCCCTCTTTTAATTCAGGTTCTGTTGTCATCCACCGACAAAGCATCCCTATCTGATCCACTGTTTTAACTACAGGAAACAGAGCCATAGCCTGCAAGTCATCCGTTTGTTGAAGATCAACTTGAGATGGATCAATTCCACGATCAACGAACCACTTTAAGACCGGATCGCCCATCCATAATGTATTTTCAGAGTTCAGATCACCTTTAAAAGCATCATTGAAGCCATACGGACGCACCGCATAACCATCCTCTGCAATTGGTACAATATCTAGACAAATGCCAGAAGGAAGTTCCAATACCCAATCATTATCCGGTACTCCGGTTATCAAATGTTTATCGTGTAACGTCCACCGCGCACCAATCACACTATTTTCCACCCATAGTTCTGAGTTTGACTCAGTAAGTTTGCATCTCACATCTGCATTCTGTACAAACATTGCCGGATGTGGTTTTATCTTATGGTGCATAATAGCACGCTGGTCGTTGACAATATTTTGTACTGAGAGTGTCGAAGAAATCAATTCGCGGCTGGTACCATAGTGATAAAACTGTCCCCCTTGCAACGGAAGGATGGCGACAGTCAATTCATTGAGTTCTGGATCGTGAATACGAGGATGCGCTCCCAATGTAAGCCCGAAATCTGAATACAGATCATAGTACGATATTTCTCCTTCTTTTCTCGAACGCGCACAAAGCAGTTCAACAGCACGGTCACTTAAGAGCCAAATCCCAATGTCCATCAGGAAATAATGCGTTTGCATCAATGCACCTAATTGTTCAACGGAAGGCTTCTGCAACATAAAGTCAAGCGCATCTGGAACCTGTTTGTTTTGAACAAAGACTCCATGATTCTTTGCAAGTGAAGGATCCACCCACAAACCATAGCAGACCACATCAGCTTCGGGAATTGTCTGCAAAGTGCCATCAACCCGTATATATACATCTCCACTGGCTATCAACGTATTCAGTTTTTCCGGAGCTTTCCTCATGATCGTTTCATAGAGAGGCAACTGAAGAGAAAGTAAATTCTGCCGCAATTTTTGTCCCCGCGCCCAACGAAAGACAGGAAGAGGAGTCAAAATCTTGCCCGAAGGAGCATAACCAGGAAGGCGACGGCTTTGTCCACCTGCATGCAACAAGATCCGTTTGCTTTTTTGCAGCCACTCATTGAAAGGAACATCGGGACATTCTTCTTGCCTACAAGCATCCAACAAAAAAGTCGTACCACCACCTGAGCCAAGTTTCTTGCCAATGGGATCAGAGGTACAATACCATTCTGAGCGATCGACCTGTTCAATTTCATAAAAGTATTCCACCAGATTGGGTGGAAGGGATAATAGTTTCTGCATGCTCCTTTGATTCTGTTAATTCCCAACAAAAATAATATTCTCTTCGTTAAGAAAGAAATAATTCACAAGATAACCTCTAAAAGTAGGCAGAAAAAACAGTTGCATACTTCAAATCTCACATAATTATATATATTTGCATCCACAAAACTTAATACCCATTTTATGCTTCGACGTATTGCTCAGTTATTTCTATCTGCAGCAGCTGTATATCTCACTGCTGAGATACTACCTGGTATTTACCTCGATGGCTTTACCTCTGCGATTTGGGCTGCATTGGTACTTGCCTTGTTAAACACATTTCTGAAACCCATCCTTCAGATACTCACTTTGCCCTTTACTGTACTGACATTCGGACTGTTTCTTATTATCATCAACACAATTATCGTGATGCTCTGCAGCGAAATACTTGACGGATTCGAAGTCGACGGATTCTTCCATGGAATCTTATTCAGTATCATCCTGACCATTATTACATCACTCCTTAATATTCTCTTCAAACCAACAAAGGAATAATATCAATCAATCAATATTTATACAATGAAAACACTATTTCTTAAAACTTCTGCATGGCTTTTTGCATGCATGCTGATCACTCAGGGACTATGTGCTCAAGAAATTGACACAAAAGCCTTTTATAAGTTGTACAACAGTCAGGGCGATGTCATGGACAATGGCGACGTTACTGATAACAACGCAAACATCTTCACTGTTAAAGAACAAAAGGACAAACTGTCACAGGTCTTCGCTTTAGTTGAAGCATCACGTGGAAGTTATGCAATCAGTCTACCCAAGTTTTCAAAAGGAATTGATAATTCAGGAAATACAAGAAATGAAGGAAGCTTGGTTATTCAATGGGATCTGGACAAAGGGAACCCTAATCAGCAATGGATTTTTAATAAAGTGGCTGAAAACACCTATACGATTACCAGTAAAAACAGTGGTATGAGTCTTAGCTTTCGCAAAGACGGGAAAGTAATGCAAGCGAAAACAGACCCTTCTGATAAAGATCAGCAATGGGTATTGAAAACAACCAAAGCGAAATTCCCGAAAGAGAAAAAAGCTGTCAGCAAAAATGAATGGGAGAACGAAGCAATCTTTGGCATCAATAAAGAGCCGGCAAGAAACACATTCTATCCTTTCTTGTCCAAAGAAGCGCTTCAAAAAGACCCTTCTTTCAATGAGCCATGGATTATGCCTGTTGCTGACAATTTCATCCTGTTAAGCGGCAAGTGGAAGTTCAACTGGGTGAAAGAGCCTTCAGAGCGACCTCAAACATTTTACAACCCTAAATTTGATGTTTCTGCGTGGAAAGAAATCACCGTTCCTTCCTGTTGGGAAATGGAAGGATATGGAACTCCAATTTACACAAATGTAACCTATCCGCATAAAAACGTGCCTCCACTCATCCGTGCAGTTGAGGGATGGACTATCAGCAAAGAATTAAACCCTGTTGGCTCTTACAGACGTAACTTCACTGTTCCTTCAAACTGGGATGGCAAAGAAGTCTTTCTTCATTTCAACGGTGTTTACAGTGCAATGTATGTATGGATCAACGGCAAGAAAGTGGGTTATGCACAAGGTTCTTGTACCGATTCAGAGTTTAACATCACCCAATATATCAAAAAAGGTGACAACATGATTGCTTGTGAAGTATATCGCTGGTGCGATGGTTCCTATATGGAAGATCAGGACATGTTCCGTTTAAGCGGTATATACAGAGATGTCTTTGTATATGCAACTCAACCGGTACGCGTACGGGATTTCCATATCACGGATGTACTTTCTGCAGATCTCAACAGCGCTAACTTGTCTGTCAAAAACTCGATATCCAACTACGGGAAGATGGCAGGAAACTATTCTGTTGGTATTGAATTACTGGATCCTCAGGGAAAATCGGTTCTCAAGACATCCAAGGAAGTTCCTGTAATTAAAAAGAACAAAGAAGAAATAGTCACTCTCAATGCTACATTGAACGGGAATATTGCAAAATGGACAGCAGAGACGCCAAACCTCTATACAGTAATTGTAACTCTTTCGGATGAGAAGGGAAATGTAATCGAAGCATCTTCTTCCAAGTATGGATTCCGGAGGATTGAGATCAAGAACAAGAAAATCTATATCAACAATGAGCTGGTCTATTTCAAAGGTGCAGACCGTCACGATATTCATCCACAATTTGGAAAAACGATTCCGGTATCATCTATGATTCAGGATATCTTACTGATGAAACAGTGCAATCTGAATATTGTACGTACCTCTCACTATCCAAATGACCCACGTATGTATGCCTTGTATGACTACTACGGACTGTACATAATGGATGAGGCAAATGTGGAATGTCACGGTAATAATTCACTCAGTGGAAATCCAACCTGGATACCTACTATGGTAGATCGTATGGAACGCATGGTACAAAGAGACAAGAATCATCCATCCGTTACTTTCTGGTCTATGGGAAATGAATGTGGTGGAGGTAGCAACTTCTATGAGATGTACAAGGCAGCCAAAATTATTGACCCTGTCCGTTATATCCATTATCAGGGAAAGAACGAAGCTGCAGACATGGATTCTCACATGTATCCTTCTGTAAGAGATATGGCTTCATTTGACCAACAACCATCCGACAAGCCCTATTTCCTGTGTGAATATGCACACGCTATGGGAAATTCGGTTGGTAACCTGGCCGAATACTGGGATTACATCGAAAATCATTCGGAACGTATGATTGGTGGTTGTATCTGGGATTGGGTAGATCAGGGTATCAACATGAAAGGTCGTCCAACCAACGAATATTATTATGGTGGTGACTTCGGTGACAAACCGAATGATTTTGATTTCTGCTGCAACGGTTTGACAACTCCGGATCGTCAGATGACTCCGAAGTTGTATGAAGTAAAGAAATGCTATCAGTATATCAAGATTAAAGCGGTAGATGCTGCAACTGGAAAGATTCAGATAGATAACAGATACGATTTTCTGAATCTCAATGAATTCAAACTTACATGGACAGTAGTGAAAGACGGAAAACCAATATCCACGAATGTCATGGATGCACCTGCTGCCAAACCGAATGAGATTGTTTCAATTACTCTTCCGGTAAATGTGATCATGGATAATAACTCAGAGTACTTCCTGAATGTCGCTTTCAGTCTTAAAAACAACTCCGTTTGGGCTAAGGCCGGACATGTTGTAGCTGACGAACAGATGGCAATGAATGAACGTCCGCAACTTGTTCAGCCAATTATCCTGACTGACCAATCAGCAAAATCGGAAGTTTCATCCGCTAATGGCATGACCACAGTCAAGGGTAAGGGATACGATATCACTTTCAATTCTGCGACTGGTATTCTTACTTCTCTGCAATACAATGGTACAGAAATGATTTTCAAGAGTGAAGGCCCAACTTTCAACTGGTACCGTTCTATTAATAACGACAGACGTACATACAGAGAAACTACTGTTACATTGAAAGATTTCTCCATATCTCATGGCATGGAGGGACAAATAATAGTATCGACAGGAATGGAAGCTTCAATCATTGGAGAACGAAATGCTGTTTACCCGTACCATGTAAGATACGATATATATGGCAATGGAGCTATTGACATAACCACGACCTTCAAGAGTTCGGCTACTGCTTATCGTATCCCTCGCTACGGGCTGTCTTTAAGTTTGATGCCGGGTATGGAGAATTTGGAATATTATGGAGAAGGTCCTTTCGAGAACTACTGGGACAGAAAGACCAGCAGTTACTTCGGTCAATATAAGACAACTGTCACAAATATGGAGGAGGCGTATGTACGAACTGAGTCTATGGGTAATCGCGAAGATGCAAGATGGATTGCAATCAGCAATAACAATAACAAGGGAATCAAGATTACTGTCAAGGACAATTTGAGTTTCAGTGCCCTACATTTTACTGACAAACAATTATGGAATGACCTCAAACATGGTCACGAATTAAAAGACAATCGTCTGCAACAGACAATTCTGAATCTGGATTGCATTCAGCGCGGACTAGGTAATGCCAGTTGTGGACCAGGCCCGCTTCCTGAATATGAGATTCCTACGGATACTACATTAAGTTTTTCATTCCGTATCGAACCTATCAAGTAAAAAGAAATAATTCATTTCTCAGAGAGGTCTCTTGTCTGGTACCAGACAAGAGACCTCTCTCTTTTTTTTACCTGTCACCAGAATATCCCCGGGAAGATGAACCGTCAAAGAGTATTCATTCTCTGATTTCATTTCTTCTCATGTCTATTAGCAAACTATTGAATAGTGAAATAAAAAAATAATCGTATTTTTGCAGACTCAAAGAAGAATCTCTATAACACACTATATAATGTATTTGCATAAAGAATTAGAAACTATGCCTCGTGCTGAACTGGAGAATCTTCAGCTCGAGCGATTAAAAAAGACCATCGACCAAGCCCAAAACTGTCCCTTCTACGCAAAGATCTTTAAAGAAAGAGGGATTTCCTCTGAGACGATCAACAGTCTTGAAGATTTGAAGAAGATCCCTTTCACAACGAAAACCGATCTACGTAACAATTATCCATTTGCTCTGGCCTCTGTTCCACTCTCAAAAGTGGTTCGTCTTCACTCCTCCTCAGGCACAACTGGTAATCCAACCGTGATATTACATACTCAAAAGGACCTGGATGAATGGGCAAACGCTGTTGCCCGGTGTCTCTACATGGTCGGACTGCGCAATACGGACGTCTTCCAAAACTCCTCAGGTTACGGTATGTTTACCGGAGGCTTGGGATTTCAGTACGGAGCTGAACGCTTGGGAGCGCTAACCGTTCCTGCAGCGGCGGGAAATAGCAAACGTCAGGTCAAGTTCATTGTTGATTTCGGCACAACTGCCATTCACGCAATACCCAGTTATGTAACCCGTCTGGCTGAGGTTATTAAAGAAGAAGGATACGATATACAAAGAGACACCAAACTGACAACTCTCATCATTGGCGCCGAGCCACATTCGGAAGAACAGCGTAAAAGAATTGAGGAGTCCATGCACGTGAAGGCATATAATAGTTTCGGAATGTCTGAGATGTGTGGTCCCGGAGTTGCTTTTGAATGCAAAGAACAAAACGGTCTTCATATTTGGGAAGACTATTACATTGTAGAGATTATCAATCCGGAGACTCAAGAGCCGATGCCTGACGGAGAGATCGGCGAACTGGTACTCACGACCATCAACCGCGAAGCGATGCCTCTGTTTCGTTACCGTACTCGTGACCTCACCCGCATCATGCCGGGCGATTGCCCTTGTGGACGCACACACCATCGGATTGACCGTTTGAAAGGAAGAAGTGACGATATGATTATTCTGAAAGGTGTAAATATCTTCCCCATCCAGGTCGAAACCATTCTGATGCAATTCAAAGAACTGGGATCTCAGTATCTCATTACAATGGAAACGATCAACAACAATGATGAGATGAAAGTAGAAGTTGAACTCGACGAACTTACAACTGACAACTTTATAGATCTCGACCGATTACGCAAAGAGATTACAAGGCAGTTAAAAGACGAGTTACTGATTACTCCGAAAGTCATTCTGGTCAAGAAAGGATCACTCCCTCAATCAGAAGGCAAAGCTGTCCGCGTACATGACTTACGCCATAATATTTAAACGGAGTATCTCCATATAAATCAGAGCGCCCCGGGGTTTCCCGGGGCGCTCTGATTTATGCACATCTCTTCAAAAAAGAGAACCTAGTCTTTTTTTGTCAACAGACTGACGACAACAATTGTGATCACTGATATTGGAAATGCAAAGAGGATTGGATCAATGGCAAACCAGGGAAACACATCAATCAGCATATCCCGGCCAAAAATCATTTTACATAATCCCAGAGGTACTGCCTCTGCTTTGTGCAAAAAGCCCAAGGCAAAAAGGGAAGCCAGTAAGCCTGCCCACATGCTAAATAAAACACCCGAACGGGTAGCCCGACGCCAGTAAAGTACACTGAAGTAGGACGGAAGGAATGTGGATGCACAAACTCCCATAAAGATAGCTGTACCGCGTGCAATAATGTTCATCGGCAAAAGGTAACAGATAATGTAGCTGAGAGCAATCGAAAAGAGGATTGCTATACGGACAACTCTCGTTGTGTTAAGTGCATTATTACCTGTAAGAGGTGCGTATATGTCTGCACCGGCGGCGGCGCCCATAGTATGAAACTGCGAACTCATAGTGGACATGCTGGCTGACAATATACAAAGCATAAACAAGGCAGAAAACCAGGGCGGCATGGCATGGTTAATGAAATAAGGGATTATCTTATCAATATCACCCAATAATTCTGTCGCGACTTTTCCCTCTGTCTTCAGAAAATAAAGATTGGAGAGTGCACCAGCATGGTAAATTGCACCAACTGTGACAATCAGAAAGAAACTGCCTATAAAAACGCCACGATTGAGTTGTTTGGTGCTTTTGACAGTCATGAAGCGAACAATCAGCTGAGGTTGAGCCAGACATCCGATACCTACTCCCAATATCAAGGATGTTACCAACGTGTACCACTGAGGAGATCCGGCAAGAGGCATAGAGGTCCATCCCTGATGTCCCAATAAGCGAAACTTTTCCGGTACCAGATCACCGATATTTCCCAGGGCGACATTCGCTTCTGTAAAGCCCATCCCCAACTGATGATAGAGATAGAAGATAAGAAAGGTCATACAGATAAACATAATCACTGCCTGATATGCATCGGTGTACATAACCCCTTTCATGCCTCCGGCAATAACATACGAAGCTACAATCAGCGTAAAGATCAACAATGCAATATTAAAGTCAATATGGAATATCTGTTCCAGAAAGACAGCTCCACCTTTTAATACAACCGCCGCATACAATGGCATACAACAGAATATTACCGCCGCGGCAAAGATCTGGATAGCACGGGAATGATATCTACGTCCAAGTAACTGTGGAAATGTGGCTGCATTATATAATACACCCAATCGACGTGTCGGCCTTCCAAATACGATAAATGCAATAATCACGCCCATCAACATATTAAGCATACAAAGCCATTGAATACCCATGCCGTAAGCAGCCGCTACTCCACCAAAGCCTACAATAGCAGAAGCAGAAATGAAAGTCGCACCGTAAGAAAGAGCCATGACGATCGGATTCATCTGTCGTCCTCCAACCAGATAATCATCCGAACTTGTTGTTTTTTTGTAACCGAGATAGCCGAGATAAGCCAGTGATAGCAGATATACCACTACTATCAATCCTAAATAGAATGAACTCATAAATTTGTGTTAGTTTTTTGTTGAAAATAAGCCAGGATCTTATTTTCTTAATTTCTTACTTGTACCTGTTGTCTGATTTTTCATTTTTATCAGACTCATCGTCTTTATTCCACCGCGTGATACCCCACCAGGCAGAAAAGAGAAGACAAGCTACAGCAAGAACATATGGCAACCAAATGCCGGGATCTTCAATTCCAAACATATCAATGTCTATTTTTTTATTTGAATCGGCAAAAGTATATAAAATACGGCAATATCTTCTCAAAAAGATAATATACTATCTATGAAGAAACTCGTTTTACATCTTCTGTAGCACTATATGCTCTCTGAGTGTTTGCAGCAAAGAGGAGTCATTCAGAGTAAGTTCATCATACATACTTCGGACAATATCAGGAGTGATCTTTGAAAGATCCTCTTCACGCGTCACAACCAATAATCCCGCCATATCCACTGCCCCCGGACTAAGGAGAATTTGCCTCTCTCCTGTCTCAAAGTAAAAAGAAGGTCTATGCGCTTTTCGAGGGAAAATGACAAGAGAATGCGCACCTGATTGGTAACGGGCAATCAGATTGAACATTGGTTCGATATGTGTAGGCTGAAGGGCTGCCTGCAGGTTGTAATACAACTGAAAGGACTCAACAATTGACTGAGGATCGGCGGCTTCCAATACAATTGCATTTCGCAGGTAGTTTGGGCAGTAACGAACTTTCAATCTATCAGATGAATAGAGCAGTTCAGTCACACTCGGATTATCAAGATCTTCAAATAAAGGCATCACTTTGCATGGAGCTGCCTGAAAGTGAAAATGATCCGGCGCAGAAGCACCACATTCCGGACCGTTATAAAATAGTTCGTAGTCAGGCAGCAACTCACTCAAACGCAACATATCTCCTACTTTCCCTTCAACAGACTGAGGTTGATGGGTTTTAGAAGGAATAGTCAGATGACCATGAAAGATAGGAAAAGGATTGCAAAGCACATCATATCCAGGGAGAATATCCAGGATCTCCTGTTCAGAAGGTCGGTTTGATGCACAAAGGAAACAAGGCCTTTTCTCCAAAGAAGCCTTATCGACCTTTGCTCCTGAAGAGATGATTCGTGCCGGATTGTATTGCATCCGGATAGAAAAACCTTGAAAAGGAATAGAATAAAGTTTCACTTCGTCTAATGCCTTGACATGATCGCGCAGGAAAGCCCAACTCTCATTTTGAGCATGCCAGAAATGTGCAAGTTGTGCCTTTATCGGAGTCATTTTCTATTCAATTCGACACGAGCATCTATCTCCATCCGGCGGATGGCATCCTTATAGCGGTTATTCTTATTTAATTGTTCGATTGTCAGAGAAGAATCCGAGTTCTTTCCCCAACGGCGACAGCAATAGACCACATCATATATACGTCCGATGCGATACTCCCGACTGATGCGCAATCCAACAGCATAATCCTCACCATAACTGGTATCCGGCAACCGAAAGCGACGAAGAACCGGAGTGAAGAATGCACGTGGCGCACCCAGACCGTTGACACGCAAAAGGTTGTTTCTTCCGTTATCATTCGTCCACTCAGCATGATCGATGATTCCCGGAGGGATCTCCTTCAGAAAGAAGTCAGTCATTAGGTAAGTCCCAACAACCATGGCACATTTCTGGTAATAAAAAGCCTCAACCATAATCCGCAACGAGTGTTCGTCAAAATACATATCGTCACTATCCAGTTGCACCACAAATCGCCCACAATGAGCATTGTTAACCCCATAATTCCAGCATCCACCAATACTAAGGTCCTTACGTTCGGGTATTAGATGAACAACACGAGAGTCTTTGGCATAAGAAGCTATGATTTGTGAAGTACCATCTGTAGAATGATTATCAACAATAATCAGATTAAAGGGAAACTTTGTTTTCTGTTTTAACACAGACTCGATTGCATCTTTAATCGTTTCTTTCCTGTTGCGGGACGGGTATAATGACAGAAGCTTCACATTCAAAAGAGCCTTCGGTGAGATCAATCTCGTTAAACTGAGGAGCCAGCCATGCCCCTTTTATTTTGAGACACTCCAGGAAAACCTGTTCCATCTCCAGCTGCACCTCCCGATTCTTCGGATTGACATAATCATACTGTTTCTCTCTGGAAGAAGGAATATCCTCTTCCAGCTCTGTATACATATATTCAGGAATATGTAAGAGTGGTTTGTCCAAAGAAAGCAATAATAAGGTACGATACAGTGCGGCATACTCTAATGAAGGAATCCCTCTAACCGCACGCTTTAATTCAGACGTACGGAAAATAAGAAGAGGTCCGAAATTAAAATCATCGCGCACAAACCACGAACCGCAATCAATCAAGGGAACAGACGAGGACTCATTCTTCCGGTTCACATGATAATAGTCTGAATAAGCCATAGGAGCCTGTGTAGAGTCCATCACATCAATGAATCGCTGCAAGGCAAACAGTCCCAGTTTGAAAGGAGCATTCTTCGTATAAAGCAACGTATATTCTGCCTGAGATTCCTCAACAAGAGAGAGAAGCGTTTCTGAGCTATTTGGCAAACTGCAGGAAAGTATCCTGGCACCATCTGGAAGAGGGATATTCTGATTGTTTATATCCATTAAAACGATCTCTCCTTCAATCCCACAATTATGCAACTCTTCGTTAATTGAGTGAGAAGAGTCAATTGATCCCGACAGCAAAAAGCAATTAATCTTTTTCATTTAATGTAATTTGTTAAGACAAAGGTAAAGATTCAGTCGGAAAGAACAAGAAAAAAGGAAGCTGAATTGAAAGACTTTTGTATTTTTGCATAGTTATACGATGCTCTACCAAACAAACAGATAAAATGGAACGAAAGAAAGCAGGAGAACTTTACAAGAAGGCGCTTAAGGATATTGAAAACAAATCACTTAAACCGGCTATTGACGGGATCCGCAAAATGATAAACAAGGACTCGAATTTTGATATTATAGAGACACTTTCCGAAGCTGAGACTACCTACCGATTTTTATTAAAATACCTTGTCGAAGGAAAGCAAGACCCGGATCGTGAGAAACTGTTCCAGAAACTCCAATATACACTGGCGCAATTAGCCATCGAAGCTTACGAGATAGCAGTTCAGACCAGTTCGTACAATTTTTATTTTGAGAAACGGAGATCAAAGGCTTCTTTGAGATATGAATCCTTCCAAATCTTACAGGAATCATACCTATCGGGTAAAGACAAACTGGATCTACTGACACCCACCTCCCCTCCTGAGAGTCGCAATTACATCAAAGAGGAGATGGAAGAGATCGTCAACAAACTCTTTTATAAGATCTGGCTGTTTGGTATGAACAAGGAAAAGGTGAATCTTGAGATATCAGGCAGTCTGGTGTCTGCTTTGACTCTGCACCTCCTTCAACATTTCAGAGAAGATGAGATGCTCACGTTGATTGAAGCTTACGAGCATGGAGGGATGGAAGTTCGCTGGCGTGCACTGACCGGGATTGTCATACTCATCAAGCAACAAGAACAAATGATTCGCCTGAGTCCCACACTTATCAGCCGCATCACTTTACTGAAAGACATACCAGGCTTTCAACAGGAGTTTTTCACCGTGCTCATTCTTCTGATTCGTACTTTCGAGTCTGAGAGTATCTCCAAAAAGATGGAAGAGGATATTATCAACAACTTAAATACGCTTCAAAAGAAGATGGATCCAAAGATCCCTCTGAAAGATATCATGAGTGACCCTATGCTTCTGGACAAAAACCCCGAATGGAAAGAATTTATCGATCAGTCTAAAATAGAAAAGAAGATGAATGAGATGAATGAGCTTCAACAAGAAGGAGCAGATATCATGTTGTCTGCCTTTTCTGTTTTAAAGAGCTTTCCTTTCTTTCATGAGTCTGCTAATTGGTTCCTTCCATTTGACACAGAGCACAGTGCATTAAGTTCGATAATCGCTGACAATCAGGAAGCAATATCCGGTTTCCTGAAAACATTACAACGATCAGCTTTTATATGTAACTCTGACAAGTATTCATTCTGTTTTAATCTGAGCAACTTGCCCAAAGAGGTAGTTACAAGACTCATTATCAACTTCCGGTCCGATGCGGATGAAATGATTCGAATTGAAGAAGAAGAAAGAAAATCGAAGAGAAACGGGCCAGGCGAGATCATTGCCAGAGAATACATTCAGGATATGTTCCGGTTTTACAAACTACATCCGAGAAAGGATGATTTTAATACTATTTTCAATAATGTGCTGGAATATCACCATTCACCTATCATCATTGCTTTGCTCAATGAGACGGAGAGCCTGGAAAAGATTGGTGCTTATTATTTTAGCAAAAACCTCTTTAAAGAGGCACTTGACATCTTCAACCTACAGATTCAAAGAGGGCAAGATGATGTGCAGCTCTATCAGCAAAAAGGATACTGCCTGCAAGAACTGGGAGAAAAAGAAAAAGCGCTGGCAGCCTATCTCCACGCCGAACTGCTTGATGGAACGAATTTCTGGACCTTGCGTAAAATAGCAGGCATCTATCGACAAACGAAAGCATATGACAAAGCCATCCTCTATGCAGAGAAAGCAGAAGCCCTGAAACCGGATAATCTCAGCATTGAATTTCTCAAAGGATATTGCTATCTCGAACAAAAGAAATATGAAGAGGCATTGCGCTCCTTCCACAAGATAGACTACCTGGACACGACAAATCACAAAGCCTGGCGCCCGATTGCCTGGTGCTACTTTTTGAGCGGCAAACTGACAGAATCACTTAAGTATCACGAAAAGATCCTTTGGAACAAACCTGAAGCAGTAGATTACCTGAATGCCGGACATATCTATTGGCTTACTGGTAATATAAAGAAAGCGATCTCGCTGTATATGCTGGGAGCCACACTTTCTACAAACCAGGACGAGTTCTTTTCTCTGTTTCAGCAAGATGTTCCAATCTTGCTGGCAAACGGGATCTCAGCGGAAGAGATCTCGTTTATGCCTGATCTGATCTATTTCGAAATTTCTTCAGAAATGCAATAATCGCGATTCGTCGGTTCAGTTCGTAAAGTGAATAAGCGGTAGCGAGAAGAAGAAGAATGGATCCTGCCATATATACAACCGTTATCGAACACCAGGTGCAGATTGCAAGGGTAAGTGCAGTATACAAGACCGTACTTCCTATCATCAGGAGATAGGCACGAGTGAATGAAAAATTGTATCTGCGAATCACCACGATTATCAGGACTGCAATATATATCAGATAGATGCTGACAAAAGAGAGTGCCAGACCTTTTAATCCGTACAGCGTATATCCGAGGATATTCAGTGACAACTGAAGGAAATTACTCAAACCACCTTCCAGCCATAAGTAGGTCTTCCTGTCTCCTTTTGCAAAAGAGATATACCCCATCGCATAAGAAATGGTTTTGAGCAGCATGCCAAAACAAAGCAAACGGATAAAAGACGAGATAACCATAAACTCAGAGGCAAGCAGGATCTGTATCAGTAACGGAGCAAATACCATCATAAAAAGCAGAATAGGGAATGCGATCAGAAGTACAATCTCACCCTGACGGTTTACCGTCTCATTCATCTGTTTCAGATCATTGGACACAGCAGCCAGACGGGGGTAATAATCGGCAGCCATTGCCACAAAGATCATAGCGACAGCATGATACGTCATCCCCATTCCTGCCTGAAAGAAACCAACATCTTCCAAACTACCATTTGCACTGATATACGTATTGATCAGATAGGTGACCAGCTGCCCCAGCAGTTGAGCTGCAATCAATGCCACGCCAAGTTTAGCCATCTCTTGTCCGGTACCTGCCACTTCCTGCTTCGTCACCTTACACTTGACCAGCACCACTTTCGATGCATAGTAACGGCTCATGCCATACGTGGCAAGGGCAGAGATAATCAATGCGGGCACAATACCCTTAATTCCATAATAGTAGTACAACGGAATGGAAACCAGCAGTCCGGCAATAGCTCCCGTCAGTGTAGAAAGTGCAGTCTCTTTCAACCGGTGCGTACCTTGCAACAAAGAGGTATTTCCTTGTGTAAAAAGGACAGCCGCCAACATGAGGGAAAGGACAATAAAGGAAACGGTATAGGTATAATTGCCAAATGCATACCAGCTCAGCAATGGAGAAGCAATAGTCAGAAAGATCGTCCCTGCTATCGCACAAAGAGCCAGACAGAGACGAAAGATTTTCACCGTACGGCTCAACGTCAACTGATCACCGGAAGCATGCGCCTGAGAAATAGTACGAACCGCACTCGTATTCAAACCCAAACCAAACAACGTAATGATCATGGTCAACGTAGAGATGAAAAGAGCGGAAACACCCATACCCTCCGGCCCCAGAAACTCGGCAGAGACTTTCCCCTTCAGCAGCGTCACCAAAATATTGACGACCTGCACTCCTCCAAAGATGGATGTAGCCTTAAATATGCCTCTGTATGAAGAAGAATCAGCCATTGCGTGTATCACGTTTTCTGAATGTATAGCGCATCTCCTGTGCATCACGTCCCGAAGCTCCATTGAAAGGAGTCAAATCGATACACTCCCCCTGTTCCCAGCGTTCCAGCAATTGTTGTACAGAAAAAGTCTCAAGCGTCGGATTGACACATTCAGTCTGCACCAGATTGGCATGCACACAACAGCAAGCAATGGTCGGATAGCAAACTCCCAACCGTGATTGAAAGAACGGTTTGTAGCGTTGCATCGCAATCTCCAGGGAATTGGGTGCTTTAAAATCTATTTGTGACATCAAGACCGACAATTCACTTTTGCCGTAGATGTACGCAGACACGCCCAACGGATAGGTCCAGTCCGAAAGATAGTTGACACAATCCCAACGAAAGGAAAGCAGTCCGGCAGGCAGCACAGCAAACTCGGGCAGTTCCACTTTCTTTTGCAGCACCACACTCTCAACGAGATCCTTGCCACGACTCAAAGCGACAATATAATGGCGGGTAGGAAGTTTTATCAAAGCATTGTAATCTACAGGGCGCAAGAAGACCATATCATCCACATACAAAGCGATAGACTTTACCGCAGATTTATTCACAAGTTCAATCATCTGATGGCGAAAATCCGTCTCCTCCACAAAGATAAAAGGAGCTTTCACAAAGAGCGTTTCCAGTTCCCCGTAGCTTTTTCGGTGTCGTTCATCTGAAGCCTTATACAAGATATACATCGTATGATACCCCTTTACCTGTTGCAGATAAGAGGAAAGAAACGCATGCAGTTGCATGGCACGATCTTTTGAGAAGACAATCGAATCGATACACTCATGTTGGGACTGAAGCAGGCATGCCTCTTCCACTTCACGATCAAAACGTATGTCATGCATGTAACGTTGCTTCCGGATCAGCACGAAGCCTTTGTGATCCAGCCACTTTACCATTTTAGCACGTAAATGAGGGAACAGAGCCATTCAACTAGTTTATTAATACTATGTAAACGGAAGTGATGCGCTTAAATTGTGAGCAACCGGCAATTAAGACTTTCATTGATTGATCAAAGGAAGGCACATCACGGAAGATACGAGTATTCAATACGCACCGGGCCAATTAGTCCGGACTTCGTGCGCCCCACATATTGAGAAGGTGTAGTCAGGTAATGATTGCCTAAGGTATTGAATACAATCACTTCGAGTTTGTTCTCTCCTTCATTCCACTTTCCGGTCACGTCAAACCGCCAGGGTGAAGTAACCTTCTGACCAATCAGCTGACCATTCAAATAAACCTCTGCTGAGGAGACTAAATCACCCAAATTGAGCGTTACTTTATTGGCTTTTGCCTGTTGAGCAGTCACAAGGAGCTTCTTACTATACTTCATACCTCCGGAATACGTTCTCAGTGATTCGTTCGCATCCAGATTACCTACATGAATCTCCCCTTTACCGCATTCAAAGGTAATAGGTTCCGGAATAGCAGCTCCTCCATAATAAGCAGGTAATTGATTCACTTTCAGTGTGACGAGACCCGAAGTTATCATCGAATCGGGAATAGTGACTTTCCAAACCTTCTGATTCTTATCACCCATACGATTCGACTGCGATTGAGTAGGTTCAGGGAGCAACCTGACTCCTGATACCCAGACTTCAGGTTTTGATGTCGTGGCAACATACATTGTGCGAGCTCCCGGAGGAGCCATCAGACTATACCACCCCCAATTATCTTTCCTTTGAGGGAAGCAGTTGAAAGGCAGTACGGACGGCTTCAGATACCAGTCAGTCGCCAAAGGAACGGTTTGCTTCCAGTCTGTAGCCAAACTGTCATCTTCGAATACAAAGTACCCTCTGCCTACATTAGTATATTTCAACAGGATGGAATTGCTACCCGATTGTAAGTTCACAAGATCCGAAGCCGGATCTATAGCAGACTGGTTTACCACAACTTTTACCGGGAGCAAACCGCCTTTACTGATTTTCGCCTGCATAGGCCGAGGAGCAGAAAGCGTCGTCCACAGATAATAAACCGTTCCCTCCGGTTCTTTTCTTATCCCGTAGAGGGGTGCCGAATTATTCGATTTATCAACTATTCCGAGAGAGATAAGTTCATTATTTACCACACCTTTTAATCCATGATATCCCTGATGCCCCACATCATCTTTCATTCCCCGACGCCAGGAAAATTCAGCCGGTTTCCAGTAATACTGCTTGCCATTGATTTCCATCGAACGAGTCCTGTCAACTGTTTCCATTTTGGACAAAGCTGATTCCAACACTTCAAGATCCGTCGTTGCAGGAAGCGGACCAAGCCGGAGAAATTGAGGGCCATAACCAACCGTTACTTTCGACCATGTACGGTCATCCATATCCGGAGTTTGACGGTTAGCGGTCTCCGGTGTTTGTTCGGCAAACTTCATATCCCACACTTCCACCCCAATCTTTGCATCATAAGCCGGCAGCCGATAGTCACCATACGTATTGTCAAGCGTTGGCAGTAACTCAAACTCCCACTGAGTATCCAGTGTGTCACTTTCAGTCCGAACGATCTCAGTTGCTTCTTCCAATTCAGATTTGCCACTGCTAAACACAATAAGTTGCGGTTCATTCTTTTCAAGAGGAAGATGAATTACACTTCCGGTTTCAGACACAGAAGCAACTTTCAGCGGTTTGACAGTTCCATCCCATGGGTTCCAAAGTTCAGCTTTTCCTGTATGACGGAAATAACACGCTGTGCCTTTAGCCACGCCGTACACAAAATAGAGATCGCGGTTCCCAACCCTTCGATGCTGAATACTAGAAGTCACATTCTCAGATAGTACTTTAAAATCAGGCTCGAGAAGAGAATCAACCACTCCTTTCACCTCAGACACCTGAGGAATAAACATCCCAACGCCACCCGCTTTACTTTTACGGGAATAGGTTTTTCCCACAACCACATCCGGGTAAGTAGTGCCAAACATTTCCCGGATCATCGCCTGTAACTTTAAAGCGTCATCCCCTGTCTTATCACTGACTTCCGGTAAGGCTCCTACCGCCAATACAGTGCCTCCGGCACGGAAGAAAGCCAAGGCTTTCTCAATGGTTGAATAGCGAACAGCAGTCAACGCAGGCAAAATCAATAGTCTGTATTTCTCACCGCTGACCTGTAATCCGGCGTCCTTCACCTTACAACGGTTCAACGATTCATAATCCATAAAATCAAGATCAATCCCCTTCGGATAAAGCTCATTGGCAATATCGAATGCAGTCCGGACCGATTCATTTCCCTTGATATTGGCTACTGTAGGTGCCACCGGATAGATAATAGCAACCGGACAACAGTGATAACCTTGCGATAAGACATAACTGAGACGTTCTGTACATTTTAGCAATACCCCCATATCCTTCCAATAGGGTTGTCGGAAATGATTATCAGGAGCAGCCCATTCCCACATGCTGCCATGAGTGGAATAATAGAGCCCGTGAAGGCTCAGCAAATTATACCCCATAGCAAAGTTGGCAAAAGTCGCATCGGCAATTTCCTCACTGCTTGTGCCCCACCCGCTTCCATAAAACCCTTCCAACCACGTTCTCGGACGTTCATACAAGTGAGCTATCGAACTAGCAACTTTCGCTTTCACAATATCTTTTCCCAGATTAGGTTGATCACTGCCAGGGCCGGACATCCAGCGTTGCGTACGAAAATAATCACCAAACTCCATCACATCTTTTCCTCTTCCACCGTGATCGCAACCAAAAAGCATGCCACGACTCGTATGCCAATCATATACCTGTTTGAAGAACCCTTCTTCCGACAATGCCACCATTACATCGTTGTAATCCAGTCTTGTCTTGTATGATTCCGGACCTAAGACGGCAAATAGCTGATCTACTTTGGGTATTATATCATAGCCTTTGCGCTTCTTAAATTCATCCGCAAACTGTGCATTCCAAAGAAAGCCACTAATTCCAAAGTTCAATTCATCGGAGAAAAAGAAGTTAAGTCCTTTCCCACTTTCCCCCGGACAATGATCTTCAAATCGCTGATAAAAGTTCTCTATTACTTTTTGTCCGCTCAACGGATTCATCGGATCAAAAGAGGTCTTTATCACTGTTACATAAACCACTATGATTTTCCATTCGCCGGAAGCCGGCTTCCATTGAAGTTCGGAATCATGCATCGCTGATGTCAGATCGACTGCAGAGGAAGATTGAAGATTTCCATTTTCCATCCGATAGGCTTTCAGGCTCACCACCTTATCCGGCAGCTTGGTGGTAAAACTCTGATTACCGGATACCTCAAATTGTTTCGATTCAAGTTTCGATCCATACAGACCCGGATTTTCATGTAGCATCTCGTCCACAAACCAGCCTTGTCCGGCTGCCCCAAGCGTATAGTCACTCAGACTGACCGACATATTCCTTTTCTTCGCTTCTTTCATAAACTGCTGAAACAGCGTCCACCAATCGTTACTAAAAAGCGCCGGCTGACTTGGATACGTCAGTCCCCATTGCAAGCCCCCCTTATCAGAATGGCAATAGTTGATTTGTAGCCCTGTAATGCCTTTATCCTTCAACTGATCCAATTGAGAAGTAATGCGTTCTATCGTCAACGTGTCGCCCAGCCACCAATAGAAAGGCACTTCGCCATATCCTTCAGGCGGATGAACGAATCCGGGCAACACATCCAGTTTGGACGAACGATCGGGAAATCCAACAGGTAACTCCGATCTCCTCTGAGCAGAAGATATTGAGAATGAAGAGAGGATACAGAGAATGACAAAGAATATGTGTCTCATTTCTTTTTTTGTGCCTAGTTCTTGAATGAAAAAGAAAAAATGAAAGTGTATTATGGAATAAAGACAACCCGAAACCCCACAGTGTTGTAGGAGCCGCTCGGGTTGTCGTTACCGCGATCGGCGGAGCGGGAACCCTTAGCGTAACTGCGCCAACCGCCGCCACGAACCACGCGATACGAGCCGGAAGCAGCACCTGTAGGATTAGTCTGAGCCGAAGTAGGATAACCGCCATACCAGTCGGCGCACCATTCCCACACATTACCATGCATATCATACAATCCGTAGGCATTGGCAGCATAAGTGCCTACTGGCTGGGGTTTGCCAGGGTAGGCGGTTTCAGTATTGGTGCAAGAGCCGTATGGATGAGACCAGTCGTAATTGGCTTGCAAGTTGGTTAAGCAGGTGCCTGTGCTGAATGGAGTGGTGGTGCCCGCACGACAAGCATATTCCCACTGTGCTTCGGTAGGAAGGCTTCCACCCACGTAGGCAGCAAACACGGCAGCACCATACCAGGTTACATATAATACCGGAGAAGTTTCGTATCCTACAGCCGGAATCCATTGAGAACCGCTATAATGCAAACCCCAATCGTAGTTTTCATAAATCAAGGCTTCTGTAGGATAAGCACCTGCTGCATAAAGCCCGTCGCTGCCTATACTCTTGGCATTCAGGAAGGCAGCATATTGCTCATTGGTTATCTCGTACTTGCTCATGAGGAAGGCACTGAGCGTTACAACATATTGGGGTTCATCGGTGCCGCGACCAACCTCACTATCTGGGCTTCCCATGGTAAAGGTGCCGGCAGGGATGAACGCTGTGGTGATCTCTGCAGGGGCTTTTGACGTTTTAAATTGATATGCACTTCCATATGCAGTACCCTCACTATTGGTAGCATAAGCTCTTACAAAATAAGTTGTCTCGGCTGTTAGCCCTGTTATTGAACTTGTAAAAGATCCTATTCCTCCGCCATCGGATGTTTTATTCCTGGCAATTGTAGGAGTTGCTGTTGAACTCCAACAAACACCACGCGCAACAATATTTGAACCTCCATCAGAATAAACATCGCCTCCTGATGTTGCAGTATTAAAGCTAATAGTACTAACTTCATTTGTCGTAAGAACAGGAAGTAAAGCAGTATTTTCTTTTTTACATCCAAATGCAAGAATGAGAACAAAACTCATTGCAATAACGGATAATCTGTGCAGTTTTTTCATGATCTAAGGTTCTTCTGTGGATATTTAGGAAATGACAGGATTGAGCTATTGCAATTATATGGCTCTGCGTTTTTTATTACAAAAGCATAACTATGAATTATGGGACAAAGACAACCCGAAAGCCTAAATCGTAGTAGCCTTCAGATGGATAGTCCCCTTCGCGAAAGGCAGAGCGGCAATACCCAGCGCAGTAGTTCCAACCACCACCACGAATCACGCGGTACGTGCCATCAGCAGCTCCTGTAGGATTAGTCTGAGCCGAAGTCGGATAATCGCCAGACCAGTCGGAGCACCATTCCCACAAATTGCCGTGCATATCATACAATCCATAGGCATTGGCAGCATAAGAACCTACCTGCAGGGGTTTACCGGGGGGGTTGGTTTCAGTATTGGTGCAAGTACCGTATGGATCATTCCAGTCGTAATTGGCTTGCAGGTTGGTTAAGCAGGTGCCTGTGCTGAAAGGAGTACTAGTGCCGGCACGGCAGGCATATTCCCACTGCGCTTCAGTAGGAAGACTTCCACCCACGTAGGCAGCAAACACAGCAGCACCATACCAAGATACATTTATTACCGGAGATGTTTCGTAACCTGCTGCCGGCACCCATTCAGAGCCGCTGTAATGCAAACCCCAATCATGGCTATCCGAGCTGGCATAGATCACAGATTGCATAGGATATGCACCTGCTGCATAAAGCCCGTCGCTGCCTATGCTTTTGGCATTCAGGAAGGCAGCATATTGCTCATTTGTTATCTCGTATTTGCTCATGAGAAAGGCACTGAGCGTTACCTCGTGTTGGATTTCGTTGAAGTAGCTCTCTTCCTCACTCTCGGGGCTGCCCATGATAAAGGTGCCGGCAGGGATGAGCACTGTGGTAATCTCTGCAGGGGCTTTTGATGTTTTAAATTGATATGCACTTCCATATGCTGTACCTTCACTATTGGTAGCATAAGCTCTTACAAAATAAGTTGTTTCGGCTGAAAGCCCAGTTATTGAACTCGTGAATGAGCCTACTCCTCCGCCATCGGATGTTTTATTTTTGGCAATCGTTGGAGTTGCTGTTGAGCTCCAACAAACACCACGCGCGACAATATTTGAACCTCCATCGGAATAAATATCTCCTCCTGATATTGCAGAATAAAAGCTTATAGAACTAACTTCGTTTGTCGTAAGAACAGGAAGCAAAACAGGATTTTCTTTTTTACATCCAGATGCAAGAATGAGAACAAAACTCAATGCAATAACGGATAATTTGGGCAGTTTTTTCATGATCTATGTTTTTATTGGATATTTGATAATCGCAAGCATCTCTGCTTCAGTATTTAAGAACTAATTAAAGCCGTATCCCTCTGTTACAACTTAGAAATGCAAAATTAAAACAATTATTCAGAAAACAACAATTTCTTACAATATATTGTTATCTGAATAATCGGGTAGGAGAAAACAAAAGTAGTTTTCTCCTACTTTTGTTTTCGACCTCCCACACCACCGTACGTGCCGTTCGGCATACGGCGGTTCCATGCTTTGACATCTCACGATGTGTATGACGTTGTTTTCAGTTATCCCATTGAGTAACATCACTCTTGCTTATCCTTCGGATTCCGTCCTATTCTTTTTGCAAGGAGCCTCTTGCGAGCATCTGACTACAAAGGACTCTCTGGGTAACAGTCATTTACTATCGCACTGCACAGTTCAGACCTTCCCAAAGCAACTCGTGCTTCGGTACTATGTCCTCGGCTGACTTCTTACGGTAATTGTTAGCCGTGCTCCCGAAAAAAAACGTCGGCACGTCCGTAAGATCTCCTGTGGTAAGACTTATAACTTTCGTTCTATATATCCGCATCATTTATCCATACCGTATCCGTGTAGCTTTAGGACTTCGTTTTGGTTGGCAAACTCATCCAACGTGATAGACCTAATATGATGTTCGTATTACTCAGACCGGAACTTTGCCGCCAGCTTCTTTCAGATTCTCCTCGCGGTAGACACCCTTGCTATTGGCTAATGGTTGGTCGCTACATACCCCCATAGTGGACTTGCACCACCGAGTTAATAATCATGCACGGCACATCAACAATGAGGTTGATGGGAACAGCCCATCAACCTCATACTATTTATATATCCGGAGAAGCGTTTATCTTCTGCCAGTTCTGCTGGTACTTGTACTGGTACTACTCTTCTCTGTCGCAGTACTTCTGCTCGTCGAAGTGTTACTACTTGTTGTTGCCCTGCCAGTGCTTGTAGTTGTAGTTGTACTTGTACTTCTACCGGTTGTAGTGGTTCTTCTTGCAGGCGTTTCGGTTTGATTGCGCATTTGCTTTTCAACCTTTACCGGCTGTCCGATAGTCTTGCCATAATAGTTGGTGTCATCCTCTTTCACAGGAGCAACATTGGTTGTGGTAGACTGGCGACGCGTCGTCTCTGTCGTATTGGCATCCCTGGTAGATCGTACCGTTGCATTTTCTGCAGCCCTGCCTGAACGGGAATCCCCGGTCGTGGTAGTGGTAGCGTTAGAACGGGTTGCCGCATTACCAGTAGTAGCCGAACGTGTTGACTCATTCGAATTGGTGGTAGCTGACGAGCGGGTGTTCGTGTTATTTTGAACCTGTCGATTACCCGTAGTCGTAGTTGTACTCCTTCGGTCAGTACTATTTGCAGAAGTAGATCTACCTGTCGCGGTGTTCGTCTGTCTTTGACTATTCATCGTTCTTGTCGTCTCACTTTGCATCTTACGATCCGAATCTGAATACTTAAACTGACGATTATCTCTCAGGTTCTGATCATTCCATTCGCGTGCCCTGTCCCGTTCATTCCTTGACCAGTAAATGGCGCTTCTGCTATTTTCGTTATATCCCCTTACATAAGGGATATTGCTTCGATCATAGTAATCACGATAATAATATCTCGGATAATGAGATACATAATGCTGATGATGCATCCATGGGCGATAGACATTGACATCCAGCACGATGGAATAGCACCGATTCAGATCAAAGTCCGGATAGATGACACCGATATTCCTTGAGAAACGCCACTGTCCATTGTTGAGAAACACAAATCCGCCACCCGAGAGATCATAATAGCATTCGATGTCGGGCAGATAATAATAACGCGCCCCGCTGATGTACGACGGTGCCCATTGTGGATTCTCATAGGTGACGACCGTTGCAGGTACACTTTGTGTATATAATGTACAGCCGGAAAACAGTATAACAGACAGCATCAAGAGCGCTGCGACTGCTGAATCTTTAAATCGTTTCATAATTTCCTATTTTTAGTTTGTTATTTTCACTGCCAAATTAGATAAAATAATTCAGATTGGATACGTTATCTATTGCTTTTAATAATAAGACGGTGAAACAGTGAAAACATAACAGGCAGATTGAAGAATTATTCTTTCCGGAGAATTATCGACTCACAATAAATACCACCAATGAGTAGCGATATTTAACGAACTCTTACAAGTTTGTCTTTCATCTCATCCGGTATATCATTATAACTTAGGACTTTTAAAGAAGGCACCTCTACAGTTGCAGCTGTTTTGGACAGAGTCTCATGAATAAATTCTGTTTCCAATTTCCACATAGCTCCGGTTGCCGGATCCACAATGAGCATTCCTATCAAGCCACCAAAAAGTATATTACCAAAATACCATCCATCAATTCCATATTCGACCGGAACGCTCCTTTTTTCATATCCATCCATTTCAAAGGTGACAATATAGTTTGCTTTTGTGAAAAATCCGGCTCCTGCACTTAGTTTTATGTATGTCGGTGTATTCCCTGAATAAATATCCATCCCTCTTCTGTCTTTTATTGTAACCTTTGCACCGGAAGGAGTACTGTTTATGGAAATTGGATAACTACTCTTACTCACGATTGATGCACATCCCGATAACATAAGTGAAGACGTAACAAGCAATACTACCACTCCTTGTTTGAATAATCTCAAGTTCATTCTTTCTGTTTTTTACTTTCCGGGAATATGGTTTCCCGATTATACCCCGTTTTTGTGAATGGTCACTGAACTCCATCTTTTAATTTCCACACATCATCTGATAGTATCTGTATCAGACTAAAATGCTTTGCTTCAAGGAGGAAAAGCCCATTGCTCAATACTCCATTAGATTTTGCATTTATTTTGCTTGCAAAGATATATGATTCTTGTTTATAAACCCCAATACAAAGCAATAATTGTTTTTTAAAAAAACGTCTAAGAGGCAGTCTGAGGCGAATCAACAGCTGCAGATTACTCAACGAAAGGCAAACTGATATTCTCGCTTTCTCATTTGCAACTAATTCTTCGAAATCACGGAATAAGTCCTTATTCTGTAATTATTTACACATTTATAGCACTTAAAGTGTGATTATCGTGTATAATCTTGTAATCTGGAAAGTAACGCCTAAGCATTGTTGATTGGATTGAATAGCAACTGTCATTTGTTTCAAACGGGATACAACTGACACTTTCGGCTAGTTCGGACAACAAGGCTTGATCCTAACTGTTTATAAATAATCACTTCATTGGTATAATTATTAATAAAAATAAACATATCTTTGTATTAGTCCTTTACCAAGTTAATAATCAAGTAAATATCAATAAAATAATGGTTACACTATGAATCAAGAAATACCGAATGATATTTTACCACATTTAAAAGAAATTGCGAGCAGATTATGGTCTAATCATGCTAGTATTATGATTGGTGCTGGTTTTAGCAAGAATGCTATAAAAGAAAAATCAACAACTAAACCTTTTTTGAGTTGGAATGAATTAGGAGATTGTTTTTATAAGAAGATACACGGTACATCTCCGACACATGAAGATAAAAGTTACCTGAATGTCCTAAAATTGGCAGATGAAGTGCAAGCTTCATTTGGGAGACCCGCACTTGATCAATTATTAAAGTCTGAATTGCCTGATAAAGAATATCAACCATCTCGTTTACACGAAAGAACATTACAATTACCTTGGACAGATGTCTTTACGACAAATTATGACACTTTATTAGAACGAGCTGCTGAGAAAGTTTTTCAACGAAGATATGAAACAGTTGTAAGTAAAGAAGATCTGATTTTATCAACTAAACCTCGAATTGTAAAATTACATGGAAGTTTCCCTTCTGAAAGGCCATTCATAATCACTGAAGAGGATTATCGAAAATATCCTCGTGAGTTTGCTCCATTTGTAAATACTGTCCAACAATCATTACTTGAGAATACTCTTTGCTTAGTTGGTTTTTCAGGAAACGATCCGAACTTTCTAAATTGGATAGGATGGATCAGAGACAATCTAGGAAAGGAGAACTCTCCAAAGATTTATTTAATTGATATTTCCCCACTTTCCATTGGAGAGAAAAGACTATTAGAAGATAGAAATATAATACCAATTAATTTATCTGGTTGTCATAACGGAACCAAAGACCATGCAAAAGCGTTATCATTATTTATTGAATTCCTCCACGAACAAGGAAAAATTGAAGAGAGTCTGAGTTGGCCAAATAAATTGAATGATATTCATTCTGACAATAAATATAGTATCGATCATTATAAAAACATTATCAATCAATGGAAAGAGATCAGACTTAAATATCCGAACTGGATTATTCTTCCTCAAAGCTTAAGAAGGAAGTTGCACGATAATACAGTATTTAGTTATCCATTTATGTATCATACACAAGGGCTAGAGACCCCTCTTGACATTGAATTCTTATATGAAATCAATTGGAGGTTTGAACGGTGTTTAGATCCAATTTATGGTGACTGGATAGTCTATTATGAGAAAATCCTTGAAAAATACAATCCATTTCCAGAAGTTCTCGATATAAGAGATGCTTTTGTTCCATCCGAAAAGACGAATCAGTATAAATGGGATAATCTTGCTCAAATATGGATGGAACTTCATCTTTCTATTTTACGTTTTTACAGAGAAGAAGGATTAAAAGAAAAATGGATATTGTTATCTAATAGACTTGAAAAGATTAAAGAGTATTTATCTCCTGAATTGCTTGCTCGTTATTCATACGAACGATGTTTGTATCATCTATTTTCTTTGGACATTTTCTCTGTGAGAAAAGAGTTGGAATTATGGATATCTGATATAAGCTTACCTTACTGGGAAGCAAAAAGAGCTACCTTATTAGCAGAGTTAGGTGATACCATTGAAGCTGAAAGGATTCTCGAATTATCACTTAGAAGCGTTAGGAGTAAGCTAAACTTATCTCCTATATTAAATGAGTATTCATCTGTTTCACAAGAAGCCTACATTATGCAACTTTTGAGACACATACGTTACTCACCGAGCCTCAGAAAAAATGATAAACTATCCGAAGACTCTGAAAATTATAGAGAGCGATGGAATGTGTTGACCCAATATAAATGTGACCCATGGGCAGAATTAAAGTTTTTTCAAGTCTTCTTGCAAAAAGAGAGTTCTGATTTTAAAGCTTCAGAGAAAAAATATCTGTTTGAAATAGGGAGTACTTCAACTACAAAGAAATTTGGAGCTGACAACAACAATATATTCTTACAAGAATCATTTTCTTATTTAAGATACATTGAAGAGACCGGCATTCCTATTAGAATTCCCGGAATAACATTGGGTATGGATACTGCTCTGAAAGCTTTATTATGTATTGCAGATTACTCCCCTTCCTGGGCATTAGTCTTTTATATTCGAGTAGCGGATAATAACGCCGCAAGAAACGATGATAGCAAAAATATATTTGGAAGAAAAGCGCTTTCGAAGATGAGCCAAGAAAAGGTGGATAGTTTAGCAAGTTCATACCTCTCCGTTTTAGAAAATTCAGAGAGTGAAATAATAAATGGAAACATTTACAGAAACCATACTTTTGCTATTTCATTATCGACTACTATTCCAGAGATTCTATCTTCACTTAGTGTAAAGTGCAGCTATGCGATAAAGATCAAACTTTTATCATTCCTGAAAGAGCTATATAAATCAGAACATCGAGGTAAATACAGTAATATAAAAGATCTAACCTATAGATTAGTTTGTTCATTCTCAAACAAAGAACTGTATCATCTAATACCTGGCTTTCTAGAATTCCCAATATTGGGGGAGCTCGATCAAAGAATCAGTAATGAATATATTGACCCTTTTGAATGCCTGAATATTATTCCCTTATACATAGAAGAAAATAAGCTAACTATTGAATCTGAGAAAATCGACAATTTGCTTATAATGCTTTTAAATTCTGGAAAAAACAGAAATTCCGCAATAGATCGGTTGATTATTCTTTTTAACTATCAATTATTATCCTATGATCAAGTTTCTGAGTTTGGAGAGAAACTATGGTGTATAACTGATAATAGAACAGGATTGCCCCCCATTGGAGAAGAATATTACTATTCTGTATTTATAAAGTTACCTCATCCGAAAGATGTTAATCCTGAACAACTTTTTAGAGAATACATCAAATCAGTAACATTCCCTACTCAATATCAGCCACAAACAGGTGATGAAACTAACATTCCTTTTATCAAAAACATAATTGGTACCACAATTATTGGTATAGAATATAAATGGAAACGTAAAGATATTAATTGGTTAATAGATATCCTTGTCAAATGGTGGAATGCAGAAAAGAATTATTTAAATCAGAATACAAATCTTCTTTGGGATACTGTATCAGATGTCTCCAAGAAAAGGTTTAAACGAATGATTGAAATTTTCTCTTCTGTAATATACCCCAATATATCATTGATCTCAAAAAATAAAAATGAAGTTATTGAATGCTTACTTAATGAATTAGAAGAGTATGGAATGCCTGACTTAGAAGCAAAAGCTTCATTTCTTGAATTGTTTCCTCAAAAACAGAACGATTTAATTAAGAAAATTCAAAGAAAACTATTTTCAAAATCAGAGTCAGATATACTTGATGCGGTAAATGCAATAAGAATTCTCCCAAAAGAACAATTTGATCAAACATCTGGTTTGTATACAATTATATGCGAAATGATTAGATCTCGGACCGAAGTTGGACTAAACATCTTTATTGATGCAGTTTCTACAGATTTTCTCAACCATCATCAATTTATTGATGAGAAAATATTAGAAGACTTAGAAATAGGATTGACAAATCTTATTAAAGAAACAGTTATTGAACCAGAAGATAATGATGAAACTGTTGCCAAGAAGTTATTATGCAAAATGAGAGCTGCATTCTTGATTGTTAGAATTAGTATTTTTATGAAACAACAGGGAATCAGTATACCAAACTACATTCAATCATGGAAGAACTTATGTTTAGATCCAAATGAGTTCTCAGAGTACAGAAATATATGGATCAATGAAGAAGATTCAAATTAAGAAAGGTTACTCAGATAGTTTGAATAATTACAGAAATTATCTAATCCGCCATCAGATATCTAAGCAGATATGATGGCGGATTCTTTTTATTGAGAAAATGCTATTCGTTTGATCTCCAATTTATATAAACCAATTCCAAGCATCTTTTTACACCTCAAATCCTTGCTTTTGGCCTGATAATGTTGTATCTTTATAAGGATAAGGAGCGTCAAACGTCAGGTCGTTTGTTCCGTTTCATGAACGTGAAACGGAACTTTCAAAGGCACGCGAGAAGAGCTTCTTCTGTATGAAATCAGTTCATTTATCCGGGGTAAAGGACCTCGTTGACTATGCCTGAATTTAGTTTACACTTTTGGGTTATACTTACTGATTGACTATACAACTTTATTGAAATGCTCCTGATTTACTTCACACTCTTTTTTTATTCTTCCTGATATGGTTTACACGAGGAATTTATTTAACAATGTGTAGAAATCACCCTTTTAATGCTTCAAAGTTACAAACTATATTTTTATTTTTTCTACTTTATATTATGAAAAACACCGCGGAGGTTTGCCTGGCGGCTGGAGGCTCGAAGCCTCCAAAGAGCCTTATTTGGTATAACCCATTCTCACTTGGGCAGGTGTTTTCATTCCATTACTCATGTGAGGTCTCTTGTTGTTATAAAAATCAATTATACCTTCCAGTAAGCATTGTGCCGCATGGAAATCCTTGGGGCGTTTCATCTTATAGAGCCATTCCTGCTTAATAATGCCGTTCACGCGTTCAGCTATGGCATTGTCTGTAGGATTACCATCTTCAGTCATACTGATTGAGCAGCCAATCTGCTTGAGTCGTTCTACATACAGAGTGCAACAATACTGCGATCCACGATCAGAATGATGTATAAGAGAACTCAAATCCATATCTGAACAATTCGTTATGGCTTGTTCGAGCGCAGCCAAGGTATGCAAGGCCGAGAGGCTTTCAGAGAGAGTCCATCCGATTATCTCATGCGTATAAGCATCAGTCAGAAGATGTAGATAACATACGCCTTCATCCGTATCTATATAGGTTATATCTGCCACCCATAACTGACAAGGAGATGTTGGCTTAAATCCCTTTACCAGATTCTTATACTTGCGATAATTATGGTTGGAGTTAGTTGTGTGTCTACGGCGCAAGGCCGGCAGCATCAGGTGTTTGCGATGCATCAGCTCATAAAACTTATCACGTCCCACCATCTTGTGTTCATACACATGCTTCAATATAAGAAAGAGCTTGTAAGCACCGATTCCGGGGGCTTCAATCCTTATCTGAATCACCATGTCAACAACATTAGTTTCAAGCAACGCACGTTCGCACAGTTTCTCTTTGCTTACAGCGTAATAGCCTTCACGGGTCTTGCCAAACAGTTCACTCAGACATCCGATTGAGTATTCAGGATGTCTGAGTCGAAGACCATTTACTGCTTGGCGCCAGCTTTTTTTAGCAAGTCAAGACCATATTCCTCGCGGCCAATCTTTAAAACTTCCTGCAGTGCGTCGTTACGTAACTCAGAGTATTCCAATGCTTTACGCAAACGGGCAATCTCAGCCTGAAGAGCTTCTTTGCTTTCCAGGACCTCTGATTCAATTTCCTGTCGTTTAGTGCGCATATCGGATAGTTTATTTAATAACTCATCCGACAAAGATAGAGATTTTGAACTTGTTTCAAACTCATTATTCCACCGAAAGACCGTTGCTTTAGAAATAGAATACTTATTGCTAATAAAACCGATAGACTCTCCCGAAGAATAATAGTCCGAAAGAACTTGGAATTTAAACGATACCGCATAAGAACGGATGAATACTTTTTTCTTTTCCATATTACACCTTTAATTGTTAAATCGGTGTAAACCTTTTCTGTATTAAGTCACGTTGTATTGTAAAACTATGAGTGCACTGTATGATTTGTTTGTTACTCCGGCCAGAAAAGCGGAGAACGGTTCTATTGCCGGGCTGCATGCCCGGGTAGTAAAGGGTAAGACAGTGACAAGTAGTACATTGGTGGATCAGATCGCCGATGCTTCGACTTTTAACCGGGGTGAACTGATGGGAATGCTCTCGGCTGTTTCGGAAGCCATGGCGCGTCATTTGGCTGAGGGAAACTCCGTCGAACTGGAGGGGATTGGTTTCTTTTCTCCTTCCTTGAAGTGTAAAGAATCAAAGGATGGCGCTACCATCCATGCGGCTTCGGTGCGGTTTGGCAATGTGCGGTTTCGTGCAAGCTCCTGGTTGAAGGAGAAAATGGCGGGGATGCGATTGTTGCGAAAAGGGAAAAGCGCGGCGATACCGGAACGAACCATGGAGGAAAGGCTCGTGATGGCTTTGCGCTTTCTTACGACAAACCGAGTGATGACCAGGCCGGATTATGAACGGCTCACGGGTTGTGGAAAAACACGTGCCGTACGCGACCTGAATTGCTGGATAGAAAATGGGGTGATTCAACGCTTCGGCAATGGGACGAATATTGTCTATCGGGCTCAATAATCAGGCGATTTTCGATAAAACAACAGCTCATTTACTATTTATCGTCCACTAGCTGCCAATTACTGCCTTAAAACTCACTGAACCTACATTTGTCAAATTCGGGGATTGTACATTTGTGTCTGCAAAAAGGTCACAACGAAGTGGTCTTATAAAACCAATCCAAATGAAAAAATGGCTCTACTTCCCACATGATCTTTTAGCACTCAGCGATGTTAAACTCATGAATCTGATAGAAAAGGGTGGCCTTGAAATGTATGGTGCTTACTGGGTGCTGATTGAACACTTGCGTGCGCAAGATGGGTATCGCAGCGACTTAAGCGCCATCCGGTCTATCGCTCGGAAAGTGAAGATCTCGTACACCAAACTCATGAAAGTGGTCACTGACTTTGATCTGTTTATCGTCGAAGAGGGATCGTTTTTTTCAACCGGATTGATCAAAAGAATGGAACCATATGATGTTAAGAAAGATAAATCATCAGAGAATGGTAAGAAAGGTGCAGCAGCTAAAGCTCTGAAGAATAGTAGTACTAACTCGTCTGAAGGGGAAGCAAATAGAGTAGAAAAGAGTAAAGTAGAGAATAAAAAAACTTCTTATTCAGAAGGTAAAAAAGTAGCAACAGTCTGTGACGATACTAAACAGAAGAAAACGGAACAACTTCCTGTATCGCAGTGGGAATATTACATTGATCAGGCTTTTGAAGATGAACTATGGATTGGTTTGGTGGGCAGGCAATCTGCTCTGGAGGAACGTTTTGAGGATAATCAGCTCTTGATTGCGCAATGTTTTAAGGATCATGTCCGACTGATGGGCAGTGAAACAAATATTTGTTCGCTTCAGGATGCGAAGAGCTACTTCTCAAACTTTATCCGTCCCGGTGCCACCACGCGTCCCAGACTGGAGCAAAGGCTCCGGGAGGAGCTTCGAAGTGAGAATCCTTATCCGTATGAGGATTATAATCCTAAAACCGGAATACGTAGTTGCTTCGGCATAGTGATTCCCTCCAATGCACCTCCACGACCGGATTGTAGTGTGAGATGGAATCAGGAACGCAATGGATGGACCAACTAATAAGATCGGCAACACGATGAATTTCAACTACGAGGGTTACACCATTGTAACGGCCAAAGAGGGTACGAAGGTAAAGGCTCACTGTCCGATGTGTGCTGACAGACGCAAGGATAAGCGGGACAAATCACTGTTTATTGATACCGAAAGTGGTGCTTTCCGCTGTTTCTATTGCGACTGGGCAGGCAAAGCACTCAAGCCGGGTGAGCAAAAGCTGAGTCGGGAGAAGATGGATCATGCGGAGGTTCCTTCTCATTTTCGCCGACCGGTGTTTGATTCGAACAATACGATGCTGAGCGACGAACTGGTACGCTACTTTGTCGAGCAACGGTGTATCCCGCAAGAGGTGCTCAAGAAGATGCTGATCTCGGAAGAGATGCATTTCATGTCGGCAGCTGGAAAGCAGGTGAAGTGCATGGGGTTTAATTATTTCGTGGATGACGAACTGGTCAATACCAAGTTTCGTGATCGTGAAAAGCATTTCGCATTGGTAGCCGGTGCCAGACTGACTCCCTGGAATATTGACGGCATCAAAGATACCAAAGAATGTATCCTCACTGAGGGGGAACCGGATGCCATGAGTTTTATGGCTGCCGGACGCTATGACGTGATCAGCGTGCCCAATGGGGCGAATGATAATCTGGAATGGCTGAACCCTTTCGTCGAGTCACATTTTGAAAATAAAGAGATCATTTACATCGCCGTAGATACGGACGAGAAGGGAAAGATGCTGTGCAAGGAATTGCTGCGACGCTTTGGCAAAGAGCGTTGCCGGGTGGTGACATATGGCAAGGATTGCAAGGATGCCAATGAACACTTACAGAAGTACGGAGTGGAAAGTTTGCGGATCTGTCTGCAACAGGCTCCGGAGTGTCCATTGGAGGGTGTGGTGACGGTGGAGGATGTAAAGGATGAGTTTTACGAGCTTTTTGAAAACGGACTACAGCCGGGTCTGAGCATCGGATATGACAACCTGGATCCTTATCTGACGTTGGAAACCGGCAGACTTTGCGTGGTAACGGGTATCCCGGGCTGCGGTAAATCGGAGTTCATGGATCAGATCGTCATCAACATGATCTTGAAACACGGATGGAAAACAGCATACTTCAGTCCGGAAAATCTGCCGGTGCAACGCCACTACGCCAAACTTGCGGAGAAGCTGACGGGAAAGATCTTTAAAAAGGGGATCACCTCGATGGATGAATACCGGGAAGTATGTGGTTTTTTGAAGGAGAATGTGTTTTCTATCGGTCCCAAAGAGGGGTATCGCGTTGACAGCATTTTATCCAAAGCGCGCGAACTGGTACGCAGGAATGGGATCAAGATGTTGGTCATTGACCCTTACAACCGATTGGAACATCAATTTGAGAAAGGAGAAAAAGAGACGACGTACATCAGCCGCTTTCTGGACAAACTGACGAACTTTGCGATCAGCACAGACACTTTGGTCGTACTGGTAGCACATCCCCGTAAGATAGAGAAAGACCCGGTGACCAAGAAGTTTCCGGTACCGGACTTCTACACCATCAACGGTTCGGCGAACTTCTTCAACAAAGCGGATTATGGTTTTGCGGTAGTGCGCGACAACGACACCAACCAATGTACGATCCATGTACAAAAGGTAAAGTTCAGAAACCTCGGCAAATGTGGTGAAGCGACCTTCGCCTTCAATCTGACCAATGGTCGTTACACACCTATCGAGCAATCAAAATCTTCAAAAGGCGCATTCTCCCCAGCCCTCTTTGACAACTCCAACTGGCTGACAGAGAAAAAGAAGAAGATGGAAGCGGAAGTCTATCAGCAGGAGATGCCTTTCGGCACAGACGGGACTGACGGTTGTCTTCCTCCGTTCTGAACTCTTCTACAAATCCAGCACGTGACTTTTCCCTATTCGTTCTATTTGCGGGGAAGGAATACCATATTGGGAAGCATACTCTCTCCAATAGCTGACGGCATCGATGACCTGTTCGATTATTTCATTGGGCTTCCTGATATTAATCTTCTTGGAAAACTCGATTAAGTCTGTTTTTGTGAAGTTATCCCATTTGTTATTGACAGACATCTGGTGCATCAAAGTCCACTCACCGAAAGGACTATACGCCCAGGAAATATCATACGCGGGAGAAAGTGACCAGACTCCTTTCTTATCCATCATGAAAGAGGTATTTTTGGTATGATCGTCTTGATTACGTGCTACAATATTGAATACCATCCTGCGAAACATCTCTTCCGCTTGGATATAAGGCAGACGCAATTGCCTCATCACCTGAAAGAGTTGTTCATACGAATAGGCACGAAGCATCTTATAATCGAAATGTGCCAGTCCGCATAATGTCTGCGTGTGGAGCTTTTCGTTGCCGTTTATCCTGTCAAAACGTTTTGTCATGAAGTGTGCTCTGCCATTTTCCTCCAGCAACTTAGACGTAGTCATCTCTATTCCTGCCTTTTGAGCCAGCAGATAATAAACATATTCAATGCGCCCGTAATGCTTCGGATCGCCCAATTCACTATTGGTAACACCGTCTAGTTTGATTAACCAGTGATCGAAGCCCTCCGGTGCATCTACTTGTCCGGATCTTACATTTCCATTCTTTTCATTGTATGCGATGACAGCTTTTGCTCTTGCTCCTCCTGCCGATGTGCCGACTCTGATGATATTCAAAACAGCTTCTTTGACATCATTATTCAGAGTCGCGTCAAGTTTGGTTTTCTTGTCGAGCACTATCTTTGCAACATCTACCAAGGAGGCAACCTCTACTTCAGTACTCTCCTCCAGAAGAAAGTCCTGAGCCGGTTCAAACTCCAGCGCACCCATGCCACGCTTTCCCAGATAACATAGCTGCTCTATCGGATTGGCGAAACTTCTGTTGTAGGTTGCCAGCCATCTGTCCAGTAATGCCTTACCGTAAGCATCCGGCAGTGAGTCTGCCAGCATGCCGGGCATGCCCTGATAGGTATTACGCGACAATGCTCCGAAAGAGAATATCCGTGGTGCAGAGAGGGACATGTGTATGGGAGATAAATCCCAGCCTTTGTTCAAGAACGCTTTGTCATATTCAAACAAGGCTGTTTGCGTTGATTCGTTCCAGAGAACGGCTCCAACGTATGTGTTCCATATCTGTATGTTTGCGACATTTACCATTCTGAGACTTCTTTAGTGGGTGTCTGGATACCATTCGCTTTAGTCGTTGCTCTTGCCCGACGAGGTTTTTTGCTTTTTGCAAGTTGCATCCTTGCATACTCCACCGGACTGATCTCCCGTTCGACAAAAAACGAATCGAGCATATCAAGCCGTCCCATAGCACGAAGGAGTTGAATAATTATCAACAGCGAACTATTCTTGCCGTTTTCTATCTCGCTTATCGTCGAGCGAAACACTCCGGACTTATCCTGCAATTGTGCCTGTGTAATATTCTGTTCAAGACGGATCTCTTTGAGCTTTATGCCTATCTGAAACAGGATAGCCTGGTCATTCATACTGTATTTATCCATAATCAAAAGATTTTAATGTTGGCTAAAACAATCATTACGCCACAAATATAGTTATAATGTAGTAAATAGGAAACATTATCAGAATAAAATAATCAGTTGTTGGACGTTACAATCTCTGTTCTATACGAATGATGAGGCATCATTTGAGTTTTCAATATACTTAAAACTTTGAGCAAATATTCCATTTGTTTTCATTATAATGAAAACTGTAATTGCGGGATAGCGAGCCGAAGAAGGTTGAAAATGAAGAAGACCAATCAGTAAACTGATTGGTCTTCTCTTGAACGGTCGGGGTGAAAGGAGTCTAACCTTCAATTAATTAAGTATCAAAAAGTAGGAAAAAGTATCATACAATATACTCTACAACGCTTGTATTGGATGATCGAAAAACTTATTCGAAGTGTTAAAAGTGGAAATTACCGAACAAAAACCGAACAAAAACCGAACAAAAAAAATTACATTTGCGCACACACATTTAAAAAGCCATGGCGGAGCTAAAGATTATCATAAGGGATTACACATCCAAGAAGCCGCAATCAATTTGCCTGAAATATTATTTCGGGAAAGATACGCTTCTTTACACCACAAAACTAAGGATACTCCCTTCTTACTGGGATCAGGAAAAACAGAGAGTAAAGAACACGAAATACTGTACTGATAAGGATGATATCAACTCTACATTATCGGATATCGAGAACTCGATCAATCAGTTTTTCATAAAGTCAATTCAAAAAGGAATAACGGTGAACAAGGTTTCCTTAAAGAGATTCCTTGACTCGTATTTCGGAAAGACAAAAGAACATGCCGGTGATTTCCACGGATTCTTTGAACTGTTTATCGAACAAAACAAGACGAGGGTCAACCCTAAGAACGGGCAGATCATAAACTACAAAACAATAAGGGAGTATGAACGGACCTTCATCCTTATAAAGGAATATGAGGCGAAAAGAAACACATATCTTGAATTTGAATCAATCGACCTGGATTTCTATTCAGACTTTACATCTTACCTCCAGAGTATCAATTTAGCCACAAATACGATAGGGCACAAAATAGGTGCCATAATATCGGTTTTGAACGCCGCCACAGAGAGGGGATTAAATAAGAACCAATCTTATAAGAGTGAAAGTTTCAAGGCTATAAAAGAGGAGAGCGAGTCAATCGCACTCAGTGAAGATGAGCTTCAAAAGATATTCGAGTTTGACTTTTCAGAAAATAAACGACTGGAGAGAACAAGGGATCTGTTTTTGGTTGGATGTTGGACGGGGTTAAGGTTTTCAGATTTTACAAGGATAAAAAAAGAGTACATCAATGACGGGATACTCATAATTGAGCAACACAAAACCGGTGCACGTGTGGCAATTCCTATTCACCCTGTATTTTTAAGTATCTGGAAGAAATATAAAAAAAACCTCCCTGAGAACATCTCAAATCAAAAATTCAACGATTATATCAAAGAGGTTTGTGAGATAGTAGGTATTGATTCTGTCGTTTACAAGTCAATAACCAAAGGAGGTAAGAGAGAGACAACCCAATACAAGAAATGGGAAATGGTATCTTCACATACCGCAAGACGTTCATTCGCCACAAACTTGTATAAGTCCGGATTCCCTTCTTACTCTATCATGCAGATCACCGGACATAAGACTGAAGCTGCTTTTTTAAAGTACATCAAAGTAACGAAAGAGGAACACGCAAAATTATTAATGGATCACTGGAATAAGAAACTACAATAATAGTAATAACAATTTTACGACTCTAATAATTTAGGTAGATAGTCTAATGCTAATGGATCTTTAGCCATGAAATATCTTTCGGCATTTTGAGGCACCCATCGATCAAACACAAATCTGCGAAATTCTAACAATAATTCCAAAGGATACATTCTTGCTTTGCAAGGTCTTCTATCGTCAGGGAAAGAGTGTTCGTAGGTCTTAAAATCATCTTTCAAAGGATGATTTATTTCTGTCAAATAGCTTGAAAATAACCTACCAACAGAAATATCTGGATACATACCTTTACCGTCAATACCTTTATCTGGGATAGTATATCCAAGTTTCTCAAATTCAGCATTTAGTGTCACAAACAATTCGCTAATAACCGAGAAATGAGTTCTTGGTATTTTGTGTAGATTGTCTTTGTATCTAAGAAAAAAGTTCGGCGCCTGTGTTCTATCAATCCTCCCATAATACCCCTTCTTTCTTATAGAAGGAATGACCTCTTCAAATATCCATTCTTCAAATTTCTCAGCAGAAGGAAGCTGTGATTTCATGATCAACCGATAAACGTTAGGCTCGTTTATCAATATCATATTCTGTGCCCCTGAACTTGTAGGGATGCCCTGTTTTAGGGTACCCCTCTCCTTGCAATGAGTACTGACAGCGTTATTAGGTTTTGCATAACCTAGAGTTCTTGCAACATCTGTTGCAACAAACCAAATCTCGCCGTCAATATCTACGGTTCTGATATCATTGAACATCTGTTCCTCTTCGCTTTGATACTTGAAAATTTGTAGTTGCATACCTTAAAGTTTTAATTTACAGGCAAAGATATGAAAGAAGTTTAATTATTTTATAATAAGATGTGAATTATACCGAAATAATAAAGAAAGTCAGGAAGGAGGTATTTAGAAGCTACAATAGTTTCAATTTAAGAACATCAGAGATTTTAATGAGTGAATCTATCGTATAGGAAGTGTCACCGGATTCTATGTTTCCAAGGAGTGTCTGACTCATGTTACACATCCTTGCAAGCTTGTAGAGTGAGAACCCTTGTTTCTCTCGTTCGTTCTTTATTTTTGTTCCGATTTCTTTTTTCACTGAAGCAAGAAGGATCTTCTCTTCTGATTTGATCTTCTCGATCATTTCAGGCAATTTTTCTATGTCTATCTCCTGATGTATTACGTGAAACCGTTTTAATTCGGTTAGGCTCAGTTTCTTTCCTTTTGTCATGATTATACTTTTAAACATGTTTGCGATGCAAATATAGCCTTTTATTTAATATACTGATAAAATTCATAACTTCAGACGATTTCTGCGCCTCTTCTCATTATTTATTTCGTCAATTAGAGCTTCTGGATAGATTAAAAGAAAAAACTTTGTCACAATTGGGCGATTGTGTGTTTCTTGATAAATAAATACTGAATTTCTATTGCAAGGCAACATAACTTTGCTCATGTTAACAAACACGGGCTGGCCACCCTATTTTTTTACTAAATAAATAAGGACAAATGGAATCTGAAAAGACTAATGTATTGAAATTTAGTGATGCTGCTAAATTCATTGGCGTATCAAAAAGTTATCTATATCAATTGACAGCAAAAAAAAAAGTGCCGTGTTATAAACCGTTTGGCAAGCAGTTGTTTTTCAGTCGATTAGAACTTGAAAATTGGCTACTTTCAAATAAAAAGGAAGAAACTGCATAATGATGGCAAAAGAAAAACCCGCCCTGCAAGGCGGGAGTAAAACGACAGTGCACGAAGATAATTCAAATTTCCGAATAAAACGTGAGGTTCGGGCTATATTCTCTTCAGGAAGGAAAGTTACAGCCGTGGAAATAAACGAAATTGTAGGTTTCAATGATGCCCGGAAAGTTATTTCAGTGCTTCGTTCTGAAGGGTGGAAAATCGAAGATTTCCGATTACCAGATCGAAGAAAGATCTACTGGCTAGTGCCTGATACTCTTCAGGGCGAGCTTTTTCCGAAAGGAGGTCAGAGATGAAAAAGGATACATTCTATTTCCCGCACGATTTTGGGGCGAGAAATGACCCCAAGTTGCAAAACGTTTTGATGGAACACGGTTGCGAGGGCTTGGGTATTTTTTGGTGTGTAGTCGAGCAAATATATGAACAGGGCGGTTCATTACCATTTTCAAATTGCAAAAGCATCGCATTTGCGTTGCATGTGGAATGCAAAGTCGTTGAAAGCGTGGTCAATGATTTTAATTTATTCAACAATGACGGTAATGTATTTTGGTCTGAATCAATAAGATGTAGACTGAATAAGAGGGATGAAATATCCGAAAAAAGGCGTGAAGCTGGACGTCGTGGTTGGCAAAAAACATTCGGCAATTCCTCTGCAAATGATCGGCAAATGCCGAGCAACCAAGAACCATTTGTTCGGCAGGATGAAACCATTTGTCCGGCTATAAAAGGAAATGAAATGAAATTAAATAAAAATAAAGAAGAAGGTATACCAGAAAAATCGCAAAAGCGTTTTTCTCCTCCTCTATAAATGAGATTTCTAATTTCGTTCAAGAAAACGGATATTCAATAAATCCGGAAACATTCTTCAACTTCTACTCTTCTAATGGTTGGCAGGTCGGCAAAAATAAGATGAAGGACTGGAAAGCAGCTGTTCGCACTTGGAACAGTAAAGAGTACGGAAAAAAAGCTGAGATAGGTCGAGAAACGATATCTAATAAAAAATTTGAAATATTTTGATAATCATGGAAGAAAGAGAAATTAGAGAAATCATAAACGAAATGCAGATACATGGGATGCAAGTTCCCGGTGCTGGTGTTAGGATCCAAATTCCTAACGCAAAAGGACTCTTTTGCTGCGTTATGGAGTACTTTTTGAACCAAAAGAATGAGAAATTTGAGTTCCAACCTGAATACGAAGAGATTATCAACTGGTTATCTGATAATCAGGGAAAAGGGTTGCTTCTCTACGGGACGTGTGGAAGAGGAAAAACATTTATCTCAAAGTATGTTATACCGCCAATTTTATTGAAGTATCAAAGAAAAGTAGTCTCTTTTTACGATGCAACGGAAGCCAATAGAAAACTTGACGAAGTTCTGTCTAAACACATAATAGCCATAGATGACATCGGCGTTGAGGATAAATCGGTAGTGTATGGTTCCAAGAGAAACGCCTTCGATGAGATTATGGATTCCGTCGAGAAAAAAGGGAAGCTGATAATCATCACAACAAACTTGACATCGGCTGAACTTTTGGAAAAGTACGGAGAGAGGGTTATGAGCCGAATTATAGGGAATTGCAAGAGAGTATTGTTTAATGGAAAAGATTTAAGAAAGAAATAAAAATGGAAAAACAAAATTTAATGTCCCGATCAGATGAAGAGGTAGGGAGACTATTTAAAGAGATATTGGCGTTAGCTGAAAATAGATTTAACATGGCACGTATAGATAATACCGTTAAGCCGGGGATACCGCCAAGAGAGTTAGCAGAAGTTGCCAACAGATACTTACTTGGAAACAGCATTGAGCAAGTATTTGTCATCGCTATCGGCGTTTACCTTGGGGGGAACCTTCAGGAAGTCAAAAAAGAGTCCTTGCGCATATCTATTGCGGAAGATAGGGGTGTTTCTCCTGATGAAATCATAATAGCGATAGAAAAGGAATAATAATGGGACTATTATATTTCAAAGTAAAAGCCGATTACGAAGAAGTTATCAGGCTCAGGAAAGAGATCGAGCGGTTGAAGGAAACGATTAAAACCGTAGATGCCAATAAGAATCCATCTATTGCAAGATCGCTTGTGAAAGATGTAAACTCAGCACAGAAGGAACTTCGTTCTCTGGAGACAGTAGCAGCAAAGGCAGGTTTTACCGTAGAAAGAGACTTTAAGAACAAAATCCTTGACGGTTCAAGAAGTGTAAATACTTTAACCAGTAAGATCATCGAACAAAGAGGGGTTATCCGTGGCGTGGAATCGGACGTTAAGAGGCTTTCTTTGGCTTATAGCTCCATGTATAGAGGATCTAGTAAGACGGCGGCGTTAACTGAGCTCAACGCAGCTAAAAAAGCCCTCTTGGAAGAGAAAAACACCCTCTTCGGACTTCAACAAGAACAATCTAAAACCAGACTATCCGTAAGAGGACTTAAGGATGAGTACTCATCTTTAACTACCGGTGTGAATCAATCCAACACTTCACTAAAGGGTATCTTTGCAACAATAGGGGGAGTGGCAGTTTTAAGGAACTTCGCATCCACCGTGGTGAATATCCGGGCAGAGATGGAAATGATGGGTAAATCCTTTGAGGTTCTTCTTGGAAGCAAAGAGAAGTCAGATGCTTACATGATAGAGATAAAAGATTTCGCCCTTAAGAGCCCCCTTTCCGTAAGTGACGTATCAAAGGCCGCTCAAACTCTATTAGGGTTCAACATTGAAGCGGACAGGACCATCCCAATTATTAAACAACTGGGTGATATCTCCATGGGAGACTCAGGCAGGTTTGGTTCTTTAACCTTAGCTTTCGCACAAATGTCAGCAGCCGGTAAGTTAATGGGTCAGGATCTTCTTCAGATGATCAATGCAGGCTTCAATCCATTGATGTATATCTCAGAAAAGACAGGTAAGTCTATTGCTGTTTTAAGAAAGGAAATGGAGAACGGGGCTATCTCTTCTAAAATGGTAGCCGATGCCTTTGACTCAGCCACGAAACAAGGCGGTAAGTTCTACGGAATGACCGATAAAGTATCTCAGGGTGTACAAGCGGCAAGAAATCAACTACAAGGCGCTATAATGGACTCAGCGAACGCATTCGGTGAGGAGAACCAGAAGATGATCGTAGGAAGTTACAACGCAGCTCAATTCTTAGTAGAGAATTACGATCACCTTGGTAGGGTATTAGTCGGTCTTATTGGAACGTACGGGGTTTATAAAGCAGCTCTTATGTTGGTCTCCGTAGCAGAAAGAGAGATAGCTCTTGCGACAGCAGCGGCATCAATCGCTACAGAGGCAGCATCAACAACTACAAAGAGCCTTACTATGGCTCAGGGTTTACAACTGGCCATAACGAAGAAGCTCCAAGGTGCTATGTTGGCATTGAATACTACGATGTTGGCTAATCCGTATGTTTTGGTAGCTACTCTTATAGCAGGGTTGGCGGCATCGTTCTTTATCTTGAGAGACTCCACCACAGCAGCCGAGAGAGCGCAAAAGAAATTCAACGATGAACAAGAGAGGTTTAACGGACTACAGGACGAAACTCGTTCTAAAATAGACGAAAGAATCAGGAAGATAAAAGACGAAGCTGAGACCGAACAGGAGAAGATCAAAGCATACGGTCAATTAACTGATCTTTCAAAGAAACTCACTGATGCTTACTCACGTGAAAAGCTAGCTTTGATGGATATTGCCGATATCAATAAGATCGTAAACGAGCAGATGGAACAGAAGAACTATGATCACATCATTGGAAAGATTGACGAGTTTAAGAAGAAGGTCGAAGAATTAAAGAAGGCAAACGGTCAATCTCTAGGTCAAGGTTCATCTATGGTCTCTGTTAACTTGGATAACTCCGCTTCAATAAGAGATACCGAAGCTCAGATAAAAGCGTACGAAGAAGAGAAGAAGACTCTCGATAATCTGAAGAAAACGACAGATTGGCAAAAGAATCTGACTAAGGTTTCCACCGCTCAACTCCAGGGAGATTACAACGCACGAAAGAGAGCCATGGAGAAGATGGCCTCTTTAAACAAGAACACAGGTAACATAGTAGGAGGTAGCTTCGGAGGATCATTCAGTAAATCAGAGTTAGAAGCACAGACGAAGATACTGGATGCTGAATTACAAAAGAGAGGTGAGAAGGTAATGTCTTACAACGAGCTCCGTTTGAAGCTTGAAAAGGAACTTTCCACCGAAGAAGCTAAACTCGCATCAATCAGAAGTAATAAGTCTGTTAAGATGACAGAGGCTCAATTTAACGAAGCTATAAAGACACAAGAGGCTGAGGTAAAGAAGAGAAAAGACGCTTTAGAGGCTGTAATAGGTTCAAAGACCGAGAAAGAAGAGACCTCTGCTATCGAGACACAGAAGAAAATCTCTGAATTAAAGCAAAAGCAAGCCGAAGAGAGATCCAAACTTGAAATCGACCTCCAGTATAAGACTGAGCAAGCCAAGATTGACGCAATGAAGAACGGATCCGAAAAGACTCTCTTACAGATGTCATTTGACCATAAAAAAGAATTAGAAGCTTTAGAACTTAAGAAGAGCGAGCTTCTGGTAAAGAAAAGAGAGAACGCTAAGGCTTTGTTTGATGCAAATCCTAAAAACAAGGGAAAGGTATTCTACGGCGATTCATCTCTTACATCTGATGAGTTGAGCTCTTTTTCTTCTAGAGCTTCCAGTATCAAACTGAAACAGGCTAATGAGGTAAAGAAGTATTACGAAGATACCTTGAAAGAGTTTGCCACGTTCGAAGAGAAGAAAGCAGCGATTTCCAAAGAGTACAATGAGAAGATCCGGTTCATGGAAGAAAGCAATACCGAAGGAAAGTATGATAAAAACATTGAGGAAGCGAAGAAACAAAAGCTGAAAGCTCTCTATGAACTTGAATTAGCAAATAAAGCCTCATCCTCTGCTATTTCAAGGATTTTTGCCACAACCTACGATAAGTCCTATGAGAGTCTGAAGAAGCTCAAAGAAGAAGCTGAAGGGCTTTTAGCTTTTCTGAAATCAGGTGAGTATAGCCAGAATAATTTCGGTATCACTGAAGAGATGTTTAATCATATAAAGAACACGCCTGAACAAATGAAGTCCATCAGTGATCAGACCGAAAAGCTGAAGGACGAAACGGAAAAGGCAGCGTCCGGATTCGAGAAGATTAAAATCTCATGGGAGAAAGTGAGAAAGATGTTCGAAAAAGGTGAGAAGAATGAGGATGAGATTCAGGATGGATTGAAAGGCATACAGTCGGCAGCAAATAGCGCAAATTCAATGTTGAAAATGCTTGCAAATTCTTTGAAAGAAATAGCCGACTATTCAGGATCAAGCGAATTAAAGATTCTTGCTAAAGGGCTTGACGAGGTGACTAGCGCCATGGATAATATCTCACAAGGAGTAACAGCCGGATCAATGTTTGGGCCTACAGGTGCAATTATAGGAGGTTCTCTTGGTGCTTTGACCACCATAACCTCACTTCTTTCTGATTCGTTTAATTCCAGTTCAAAGAGGATCGAAGAATTAAAAGAAATTGAGACCGCCAGACTCCAGACCATAAATGATTACAACATAGCCCTTATTGAACAAAACGACCTTCTAAAGCAGGCTACATCGGTGTTTGGCGTGGATTCCTTCAAAGCTGCACTTTCGTATGTAAATCAGCTCAAAGAAGCTCGTAAAGGGTTGTATTCGGCATTTAAGGGAACACAAACTGTAACGAATAAGGGTCGAGGGAATGAGTATATCAGTAATAGGGATGGAATCAATGATTTGGAAATAAAAACTAAGGACGGGTGGAAATCAATTCTTTCGATGTATCCGGATATACTAGACGCTGAAAAAGGATTGAATCTTGAGCGAGCCAAAGCGATCATTCAAAATCAGGAAATGAACGCCTCAGATAAGGCGGCACTTCAAAATATGATTGATTACGCTGAAGCTGCTGAAACAGCCTTAAGCAACTTGGATTCTTATTTTTCGGATGTATTCGGCAACTTAGGCAGCGAGCTGATGGATGCAATAGATAGCAGTTTGAGCGAAGGTACAGATGCATTTGAGGCCTTTGGCGACAATGTTGGAGATGTTATGAGCAACATTATTGATCAGATTGCCTATTCGCTGTTTTTTGCCGATAAGTTCAAAGAGCTAGAGACGAAGATTAAAGCTATCTATTCAGATGAGAACAATAGCGAAGAGGATATCTTAGAAAAGACAACCTCCCTCATGGGGACTTTCTACGAAGGTCTTGGTAATGATATTGAAGCCTCACAAGCCTTCGTTAAAACTTCAAGAGAAGAGGCTAAGAAATACGGCATTGACATAGGATCAGATTCTTCTTCCCAGAGTTCTACATCCGGAGGCTTTCAATCCATGAGTCAGGATACAGGAGATGCGTTAAACGGTCGTTTTACAGCCCTTCAGATGTCAGGTGAAGAGATAAAGAACCAAAGCATCCTTCAAACCCAATCTTTGAATGTTCTCTCTTCCAAAGCGGATTCAATTATCTTATCTGCAAACGGGATAAGGGATATAGCCGATGAGATGAGAACAATCCAGGTAAATTCTTATCTGGAGCTTAGACAGATCTCTGAGAATACGGGGGCGATAATTAAACCGATAAAGAATATGTCTGATAGATTGGACAGCATAGAAAAAAATACAAGGAATTTGTAAGAAGCCCGGGCAGGGCTGCGTATGGTGTCCTGCCCGATTAAATAATCTGATTATGAGAAAAAGAAAAGAACCGATAACAGAAGATCAATGCCGAAACAGGACATTGCGAGTTTTTGCCAAAGTGATGGGTCTTAAGAAACCTAACGCAGAAACTGAGGCTCTTTACGATCGCATGATGGAAGAGGCCGCACAAGCGGAAAAGAATCTTAAAGAGCTTAATCTGCCGGAGTATGATTGCGAATTTTTAAATAACACGGGTATAGGTGAGAACATTCCGGGTATGGATATAAGCATTTCGGATCTAGACATGTATATTCCGGAACTGGACATAAACATTCCTGAGATTGACTTTGATCTATTATCGGGAAAATCGAAAATTGACTAAAAATGATAACTCCCATGAAACCTGATATAAAGACTTTTGAAAAAGCAGTGATTACGTACAGAGGAAACTTGTCTAAAGTAGCTAAAGCATTTGATGTGCGGAGAAATACGGTAGGTAACTGGCTGCGTGAAGATGAAGAATTCAAAGTAATTGTAAGAGATGCACGGATGAGGCTCTTTGATGATTGCCTAGACTCCGCAAATGTCATTTCACAAGGAATAGCAAAAAGAGATGAAGATGGAAGATTCGTATCATGGATTGAGAAGCCGGATGGAAATATGATCCGTTATTTACTCTCCACACTTGGGAAAGAAGAAGGATTCGGTGAAAGTCTGGATGTCACTACTAATGGTAAGGATTTAGTTCCGCAGAAAGTAAATATCAATGTGGTGTATAATAAGAAAGAAGATTTAGAACTTCAAAATAAAGAAACTGAGGTACTCTAATGAAATAGGAAAGAGGAAACTGCCCCCCAGCAATCCCCTCGATATTGCAAAGTTATAAAAAACAAAACAATATCGAGCTATGTTTGATAAAATATTAGAAATAAAAAAGATCAGAGCGCAAAAATCAGATTTATCAGAGAGAGAAACGGAACTTTCAAAGCCTATTTTATCCGATATAGATACAATTCCTGAGGTCTATCGGTGGTTTCTCGAGCTTATTGAGATATCCAACTGTCCATCTAGACCAGAGAGTTCGGCACTACGGAAAAAGTTTATTTTCATCGTTCTACTGATCTATGCACCTGCTGTCCTTGCTGGCGGTAGAATGCCTTTAGGATTAAGGGAAAAGATCGGTTCTGTATTTAATTTGAAAGATCACACGTTTATTTCCCACAATATTGAGAATGTAGTTTTCCTATATCAGAATTATAAGTCATTTAGAAGAGAGATTGACTATCTTTACACAGAAATCATAGGTCGTTTAAAGATTGAAGGGTTAATCCAAGAAGAGTCCGGAGCGTAAAAACTTCGGACTTTCTTTTTGTAAACTAAATTCGTTTATTTGCTTACAAGCTTCTTTTATTTTTCGGGGATTTTAGCCTACTCTCTTTTCTTTTTGTAAATAAATTTCGTCTATTTAATTACATTTTGATATCAAATGCGTGGATTTTTCAGATGTCATTCTTCTTTCTTCGGTGCATTGAATCCTATCGGCCTACGTGGTCGCTCATCTATCGCCTTTTTCGCTTGCAGTTCTGCCAACGCTTCGTTTATCAACTCCATTTGCATCCGGGTATCATCATTGATATCGTTGTAATCGGCAAATACATCTTCAATGTACTGTTTCAGTTCCTTCATCTGGTTTTCCAACAGAGACACACGGTCAACCGGTGGGCTGGTTATTAATTGACGGATAGCCACGAAAGCACGCATGATGTTTATATTGACCTGTATAGCTATGTCGCTGTTCAGTATGCCTGAAAGCATAGCTAACCCCTGTTCGGTGAAAGCAAATGGCATGTAGCGTATGCCGCCTCTTGTGTTTGAGGTCACAAATTGTGACTTCAAAAGCTCCCATTCCTCAGATGATAATTGAAACATAAAATCATGTGGAAAGCGTTTTATATTGCGCTTAACAGCTTGATTCAAGACCTTTGTTTCCACTTGGTAGAGTTCTGCTAAATCTCTATCCAACATCACCTTTCGCCCCCGTATCTCGTATATCTTACTCTGTATTACTTGCAGCTCGTCCATATCACTCCGCTTTTATTGTTATACTCTTACCGCAATGAGGGCACGTGATTTCTGCTTTGTCACTCTTTGGCTTCTCAAACAGATCAGATACCGGAACACCTAAAGCCTCAGCAATCTTTTCCAACGTCTCTTTAGTTGGGTTTCCGTTAATAGCACGACTTAAACTCTCACGCAACATTTGCATTTTATCCGCTAAATCCCCAATTGTTATCCCTTTTTCTTTACAGATCTCTTTTACTCTTAGATTCATATTCTATGTGATATTATAAGTTTGTATGCAAAAGTATGAATTGTAACCTATATGATCACATTGAAAGATATAAATAACGTTAAACATCAAAATATTCTACCAATCATGTTTGTTTCTATGATAATACACGTTATATTTGCATCATAATAGTAACATAAAGCATCACACATTTAAAAATTACGATCATGAGCACAACAATGAAAAACCAACTAAGAGAAGTCATGAGTTTAGCATGGCAGTTCGTAAGAAAGAACGGTTATTCTATTAGCGAAGCCTTAAAAGCAGCATGGGCGAATATTAAGCTCATAGCACGAATGAAGACTGGTATCTGTAAATTCTACTATCAGAAGGTAGATGGCTCAATACGTGAAGCCTTTGGCACTCTGAAAGAGTCTTTATTACCAGAGACAAAAAGTACAGGACGAAAACAGAACGATACCATTCAGGTATATTTTGATACAGAGCGTGAAGAGTACAGATGTTACAAACGTGCAAATATAATTTATAATTAACCTGGGCTTCGGCCCGCAAAAAAAATATCTATGAAAGAATTTGATCAAAAAAAGGCAGCAGAGATTACAAGCTCGTTTTTCGAGAAGTATTCAGCAGGTGAAGCATCCGGACATTTCTGTGAACTAATGCATGTTTACAGTGATCATGTACAACAAGGCTGTAAACTGACAGATGGTGATACAAAAAAGCAAATATCAAGTAAAGCTTGTTTCTTATTGAAAGTATCAGAGTTTATGGCCGGCATGAGTGAATTACAACAACATTAATAAATAGAAATCATGGGAAAGTTAGAAATCAATCCGAAATTACAAAGCGTCCTCACTAAGTTGAGAGAAGCTGAAGTTGAATTTAAAGAGGCTTTATGTGAATTGGAAAAAAGAGAAGGTGTTCATTCTACCGGAGAAATGGAAGATTTCACCGAAGGTATGAGTTATTGCCTTTCTAGTGTTGCCGGTGCTATCGGATCTGATGCAAGACAAAGTATTCGTGAGTTAATGCCTGAAAAAAAATAAAGCTATGAAAAAGTTAGAATTGAACCAGAAGTTAGTTGATGCACTCATCAAATTGAGAGAAGCCACAGTTGAGATCGAAGAGGTTATGTCTGAACTTGAAAAAAGAGATGGGAATAGCTATCAAGCAGAAATAGCGGATTTCAACGAATACATGCATTCTTGCCTTGCAACTGTTTCCGTTGCTGTCGGAAATGATGTCATACAGAGTATACGAGAATTAGTTCCTCAAAAACAATAAAACCATGAAGAAATTAGAGGTAAATCCCCGGTTAGCTGATGTTCTACTAAATTTGAGAAAGTCAGCGGTTGAGTTTGAGAAAATAGTAAATGAGATAGAAAAGAAACGTCTTGTTTCTCATAATTCTACACTTGAAAAGTTTATAAGCTCAATGGGTGAGTGCACTGAAGCTGTTTGCAGTGTTATCGGTTCAGAAATTGAACAAAGTCTTTATGAATTAATACCTGAAAAAGAGTAAATAATAGAAAATTAATTACATTTGTCCCGTTCTGTTTCTGGCAGTTCGGGACATTTTTATTTTACACATTTAAAAATCTCACTCATGAAAACTCTCACGCTTATCATTAAGCAGATCTATTTTGATCAAATACTGGCAGGAACAAAGACTCAGGAGTTTAGAGAGATCAAACAGTCAACTGAAAAGAAATATCTGATCTACATAGATGAGGATGGCAATAGGTACACACGAAACGATGACATACCCTTTGAAAAGAATATTCATTTCGAAATAATTCCGTACGATGCCATTCAATTGTATGTTGGTTACAATAAAGACCGGGATAGTGCACTCATCGAAGTGAAGAACATAGAAGTAGATGTTCTGGATACAAACTGGGGCTTTATGATCATCAGACAAAGCGGAATACTTCACTATAGGGCCCAGATGGTTTACACGCTCGGAAATGTTTTGAGTAAGTCTGTGAAATCCCGATGAGAAACATCCAAAAAGAATTTCAATAGAACACATATCAAAGATTTAATATCATGGGTGAATATAAAGATGAGATCAGATGTCCAAAGTGCAACAGCTCAAATATCTACATTGACAAAAAAGGGTTTGGAGTTGGAAAAGCTGTTATTGGTGGATTATTAACTGGTGGTTTCGGATTGCTTTCTGGGTTTATTGGAAGCAACAAAATCAAAGCGACATGTTTGTCATGCGGAAATACATTTAAACCAAAAGACGGTTATAGCAATACAAATAATCAAATTGACCTGAAGGCCATTGAAACTGAAAAACTAAAAGAATGGGACAAAAGGAATAGATGTGAAGCGATATCTAATTTATCTGATGAAGAGCTTGAAAAGAAATTTAGAATGTGGGACCATCTCTACAAAAAAGGACTAATTTCAGATGAAGAGCTAACGAGAAAGAAAGCTGATTATATGAACCTAAGAAATGGCAATAGGTAGTAATACTATTCCGTGGATGAAATATGTCTCAGAACGAAAACAATGAAATAATATCCCAAACATATAAATTAAACAGTTATGAAAAAGGTCGTATTGTTTTTCTGTTTGCTTATGCTTATGTCGTTTCAAACGACAAGTGAAGATGCTATTTCTGAAAGGATATCAACTCTGGAGAGTACAGTTCTTTCACAGGGTTCAAAAATTGAAGCTTTAACAAAGCGTATCGAGTTATTGGAGTCTACACCTAAAGCGGAGAGTTCGACTGTTATTAAAAAAAGTGAGGCTTCTGTTTCTGTATCATCCGGAAGATGTCAGGCTATTACTAAGGCTGGTACACAATGTAAAAGGATGGCACAAGCTGGTTCTAAATATTGTTGGCAACATCCATAAAAATGAAAAAGATTTTGTTTTTTATTTTTTCGCTTGTTCTTTTTGGGTGTAGCAAGAGTGATGAGGAGGATGTTGTTGATAAAGAAACATATCTATCTTTGAGTATAAAGATGAGCTCGGATATTGGTCGTGCTATCGAAGGGAATATCTTCCTATTTAAATTAGATGGAAAATTCTTGAAAGATACAATTCCTTATCATATATATCGTGATGATTATGAATACGAAGGAAGCTACTTTGTATTATTCGATGTGAATAATGAGTATCTATATCCGGATAAGTATTATAGTTTCAAGTCTTACAAGGATGAAAAAACTGGCAAATACGTAAATGAGGCAAGAAAATTGTTATCTTTCGGAGGTTCCAATGTTCTGAAAAATGGGATTTATCTTGTGGTATTGGATCTTGACAATACTCCTTATAGTTTTTCTTACAAGGTGATCGACACAAATAAGAGCAAATCCATAGAGAAGATTTTCAAAACTGATGTGAAACAAGGCAGCTATCCCCAAGTTTGGTAAATGAAAAAAGCGGCTCAAACAGTCTCCTGAATGAGTCGCTTTTTAATAAAACCGTTAAAGAACCGAACAAATACGTTACAAATTTTGGCTAACTACTTGAAAATCAGTCCTAATATGTCGGGGTGAAAGGATTCGAACCTTCGACCCTCTGCTCCCAAAGCAGATGCGCTAACCGGGCTGCGCTACACCCCGTTCCTTTAACGGCTGCAAAGGTAATCGTTTTTTGACAATCTGCAATGTTCAGACTCCTTTTTTTGCAGGTTTTTTTTCTTTTTGCTCTTATTCTCTCTTTAGGACGGGCAAACAAAGGTGATATTTTACTGCTAACAATCGAATGATTACCACACTGACGGCAGAGATTATCTGCGCCACAACAGTTTCTACTCCCATTGCATCGCAAATACAAAACACGGAACCTCCAAACAGACATGCCAAAGCATATATTTCTTTTCTGAAGATCAACGGCACTTCATTGATAAGGATATCACGCAACACTCCTCCGGCCGCACCGGTCAACATGCCCATGATGACAACCACCCAATAGGCATAATGGACATCCATCTGAAGAGTCTTACTACAGCCTACCACCACGAACAGACCTAACCCAATCGTATCAAAATAGAAAAAGGCATCATCCAGTCGCACCAAAGCTTTCCGAAAGATAACTACAAACAAGAAAGAGATGGCGGTAAAGATCAGATAACTGGAATTGAGCATCCAAAAAGGCGTGACGCCAAGGAGTAAGTCACGGATAGTGCCACCTCCAACGGCTGTTGCAAAACCAACGACATAGGCTCCAAACCAATCAAATTTCTTTGCTGAAGCGAGGCGGATTCCGCTGATTGCAAATGCAAAGGTTCCGATAAATTCGAGAAAATCAACAAATCTCAGTTCCATACTTTCAGTATTGAGGTTTAGGCAGCAAAAGTAGTTAATTTCATACACTATTTGACATCTTTGCGTATCTTTGTCTTTCAAACAATCAGATTATGTCTTCTTATTTCCGCCTCTCAGCAATCTGCACAGTGCTTCTGGTACTATTTTCTTCCTGTTCTTCTACTCAGCAACTGAGCCGGAGAGGCGTTGCCCGTATCAAAGAATATACCTTCTCACATGCTGACATCCCAGCCTCATTTGATGGTTTCCGCATTGCTTTCATCTCTGATATTCATTATAAGAGTGCCTTACAGGAACCCGGTCTAAAGAAACTGATTGGCCAGCTCCAGACTCTGGATGCAGACTTGCTGCTCATGGGTGGAGATTACAATGAGGGAGTGGAAAATATCGCACCGCTTTTCCATGCATTGGGAGAAGTGAAACCCAAGTATGGCATCATCGGTGTGCCGGGCAATAATGATTATGAAGTGGGATACGAACAGATACTACAGGAGGCAAAAGTCAATGATATCCTGATCTTGGAAAACAGCTGCGACACAATACGTAAGGATTCAAATAAGATCATTGTAGCAGGGGTGCGCAACCCGTTTGACCTAAAGAAGAATAGCATATCTCCCGATCAGAATCTTCAAAAGAGCGACTTTGTGGTACTGCTGTCACACACTCCCGACTATGCGCAGGATGTGGATATATCGAAGAGTGATCTGGTGCTTTCCGGACATACGCACGGCGGACAAATAACATTTTTTGGACTATATGCACCTGAAACTGCTTCACACTACGGGCAACATTTCAGGAGTGGGTTACGTTATACAAAAAGTAAGACCCCGGTCATTATAACCAATGGTATTGGGACTTCACGCAAACGGATAAGGTTATTTGCACCTTCGGAAATAGTTCTTATCACGCTGAAGTGCAATTAGATTTAGATATTATTGACTTTTTAATCGGACGCATTGCTTGACTATTCAGAATAGAATCTCTATTTTTGCAATCTCATTTTAGTATACACTTAATCATAACATATACTCATGAAATATATATTTGTCAGTTTATTGCTTTCTCTCTCTCTTCTTCTCAATGCACAAACAAAAGAAACAGTTATTCTTATCTCTACCAACATGGGGGATATGAAAGCTAAATTATACAATGACACTCCCAAGCATCGGGACCACTATATCAAGCTGATCAAACAAGGGTATTTCGATGGTACATTATTCAGCAGAGTAGTCAAAGGGTATGTCATCCAGGGAGGATCGAAAGATTCACGTGGTGCTGCTCCCGGTGTAAAGGTTGGCTATGGAAACTCAAGCATGGAGTTGTTTCCTGAATTTCGCAAGAGTTATTTTCATAAGAAAGGGGCTTTATGCGCTCCCCGTCAACCCAATAATGTGAATCCTCAAAGGAAGTCAGATGCTTCTCAGTTCTACATTGTACAAGGCACTGTGCTCACAGTCGGTCAATTGGATACGATGGAAATGGCAAAGAATATTCCAATAAAGAATAAAGCGTACTCTCAGATCTATAATCCAAAGAAAGAGGCACTGGATGCCTTGAAAGAGAGTAATCCTAAGCTCTATAACGAACAGGTACGTCTTATCAAGTCTCAGCTTGACTCTGCATTGATGGCATCTCCCAACAAACTTATTTTCACTCCCGCACAGAAAGAGGCTTATAGCACCATCGGTGGCGCTCCCAATCTGGATGGCGATTATACCGTCTTTGGTGAAGTCTTTGAAGGACTGGATGTGATTGACAAGATCGCAGCGCTGAAGGTCAATGGGTTTGACCGGCCTTTCACCGATGTTAAGATGAAAGTCTCTATTGTAGAGTAATACGTCACACACGCTAAAAAAAGAAGCTGCCCATCGGACAGCTTCTTTTTTTATACCTTAATCGACAGTATGACACCTTACTCTATTTCTTTTCTTTGAGCAAGTCGCGGATCTCTGTCAGCAGTTTGACATCATCACTTATTACCGGAGGTGCGGGAGGCACGGGAGGCGCAATTGCTTCCTCTTTTTTCGCTGTCAAACGATTGATCAGTTTGATGAGAAGAAAGACAGCAAAAGCAACGATAATAAAATCAAATGTCACCTGCAGAAATTGTCCATAGTTAATGGTTACGGGCGGTGCAGTAACAGCTCCTGCCGCATCTAAAACCGGATCTTTCAATATAATCTTCAGATCCTTAAAGTTTACCCCACCTACCAGCAATCCGATTGCAGGCATGATCACATCGCCAACAACAGAAGTAACAATTTTTCCAAATGCGCCACCAATAATGATACCGACAGCCATATCAATGACATTGCCACGCATGGCAAAGGTCTTGAACTCTTGTAACATCTTTTTCATATTCAGAGAGATTATTAGATTATTGACGCAAATATAACCTATCCAGCCCAACAAACAAGAACATAATATAATAAAAGTGTCAGTCTGAACCATAATTATTATTATTTTTGCAGCTAATTATCAATCCTCGCACAATGAAACGATTTAAGAAGTCTACTGTAACTACGATTGCTCTTTCCATCTATACCGCAATCGTAGCTTTCATATTTTATCCCAAACAGCCTGTCGGAGAGAAAACGGAGATCCTGACAATAATTGGTGTCAGCTATGTTATTATCTTCATATTATGGGTCTTACTGCGCAAGAAAGAGAAAATAGCGGAAAGAAATAAAGATAAGTAGGATGAAGAACAAGCCAAAAAGTAAAGATAAAGTTTCGACAAAAAAGGAGGGAGCAACGATTTTCCCTCTTTCTTTCAATCGATTCCGGAGATTAGTACAACTTCTCTTTTTCCTGTTCACCATCCTGTTTATCCGTTATTACTATGGAGAGATACTTTGGAAAATGCAGGATCTGGCGTTCTTCACAGGCTCTTTTACTGAATTACATCAGGTGGTTGGTGCCGGGATCAATATTCCTGTTTATATTGGACGCTTCTTCCTGCAATTTTGCTATTTCCCCTGGCTGGGAACTATCTTAGTCACAATTTTCCTTTGGTTGATTCAGGGAATGACCGAAAATATACTCCGTTTTGGTTCAAGCATTTGGCTCTATCTGGCCAGCTATCTTCCTTGGGCCGGATTCCTGGTTTATATGAGCTTGTGCCATTATAACTTTATATATGAAGTTGATCCTTCCAATCTCTTCATCTTACTTGTAAGTGCTTCCTTGCTGGCAACCGGCATTTGGGCTCTTCTGTCTATCATTCGCAAGATAACAGGAAAAACAAAGCCAATCATCCCGCCTCTTTCCTCCAAAAAAGCGTATTCCGGAGGAGGAGTTGCTGTTGCAATGATTGTGCTTGTAGGTCTGCTTGCCCGCCCGGACGAAAACCTGAGAGCCATGACACGTATGCAATATTACACGCAACAGCAAGAATGGAATAAAGTCATCGATTGCACGGAAGGATTGTCTGCTCCCACGCGGGCAGTGGCCGCATACAGAAGCATTGCATTGGTGAATACGAATCAATTGGGCGATCGTCTCTTTGAGATTCCGTATAACTATCCGGAAATACAAACGAAGATGCAAGATGGAACTGTCACTCAAGGGAGCTTCTTTTATACCGCTGATGCTTGCTTCTATTCGGGACTTATCAATTCGGCGTATCACCATCTCATGGAATTCATGGTTTTGGAGGGGGCATCTCCATTTACTTTGCGACTGATGACCAAATGTGCGGTATTAAATCAGGAATGGGAATTGGCAGAACGATATCTCTCTGTACTTGAGAAGATGTACTTCCAAAGAGGCTTTGCTGATAAATATAGAAATTACATTGCCCACAAGGAGCTGATTGGAAAAGATGCTGAACTGGCATCTGCCTATGATCTTGAACCTGTCATCAACAACTTTGAGCAAGTTTACAGAGAACCAATCTTCATTGGTTATTATACCCAACTGACTAAAGGGAAGAGCCGACGTTCATTGGATCTCTCATTGGCTGCTTGTCTCTATGCCAAAGAGCTGGAGGCCTTCCTGCCAAGAGCACAGGCTTTGATTGGGCAATCGCACCTTCCAATACATTTTCAGGAGGCAATCGCATTGGAAGGCTATTCGTCCGGAAATGGATTTGAGAAGCAATTTCCGATTAGTCCGATAGTCACCGAGCGCACAAAAGCATTACTTGGGGAGATCTCAAAATACATGGATAATCAGGAAAAAGGAAGAGAGGTGCTTCGGAAGGAGTACGGTAATCATTTTCTTTATTACTATATCTTTGGCAATATGGTCCCAAAGAAACAAGGGACCAATGAAACGAACAAAAACGGAGTAAACTGATGAAACGAATACTACTATATCTGATTCTTGTGTCAGGACTTTGCTTTGCTTGTAAGAAAGAGGCTGTCGTGCCGGCAAAGTTCACATACAAAGAGCAAATGCCGGTGATATGGCCTGATTATACATTGCTCACCATTCCTCCCAATATTGCTCCGATGAACTTCAAAGTAAAGAATGAGGCGGAAGCTACTGTTGTGCAAGTTACAGGTGGAGGGAAAGAAATCATTGTTGCCGGTGATGGAAAGAACACGATTCAGTTTCCTGCTGCTGCATGGGGCGCTTTGCTGAGTGCAAGTAAAGGAGATGCAATCACTTTTACCATCTACACAAAAGACAAAGAAGGTGCATGGACGCGCTGGCAGAGCTATGCTAACTATGTGGCAAAGGAAGAGATCGACCCGTATCTTTCCTATCGATTGATTGAACCCGGATACGAACTGTTTCGCCAGTTGGGTATCTACCAGAGAAACCTGGAGACATTTGAAGAGACTCCTATCTATGAAAATAACAGGGAGTATGGTTTAAACGACAACCATTGCATCAACTGCCATTCGTATCAAAACAGGAAGACGGAAAATATGTTGTTTCATGTGCGCCTAAAACATGGAGGAACGGTTATTGTCAACGGAGATAAGATAAAAAAGGTCAATCTGAAAACAGATTCTACACTCTCCGCCGGCGTTTATCCGGCCTGGCATCCGACACTAAACAAAGTGGCTTTTTCTGTGAATCAAACGGGACAATCCTTTTTTCTCATCGGACAAACGAAAACAGAAGTGATGGATGAAGCGTCTGATTTGATCCTCTACGACGTGGACAAAGAAGAAGTCACACCCATTTTCAAAACTCCTGATTTGTTTGAGACTTTCCCTACGTGGAACAAGACCGGTGATACTCTTTTCTATTGTTTATGCAAACCAAATATAACACGCGAAGGAAGTGACTCTACTGGATGGAGACGCGTGATCAATCACTATGACAGCCTCTATTACGACCTGATGGCTATTCCTTACGACATACAGTCAAACACTTTCGGAACTCCCGGCGTAATTTTTCCTGCATCACAAATGAACAAGAGTATCACTCTTCCGCGTGTTTCTCCCGATGGGCGGTATCTCTTGTTTACAATGGGAGATTTCGGACAGTTTCATATCTGGCATAAAAGCAGCGACTTATTTGTGATTGACTTCAACACCAAAAGTATCCGTCCGCTGTCAAAAGCCAACAGTCCGGATGTGGACAGCTATCACTCCTGGTCCTCCAACGGACGATGGATCGTATTCAGCAGCAGACGCGATGATGGTTCGTATACCCGCCCCTATTTCACCTATTTCAATGAAAAAGGTGGTGATACGAAAGCATTCATCCTACCGGTAGAAGATCCCGATGAACATATCCTGCGTCTAAAATCATATAACGTACCTGAACTGACAATCGATTCGGTAAAGATTTCTCCCGAGCAATTAAAGGATGTTATATATAACGTGGAAGCTAAAAAAGTCACATTGAGGCAGTAAAGCAAATAAGGTTGTCTCAAGAGTTTCTTAAAGCAATTAGAAGCAATGAAGTCGATTTTTTCGGAATCTTCTTCATTGCTTCTAATTTTGATGACTAAAAACAAGGTGTTTCTAATTTATGGCAATCTTTTTAATAGCCTCAGACTTATGACACTCCCTCTTCATTTTATTGCTGTTGATTATTTCTCGTTACAGTCTCTGACCTCTTTCGAAATGCGCATCGCACAGAAATTCGGTCCACACATCGTGCAAAACTCTGAGCCTTCCTGATCTGCCCCCTTACGAGCCATGAAATACTCTTTGGCACGTTCAGGGTCTAGCGACAGATTGAACTGATCTTTCCAACGGAAATCATACCGTGCCTTACTCATTGCGTCATCACGCAACGTAACACCGGGATGTCCTTTGGCAATATCAGCAGCATGAGCTGCTATCTTATAAGTAACCACTCCTACCCGCACATCTTCTTTGTCCGGCAGACTCAAATGTTCTTTTGGAGTAACGTAGCAAAGCATCGCAGTGCCATACCATCCAATCAGTGCGGCACCAATACCTGAAGTTATATGGTCGTAACCGGGAGCAATATCTGTAACCAACGGACCGAGTGTATAGAAAGGAGCTTCCATACAGCATTCCAATTGCTTGTCCATGTTCTCCTTGATCTTATGCATGGGCACATGTCCGGGGCCTTCAATAAAGGTCTGCACATCGTTAGCCCAAGCAATCTTGGTCAGTTCGCCGAGCGCTTCCAGTTCGCCAAACTGTGCCGCATCGTTGGCATCAGCAGTACATCCCGGACGAAGTCCGTCACCCAGAGAAACAGCTACGTCATACTGTTTCAGCACATCACAGATTTCCTGAAAGTGCGTGTACAAAAAGCTCTCCTCATTATGAGCCGTCATCCATTTGGCCATGATCGATCCACCTCGCGAAACGATTCCCGTCAGCCTCTTTGCAGCCAGGGGAATATGTCTTTTCAACAGTCCGGCATGGATGGTAAAATAATCCACTCCCTGTTCGCACTGTTCAATCAAAGTGTCGCGATAGAGTTCCCATGTCAGATCTTCTGCTATACCATTCACTTTCTCCAGTGCCTGATAAATAGGCACAGTGCCTACCGGTACGGGGCAGTTGCGCACTATCCATTCACGCGTTTCGTGGATATTATTACCGGTTGAGAGATCCATTAAGGTATCTCCTCCCCAGTGGCAGCTCCACATTGCTTTCTCTACCTCCTCTTCAATACCTGAAGAGAGATTAGAATTACCGAGATTAGTATTGATCTTCACCAAAAACTTGCGTCCGATAATCATCGGTTCGCACTCCGGGTGATTGATATTTCCGGGAATCACAGCCCTGCCTGCAGCTACTTCCTGACGTACAAACTCCGGTGTAATATGTGTATCGATGCCTTCCACTTCCAATTGTTGATTTTCACGGATCGCCACATATTCCATCTCTTCCGTGATGATGCCTTGTTTGGCATAATACATTTGCGTCAAGGTATGTCCTTTCTTTGCACGGTATGGAGGGTGGTTATGCTCAAAACGAAGATGATCCAGTGAACGATCAGTCAAACGCGCTCTACCATACTCCGAACTCATGCCCGCCAGTCGTTCGGCATCAGCACGACGCTCAATCCAAGACTCTCTGAAACGTGGTATCCCTTTTTTCAGGTCAACCACAATATCCGGATCGGTAAATGGTCCACTCGTGTCATATACGATCACCGGTTCATTTTCGATCATCACTTTATTGCCATCCACCGTCTTTGCCGTTGGTGTGAGTTTGATCTTTCGCATCGGTACACGGATATCAAACATTCGACCGGGAACATACATCTTCCCGGAATTCGGGAAACTTGTATAGGATACTTCCTTGTTCATACTTTCAATGTTATATTTTGTAACTCATTCAGACGTGCCACCAAAGTAGCAATGTCTTTTTCTTCTTTATACGACTGCCAGAGATAGCCTGAGGCACAAGCACCTCCAAAGCCAATTCGAAGCATAGTCCGCATCGTTTCGGGTGTAATATCATCCTCAGGAAACACCTTGCCGTCAATCACTGCGGAATAAGAGAGTCTGATCAGTTCTTCTTCGGCGAAAGAAGAATCAAATACCGGACCCAAGAAAAGATAATAACAGTAAGGTTTGTTCTTTTCCAACTCCTCTGATGTATTGCAGGAGAGACTTACGCATTGCTCAAAGTCAGAAGGAGCATCAGGGTGCAGACTATTCAGATGCACACCGACACCCGCAAACACAGCAGCTAGTTCAAAATGGTCATGCAGTGAAAGGTAGATGTAATACTTCTCAGGAATCTGCTGTAGCAGGCATCTTACCTCGTCGGTTGTAGCCTGTGGCTTGTTAATATGCACTCTGAATGCTTTTGCTTCAAGCAAAGCAACAATGGCCTCAGCCTCTCCGATCAGGAATTTCTCATCTGTAATAACTATGATTCTATTCATCTTTTACTCAATTCTTTTTTTTGTTGTTTGACCGGCTGCCAACTGTGGTTCAGCGGTCCGTGACCTTGTCCGGTAAATACATCTGCCCCGCTCTGGATGGCATGCCACACATACTCTTTTGCTTGCACTACTGCCTCTTCCAATGAAAAGCCTTGTGCCAGAAAAGTCGCGATGGCTGACGAAAGCGTGCAACCGGTACCGTGCAGATTCTCTGTCTCAATCCGCTCTGACTCCAACAGACGTGGTTCCTTCATGCCTGCTAACAGCAAGACATCAATCATCTTGTCACCGGTGAGGTGTCCGCCTTTTATTAAAACACCTTGTGAAGAGACCTTGAGCAACTTTCTTGCTGCCTGTTTCATATCCTCAAGAGTGTGTATCTCGAGTCCGGAGAGTATCTCCGCCTCTTTCAGATTGGGTGTTATCAACTTTGCCAGAGGGAACAGTTCCTGTTTCATTGCCTCCACGATGCCTCCTTTTGAAAGAGCATCGCCACTGGTAGCCACTAAAACAGGATCAACCACCAGATTAGCAACCTTATACTTCTTCACAGTTTCAGCAACACAGCAGACAGTTTCAGCATTATGAAGCATACCCGTTTTTACCGCATCCACATGAAGATCAGTAAAAATAGCCTCCATCTGTGCACGTAATACCTCTATAGGAAGCGGCCAGATACCGGAAACTCCGCATGTATTTTGCGCGGTAATTGCAGCAATAGCAGTACAACCGTATCCACCCAATGCTGAGATCGTTTTCAGATCTGCTTGAATTCCGGCTCCACCACTGCTGTCTGAGCCTGCAATGGATAAAACAACTGAATAACGAAATGTATACGATTTATCTCCCATATCAATCTTAATTTGTAGTTTCTCAAGAACTGATTGGGAAAGCTGGAAAGGATGTTTTCCCCACGCCGGCGCTGTCCGGATCAGGTCCTAAGGGTATAATCTCAGCCTCTTATACAAAGGCACCCCTAAACTTGGAGACAAAAGTACAGATTAAAATCATGTATGGTTGCAGATTTTGATAAAAAAAGCAGAATTTGCATTACTTTTGTCTTCCAAACTGATGACAGATGAATGCAGATAAGCCTTTTCTTACATGGGACTATGATTCACTCATGCATTTCCAACCTACTTTATTTCCAATAGAGATAAGGGATAGTACATTTCTGTCGTCAACTGAATCACAAGTAGGAACTTCAGCCTCTCATCTCTTATACGATAGCAATTCAATCATTCTGTTCTTCTTTATCACCTTTTCGTTTATAGCCATCGCTTTCCTTCAACGAAGAAGCTTTCTTATGGCACTTTTTAATAACGTATTCCGGTTGAAAAGACGGAGTGCTGCTTATGTGGAGACCAACCTTAGTGATCTGCACACCAACGTGCAACTCCTGCCGCAAACGACTCTTATATTCAGCTTACTTTGCTTTTATAGTATCAATGGAGGTTATATGGCTATGAGTGAGGGGAAAACAGCTCTGATATTATTCTTATTCTCCATCTCTTTCGCACTGTTTTATACCCTCAAGTTTCTCTTCTTCAGACTTCTCGGATATCTCTTTTTTGACAATATCAGTTCAATCATGTGGCGGGACAGTTACCTTTCAAACCTCTCTCTGATAGGTATCGTTCTTTGGCCGCTAATCCTGATTTCAATATACTCCAACCTATATAGTAATCTACTTCTAATTCTCTTTGGGGGGCTCTTTCTCTTCTTAGAACCGTGCAAATACATAAGGTGTTTATTATTTTTATTCCACAATTTAACACACTGCTTTATTTAATTTTGTATCTTTGCACCGTCGAAATTTTACCCGCGGTAATGATGTATCAAGGATTGATTTCAATATATAAATTTGTCACACGCTATTAATAGTTGCAAAGACCTTGAAAATAAGTAAAATACTCATCTCACAGCCAAAGCCGACCACTGAGAAGTCGCCTTATTATGACATCGCAGAGAAGTATGGAGTGTCCGTAATTTTCAGACCTTTCATTAAAGTGGAAGGAGTTGATGTCAAAGAATTCAGACAGCAAAGAATTAATCTCGCAGATTATACGGCCATTATTTTCACAGCACGTACAGCAGTGGATCATTTCTTCCGTCTTTGCGAAGCAACCCGTGTTTGCGTGCCGGAAACAATTAAATATTTCTGTGTGACAGAAGCTGTCGCCCTTTACTTGCAAAAGTATATTGTGTACCGCAAACGCAAGATATTCTTCGGCACTACCGGGAAAGTGGATGACTTAGTGCCTTATATTATGAAGCACAACAAAGAGACTTATCTGCTGCCTGTTTCCGATCCACACAAAGAAGAGGTACACGTTCCTTTGGACAAGCACAACATCTCTTACACAAAGTCGGTCATGTATAAAACATTGAGCAACGACTTCAGGGAGGATGAGCTGTTCGACTATGATATGCTGATCTTCTTTAGTCCCAGTGGTATCACATCCTTGAAAAAGAACTTCCCAAACTTCGAACAGGGAGATATTCAAATAGCTTGTTTTGGTCAGTCGACAGCCAAAGCTGTAAAAGATGCCGGATTACGTCTGGATCTTGAAGCACCGACAGTTACTGCCCCTTCTATGACAACTGCATTGGAACACTTTATCAAAGCAAATAATGGGAAGTAAACACCTACAAATGAGCCTGCCAATAAAAAACACCGGCCTCTCTTTCGAGGTCGGTGTTTTTTATTACCTTTGTGCACAATTGAAAGAAGCGGAAAACCTGACATGGAAGAAAAATTCAACATACGAGATAGCCAGTTAAACGACACGGAGAAAGATATGGAAAAGGTTCTCAGGCCTCTTTCATTTGACGACTTTCAAGGACAGAGTAAGATCTTGAAGAACTTAAAAATCTTTGTCCAGGCGGCTAGTCAGCGCGGAGAATCATTAGATCACGTCTTATTGCACGGACCTCCCGGTCTGGGCAAAACCACTCTCTCCAATATTATTGCCAACGAACTTGGCGTTGGATTTAAAGTCACCTCTGGGCCTGTGCTTGACAAACCCGGAGATCTGGCGGGCGTACTCACTGGTTTGCAGCCTAATGATGTGCTCTTCATTGATGAGATCCATCGTCTCAGTCCGGTTGTGGAAGAATATCTGTACAGTGCGATGGAGGATTATCGTATCGACATAATGATCGACAAAGGTCCTTCCGCACGTTCCATTCAACTGGAACTGAGTCCATTCACGTTGATTGGAGCCACAACCCGAAGCGGTCTTCTTACTGCTCCGCTACGTGCACGTTTCGGAATCAATGCTCATCTGGAGTATTACGACGAAGAGGTTCTGGCCGGTATTATCATCCGTTCGGCAGACATTCTTGCAGTGCCTTGTACCACGGAAGCTGCCGGGGAAATTGCCCGGAGAAGTCGTGGGACTCCCCGTGTTGCGAATGCGTTGCTGCGACGTGTGCGTGATTTTGCACAAGTCACCGGCAACGGACGAATTGACAAAGCTATTGCATGCTATGCTCTTGAAGCGTTGAACATTGACAAGTATGGTCTGGATGATATAGACAACAAGATACTGACAACCCTTATGGATAAGTTTTCCGGAGGTCCTGTCGGACTGACTACCATCGCTACTGCATTGGGGGAAGATCCCAGGTACTATTGAGGAAGTATATGAACCTTTTCTGATCAAAGAAGGATTCTTAAAACGAACACCACGAGGCAGAGAGGCGACAGAATTGGCTTACAAACATCTACAAAGAGACCGATACGAAAAAGGGCATCAAGGTCTTTTATTTTAATCAACATATAGTTTGAACTGATGGGTGGGATGAAAACGCTGGCCAAAGAGACAGCAATCTATGGGGTAAGTAGTATTTTAGGGAAATTCATGAACTGGTGTCTCACGCCCATGTACACCTTTGTGCTTGCTACCACCGGCGAAGTGGGAGAAGTGACTAATATTTATGCGATAACAGCCCTTTTACTGGTTCTGCTCACCTTTGGCATGGAGACCGGGTTTTTCCGTTTTGTCAACAAGAGCGAAGAAGAAGAAAAGACGGTATATTCCACCACATTGATATCCGTTGGTGGTGTTATCTTGCTGTTCTCCCTGCTGGTGGTACTCTTCAGAAACTCTGTTGCAGGTCTGTTTATTCAGGTGAGTCATCCCGAATATATCCCCGAATATGTAAGTATAATGGCTATTGTGGTAGGATTAGATGCTTTCAGCGCCATCCCCTTTGCCTACCTGCGCTATAAGAAAAAGCCCCTTCAGTTTGCCGGGATCAAACTCGTCTTTATTCTTTTGAACATTGCTTTCAACCTCTTTTTCCTTCTTTTCTGTCCTTGGTTAGCAAGCACCGAATATGCGTATCTGATTGAATGGTTCTACCGTCCGGATTACGGTGTAGGATATGTCTTTATTGCCAATCTGCTTGCCACCTTCCTACAGACACTTTTTCTGGTACCTCACTTTACAGGTTTCCGCTATACGTTTGATTTCAATCTTTTTAAAACGAATGTTGAGCTATTCCCTCCCATTACTATTATTGGGTATTGCCGGAATCATGAATCAGTCGTTTGACAAGATGATGATGCCCTATCTGATTGATCCATCCAATGATCCGATGGGACAATTAGGCATCTATGGAACCTCTGTTAAGATTGCTGTCGTCCTGACTATGTTTACGCAAGCTTTCCGTTATGCCTACGAACCGTTCATCTTTGGCCGGCACAAGCAAGATGGGAAGAATAGCAACAGTTCCTATGCTGAAGCAATGAAATACTTTATCATCGTGTCGCTCTTCCTCTTCCTGTCTGTCAGTTTTTATCTGGATTTATTGAAATATCTGATCAAGGAGACCTATTGGGAAGGGTTGGCTATCGTGCCAATCGTAATGGCTGGAACCATCTTCATGGGCATCTTTTTCAACCTATCTTTATGGTATAAGCTCAATGACGAGACTCGTTGGGGCGCTTGGTTCTCACTCCTTGGATTCGCGTTCATCGTCTCGATCAACACTCTGTTTGTTCCGACCTATGGCTACACTGCCTGTGCATGGGCCATCTTCATCTCCTATCTGGTCATGATGCTCGCCTCCTACATGATCGGACAAAAACGCTATCCGATTCAATACAACATAAAAAGCGCTGGAAGCTATACTTTAGTCACAGCTCTTCTCTTTGTCATTGGCATGTATGCCCCTATTGACAACATCGTGCTACGACTGGGCTTCCGTTCTTTCCTGATAATCCTCTTTATCGCATACACAATCAAACACGATCTTCCTCTGAAAGAGATCCCGATCCTCAACCGTTATCTGAAGAAATAAGTGCAATGCTGAATATATTAAACGAAGGGATTGCCTCCATTGCGTGGCAGTCCCTTCTCACACTATAAAGAAGTCTATTCTTATTTTATTTCAGACCTATCACTTGCGAACAAGAACCCTCTTTGCCTATTATCTTCAATAGATACAATCCGGAAGTTTGTTGCGACAACGTGATGCTGGATGAGGTCGCTCTGATTTGTTCCAGTATTTGCCCGTCAACCGTGTAGAGGTATAGCCATTCACCGCCCTCCAGTCCGCTCACGCTAATCTGTCCATCAGCCACCACTACCTGAGGTCCGTTAAGAGATGCTGATTGATTTACACCGACAGGACTACCACCGCATACATCAAAGGTAACTACATTATTGATCA